>NZ_JAPPRA010000001.1:2630852-3288565 GCF_026672375.1 Caulobacter sp. SL161
TGCGAAAGCCAGACAACGTACTCGTCGGCCGTGCGCGTACTCTCGGTCGCTGACCGCCACTGCGCGACCCACGATGCGCCATCGTGAATGGCGAACATGGTGTTGGTGTTGCCCTGCTCAATGGCCAGCAGCATCAAGCGCCTCCAAAAAACACGTCGCCGGCCGTGATCCGGCGAAGACTTCCATCGGCCAGGCGCAGACGGAGCGCGCCATCGGCGTCGAGAGCTTCAGCGATCCCTTCGACGGTCTCATGGCCAAGACGAGCGACGCAAGGCTCGCCCAACCCATGGGCGCGCGCGGTCCAGGCGTCGGCGATGGCGGGAAAACCGAGGACGTCCCAGGTGCGGAGCCAGCGCTCGAAGGCCTCCGCCAGAACCTCAGCGGCCTCCTGCGGCGATGGCGGCGCCTCCAGATAGGTTGCGATCGCCGTGGCCGGGCGCTCGGCGTCGATCGGCTTGCGCTTCAGGTTAACGCCGATCCCGACCGCCAGCCACAGCCCGCCGAATGGCGAGGCGCCGGACTCAACGAGGATACCGCTGACCTTCAATCCCCCCAGCAGAGGGTCATTCGGCCACTTCAGGCTGATCAGGTGAGTGGGGACATAACGCGCCAGCAGGTCGGCCACAGCCAAAGCGGCGACGAAAGACACCTGCGCCGCCTCAGCGGGCGGCCGCTCAGTGCGAAACAACAGGGTGGCGGCGAGGTTGCCCTCGCCGGTTTCCCAGGCCCGCCCGCGACGTCCCCGCCCAGCTGTCTGGCGAAGGCCCACGAGCCACAGGGGCTCCACCGCGCCGGCCTCGGCCCGGCGACGGGCCTCGGCGTTGGTCGAGTCGATCTCGTCGAGAACGACGATCGGGGGGACAGTGACGGGCGAAACGCCCGTCACGTCACGCGTGACCAAAGGCGGCGGCGGCGGCCTTGGCGGCTGGTTCCAGCCAGGCCAGGGCCACAAGCACGATCGGGAACGAGAAGATCGCGGCGGCGAAGCCCACGGCCCGGGCCGAGGGCGACGGAGCGTCGACGGCGCCTGCGGCGTCGTCGAACCACATCGCCTTGATCAGGCGCAGGTAATAGAAGGCCGCGACCACAGAGCCGACCAGACCGATCACGGCGGCCCACTGCAGCATCACATCGCCGGAGCCCATGGCGGCCTTAAAGACGAAGTACTTCGCCCAGAAGCCCGAGAACGGCGGCAGGCCCAGGGCCGACAGCGAAAAGGCGGTCATGGCCAGGGCGATGCCGGGACGCTGCTTTACGAGGCCGGCCATATCCTGGATCGTCTCCATCGGCTTGCCGTCGCGGTTCAGCGCCTGCAGGCAGGCGAAGAAGCCGGTGACGTCCACCATGTAGAGCGTCATGAAGATCAGCATAGACTGCAGGCCGACCTCGCCGCCTGCGGCGACGCCCAGCAGCGCGTAGCCGACATTGGCGATCGACGAATAGGCCCACAGGCGCTTGAGGTTGCTCTGCGCGAGACCCGCGAAGGCGCCCACGAACACCGACAGCAGAGCCGCGATCACCAGGATCTGACGCCATTGCTCCTCGGACGCCGGGAAGGCGTCGCCCAGAACGCGGGCGAACATCATCATGGCGGCCAGCTTCGGGGCGGCGGCGAAGAAGCCGACCACCGGCGTCGGCGCGCCTTCATAGACGTCCGGCGTCCACATGTGGAAAGGCGCGGCCGAAACCTTGAACGCCAGACCGCAGATCACGAACACCAGGCCAAACAGCAGGCCCACGCCATGCGAACCGCCGTGTGCGGCCGCCAGGGCGATCTGGCTGAAGTGGGTCGAGCCGGTGAAGCCGTAGATCAGCGAGCTGCCGTACAGCAGCAGGCCCGACGACAGCGCGCCCAGCACAAAGTACTTCAGGCCCGCTTCCGAGGACTTGGCGTCGTCACGGCGCATGGCGGCCAGGACGTACAGGGCCAGCGATTGCAGTTCGACACCGATGTAAAGGCTGATCAGGTCGCCGGCCGAGGCGGTGACGCCCATGCCAAGCGCGGCCAGGATCACCAGGACGGCGTACTCGAACTTCTGGTCGCCGCGCTGAGCCAGCCAGCGGTCACCAAGGACGACGGCCACGGCGCTCGACAGATAGATGGCCACCTTGGCGTAGGTCGCGGCCGCGTCGGCGACGTAGACGCCGCCGAAAGCAACGCCCTTGGGTCCCAGCACCGCCGTGGCGGCGGCGGCGATCAGCGACGCGACGGCCGCCAGCGTGAAGATGGCCCCGACCTTGCCTCGGAAGGCGCCGGCGACCAGCAGGACCAGCGCCGCGATCGCGAGAACGACCTCAGGCAGCACGAGCGAGAAGTTGGCGGAAAAGGTCATTGGCTCCTCACCCACCCACGGCGGCGCGCCAGGCGCCGACGAGCGCGTCGACAGACGTCGCGGTCAGGTTGAACACGAGATTGGGATAAACACCCAGCACCAGGGTCGAAACGATCAGCGGGGCGAAGATCAGGATCTCGCGCTTGTCCAGATCGGTGATCGTGGCCAGTTGCGGGTTGGTGATCTCGCCAAACATCACGCGGCGATACAGGGTCAGGGCGTACATGGCCGACAGGATCACACCCAGGGCCGAGACGATCGCCGTCCAGGTCGAGGCCTTGTAGACACCGGTCATCGTCAGGATTTCACCGACAAAGCCCGAGGTGCCCGGCAGGCCGACATTGCCCATGGTGAACAGCATGAACACCGCCGCATACATCGGCATCCTGTTGGTGAGACCGCCATAGAAGGCGATCTCGCGAGTGTGCATGCGGTCGTAGACCACGCCGACGCAGAGGAAGAGCGCCCCCGAGATAATCCCGTGGCTCAGCATCTGGAACAGAGCGCCCTGCTCGCCCGCCGCATTGCCCGAGAAGATGCCCATGGTCACAAAGCCCATGTGGGCGACCGACGAATAGGCGATCAGCTTCTTGATGTCGGTCTGACGGAAGGCGACCAGCGAGGTGTAGACGATAGCGATCGCCGACATCGCGAACACCAGCGGCTGGAACATCTCCGAAGCGTGCGGGAACATCGGCAGGCTGAAGCGCATGAAGCCGTAGCCGCCCATCTTCAGCAGGATGCCCGCCAGGATGACCGAGCCGGCCGTCGGCGCCTCGACGTGAGCGTCGGGCAGCCAGGTGTGGACCGGCCACATCGGCATCTTCACCGCGAACGAGGCGAAGAAGGCCAGCCAGAGCCAGGTCTGCAGCCACGGGGCGAACTTGAAGGTCATCAACTCGGGGATCGACGAGGTGCCCGAAATGCCGATCATCGCGAGGATCGCAGCCAGCATCAGCACCGAGCCGAGCAGGGTGTAGAGGAAGAACTTGTAGGCCGCGTAGACCCGGCGCTTGCCGCCCCAGATGCCGATGATCAGGAACATCGGAACCAGGCCGCCCTCGAAGAAGAGGTAGAACAGCACGATGTCCAGCGCGCAGAAGACGCCGATCACCAGGGTCTCGAGCACGAGGAAGGCGATCAGGTATTCGACAACGCGCTTCTCGACCGACTTCCAGCTGGCCACGATACAGATCGGCAGCAGGAACGCGGTCAGCAGGACGAACAGCACCGAGATGCCGTCCACGCCCATGCGGTAGTGCAGGCCCGCGAACCAAGCGATGTCTTCCACGAACTGGAAGCCGGGGTTCTTGGGGTCGAACTGGACGGTGAGAAGGATCGACAGGCCAAACGTGACCAGGGTGGTCACGAGCGCGATCCACTTGGCCAGGGTGTCGGTCTTTTCTCCGGCGCCATGCAGGGCGCGCGCGGCGAGGATCACCGCGACGCCGGCCAGGGGCGCGAAGGTCGTAAGGCTGAGAAGGCCGCTCATGAGCTCCGTCCCCCTCAACGGAATGCGTACAGGGCGAAGGTCAGCAGGCCGGCGACGCCGAGCAGCATGACAAACGCGTAGTGGTAGAGATAGCCGGTCTGCAGCTTGCCGGTGCGCTTGCCGACCTCATACGAGACCGCGCTCACGCCATCGGGGCCCAGGCCGTCGATGATCTTCTGGTCGCCGCCCTTCCAGAACAGGTCGCCCAGGAACTTGGCGAAGCGCACGAAGGTCGCCTCGTAGAGTTCGTCGAAGAACCACTTGTTGTAGAAGAAGACGTACAGCGGGCCCTTGCGCTCGGCCAGCTTCAGGCCCAGGCGCTCATTGCCCTTGATCAGGTAGACATAGACCGCGATCAGCAGGCCGATCAGCGAGGCGATCAGCGGGCTCCACTTCACCCACATGGCCACCTCGTGCGCGTCATGCAGCACGTGGTTGGTCGGGGCGGTGTAGATCGCGCCGCGCCAGAACTCTTCCTGATGGTGACCCACGAAGTGGCCGACAAAGACGAAGCCGGCGGCGACAGCGCCGATCGACAGCACGACCAGCGGGAACAGCATCACCCAAGGGCTCTCGTGCGGCTTGTGGTCGTGACCATGCCCGTGGTCGTCATGAGCATGATCGTCGTGGCCGTGGGCATGGTCGTCGTGACCGTGCGCCGCATGGGCGTGATCGTCGTGACCATGGGCGTCATGACCCCAGCGCGCCGTGCCGTTGAAGGTGAAGAACGCCAGGCGCCACGAATAGAACGAGGTCAGGCCCGCGACGAGCACGCCGATCACCCAGGCGAACATGGCGAGCGCGTTGTGGCCGCCCGCGGCGAACGCCGCCTCGATGATGGTGTCCTTCGAGTAGAAGCCGGCGAAGCCCAGGTGCAGCGGCGGGAAGCCGAGGCCCGTGATGGCGATCGTGCCGATCGTCATGGCGATGAAGGTCACCGGCAGCAACTTGGCCAGAGCGCCGTAGCGACGCATGTCCTGCTCGTGGTGCATGCCGTGGATCACCGAACCGGCGCCCAGGAACAGCAGGGCCTTGAAGAAGGCGTGCGTGAACAGGTGGAACATGGCCGCCTGATAGGCGCCGATACCGGCCGCGAAGAACATGTAGCCCAGCTGCGAACAGGTGGAGTAGGCGATGACGCGCTTGATGTCGTTCTGGGTCAGACCGACCGTGGCGGCGAACAGGGCCGTCACCGCGCCGATGACCGTGACGATGTTCTTGGCCACGGGGGCGTATTCGAACATCGGCGACAGCAGGCACAGCATATAGACGCCGGCGGTCACCATGGTGGCCGCGTGGATGAGGGCCGACACCGGGGTCGGGCCTTCCATGGCGTCCGGCAGCCAGGTGTGCAGGAAGAACTGCGCCGACTTGCCCATCGCGCCGATGAACAGCAGGAAGCAGGCGATATCCATCAGTGGCCACAGGTGACCGGCGAATTCCCAGGTCTTGCCGGCGCTGGCCTGGATCAGCGGGAACAGTTCAGCGAATTCGATGGTGCCGAACGCCCAGTAGGTGGTCATGATCCCGAGGGCGAAACCGAAGTCGCCGACGCGGTTGACGACAAAGGCCTTGATGGCGGCGGCGCTGGCCGAGGGCTTCTTGAACCAAAAGCCGATCAGCAGATACGAGGCCAGGCCCACGCCTTCCCAACCGAAGAACAGCTGCATGAAGTCGGCGGCCGTGACCAGCGACAGCATGGCGAAGGTGAACAGCGACAGGTACGCGAAGAAGCGCGGCTTGCTGTCGTCCTCGGCCATGTAGCCCCAGGAGTAGATGTGCACGAGGGCCGAGACCGTCGTGACCACGATCAGCATGGTCGCCGAGAGGGCGTCGATCCGGATCGACCAGTTGGCCTGGAAGTCGCCGATATGGATGAACGGCAGCAGTTGGACCGTGAAGGCTTCCATGTGCCCCCAGGTCCACTGGCTGAACGTGTACCAGGACAGGGCGCACGAAAGGATCAGCGCGCCGGTCGTGACCGACTGCGAGGCCACGTTGCCGATGCGACGGCCGAACAGGCCGGCGATCGCCGCTGCGATGATCGGCGCGAAAACGAGAATGGTGACAAGCGTCTGCATGACGTCGCTTAGCCCTTCATCATGCTGGCGTCGTCAACCGCGATATCGCCGCGGTTGCGGAAGAAGGTGACGAGGATCGCCAGACCCACGGCCGCCTCGGCGGCGGCGACGGTCAGGACGAACATCGCGAAGATCTGGCCCGCCACGTCGTGCAGATAGGCCGAGAACGCCACGAGGTTGATGTTCACCGCCAGAAGGATCAGTTCGATCGACATCAGGATGACGATGACGTTCTTGCGGTTCACGAAGATGCCGAAGACGCCGATCGTGAACAGGATCGCGGCGACGACGAGATAATGCGGCAGGCCGATCATTCGGAGATCCCCTCACCCGGCTTGATCTGAACCAGCTCCATGCCGGTCTTGGGCGTACGGGCGACCTGCTTGCCGATGTCCTGGCGCTTGACGCCCGGCTTGTGGCGCAGGGTCAGGACGATGGCGCCGATCATGGCGACCAGCAGCACCAGGCCCGCCAGTTGGAAGAAGAAGACATAGTCGGTGTAGAGCACGCGACCGATCGCTTCGGTGTTGGGCACGCCGCCCGGCGAAGCGTTCGGCAGGGAGTTCTTGGCGGCGGCGCCGTTCGTGGCCACGGCTGCGACGACCATCACCATCTCGATGGCGATCACCAGGGCGATCAGGCCGCCGAACGGCAGATACTGCACGAAGCCTTGCCGAAGCTCGGCGAAGTCCACGTCCAGCATCATGACGACGAAGAGGAAGAGCACCGCGACCGCGCCGACATAGACGACGACCAGAAGCATCGCCAGGAACTCCGCGCCCAGCAGGACGAAGAGGCCGGCGGCCGAGAAGAAGGCGGTGATCAGGAAGAGCACCGAGTGCACCGGGTTGCGCGCCGACACGACGAGGAGACCCGCCGCTATGGTCACGAAAGCCAGTAGATAAAATGCGATCGCCTGCACGGGCATTGGCCCTGGGCTCCCCTGAAATCTTAAGTCCAACAACGGCGCGCCGCGTGACGCACCGCCTACCCCGGATTCGGCCCCGTCTTTAGCGGTAGGGCGCGTCCAACTCCAGATTCTTCGCGATCAGGCGTTCCCAACGGTCGCCGTTATCGAGAAGGCGTTCCTTGTCGTAATAGAGCTCTTCGCGGGTCTCGGTCGCGAACTCGGTGTTCGGTCCCTCGACGATCGCGTCCACCGGGCAGGCCTCCTGGCACAGGCCGCAGTAGATGCACTTGACCATGTCGATGTCGTAGCGGGTCGTGCGGCGGCTGCCGTCTTCGCGCGGCTCGGCCTCGATGGTGATCGCCTGCGCCGGGCAGATGGCCTCGCAGAGCTTGCAGGCGATGCAACGTTCCTCACCCGACGGATAGCGGCGCAGGGCGTGCTCGCCACGGAAACGGGGCGACTGCGGATTGCGCTCGTTCGGATAGATCACGGTCTTCTTCGGCGCGACCATGTACTTCATGGCCAGGCCGAACGCGCCCGCGAAGTCCAGAAGGGCCGCGCCCTTGACCGCCTGAGTGATGCGCTGGAACACCAGAGCTCTCCTAACACTTTTCCTTGGGGAGGGGACGGACGTCCCTACCCTGCTCTTTTTGCTGCCGCCGCAACGTTTGCTCGAGGACGCACTTTCTGGTCTTGTCGTCAGCCTTGCGGCGCGCCTCGACCTTGTCCTCAAGCGTCCGCTCCGGCGGCCGCGGAATGCTTTCGCCCCAGGTCGAGCACCCAGCCAGAAGGCTGATCGCCACGATCCCCAGAACGCCCCGCCTCATGTCCCGGTCCGGGGAATGACGCAGGTGTAGTTCGATAGCTGGACAGGGTCTCCCCCGTCCTGCTTGGCTCGGATGGTTCCACCCGAAGCCTTGCACTTGTCGCCCTCGCGCCGGAGATCGTCATAGCTGACGACGCCCTCGCCGAGGGAATAGGACCGATCCGGCGCCGAGACCGCCTGGCAGGCCGCCAGGGCGGCGCCGGCCAGGATCAAGGCCAGGATCGCGGCCCGACGCATCAGGCCGCCGGACCGAACACGCGCCAGGCGGCGACCGCGGCGACCAGCACCAGCGACGTCGGCAGGAACACCTTCCAGCCCAGACGCATCAATTGATCGTAGCGGTAGCGAGGCACGATGGCCTTCGCCATGGCGAACATGAAGAACCAAAAACAGATCTTGGCGTAGAACACCAAGGCCAGGAACAGATTGGCCGCGAACGGGTGCCAGCTGCTGAGGAAATCAGTGGGGAACCCAGGGTTCCAGCCGCCGAAGAACAGCACGCTGATCATCGCGCACATCAGAACGATGTTCGAATATTCGGCGACCATGAACAGCAGGTACGGCGTCGAGCTGTACTCCACCTGATACCCGGCCACGAGTTCGGACTCCGCTTCCGGCAGATCGAAGGGCGGACGGTTCGTCTCGGCCAGGGCTGAGATGTAGAACATGCCCATGGCCACGACCATGACCGGCAGCAGAACGAGGTTGTTCAGCCCGCCGCCAAAGACGTTCCAGTTCCAGATCCAGCCCGTCTGCTTCTCGACGATGGTCGACAGGTTCATCGAACCGGCCAGCAGGATCACCGTGATGATGATCAGGCCGATCGACACTTCGTACGACACCATCTGAGCCGCGGAGCGCAGGGCGCCCAGGAACGGATACTTCGAGTTCGAAGCCCAGCCGCCCATGATGATGCCGTAGACGCCCAGCGAGCTCATCGCCAGCAGGTAGAGAATGCCGACATTGAGGTTCGAGACGACCCAGCCCGGCGCGAACGGCACCACGGCCCAGCCGACGAAGGCCAGGATCAGGCTGATCAGCGGCGCCAGGATGAACACCACCTTGTCGGCGCCGGCGGGAATCACGATCTCCTTCAGCACGAACTTGAAGAAGTCGGCGAAGGACTGCAGCAGGCCGAACGGGCCCACGACGTTCGGGCCCTTGCGCATCTGGACGCCGGCCCAGATCTTGCGGTCGGCCAGCAGCAGGAACGCCAGGCTCAGCAGCACCCAGATCACGACCAGCAGGATCCCGCCGGTGGTCAGCAGGGTCCAGGAGACGGCGGGGTTGGCGAAGAACGCTTGCATCGGCCTACTCCGCCGCGATCTTGGCGGCGCCCGAGGCCACGGCCGCGCACTCGGCCATGGTCACGCTGGCGCGCGCGATGGGGTTGGTCAGGTGGAAGGCCTTGATCGGGCTTTCGAACGGCGCGTCCGAAACCTCACCGTCACCGCCCAGGGCGCCGACGTCGAAGACCGTAGCCACCGAGCCCGGCGCGTAGTCGATCTGACCGAAGGTCGGGTGATCGGCGAAGAGCTTGGCGCGCAGTTGGTCCAGGCTGTCGTAAGGCAGCTTGTGACCCAGCACCTCGGACAGCGCCCGCAGGATCGACCAGTCTTCCTTGGCCTCGCCCTTCGGGAACACGGCGCGGCGGCCCATCTGGACGCGCCCTTCCATGTTCACATAGAGGCCGTTCTTCTCGGTATAGGCCGCGCCCGGCAGGATCACGTCCGCCTTGTGAGCGCCGTTGTCGCCGTGAGTGCCGAGGTAAATCTTGAAGGCGTCCGACGCGGCGGTTTCGCACTCATCGGCGCCCAGCAGGAACAGCACGTCCAGAGCGCCGGGCTTGAGCATGTCGGCGGTGGCAAGACCGCCCTCGGCCGGGACGAAGCCCATGTCGAGGCCGGCCACGCGGGCGGCGGCGGTGTGAAGCACGTTCCAGCCGTTCCAGCCTTCGCGCACGACCTTCACGGTCTTGGCGAGGCCCGCAGCGGCCTTCAGAACCGCCGCGCCGTCGGCGCGCGCCAGCGCGCCCTGGCCGATGATGATCGCCGGACGTTCGGCGGCCTTCAGGGCCGCGACGAAGTCGTTCTTGCTCTTGGCCAGGCCCGACAGCGTCTTGGCGCCGGCGCCGAGATAGTCGTAGCCGAAGGTCAGGTCGGCCTGTTCGCCGATCACGCCGAAGCGGGTCTTGCCGGCCAGCCATTGCTTGCGGAAGCGGGCGTTGAGCACCGGCGCCTCAAGACGCGGGTTGGCGCCGACGAACAGCACCACATCGGCGTTTTCGATGCCGGCGATCGTCGAGTTGAACAGCCAGCCCTCGCGCGGACCCGCGCCCAGGGCCGAACCGTCCTGACGGCTGTCGAGGTTCTTCACGCCCAGGGCGGTGAAGAGGTCCTTGGCGGCTTTCAGGCTCTCGGCGTCCTGCAGGTCGCCGGCGATCACGCCAACGCGCTCCGGCGCCGCCGTCTTGACCTTGGCGGCGATGGCCGCGAAGGCCTCGGCCCAGGTCGCCGGCTTCAGCTTGCCGCCGACGCGGACATACGGACGGTCAAGACGCTGGCGGCCCAGGCCGTCGACCGCATAGCGGGTCTTGTCCGAGATCCACTCTTCGTTGACGTCGTCATTGATGCGCGGAAGCACGCGCAGCACGGCCGCGCCGCGCGCGTCGACGCGGATCGACGAGCCCAGGGCGTCCATGACGTCGACGCTCTCGGTCTTCTTCAGTTCCCACGGACGGGCTTCGAAGGCGTAGGGCTTGGAGGTCAGGGCGCCGACCGGGCAAAGATCGATGACATTGGCGCTGAGCTCGGACGTCACCGCCGCGCCCAGATAGGTCGTGATTTCAACGTCTTCGCCGCGCGAGATCAGGCCGATCTCCGGTGAGCCGGCGACCTCGGTGATGAAGCGGACGCAACGCGTGCACTGGATGCAGCGCGTCATCACTGTCTTGATCAGCGGGCCCATCGACTTTTCTTCGACGGCGCGCTTGTTCTCTTCGTAGCGGCTGTCGTCACGGCCGTAGCCGACCGCCTGGTCCTGCAGGTCGCACTCGCCGCCCTGGTCGCAGATCGGGCAGTCCAGCGGGTGGTTGATGAGCAGGAACTCCATCACCCCTTCGCGGGCCTTCTTGACCATCGGAGTCTTGGTGAAGATCTCCTGGCCCTCGGCGGCCGGCAGGGCGCACGAGGCCTGCGGCTTCGGCGGGCCGGGCTTCACCTCAACGAGGCACATCCGGCAGTTGCCGGCGATGGACAGCCGTTCGTGATAGCAGAAGCGCGGGATCTCTTCCCCGGCCAGCTCCGCCACCTGCAGAACCGTCATGCCGGGTTCGAACTCGACCTCGACGCCATTGACCTTGGCGATTGCCATTCTTGTTACTCCGCCGCGATCAGCTTGGCGCCCTGCACGTGCAGGCGACCGCTACGATAGGAAGCGATCCGCTCCTCCACCTCATGGCGGAAGTGGCGGAACAGACCCTGGATCGGCCAGGCGGCCGCGTCGCCCAGGGCGCAGATGGTGTGACCCTCGACCTGGGTCGTGACGTCCAGCAGGGTGTCGATCTCTTTGGGATCGGCCTCGCCGGTGACCATGCGTTCCATGACGCGCCACATCCAGCCGGTGCCTTCGCGGCACGGCGTGCACTGGCCGCAGCTCTCGTGCTTGTAGAAGTACGACAGACGGGCGATGGCGCGGACAAGGTCGGTGTCCTTGTCCATGACGATGACAGCGGCGGTGCCCAGGCCCGACTTCAGGTTCCGCAGGGCGTCGAAGTCCATCGGCAGGTCTTCGCACTGCTCAGCGGGGATCATCGGCACCGACGAGCCGCCCGGAATAACGGCCTTCAGGTTGCCCCAGCCGCCCCGGATGCCGCCGCAGTGGTCCTCGACCAGCTGGCGGAACGGGATGCTCATCGCCTCTTCGACGTTGCAGGGCAGGTTCACATGGCCCGAGACGCAGAAGAGCTTGGTGCCGGCGTTGTTCGGACGGCCGAAGCCCGCGAACCAGGCTGCGCCACGACGCAGGATCGTACCGGCGACGGCGATCGATTCCACGTTGTTGACCGTGGTCGGCATGCCGTAAAGGCCCGCGCCAGCCGGGAACGGCGGCTTCAGGCGCGGCTGGCCCTTCTTGCCTTCCAGGCTTTCCAGGAGGGCCGTCTCTTCACCGCAAATATAGGCGCCGGCGCCGTGGTGGACGTAGATGTCGAAGTCCCAGCCGTGGACGTTGTTCTTGCCGACGAGCTTGGCCTCGTAGGCCTGCTTGATCGCCGCTTCCAGGCGCTCGCGCTCGAAGACGTACTCGCCGCGGATGTAGATGTAGCAGGCATGGGCCAGCATGGCGCGCGAGGCGATCAGGCAGCCCTCGATCAGGAGGTGCGGGTCATGCCGCATGATCTCCCGGTCCTTGCAGGTGCCCGGCTCGGATTCGTCGGCGTTGACCACCAGGTAGTGAGGACGACCTTCCTTCACTTCCTTGGGCATGAACGACCACTTCAGGCCCGTCGAGAAACCCGCGCCGCCCCGACCGCGCAGGCCGGAGTTCTTCATGTTCTCGATGATCCAGTCGCGCCCGGCGTCCAGGATGTCCTTGGTGCCATTCCAGCAGCCGCGCTTCTTCGCGCCCTCAAGGCCCCAGTCGTGGAGACCGTAGAGGTTCGTGAAGATGCGGTCCTTGTCTTCGAGGATACCGACCATGACTCAGCTTTGCGGATCGAATGGATGGGCGCGCACATAGCGCGTCCGACGAATGATGACATAGGCGAAAAGCGACCAACCCGCGCCAATGATGGCGAGGCCGGCCACGACCGCCCAGAACGGCGCGCCTTCGACGACACGACCCCACACCAGCAGGACCGCGCCCACAAGGCACGCCACGAAGCCGAGGCTCCGTTCGCGACGATGCAGACCCCGCAGGGTGTCGACATACGCCGCCTTGCGCGTGTTGAGCTCGCTGTCGTCGATCATGACGAGGCGCCCTCCCCCTTGGTCGCGCGCATCCAGCCCAGGATGAACCAGATGTGCGAGCCTAGACCCGCGACGATGGCGCCCAGGAAGACCAGCCGCAGCCAGTCGATCTTCAGGGACACCGCGCCGTAGATCGAGACGCCGGCCAGCACGAAGCACACCGCGTTGATGACGAGCATCGCGGTGAGGCGCTTCTTCTGGAGGGCGGCGTCGGCGGTCATGTTAGGCGGCGGGCTCCGACTTCGGGGCCTTTTTCGGCTTCTCGGGCAGGTTCGGGATCTTGATCTTCTTGGCGTACGAACCGTCGTACAGCTTGGGATCGGTCAGGGTGTGGATCGCGCCCTTCGGCTCCGAAGCGCCACGGCCCTCATAGCTGCCCGGCTTCGGCGCCTTGCCGGCGGCGAAGTCGTCGAGGATCTGAGCCAGGCTCTCCGGCGTCAGGTCTTCGTAGTAGTAGTCGTTGATCGCGGCCATCGGCGCGTTGCAGCAGGCGCCGAGGCACTCAACCTCTTCCCAGCTGAAATTGCCGTCGTCCGAAACGTGATGGGCCGGACCGATCTTGTCTTCCAGCACCCTGCGCAGGTCGAGCGCGCCGCGGAGCTGGCACGGCGTAGTGCCGCATAACTGGACGAAGGCGACCTTGCCGACCGGCTGCAGCTGGAACATCACGTAGAAGGTCGCGACCTCCAGGACGCGGATCACCGGCATCTCGAGCTGCTTGGCGATCTCCTGGATCGCGGGCTCGGACACCCAGCCTTCCTGCTTCTGGGCCAGCCACAGCATGGGGATCACCGCCGACTGCTTGCGCTCGGCGGGATACTTGGCTTTCCACCAATCGGCCTTGGCCTGGCTTTCCTTCGAGAAGGCGAAGCTGGCGGGCTGTTCTTTAGCGAGACGACGAACGCTCATCGGGCGAAATCCACGCGGGCGATCTTGTCGCCCTTGAAGGTGTAGATGGCGGCGACCTGGAACGGCGCATCGCCGTTGCCGCGGTCGACATGCTCGTGATCGATCACGTTGGATCCGACCACGATGCGGTTCAGCAGCTTCGCCTGGTTCTTGGGGAACTCGGCGAAGGTCTTGGCGTAAAAGGCGCGATAGGCCTCGATGCCCGTGCGCGCGATCTCACCGTTCAACCCCGCAACGACCACGTCGTCGGTGAAGTGGGCGCAATGGGCGTCCAGATCCTGGGCGTTATAGGCGTCGAGCTGCGCCTGGGCGATGTCGGCCAGGCTCACCGGTCGATCTCCCCGAACACGATGTCCAGCGAGCCCAGAATGGCCGAGACGTCGGCCAGCTGGTGACCGCGGTTCAGCCAGTCCATCGCCGCCAGGTGCGGGAAGCCCGGCGCGCGGATTTTGCAGCGATAGGGCTTGTTCGTCCCGTCCGAGACCACGAACACGCCAAACTCGCCCTTGGGCGCCTCGACACAGGCGTAGACCTCGCCTTCCGGCGTCTTGAAGCCCTCGGTGTAGAGCTTGAAGTGGTGGATCAGCGCTTCCATCGAGCGCTTCATCTCGGCGCGACGCGGGGGCGAGACCTTGTTGTCTTCCGACAGGACCGGGCCATGCGTCTTGCGAAGCATCTCGCAGGCCTGGCGGATGATCTTGGTCGACTCGCGCATCTCCTGCATGCGGCAGAGATAGCGATCGTAGCAGTCGCCGTTCTTGCCCAGCGGGATGTCGAACTCGAAGTCGTTGTAATTTTCGTAGGGCTGGCTGCGGCGCAGATCCCAGGCGATGCCTGAACCGCGCACCATCACGCCCGAGAAGCCCCAGCTGATCGCCTCTTCCTTGCTGACCACGCCGATATCGACGTTGCGCTGTTTGAAGATGCGGTTGTCGGTGATCAGGCCTTCGATGTCGTCGCAGATCTTCGGGAAGGCCTTGGCCCAGGTGTCGATGTCCTCGACCAACTCCGGCGGCAGGTCCTGGTGGACGCCGCCCGGACGGAAGTAGTTGGAGTGCAGGCGAGCGCCGCAAGCGCGCTCGTAGAACACCATCAGCTTCTCGCGCTCCTCGAAGCCCCAGAGCGGCGGCGTCAGGGCCCCGACGTCCATGGCCTGGGTCGTGACGTTCAGCAGGTGGTTCAGGATCCGGCCGATTTCCGAGTAGAGCACACGGATGATCTGGCCGCGGATCGGCACCTCGACGCCGAGCAGCTTCTCGATGGCCAGGCAGAACGCGTGTTCCTGGTTCATCGGCGCGACGTAGTCGAGGCGGTCGAAGTACGGAACGTTCTGCAGGTAGGTCCGCGCTTCCATCAGCTTCTCGGTGCCGCGATGCAGCAGGCCGATGTGCGGATCGACGCGTTCGACGATTTCGCCGTCCAGCTCCAGCACCAGACGCAGCACGCCGTGCGCGGCCGGGTGCTGCGGGCCGAAGTTGATGTTGAACTTGCGAACAGGCGTCTCCGGAATGGCCGGAACCACGGGTTCGTCTCGGACAGGTTCAGTCGCCGCGACGGGCGATGGCGTTCCGGTCATGACTATGGACCTTCGTTACGCTGTTCGATGCTGAGCGATACGATCAGTCCCGCAATCAGCAAGACCACGCCCAGCAAGGTTATGATGGTGGTCGCGACGTCCCAGCTTTGGGAAATCGCGGCCTGAGACAATGGCAAGGCCAGCAAGACCGAGGCGGCCCCCAGCAGCGCGCTGCGCAGCTCGGCCACTTCCATCCGCCGGATACTGGCCCCGATCGCCAGCGTGATGACCGAGATCATGATCGCGACGCCCAGGGACTTGTTCTGATCCGCCGAGATCGTCGGCGCCTTCGTGAACCACCCGGTCAGCCGCATTCCGATGGTCATCAGAAACGCGGTCGAAAAGGCGACCAAGAAGAACGCTGTGGCGGAACGGAACGAAGGCCGTCGCAAACCCATGAGTCGGCATCCCCTTGCTCGCTATTGCGCCTTCTCGTCACCGGGGAGCGCATACTTGGCGCCTTCCCAGGGCGAGAGGAAATCGAACGCACGGAACTCGGTAATCTTCACAGGTTCATAGACGACGCGCTTGAGTTCATCGTCGTAGCGCACTTCCACATAGCCCGTCATCGGGAAGTCTTTCCGAAGCGGGTGACCGTGGAAGCCATAGTCGGTCAGGATTCGACGCAGGTCCGGGTGACCGTCGAAGAAAATGCCGTACATGTCGAACGCTTCGCGCTCGAACCAGTCCGCCACCGGGAACACCGGGGTGATGCTGGGAACAGGCGTGTCCTCGTCGGTCGAGACCTTGAGGCGGATCCGGTGGTTCTTCACCAACGACAGCAGATGATAGACCACGTCAAAACGCGCGGCGCGTTCGGGATAGTCGACGCCGGTAAGGTCGATCAACTGGTGGAAGCGGCAGGCCGCGTCGCCACGCAGGAAGGTCAGGGTGTCGATGACCGAAGCCGCGCGCGCGCGACGATGGTCAGCTCACCGAATGCGACAGAATGTCCCAGGACGCCCGGCGCACGGGCGACGATGTCCTGACCAAGCAGTTCCAGGGCTTCGCTCATCGCTCGATCGTCCCCGTCCGGCGAATCTTCTTTTGCAGTTGCAACACGCCATAGACGAGCGCTTCGGCGGTCGGCGGGCAGCCCGGCACATAGATGTCGACCGGCACGACCCGGTCACAGCCGCGCACGACGCTGTAGCTGTAATAGTAGTAGCCGCCACCGTTGGCGCAGCTGCCCATCGAGATCACGTAACGCGGCTCGGGCATCTGGTCGTAGACCTTGCGCAGAGCCGGGGCCATCTTGTTGGTCAGCGTGCCGGCGACGATCATCACGTCCGACTGACGCGGGCTGGCGCGCGGTGCGAAGCCATAGCGCTCGAGATCGTAGCGCGGCATCGAAGCCTGCATCATCTCGACGGCGCAGCAGGCCAGGCCGAACGTCATCCACATCAGCGAGCCGGTGCGGGCCCAGGTGATCAGGTCGTCGGCGGCGGCGGTGATGAAGCCCTTGTCGGCCAGTTGCTGCGAAACGCCGTCAAAGAACGGGTCGTGCAGCTTCGGGTCATAGCCCTCGACCGTCGAGCGGCCGGCCGACAGCGCCGGAACCGGAGACGAATTGCCGGGAACGATCACTCCCATTCGAGGGCGCCCTTCTTCCATTCATAGATGAAGCCGACGGTCAGGACGCCCAGGAAGGTCATCATGGACCAGAAGGCGAACTGCGCCACGTCTTGCGGCAGCTTCATCAAGGTGACCGCCCAGGGGAACAGGAACGCGACTTCCAGGTCGAAGATGATGAAGAGGATCGACACCAGATAGAACCGGACGTCGAACTTCATGCGCGCGTCGTCGAAGGCGTTGAAGCCGCACTCATAGGCGGACAGCTTTTCCGGGTCCGGCGCCTTGGGCGCGAGCACCGCGGCGGCGAGCAGGAAGACGATACCGATGGCCGCCGCGATCCCGAGAAAGATCACGATCGGCAGGTACTGGAGGAGGAAGGCGGTCATGACAGCCCTTGGCTTGAATCGAGCGGGTTGTAGCCCACTGTCGCGAGCGCTTCAAACACCCGGCGCACATTGAGAAACGTTCGCAACGAGAGACGATTTGTCGGTTCTTCGAGATGGCCGTTGACACGAGTCTTCACCCGACATATCAGACGCGCCTCGCCGATTGGCGGGTCGCACTTTCGCCTCGGCGAAGGGGTATGCGGATGTAGCTCAGTTGGTTAGAGCGCCGGCCTGTCACGCCGGAGGTCGCGGGTTCGAGCCCCGTCATTCGCGCCACCCTTTCAGAGGCGATACGCTTCCCTCCTCGGTCACGGACGACCGTCGCGCCCTGGCGCACGACGCGGATGTAGCTCAGTTGGTTAGAGCGCCGGCCTGTCACGCCGGAGGTCGCGGGTTCGAGCCCCGTCATTCGCGCCACCGTCCATCTCCCTGGAAATCATGACGTTACACAGCGGAAGCTTGTGTCTGTGGCTGCATGCGCCATCTAGCGGACATGACCAACGCCGCTCTTCCACCCATTTCGGTTCTTGACCTTGCGCCCGTTCCGCAAGGTTCCAGTGTCGGGCAGGCGCTGAGAAACAGCATCGATCTGGCGCAACATGCTGAAACGCTCGGGTTTCACCGCTACTGGCTCGCCGAGCACCACAACATGCCGGGAATCGCCAGTGCGGCGACGGCCGTGGTCATCGGCCAGGTGGCGGCCGCGACGAAGACGATTCGGGTCGGCTCGGGCGGCGTCATGCTGCCAAACCATGCACCGCTGATGGTGGCCGAGCAGTTTGGCACCCTGAACGCGCTCTATCCTGGACGCATTGATCTGGGCCTGGGCCGCGCGCCAGGTACGGATCAAGCGACGATGCGCGCCCTTCGACGCTATGCCGGCGCGGTCGATTCGTTCGCTCAGGACGTTGTCGAGCTGCAGCACTGGTTCAAGCCGGCGAGCGCGGATCAGAGCGTGCGCGCCGTCCCAGGCGAGAGCCAGGACGTTCCCATCTGGATTCTGGGCTCCTCGACCTGGGGCGCGCAGCTGGCGGCGGCGCTGGGCCTGCCCTACGCATTCGCCGCGCACTTTGCGCCGGACGCCCTGATCGAGGCCCTGGCGCTGTATCGACGCCACTTCAAGCCGTCGGAAAGCCTGGACCGCCCCTACGCCATGGTCTGCATCGGCGTTTGCGCCGCCGACACCGACGAGGAGGCTAAGCGGCTGTCGACCTCGACTCAGCAGCAGTTCCTGGCCTTGCGGCGTGGGCGTCCGGGCCTTCTGCCGCCGCCGGTGGACGATATTCGCGAGCACGCCTCGCCGGGCGAGCTGGCGGGGTTGGATCACACGCTGCAGTACGCCGCAATCGGCTCGCCTGAGACGGTGAGGCGCAAGATCGACCGCGTGCTCGAACTGACAGGCGCGGACGAACTGATGGCCGCCGCCCAGATCCATGATCACACGGCGCGCAGGCGCAGCTATGAGATCCTGGCGTCCTTGCGCGCCTAGTGGGCCGCGTGGGCCGCGTGGGCCGAGGCGCTACTGAAGGCGGGTCGCCCCGTGAGCCGATCGTAGATCAGGCAAAGCTCGGTAAAGACGGCATCCCAGCAATGCCGTTCAACCGCGCGGCGTCGCGCCGCCTCGCCCACGACCGTCACGTCACGCTCGAACAGGGCCTCGATGGCGTCGGCGAACGCTGCCGCCTCCGAGGCCAGCGCCAGCTGGCCGACCTCCGCATCCACCGACTCGGCGACTCCGCCGGCGGACACGCCCACGACCGGTAAGCCGCAGGCCATGGCTTCCAGCACGATCAAGCCGAAAGGTTCGTTGTCATTGCCGTGAACAAACGCGTCACAACTGGCGAGGATGGACGCCAGTTCGACGGGATCGCGGACATAGTCGATGCAGAGCGTCCGGTCGCTGACCGGAGCGCCGCCTCCCGCCCCGACAAACAGGAGCTTGTAGGGGTCACCCAACCGTTCGACGGCGGCGACCAGCACATCGAGCCTCTTTTCCCTGGCGGGGCGGCCGGCAAAAACCAGAAGCCGATCCTTGGGCGAAAGGCCCAGCCGCCGCCTCAACCCGTCTCGATCCCCGCGCTCGGGATGGAAGATGCCCGTATCCACGCCGAGCGGCAGCCCGATCGCGTCGCGGACGCCTGCCTCGATCAGCCTTCCAGCGATGAAACGGCTGGGGGCCACGGCTTGATCGAATTGACGATAGATCGCCGCCCAACGCTTCTGTACGGGCTTTTCCGCCCAATCGCCGATATGCAGCGCGGCGAGCTTTCCAAGGTCGGTATGACAGAACCCGACCACCGGCACACCCAGCGCGTCGCCAGCGCGCAGCGCCGCGAGGCCTGGCGTGTAGGGATCCCCCGCCTCGATGAGGTCGGGCTGTTGGCGGATCAGACGCTCCATCCATGTCTGCTTCACGACCGGCCAGCGGTAGCCCGCTCCAAACGGCAACGGCGCCGCGTAGATGGACACCTGCCCGCGTCCGTCATGAAAATCGCGCGCGCCAGGGACGACCAGGGTATGGCGAACATCGGGACGGTGTGAGGCCAGCCACGCGCGCTTCGAGGACAGGTAGCGGCGCACACCGCCGCTGCGGGGCGCATAAAGCATGGTGGTATCGACAAGACGGACCGGTTCGCCGCCGGCCGATTGGGTCTCAGGCTGGAGACCAGGGCCAAGACTCTGGGCGGGTCTCGTGTCCGTCACGCCGAATCCTCATCGCTACTTTGGCCGCCTATTCGGCGCCAGATCGATAAAGCTTTTGCGACAGCTACGGTTCCTCGCCGCCACCAGAAGACTTTGGACGGACACCTCGACGCTTCAAGACTTCCCGCAGCAACACTTCGACCGAGGCGCTCACGCCTCGAAATTCGGAACACGCCAAGCGTTCGACGGCGGACAGAACCTCAGGGCGCTCAACACGTTTCCGACCATGTCCACAGCGCCCGCGACACCCGCAACCGGCGATGCGGTCTGACCGCGCGAAACATCCGCTATCGATAAGGAGAATGGTGGGCAGTGAGGGGATCGAACCCCCGACCCTCTCGGTGTAAACGAGACGCTCTACCGCTGAGCTAACTGCCCTGTTGGGTGGGCGCTTCTATCCGCCCTCGCCTTCCGCGCAAAGCGGAAAACGAAAAGCGGGACGTCGAGCTCCGACGCCCCACCCTCGACACGATCGATATGCCGCCTAGCTGTTGAGCGAAGACTTCAGACCTTCGCCGACCTGGAAGCGGGCCGTCTTGGACGCGGGACGGTTGACGGTCTCACCGGTACGGGGATTACGCGCGGTTCCAGCCGCGCGGGTCACAGCCTTGAAAGTGCCAAAGCCGACAAGACGCACGTCTTGGCCCGATTTCAGCGAGTCCGTAACCGCTTCGATAAAGGCTTCCAGCGCGTCCTTGGCCTGGTTCTTGTTGATGCCCGCCTTCTCGGCGATCGCCGTAACGAGCTCGGCTTTTGTGGTCATGTTTCTCTCCCAGCCTGAGCGGCGACGCTTTCATCGCTGACGACGCTGCGCTCGAAGAGGATTATGGCGGTTGAAAAAGCCCCGTCAAACGCGAGCGGCGCGGGAAACTCCCGCGCCGCCTAAGTTACCGTCGATAAGTTATCTTAGTGCGTCAGCATGGCGTCGCTGTCGCCGTCATCCTTCTTTGCAGAGGTGGTGATCGGCTCCTCAGCCTCGTTCCACTCCACCGGCGTGAGGGGGCCGGTCAGGGCATGCTTGAGCACCTCATCGACGGTCGACACCGGGATGATCTCAAGACCGTCCTTCACGGTTTGCGGCACGTCCGCCAGGTCTTTCTCGTTCTCCTGCGGGATCAGGACCGTCTTCACGCCAGAGCGCAGTGCGGCGAGCAGCTTTTCCTTCAGGCCGCCAATCGCCGTAACGCGTCCCCGCAAGGTGATCTCGCCGGTCATGGCGATATCCTTGCGGATCGGGATGCCCGTCAGAACCGAGACCATGGCCAGAGCCATCGCGATACCGGCCGAGGGCCCGTCCTTGGGCGTGGCGCCGTCCGGAACGTGGATGTGGACGTCGGTCTTCTCAAAGACCGGCGGCTTGATGCCGAACTGCAGCGCGCGCGAGCGCACATAGCTGTTCGCGGCCGCGATCGACTCCTTCATCACGTCCTTCAGATTGCCGGTGATCTGCATGCGACCCTTGCCCGGCATCTTCACGGCTTCGATCGTGAGAATGTCGCCGCCGAACTCGGTCCAGGCCAGGCCCGTCACGATACCGACCTGGTCGACCTCGTCGGTCTCACCGTAGCGGTACTTCTTCACGCCCGCGTACTTTGCCAGACGCTCGTCGTCGATCGTGATCGAGGCGACCTTCTCCCGGGCAAGGTCCCGCACCGTCTTGCGCGCCAGGGCGCCCAGTTCCCGCTCCAGCGACCGAACGCCGGCTTCCCGGGTGTAGTAGCGGATAAGGTCACGGATCGCCTTGTCCGGTACGACGAACTCGGCCGGCTTCAAGCCGTGGTCCTTGGCCAGCTTGGGCAGGATGTGCCGCTTGGCGATCTCCAGCTTCTCGTCCTCGGTGTAGCCGGGGATGCGGATGATCTCCATGCGGTCCAGCAGCGGCTGGGGCATGTTCAGGCTGTTGGCCGTCGTGACGAACATCACCTGCGACAGGTCGTAGTCGACCTCCAGGTAGTGATCGCCGAAGGTCGAGTTTTGCGACGGGTCCAGCACCTCGAGCAGCGCCGAGGCCGGATCGCCGCGATAGTCGCTGCCCATCTTGTCGATCTCGTCCAGCAGGACGAAGGCGTTGGTCGTCTTGGCCTTCTTCATCGACTGGACGACCTTGCCGGGCATCGAGCCGATGTAGGTGCGGCGGTGACCGCGGATCTCGGCTTCATCGCGCACGCCGCCCAGGCTCATGCGCACGAACTCGCGGCCGGTCGCCTTGGCGATCGACTTGCCCAGCGAGGTCTTGCCGACGCCCGGAGGGCCGACAAGGCAGAGGATCGGCCCCTTCAGCGAGTTGGTGCGCGCCTGCACGGCCAGATACTCAAGGATCCGCTCCTTGACCTTCTCCAGACCATAGTGGTCGGCGTCCAGGATGCCTTCGCTCTCGACGAGGTCGATTTTCTTGGTCTTGGCCTTGCCCCACGGGATCGACAGCAGCCAGTCCAGGTAGTTCCGGACCACCGTGCTTTCGGCCGACATCGGGCTCATGTTGCGCAGCTTCTTCAGCTCGCTCTCGGCCTTGGTGCGGGCTTCCTTGGAAAGCTTGGTCTTCTTGATCCGCTTCTCGAGATCGATCAGCTCGTCGCGGGCATCGTCAGGATCGCCCAGCTCGCGCTGGATCGCCTTCATCTGCTCGTTGAGGTAATATTCGCGCTGGGTCTTCTCCATCTGGCGCTTCACGCGCGAGCGGATCTTCTTCTCGACCTGCAGCACCGAGATCTCGCCCTCCATCAGGGCGAACACCTTCTCCAGGCGCTTCACGACGTCGAAGATTTCCAGCAGGTTCTGCTTGTCGCCGATCTTCACCGACAGGTGCGCAGCGATGCTGTCGGCCAGCTTGCCCGGCTCGGCGATCTGCGGGATCGACGCCAGGGCCTCCGGCGGCACCTTCTTGTTCAGCTTCACGTAGTTTTCGAACTGCTCGACGACCGCCCGCGACAGCGCCTCGGCCTCAGGGCCCGCCCCATCGTCTTCGGAAACCTCGCCGATCTGAGCCTCATAGTAAGACTCCTGATCGGTGAAGCTCACGACGGCGGCGCGCGCCTTGCCCTCGACCAGAACCTTCACGGTGCCATCGGGCAGCTTCAGCAGCTGCAGCACAGTGGCCAGTACGCCGACCTCAAAGATGTCGCCCGGCGCCGGATCATCGTCAGCCGAGTTCTTCTGCGTCACGAGCAGGATCTGCTTGTCGCCGCGCATCACCTCTTCGAGCGCGCGCACGGATTTATCGCGGCCCACGAAAAGCGGCACCACCATGTGCGGGAACACAACGATATCCCGCAGCGGCAAGACAGGAAGCGTACGTAGTTCGGACATGTTCTCAATACTCCCGGCCGAGGCCCTGAAAGGCGCCTAGCCATGCGGGCCGCCGTAACACCAGACGATGCGCCTGAGTCGATCAGCCCGTCCGCCCGGGACTGGGCGAATGGTCGTTATTTATGTGGACGTTTTACAACACGGTTCAAGCGCGCTCGCCCAACAGCGGCGACTGGTCGCGCGACACCGGTCAAGTTGAGCGCCCTATGCCTATTTTGCGGCAAAACGCAGAAGAAAAGACCTCACATATCCCTGCAGGTGGCGCATGCGTGGCGTTCACGCCTCGCCCAGCCTGTGCGACGAGGCGTCGAAAGCACGCGCTCGAGGCCAGTTATCCACGAAAAAGGCGCGCCATCCGATGATGGCGCGCCCTGATCGCTGCAGGAGGCTTCGGTTAGGCCGAGGCCGCCCCACCCTTCTTCTCGGCATAGATCAGCAGCGGCTGAGCCCGGCCTTCGACGACCTCGGCGTTGACCACCACTTCCTCGACGCCCTCGTAGGTCGGCAGTTCAAACATGGTCTCCAGCAGGATGCCTTCCATGATCGAGCGCAGGCCGCGCGCGCCGGTCTTGCGCGCGATGGCCTTCTTGGCCACCTGATGCAGAGCGTCTTCGGTGAAGGTCAGGCCGATGTTCTCCATCTCGAACAGGCGCTGATACTGCTTGACGAAGGCGTTCTTCGGCTCGGTCAGGATCTTGACCAGGGCGGCCTCGTCCAGATCCTCCAGCGTGGCGACCACCGGCAGACGGCCGATGAACTCCGGGATCAGGCCGAAGCGCTGCAGGTCGTCGGGCTCGACGTTCCGCAGAATCTCGCCCGTCCGGCGCTCTTCGGGATCGGTCACCTTGGCGCCGAAGCCGATCGACTTGGCCGCACCGCGCGCCGAGATGATCTTCTCCAGGCCGGCGAAGGCGCCCCCACAGATGAACAGGATGTTCGTGGTGTCGACTTGCAGGAACTCCTGCTGAGGATGCTTGCGCCCGCCCTGCGGCGGCACGGAGGCGACCGTGCCTTCCATGATCTTCAGCAGAGCCTGCTGCACGCCCTCGCCCGACACGTCGCGGGTGATCGACGGGTTGTCGGACTTGCGGCTGATCTTGTCGATTTCGTCGATGTAGACGATGCCGCGCTGGGCGCGCTCGACATTGTAGTCGGCGGCCTGCAGCAGCTTCAGCACGATGTTCTCGACGTCTTCACCGACGTAACCGGCTTCGGTCAGCGTCGTGGCGTCCGCCATCGTGAACGGAACGTCGATGATTCGGGCCAGCGTCTGCGCCAGCAGGGTCTTACCCGTACCGGTCGGACCGACCAGCAGGATGTTCGACTTGGCCAGTTCGACGTCGTTATTCTTCGAAGCGTGGTTCAGCCGCTTGTAGTGATTGTGCACCGCGACCGCGAGGACCTTCTTGGCGTGACCTTGACCGATCACGTAATCATCCAGGACTTCGCAGATTTCGCGCGGCGTCGGGACGCCGTCCTTAGACTTCACGAAGGCGATCTTGTGCTCTTCGCGGATGATGTCCATGCAGAGCTCGACGCATTCATCGCAAATGAACACCGTCGGTCCCGCGATGAGCTTGCGCACCTCATGTTGGCTCTTTCCGCAGAAAGAGCAGTACAGAGTGCTTTTCGTGTCGCCGCTCGCGGCTTTCGTCATGATCGCTTCTCACACTATGGCGACTACGGCTTACGCCGAGACGCCCCTTCCGAGCGCATACGCCGCCACCGAAGCAAGCAGAATACACGCCGGGAGTTGTCTAATCCTTGACATTCCCCGATCCGGGCCAGGTTCACAAGCCTCGCCGGATCCTTTCGGCCGTGAAACGCGTGAACCCGTCTGATCGTGTCATGGGCTCCTCACTAAATTGGGCGATTGGCCCCCTCGTGCAAGCACCGTGCGCCTAGGCTCTTACGGCTCTGAGCGGATAGCCTTATTACCAAACGAGGATTCGTGAGGAACCAGGCGCGTTGGACGTGCTTGAATGGAAGTAGATGGCTAAGCGTTCTTGGATGGCTAAGGGATTGAGCGCCTCGCGCCCGATGACCGGCGAAATGGGGCATGAGCCGTTGCTTGTGGCCTTCGATTTCGACGGCACCCTGACCGTGAAGGACAGCTTCAATGCTTTCCTGAAGTGGCGCGCGGGCCCACGGTGGTCCCTTGGCGTGCTGCGCCTGACGCCGGCGCTCATCGCCTATGTGTTCGATCGCAATCGCGGAAAGCTCAAGGCCGCCGCGGTGCGCCAGTTCCTCAAGGGCGCGACCGTCGCGCAGATCGAGAACGACGCTCGCGCCTTCGCCGAGGCGTTCGCCCCGTCGCTGCTGCGCCCTGACGCAGTGGCGGTCTGGCGCGGATGGCGGGCCAAGGGCGCGAAGATGGTGATCGTGACCGCATCTCCCGACCTCATCGTAGCGCCCTTTGCGCGCGGACTCGGCGCCGACCTGCTGATCGGCACGCGCCTGCGATGCTCGGACGACGGACGCATCCTGGGCGGCCTCGACGGGAACAACTGCCGGGCGAAAGAGAAGGTCATCCGCCTGCGCGAGGTCTTCGGGCCCGACGTTCGCCTTACGGCCGCCTATGGCGACACCTCCGGCGACACCGAGATGCTCGCGATCGCCGATGAGAAGGGTTACCGGATTTTCCGGGGCAAGCCAGCCTAACCGGTCCACCTCGCGATCAACGCAACAAAAAAGCCGCCAACCTCCTGGTTGGCGGCTTTGTCGTTGAAGCGCTGAGGCCTATTCAGCGCCGGCTTCAGCCGCGTCGCGGCTGTCGTAGACGTGGTCGACCAGGCCCCAGGCCTTGGCCTCGTCGGCGCTCATGAAGTGGTCGCGGTCCAGGGTGCGCTCGACCTCTTCATAGGTGCGGCCGCAGTGCTTGACGTAGATCTCGTTGAGGCGGCGCTTGGTCTTGATGATGTCCTCGGCGTGACGCTCGATATCCGAAGCCTGACCCCGGAAGCCGCCCGACGGCTGGTGCACCATGATCCGCGCGTTCGGCAACGAAATACGCTGACCAGCGGCGCCGGCGGCCAGCAGCAGCGAACCCATCGAGGCGGCCATGCCCATGCACACCGTCGAAACAGGGCTCTTGATGTACTGCATGGTGTCATAGATCGCGAGACCAGCCGTCACCACGCCGCCCGGCGAGTTGATGTACATGGCGATTTCCTTCTTCGGGTTCTCGGACTCGAGGAAGAGCAGCTGAGCACAGATCAGGCTGGCCATGCCGTCCTCGACCGGACCGGTCAGGAAGATGATCCGTTCCTTCAACAGGCGCGAGAAGATGTCGAAAGCGCGCTCACCGCGGCTGGTCTGCTCGACCACCATCGGCACCAGGTTCATCGCCGTCGAAACCGGATCGTACATCATGGGGATCACCCTTTTTGTGTGTGCTGCCGACGCGGAAACGAATCAGTCTCCGCGCGGCGTCGCTCACGCATATCGCGTTCCCCTTAACAGGTTGCAAGGAGCGCGCGACGCGGCCTGAAACGAAAAAGGCGCGGCCCTCGCGAGCCGCGCCTCGTTCAATTCCAGCCTGGCGAAGCCTTAGCCGCCATAGCCTTCCGGCAGGTCGTCTTCTTCCAGGAGTTCGTCCTTGGAAACTTCCTTCTCTTCGATCTTGGCCTTGCCGAAGATCAGGTCGACGACCTTGTCTTCATAGATCGGGGCGCGCAGAGCGGCCTGCAGGTCAGCGCGCTGGCGGTACATGTCGAACACTTGCTGGGCCTGAGCGCCGTACTGGCGAGCTTCGCGCATGATCGCGTCGGTCAGTTCCTGGTCGGTGACGACCACGTCGTTCTTGCGGCCGATCTCGGCGAGCACCAGACCCAGGCGCACGCGTCGCTCGGCGATCTTCTTGTACTCGTCCTTCAGCTGGTCTTCGGTCTTCTCGGCGTCTTCCGGCGGCAGGCCGCCACGGGCCTTGTCGGCCTCGACCTGTTGCCAGATGCCGGCGAACTCGGCGTCGACCATGCGCGGCGGCAGCGGGAAGTCGTGCTTGGTGTCCAGCACGTCCAGCAGCGCGCGCTTCAGCTTGAAGCGCGAGGAGTTGTCGTAGCGGCCGGCCAGGTTGGACTTCAGCAGCTCGGTCAGAGCGGCCAGGTCCGACAGACCCAGGCGCTTGGCCAGCTCGTCGTCGGCCTTGCCGTCGACCGGGGCGCGGACTTCCTGAACCTTGGTGGCGAACTCGGCGTCCTTACCGGCCAGATCCTTGGCTTGGTACTCTTCCGGGAACTTCACCTTGACGACGACTTCGTCGCCCGGCTTGGCGCCGACCAGTTGGTCTTCAAAGCCCGGGATGAACTGGCCCGAACCCAGGACGAGTTCGGCGCCTTCGGCCTTGCCGCCGGCGAACTCGACGCCGTCGATCGTGCCGACGAAATCGATCAGCAGCTGGTCGCCGTCCTTGGCCTTCAGGCTCTTGCCGGTACGCGGCTCGTAGGTGCGAGCCTGCTTGGCCAGCTCGTCGAGGGCCTCTTGGACTTCCTCATCCGAGACCTTGTAAACGGGCTTCACCAGCTCGATCGACGCCGGGTCGATCGGCTCGAATTCCGGCATCACTTCGACTGCGAGGTCGAACGACAGGTCTTCACCGCCAGCGATGACCTTGTCCATGTCCGACGACGGGTTCAGCTCAGGCTGGCCGGCCGGACGCAGCTTGTTCTCTTCGAGGACCTTCGTGGTCGTCTCGTTCAGAGCCTGCTCGATGACTTCGCCCATCAGGGCCTTGCCGTACAGGCGACGAACGTGGGCCGTCGGCACCTTGCCCGGACGGAAGCCCTTCACGTTCATTTGCGGAGCGACTTCGGCGATCCGCGCTTCCAGACGCGTGGCCAGTTCACTCGCGGGCACCGTAACGCCAAAAACGCGGCTGAGGCCTTCGCCCGACTTTTCAACGATCTGCATCGACATTCTTAATTCTCGGGTCGGGGCGCCGGGCGCCCGAGCTCCGCCCTGGGGTCCAAAAGATCGACGCCGCCCAGGAGGTGCCGGGGCGGCGAAAGAGCGCCCTTATGTCACGACGTGCGCGAGCATCCAAGAGCGGCGGCGATAAAACTCGCGCACCCCCTAAGGGGCGCTACGAGAGGTGTGGTGCGGATGAGAGGACTCGAACCTCCACGCCTCGCGGCGCTGGAACCTAAATCCAGTGCGTCTACCAGTTTCGCCACATCCGCGTGCGCCCGGCATTACGGGTTGCGCGCGGGGCGCGCAAGCCCGCTCAGCGCTCTTGGTGCAGACGAGCAAGGATCGCGGGGGCCAAGCCTGGCAAATCCTCCGCGATCAGGCCAGGTCCATGAAGCGCGCCGCACTCGGCGTGTATCCAGGCGCCCGCACACGCCGCCTCGAAGCTCCCCATCCCTTGCGCCAACAGCCCGCCGATAAAGCCGGCGAGGACATCCCCTGACCCCGCCGTCGCCAGCCAAGGCGTCCCGTTGAGCCCGACCGCGGCTCGGCCGTCCGGCGCCGCGATGACCGTGTCCGCCCCTTTCAGCAGGATGACTGCGCCCGCCGCGCTCGCCGCCTCGCGCGCTGCGGTGATCCGCTCCGGCGACCTGCCGAGCAGGCCCGGGAAGATCCGCTCGAACTCCCCCGGATGGGGCGTCAGGACATCATCGCGGTCCAGGCAGGCGAAGAGTTCGCCGGGATCGTCCCGGAAGCTCGTCAGCGCATCGGCGTCGGCCACTAGCGCGGCCCCGGTTTGCGTCAGGGCGCGAAGATTGCGCGCCGTCGCGTCCCCTACCCCGGCGGCGGGCCCGATAATGACTGCGTCAGCCTTCTCCGCCTTGGCGGCGAGATCAGCGTCAGACTCAAACGGCGCCAGCATGACCGCCTCAAGATGGCTAGCGTTCACAGACAGAGCCGACGGCGGCGAAAGCAGAGTCACCGCTCCGGCGCCGATCCTCAACCCGCCCCGCGCGGCAAGGCGGGCGGCTCCGGTGTTCCAGGCGTCGCCGCTGACGACGCTCAATCGTCCGCGGCTATGCTTGTGAGCATCGATCGCGGGCCATGGGTATCGCTCGCGCCACAGCGACGGCTCGTTCTCGAAAAGCCCAGCGCTCGCCACCACGGAAAGCCCGATGTCGGCCACCAGGATGTCGCCGCAGGCCTTGCGGCCTTCGATCAAGACGTGCGCGAGCTTGCGACGGTGGAAGGTGATGGTGAGTTCCGCCGCCAGCGCGACGCCGTCCAGGGATCGACCGGTATCGCCGTGAACGCCCGACGGCGTATCAACCGCGACGATCGTCAAGGCCTGCCGTACGGCGGTACGCGCCAGCTCCGCGACCTCGCCCTCAAGCGGCCGCGAAAGACCCGCGCCAAACATCGCATCAATATAGAGCGTCTCGGACGCCAGGCGCTGGGACAATGGCTTGACCTCTCCGCGCCAGCGCGAAGCCGCCCAGCGGCAGGCGTCCGTAGCCGGCGGATAAGCCGCCTCGACGACGACCGGCCAGCCGTGGCGCCGAAGGTGGCGTGCGGCGACATAGCCGTCCCCGCCATTGTCGCCCGGCCCGCACCACACGACTACGGGGCGGCGCTGATAGCGGGCTCGCACCGCCTGCGCCACCGCTTCCCCGGCGCGCTCCATGAGCACAGGGGTCGGCGTGCCCGCCAGAACAGCGGCGCGGTCGCTCGCGGCCATTTCGGCGACAGTCAGGATCTCTCGGGCCACGGCGCTACCTCAAAGGACTTGGCTTTGAGCTTCTCGGCCTTTCGCGATCAGGATCAAGCGGTCGTCTTCAATTCCGAACACCGTGCGTGAGCAGTGGTCCGGCCTGAACGCCATCACTTCGGGCCGTCCGGTCGCGACCGACACCGCGCCGTTCAGAGCCACGAAATGGCTGAACACCGCCGCGCCGCCATGCTCGCCCAGCGCCGCCGCAACAGCCCTTGTCCACTTGGTGTAGTCGAGATCGCCGACAATCTCGTCCCAGTGCCCACCGAAAGCCGCGCGCAGCCAGGCGGGACGCTCCTCGGCCGAGAGGGCCGCAGGCGTCGGGATCTCACCGACGCGCGGATCGATCACGAGCGCAACCCCCAGCGCTTCGGCCAGCGGCGCGGCGGTCTCCCGGCAGCGTCGCAGCGGAGATGAGACCACGCATGAGGGGCGCTCCGGCTCTGGCAAGCTCAAGATCTCATCCGCGACAGCCCTGGCCTGGGCAAGCCCAACCTCATCCAGCCCAGGATCATCGTCCGCACCGCCCCAGGTGGATGCCGGCCGACCGTGGCGGATGACATGCACGATCTTCATGGCGCTCAGTCCGGTACGAAGAGGTTGCGGACACCGTCCGGATGCGGCCCGACGGTCCCGGTCCGTCCGACACCTTCGCGACTCTCCAGATCGCGGAGGACCTCGGGCTCGTCGGGGGTCTGGGCGACAAACCTGCGGCCTTGGCTGTCACGCCCGATCACGATCCCCATCCGAACGCCCTCGCGACCGTGAACGATCGTGTAGGTCTCGATCACCGCCCTGCCCTGCGGCTTCTCAATGATCTCCGGGTGCGGCAACGCGTCGATCCTGGCCTGAATGACCGACGGCGGCTCACGCTCCCATTTCCCCTCGACCGGACGGGTTGAATAGATGCCTACGGACTGCTTGGTCAGGAACCAGCCGTTGGCGGTCGAAAGCCCGTAAGCGCCCGGCCGAGCCCGCAGCTTCGTGACCATCTCGGCGATGGCGTGCAGCGCGTAGTTGTTTCCGGGACCGCCAAAGTAGGGCAGGCCGCCTGTAATGGTCAGCCCGCGAGGGTCGTCGAGCGCCAGGCCAATCTCCTCGGCGCCGATCCGCACGGCCGACGGGAAGCACGAGTAGAGGTCAATGACGTCGAGATCGTCCACGCTGATCCCGGCCATTTCGAAGGCGCGTTGGCCCGTCAGGCGCATGGCCGGACTGGAATGATAGTCCTGCCGCTCAAGCGGATACCAGAGGTCGCAAGCGTCGGCGCAGCCGTGCAGGAAGACCCACTTGTCTTCCGGAACGCCCAGCTCGCGCGCCTTCCTGACGCTGGCGATCAAGACGGCCGCTGACTGGTCCACCTCCATGATCGCATTGAGATACTTCGGATAGGGATAGCCGACCATGCGGTTGCGATCAGTGACGGTCACCAGTTCCTCGGCGGTTCGCTTAACCGGAAACCACGCGTGTGGATTGGCGGCCGCGACCTGGGTGAAGGGCGCGAAAAACGCGCCAAGCTGCGCCTGATGCTCTTCCTGCGATCGCCCATCGCGAGCGCGCAGCGCGTTCTCGAACAGCGGATAGGTATTGACCGGATAGCCGAGCCCGTGCGCGGCCTCCTGGCGGGTCACCCCAGGCCTAGGATCGCCGATGCGCTGGGGCGCGGTCGTGATGTCGTCGCCCCAACCTTCGAAACCCAACCCGCCCTTCATCCGCTTCATCAGCGAGCCGAGGAATTCGGCGCCGGTCACGAGGGCCAGATCGGACTCGCCTTGAGCGATCCGTTCGCAAACCACATTGACCGCCTGCTGCGGGCTGTTGCCGCCTGTTTCGGTATAGACGCTCCAGCGCGGTGAAGCAGACACGGCCCGCGCGAGCGACGCCGGCGGATCGCTGAGACGCGGCAGCGGAAGCTTCGATAGCCCGCCGGGAGCGTCGATGCTGAACGCCACGACCGCTAAAGCGTCCAGTTCGGCAAGAACCGTTCCAGACAGACCGGCATCAAGAACGGCGCGTTCCGCCGCAACTTTCAGCAGTTCCAGCGGCGACGGCGAATTCGCGGCCTCACCACGATAGGTGAATTGGCCCGCCCCGATCAAAACCGGTGTGTCGTCGCGCATATCCGCCCCCATTCAAACGTTCGTTGGGCGCGATCGTAGGCGTCAAATGAAGCACCGCAAGGCCATTTGGATGCGGTTTTAGCTTTGCATAAATCGCGTGCGGTTGAAGCCTAATTTTTAATCACATGCTCACAAGTCAACCGTTCGGTCAGATTTGTCGCCAGCGCTCGCTTGCGACCTGCGGGGCGGCGTGATGGTTGCGCCTCAGAGAAGGCGGTTCGCCGCCGACGGGCCCGAAAGTGGAACCGATGAAGAAGATCGAAGCCGTCATCAAGCCGTTCAAGCTGGATGAGGTGAAGGAGGCCCTGCAGGACATGGGCGTCCAAGGCATGACCGTGCTCGAGGCCAAGGGCTACGGCCGTCAGAAAGGCCACACCGAGCTTTATCGCGGCGCCGAGTACGTCGTGGACTTCCTCCCCAAGATCAAGGTGGAGGTCGTCGTCGAGGACAGCCAGCTCGAGCCCGCGTTGGAAGCCATCACCCGCGCCGCCCGCACGGGCCGCATCGGCGACGGCAAGATTTTCGTCTCGGAGATCGCGGAAGTAATCCGCATCCGAACCGGAGAAAACGGTCCGGCCGCCGTCTAGGCCGGTTCGTCAGCAACTAAAGAGTTCTACAAGGGGATACGGAATGAGCACCGCCAAGGACATCCTGAACCTGATCAAGGAAAAGGACGTGAAGTACGTCGACGTCCGTTTCACGGACGTGCGCGGCAAGATGCAGCACGTGACCTTCGACATCGACCTGGTCGACGACGACTTCCTGAACGACGGCACGATGTTCGACGGTTCGTCGATCGCCGGCTGGAAGGCCATCAACGAGTCGGACATGAAGCTGCGCCCCGACCTGTCGAGCGCGATCATCGATCCGTTCTACCAGCAGACCACGCTGGCGCTGTTCTGCGACGTCGTGAACCCCGACACCGGCACGCCCTACAACCGCGACCCGCGTTCGATCGCCAAGGCCGCACTGAACTACCTGAAGTCGGCCGGCGTGGGCGACACTGTCTACTTCGGCCCGGAAGCCGAGTTCTTCATCTTCGACGACGTGCGCTGGTCGACCGCCCCGCACGACACCAGCTACTCGTTCGATTCGACCGAACTGCCGGTCAACTCCAACAAGCAGTACGCCGAAGGCAACATGGGCCACCGCCCGGGCCCGAAGGGCGGCTACTTCCCGGTGAATCCGGTCGATAGCTGCCAGGACCTGCGCGGCGAAATGCTGGCCGTCATGGGCGAGCTGGGCATGAAGCCGGAAAAGCACCACCACGAAGTGGCGCCGGCCCAGCACGAGCTTGGCCTGAAGTTCGACACCATGGTCACCATGGCCGACCGGATGCAGCTCTATAAGTACGTCATCCACAACGTCGCGGCCGCCTACGGCAAGACCGCCACCTTCATGGCCAAGCCGATGTTCGCCGACAACGGTTCGGGCATGCACGTGCACCAGTCGATCTGGCAGGACGGCAAGCCGCTGTTCGCCGGCGACAAGTATGCCGGCCTGTCGCAGGAATGCCTGTGGTACATCGGCGGCATCATCAAGCACGCCAAGGCCATCAACGCGTTCTCGAACTCGACGACGAACTCGTACAAGCGCCTGGTGCCCGGCTACGAAGCTCCGGTGAAGCTGGCCTACAGCTCGCGCAACCGCTCGGCCTCGATCCGCATCCCGCACGTCGACTCGCCGAAGGCCAAGCGCCTGGAAGCCCGCTTCCCCGACCCGATGGGCAACCCCTACCTGACGTTCGTCGCCCTGCTGATGGCCGGCCTGGACGGCATCATCAACAAGATCGATCCGGGCGCTCCGGCCGACAAGAACCTGTACGATCTGCCGCCCCGCGAGCAGAAGAAGATCCCGGAAGTCTGCGGCTCGCTGCGCGAAGCCCTGGAAAACCTCGACAAGGACCGCGCCTTCCTGAAGGCCGGCGGCGTCATGGATGACGACTTCATCGACAGCTACATCGAGCTGAAGATGGAAGAGGTGATGCGCCTGCAACTGCACCCGCACCCGGTCGAATTCGAGATGTACTACAAGTGCTAAGCGCTTAGGGCTTAGGACAAACGCCAAGGGGCCGGAGAGCGATCTCCGGCCCCTTTTCATTGCGCCGCGCCAGGACCGCGCTCCAGAAGTAGAACGACTTATTACTTAAGTGGCGCCGGCTGAACAAAATTGTCGCAAGTTCGCAACATTGACGACGCAATCGCCCCCAAGTTCCCGAAAAGACGTGATGCGCGATATCCCTCAGGCGGAGACTTGGCCTATCGCAGCCCAAACGGAATCGCCGCCAACGCCTGGACCACAACTCAGCGACGCGGCGTCTCGACAGGACATCTCATGCACAGCCTCAATAGCTCCCTTCGTCGCGCCCTGACGCTCTCGTGCGGCGCCGCCGCGCTGGTCACGGCCATGGCCGCCGCCCCGACGGCGTTCGCCCAGGACACCAAGGTCGGCGAAGTCATCATCACCGCCCAGAAGCGCAGCGAAAACCTGCAGGACGTTCCGGTTTCGGTGGCCGCCATCAGCGGCGAGCGCCTGCAATCGACCTTCGCGGCCGGCGACGACATCCTGGCCCTGTCGGCCAAGGCGCCGGGCCTGTACGCGGAATCCTCGAACGGCCGCGTCGCGCCGCGCTTCTACATCCGCGGCCTGGGCAACGCAGACTTCGATCTGGCCGCCTCGCAGCCCGTTTCGATCATCCAGGACGAAGTCGTTCTGGAGAACGTCGTCCTGAAGAGCTCGCCGCTCTATGACCTCGACCGCGTGGAAGTGCTGCGCGGCCCGCAGGGCACCCTGTTTGGTCGCAACACCACGGCCGGCATCGTGAAGTTCGACACCATCAAGCCGTCGGAAGAAATGAAGGGCCGCGCTTCGGCGACCTACGGCAGCTTCAACACCTTCACCTTCGACGGCGGCGTCGGCGGCGCTCTGGTCGAGGGCAAGCTTGCGGCGCGGGCGTCGGTTCTGTTCCAGCACCGCGACGACTGGATCGACAACGGCTTCACCAAGAAGAAGAACGTCATGGGCGGCTTCAACGAGCGCGCCGCCCGCCTCCAGTTGCTGTTCACCCCGACCGAGAAGCTGGACGCCCTGTTCAACGTCCACGGCCGCGACCTGGACGGCACCGCCGCCGTCTTCCGCGCCAACGTCCTGACCAAGGGCTCCAACAAGCTCAACGCGAACTACGACCGCGACACCGTCTATTTCGACGCCGGCGCCAACAACCCGCAGAGCTATAAGGGCTACGGCGCCTCGGCGAACATCGGCTACGACTTCGGCTTCGCCAAGCTGACCTCGATCACTGCCTATGAGAACACCCACGGCTTCAGCCGCGGCGACATCGACGGCGGCAATCCCACGGGCCCGGGCTTCATTCCGTTCCAGTCGGACACCCAGGACGGGATCAAGGAGCTGGATCAGTGGACCCAGGAAGTTCGTCTGGCCAGCAACACTGACGGCGCGCTGAGCTGGCAAGTCGGCGGCTTCTACTTCGATACGAAGTACGCCATCCAGACCAACCCCTTCTTCGTCTCGGCCACGACCCTGCAGCAGAAGAACACCGCCTGGGCCGTCTTCGGTCAGGCGTCGTACAAGGTCAGCGATCAACTCTCCCTGACCGGCGGCCTGCGCTATACCGACGACGACAAGGACATGAAAGTCCTCTCGGGCCCGAACATGGCCGCGCCGGTTTCGGTGTCGGACTCGCACCTGAGCTGGGACCTGTCGGCGTTCTATACCGTCAGCGAAGATGTCAGCGTCTACGCCAAGGTCGCCTCGGGCTTCCGCGGTCCGTCGATCCAAGGTCGCGACATCGCGTTCTTCTCGCCGGCCTCGGCGGCGAAGTCCGAAACCATCATGTCGTATGAGCTGGGCCTGAAGAGCGAGCTGTTCGACCGCCGCGTGCGCCTGAACGGCGCGGTGTTCGCCTACTCGATCGACGATCCGCAGTTCAGCGCGGTCGGCGGCGGCAGCAACTCCAACCGCCTGATCAACGCCAAGAAGGGCGAGGCCTATGGCCTGGAGCTGGACAGCGAGTTCGTGGTCACGCCGAACTTCGTCGTCACCGCCGGCTACAGCTACGCTCACACCGAGATCAAGGACAGCACCCTGGCCGTGGCCGCCTGCGCCGCCTGCACGGTGACCGATCCGACGACCGCCTCCGGTGCGGCTCTGGTCAACGGCAACCCCTTCCCGAACGCGCCGAAGTACACCTTCGACTTCACCGCTCGCTACGCCTATCCGGTGGCCAGCGGCGAGCTGTTCGCCTTCACCGATTGGAAGGTGCAGGGCTACACCAACCTGTTCCTCTACGAGTCGAAGGAATTCTACTCGAAGGGTGATTTCGAAGGTGGCCTGAAGCTGGGTTACGCCAACAAGGAAGGCGGCTGGGAGGTCGCGGCCTTCGCTCGCAACATCACCAACGAGCACAACATCAAGGGCGCGATCGACTTCAACAACCTGACCGCGTTCGTCAACGAACCGCGTGTCATCGGCGTCTCGATCGACGCGCGCTTCTAAGCCGCAAGATCTGGGTAGACTGGGAAAGGCCGCGGAGCGATCCGCGGCCTTTTTCGGTCTGGCGCTAGGCCTTCAGGCCTTGGCCGCCGATGGGCGTTGTTTCAAAGCGTTGCGGAAAGCCCGCGATGATGGGCCTTGCCTTCGCAATCGCGGCCTGCACCGCCGGCAGCTTCAAAGAGGCGGCGTGCGCCGCCTTGTCGGCCCAGACCTCCGTGATCCAGATCGCCTCGGGGTTGGCCGGATCCATGGCGAGCACATAGCTCAGGCAACCCGGCATGTTCGCCGTTCCCTCGGCAAGAATGGCGAGCAGCTCGTCACGCTTGCCCGGCGCTGCGAGCATCTGACCGATCAAGCCGTACATGGGCATTCCTCCCGCCTGAGCCTTCGAAACCGTCGGGAGCGCGACGGCCGCCACGCCGCCGGCCAGGACTTCCCGTCGCCCAAAATCAGTATCGCTCAATCTCGCCCCCTTAGCGGCGCACCCGCGCGCCATCGGCCTAAATGCGCGAGCGAGGTTCGAGGCACCGCGCAAAGTTTTTGCGGGCGGACGGACAAGTTTGCGCCGTTTGACTTGATAACGCGGTTCTTTTCGTCTGTCCTTCCGGCCTCTTCGAGAGTCGGGGTTTTTCATGATCAGATGGCGTTCGGTGGCGATGGCCACGAGCCTGCTTGCGCTGGGCCTTTCGGCCTGCGCCACGACCGGGACCGGCGGTCCCGCCAAGTCTTCCACGCCCGCCAAGCCCGCGGAGAAGGCCGAGATCAAGCCGTTGCCCAAGGGCCTGGATGGCCAGGCGTCCGCAGGCTTCCCATCGACCTATAAGCCGCTTCCGGCCCGCGCGACCGCCTTTGTCGGCGCCACCGTGCTGACAGCGACGGGCCAGCAGATCGAAAACGGCGTGGTCTTTGTCTCGGAAGGCAAGATCAGCTCGGTCGGCGGACCCGACACTCCGATCCCAGCCGACATCGCGGTGATCGACGCCAAGGGCAAGTGGATCACGCCCGGCATCGTCGACGCCCACAGCCACCTTGGTGTCTATCCCTCGCCCGGCGTCTCGGCCCGGTCGGACGGCAACGAAGCCACCGACCCGAACACGGCGCAGGTCTGGTCGGAGCACTCGGTGTGGCCGCAGGACCCGGGCTTCAACCGCGCCCGCGCCGGCGGTGTGACGACCCTGCTCATCCTCCCCGGTTCGGCCAACCTGTTCGGTGGTCGCTCGGTGACGCTCAAGAACGTACCGTCGCTGACCATGCAGGGCATGAAGTTCCCCGGCGCGCCTTACGGTCTGAAAATGGCCTGCGGCGAGAACCCCAAGCGCGTCTATGGCGGTCGTGGCCGCAGCCCCTCGACGGCCATGGCCAACGTGTTCGGCTTCCGCAAAGCCTGGATCGACGCGGCCGACTACGCCCGCAAGTGGGACGACTACCGCGCCAAGGTCGCCAAGGGCGAGAAGGCTGATGCGCCTAAGCGCGACCTGCAGATGGAAACCCTGGCCGGCGTGCTGAAGGGCGAGATCCTGGTGCAGAACCACTGCTACCGCGCCGACGAAATGGCTGTGATGATCGATATCGCCAAGGAGTTTGGCTATAAGATCACGATGTTCCACCACGCGATCGAGAGCTACAAGCTCGCGCCCGTGCTGGCCAAGGAAGAGATCTGCTCGGCCACCTGGGCCTCGTGGACCGGCTTCAAGATGGAAAGCCTGGACGGCATCGACGCCAACGCCGCGATCCTGGCCAAGAACGGCGCCTGCGTCGTCATCCACTCTGACGACGCGATCATGACCCAGCGTCTCAACCAGGAGGCCGCCATCGCCATGGCCGCAGGCGCCAAGCTCGGGATCGACATCCCGCGCGCCGAGGCGATCAAGTGGATCACCGCCAACCCGGCCAAGGCCATGGGCATCGGCGACAAGACCGGCTCGATCGAGCCGGGCAAGGCCGCCGACCTGGTGGTCTGGAGCCGCGACCCCTTCAGCGTCTACGCCCAGGCCGAACAGGTCTATGTCGACGGCGCCCTGACCTACGACCGCAAGGACCCGCGCTTCCAGCCCAAGTCCGATTTCGAGCTCGGCCAAGCCGGCCAAGGAGCGTTCAACTGATGATCCGGTCCCTGCTTCTCGCCAGCGCCGCCTGCGCCCTGGCCCTTCCCGCGGCGGCCCAGACGGTCGCCATCGTCAACGCCCGCATCGAGCCGGTGTCCAGCGCCGCCATTCCGAGCGGGACCCTGGTGATCAAGGACGGCAAGATCGCCGCCCTGGGCGCCAGCGTCTCGGTTCCGGCCGGCGCCCGCGTCATCGACGCCAAGGGCGGGGTCGTCACCCCCGGCCTCATCGCGCCGTCGTCCAACCTCGGCGCCTCGGAGATCAGCGGCGTTCGTGAGACCCGTGACGACTCCACCGGTAGCGCCCTGAGCGCAGCTTTCGACATCAGCTACGCCATCAATCCGGCCTCGACGTTCCTGGGCCTTGCCCGGGACGGCGGTATCACCGGCTCGGCCGTCACCCCCGTGCTGTCCGGGACGGGCGGCGGCGCGCACCAGCATGCCGACGACGGCGTGGTCGAAGAGATGACCGCCGGCGCTCATGGCGACGGCGATCCGCCGCTGTTCGGCGGCCAGGCCGCGTTCATCCGCCTGAAGGCCGGCAGCACCGACATCGTCGAGGCCTCCAAGCTGGCCGTCACCGTGTCGCTCGGCGAAAGCGGCGCTCGGGCGGCAGGCGGCTCGCGCGGCGCCAACCTGATCCTGATCCGCTCGGCCCTGGAGGACGCTCGTGCGTTCGCCAACCGCCGCGCGGCGTTCGAGCAGGGCGCCACCCGCGACTTCGGGCTCTCGCGTCTGGACCTTGCGGCGCTGATCCCGGTCGTCCAGGGCAAGACCCCGCTGTTGATCCGCGTCTCTCGCGCCGCCGACATTCGCCAGGCGCTGAAGCTGGCGGCCGACGAGAAGATCAAGATCGTCCTCGAAGGCGTCGAGGAAGGCTGGATGGTCGCGGCCGAGATCGCCAAGGCCGGGGTTCCGGTGATCCTGGATCCGCAAGCGTCCCTGCCCGGCAGCTTCGAGACCCTGGGCTCGCGCCTCGACAACGCCGCTCGGCTTCACGCCGCCGGCGTCACTGTGGCGATCAACGGCGCGCGGGACTTCAACAACCTGCGCCAGGAGCGCCTGAACGCCGGTCTGGCGGTCGCCAACGGCCTGCCCTATCCGGCCGCTCTCGCCGCCGTGACCCTGGTCCCGGCCAAGATCTGGGGCCAGGCCGACAAGGTCGGTTCGCTCGAGGTCGGCAAGGTCGCCGACGTGGTCGTCTGGAACGGCGATCCGCTGGAGACGACCAGCTGGCCCACGGCCGTGTTGGTCGGCGGCGTCGAGCAGCCCAAGGACGGTCGCCACCAGCAGCTGAAGGCCCGCTACGCGGCCAGCGACCAGACCGGCTATCCGCCGGCCTATCGCTAGACTGGAGAGCGCCCCCTCCGGCCCTGCGGGCCACCTCCCCCGTTTCACGGGGGAGGATACGCTCCTCCTCCCTTGCGAAGCGGGGGAGGTGGCGCGGCACCGATAGGCGACGTGACGGAGGGGGCGTCCCCAACTTTCTCTTTTCAGGGGATGTCGGGACCGCCATACGAGGCCCCCGCGTTCGAATCGCCTAGACTTCCCCTGATGTCCTCCTCCGATAAGACCCCTTCCCTGTTTGGTGACGACGACGCCCTGGCGCCGGTCCCCGCCGCGCCGTTCAAGGCCAGCGTGGAGCCGCACGTCGAGCCAACGCCGCGTCCGATCCCGCCGCCCCCGCCGTCGAAGGCTGCGCCCCCCGGCAAGCCGGGTGAGTACTCGGCCGCCGACATCGAGGTGCTGGAAGGCCTGGAGCCGGTCCGCAAGCGGCCGGGCATGTACATCGGCGGCACCGACGAGCGGGCCCTGCACCACCTGTTCGCCGAAGTGCTGGACAACTCGATGGACGAGGCCGTGGCCGGCTTCGCCAAGACCATCGAAGTCAAGCTCGACGCCGACGGCTACCTGTCGGTCAAGGACGACGGTCGCGGCATGCCCGTCGACCCGCACCCCAAATATCCCGGCAAGTCGGCGCTGGAGGTCATCATGACCGTCCTGCACGCCGGCGGTAAGTTCACGGGCAAGGCCTACGAGACTTCCGGCGGTCTGCACGGCGTCGGCGCCAGCGTCGTCAACGCCCTGTCCGAGCGCGTCGAGGTCACCGTCTGGCGCGACGGCTTCGAACATCTCCAGGTCTTCGCCCGCGGCAAGCCGCTGGGGCCGATCCAGCAGGTCGCGCCGTCGAAGAAGAAGGGCACCATGGTGCGCTTCAAGCCCGACGACGAGATCTTCGGCGAGGGGACCAACTTCAAGCCCGCCCGCCTCTACCGTATGGCCCGCTCGAAGGCCTATCTGTTCCGGGGCGTGCAGATCAAATGGTCCTGCGATCCCTCGCGGATCCATGACCAGACCCCGCCCGAAGCCACGTTCCACTTCCCCAACGGCCTGGCCGACTTCCTGGCCGAACGGACTAAGGGCCTGACCACGATCACGCCCGAAAGCTTCTCGGGCCGCATCGAGCGCCTGGGCGAGGCCGGCGCGGTCGAGTGGGCCGTCACCTGGACCCCGCAGGGCTTTGGCGAGCACGACGGCTTCATGCAGTCGTACTGCAACACCGTGCCCACCCCCGAAGGCGGCACCCACGAGAGCGGCTTCCGCGCCGCCCTGACCCGCGGCCTCAAGGCTTATGCCGAGCTCAAGGGCGAGAAGCGCGGGACGATCATCACGGCCGACGACGTCGTCGCCCAGGCCGGCGCCCTGATCTCGGTGTTCATCAAGAACCCCGAGTTCCAGGGCCAGACCAAGGAGAAGCTCTCGACCAGCGAGGCCCAACGCTTCGTCGAGGCCTCGTTGCGCGACCCGTTCGACCTGTGGCTGTCGTCCAGCCCTAAGAACGCCCAGGCCCTCCTGGAATTCGTCATCGAGCGAGCCGAGGAACGCCTCAAGCGCCGCAAGGACAAGGAAGTCTCCCGCGCCAGCGCGACCCGCAAGCTGCGCCTGCCCGGCAAGCTGGCCGACTGCGCCGGCGGCGCGGTCGACGGGGCCGAACTGTTCATCGTCGAAGGCGACAGCGCCGGCGGCTCGGCCAAACAGGCCCGCGACCGCAAGTACCAGGCCATTCTTCCCCTGCGCGGCAAGATCCTGAACGTGGCCTCGGCGAGCGGCGAGAAGTTCACCGCCAACAAGGAGCTGTCGGACCTGATGCTGGCCCTGGGCGCCCAGGCCGGCGCCAAGTACCGCGAGGAAGATCTGCGCTACGAGCGGATCATCATCATGACCGACGCCGACGTCGACGGCGCCCACATCGCCTCGCTGCTGATCACCTTCTTCTACCGGACCATGCCCGAGCTGATCCGGGGCGGTCACCTGTTCCTGGCCCTGCCGCCGCTGTACCGCTTGGCCCACGGCGGCAAGAGCGAGTACGCCCGCGACGACGCCCACAAGGACGAGCTGCTGGCCACGGTGTTCAAGGGCAAGAAGCCCGAGATCGGCCGCTTCAAAGGCCTGGGCGAGATGATGGCCTCCCAGCTGAAGGAGACCACCATGGACCCCAAGAAGCGTACCCTGGCCCGCGTCACCCTGCCCCGCCACGAGGAAAGCGTCGAAGACCTCGTCGAGACCCTGATGGGCCGCAAGCCCGAACTGCGCTTCCGCTTCATCCAGGAAAACGCCGAGTTCGCGTCGGCGGATCTGGATTTGTAGGGGCGAGATCCTTCCGCCCCCTCCGGGGGCGGACGACCGCGAAGCGGTCAGGTGGGGGCCTGGGGCGTCAACGGGCCCTTTCCTGACTTGCCCCCTCCGCGCTGCGCGCTCCTCCCTCGGAGGGGGAAGAAGGCTTCGCGCACGCCGCCGCCGCTTCACGCGGTCTCCCGCTGAAGGTCTGGAAAGGGACGCGGAGCGCCGGACGTTCGTCCGGAGTGTGAGTTTGTAGATACCGTTTCGACGAAGCCCGACGCTCCGCGCAGCCGTTATTCGCCAGCGTCCCGTCAGGTGGCCCTGTTCAGGCCTTACCGGGACCTGGGCTCCTCGGTTTCCCGAGGCTCCCAGCGGTGGGAGAGGACGAGCCAATCCAGGCTAAGACACATCCCTTTGCCTCCAACCACGCCGACGGCGGGCGGGTGAGCCCAGCAAGCTCAGCCCCGGACCGTTCGAGTATCCCCCTCGAACCTGTCCCGCTCGACCGCCCCCCGCCGCCACGATGGTCGCTGGCCATGCGCCCTTTCCTCGCGACGAGGTGGGTAGAGATTACGACAGGTTTTCAAGCCGGGGACGAAACAACACGAACGCCCATCCGATCCCCTCTCTCTACGAGAGAGGGAGGGGCCCAAGCAAAGCTTGGAAGGGTGAGTGGTTACACCCTCTCCGGACAAGGCAGAGCCTAGCAAGCGACTGAAAAGGTGGGATTTTCAAGGAAAAAACCGCAACCTCTCACCCTCCCACGCCTGCGGCGCGGGCCCCATCCTCTCTCCAAGAGAGAGGGATTTTCGCGCCCGTCCCGATCCGGGGATAAGCTCCCCTACAGCGGGATGTTGTCGTGCTTCTTCCAGGGGTTGGAGAGTTCCTTGCCCTTCAGGCTCTTCAGGCCGCGCACGATCCGGCGGCGGGTGCTGTGGGGCATGATCACGTCGTCGATATAGCCGCGCTGGGCGGCGACGAACGGGTTGGCGAAGCGGTCCTTGTACTCGGCTTCGCGCGCCGCCAGGGCCTCAGGGTCCTTGGCCTCCTGACGGAAGATGATCTCGACAGCCCCCTTGGCGCCCATGACCGCGATCTCGGCCGTGGGCCAGGCGTAGTTGAGGTCGCCGCGCAGGTGCTTGGAACTCATCACGTCATAGGCGCCGCCATAGGCCTTGCGGGTGATGACGGTGATCTTCGGCACAGTCGCCTCGGTATAGGCGAACAGCAGCTTGGCGCCGTGTTTGATCAGGCCGCCGTACTCCTGCTTGGTGCCCGGCATGAAGCCCGGCACGTCAACGAAGGTGACGATCGGGATGTTGAAGGCGTCGCAGAAGCGCACGAAGCGTGCGGCCTTGCGCGAGCTGTCGATGTCCAGAACGCCGGCCAGAACCTGCGGCTGGTTGGCGACAATACCGACCGTCTCGCCGTCCATCCGGGCGAAACCACAGATGATGTTCTTGGCCCACTCGCTCGAGATCTCGAAGAAATCCGCCTCATCGACGACCTTCAGGATCAGTTCCTTCATGTCATAGGGCTTGGTCGGATCGGCCGGGACCAGGGTGTCCAGGCTCATCTCATCGCGTAGCGGCTCATCGAAGCTCTCGCGCTCGGGCGCAGGCTCGCGGTTGGATGACGGCAGGAAGTCGATCAGGCGGCGGACTTGGGTCATGGCCTCCAGATCGTTCTCGAACGCGCCCTCGGCGACGCCCGACTTGGCCGCGTGGACCCGGGCCCCGCCCAGCTCCTCAGCGGTGACGACCTCGTTGGTGACGGTCTTCACGACGTCCGGGCCGGTCACGAACATGTAGCTCGTATCCTTCACCATGAAGATGAAGTCGGTCATGGCCGGCGAATAAACGTCACCGCCGGCGCACGGGCCCATGATCACGCTGATCTGCGGGATAACGCCCGAGGCCATGACGTTCTCAACGAAGATGTCGGCATAGCCGGCCAGGCTGTCGACGCCTTCCTGGATGCGGGCGCCGCCGGCGTCGAACAGACCGATCACCGGCGCGCCGACCTTCATGGCCTGGCGCTGCACCTTGACGATCTTCTGGGCGTGGGCGTTCGACAGGCTGCCGCCGAACACGGTGAAGTCCTTGGAAAAGACGTAGACGACCTTGCCGTTGATCGTCCCCCAGCCGGTGACGACGCCGTCGCCGGGGATCTTCTGGTCTTGCATGCCGAAATCGGCGCAGCGGTGCTCGACGAACATGTCGAACTCTTCGAAGGAGCCCTCGTCCAGCAGCAGCTCGATGCGCTCACGGGCGGTCAGCTTGCCCTTGGCGTGTTGGCTGGCGACGCGCTTCTCGCCGCCCCCGGCCTTGGCCTGCTGGCGACGACGCTCCAGTTCCTCGAGAATGTGCTGCACGCGCGTACTCCCCTGCCCGGTTCGTTTAGCTGGCGGTTCTTCCACCTTATGGCCAAGCCGTAGCGAGGCGAGCGCCGAGGCGCAAGGCGGACCTTGCGGCAGCGCAGCATAGCTTTTGGGTTCTCGACTCAGTTTGTCCGTGGGCCGAACAGGATCAGCGCCGCTCCGGCCAGGCAGATCACCCCGCCGATCAGGTCCCAGCGATCGGGGCGAGCGCCTTCCACCACCCGCATCCAGGCCAGGGACGCGATGATATAGACGCCGCCATAGGCTGCGAACGCCCGCCCTGCCGCGCCGGCCTCGATCCGCGCCAGCAGCAGGGCGAAGATCACGAGCGACAGCACGCCCAGCACCGCCCATCCCGGCGACTTGCCCAGCCTGAGCCAGGCCCAGAAACCGAAGCAACCCGCGATCTCGGCCAGGGCCGCGAGGACGTAGATCGCGAAACTGGTCAATGCCGCAACGCGGCGAACCAGCGATCGATCATCGCCGCCTCGACGGCCAGCGCCTCGGCCCGCGCCTTGGCCTCGGCGTCCTCGCCCCACTGCTCGGCCTGATAGATTTCGTCGAGGCGCGACAGGTCCAGCGCTTGTTGACCAGCCAGTTGTCCTGCACGAACCGCCAGGCCCAGCACCGTCGAGCCGAACAGGCCGGCGGCGAAGGCCACGCCCGCCAGCGCGAAATCGTCCAGCGTCAGGGCCAGGGCCTCGACCGACGCAAGCGTCTCCGGCGGTTGCGGCGCATGGATGATCCCCGCCACGGGCGTGAAGACGAGGCCGTGCTCGGCCCTGGCCCAGTCCAGAACCGCGCCCCATTCACGCTCCTGCCGCTCGACCAGCACGCGGGGGCTCTCGGCGCGGTAGCAGAGGTGGTCGGAGGCGGCGTAGGCGGTGATCTCGCGGGCAACCTCGGCGCGCGTCTCGGCGATCCGGTCAATGGCGGTAAAGGCCAGGCGCGTCGCGGGCATCAGGCTGTTGTCGATATACTCGACCTGCGCCTCCCACTCGGCCGCGATCATCGCGCCCAGCGCCTGGGTGGGGGCGACGAGCGGCTTCCTGGCCGGCGACTTCGGCGTGCGACCGTCCAGCTGGATCGCAAAGCCCTGTTCGACCGGCGCGGCGGCGGCGGACTTGTAGAAGCGCTTGGGTTTCAGCAAAAGTTCGGACTTGTCGGACACAGGGCAGCTCTTTTCGCGATCGTCCGCGACGGATCGGTGGCGGAAGCGCGTTGAATGGGCAAGATCGCGATGTCGCGCAAGGGAGACCCTCGCTTGAGCCTGCCCTCCAAGGACCTGATGGCCGCCATCGCCGCCACGCGCTTTGGCCTGGGGGCTCGCCCCGGCGAGATCGACGCCGCCAAGGCCGATCCGCAGGGCTTCCTGATCGCCCAGATCCGCCGCAAGGGCGCCGACATTCCGGCGAATGACGGCGAGACGAGCGCCGAGCGCCTGAAGCTGCTGAGGGACGCGCAAATCAAACTGCGCGCCGCTCGAAAGGCTCAGGACTCTGACTCCTTCGCGCTCGCCGAACAGAGCCGAGAGGTCCGGCAACGTACACGTCAGCGCTTCAACGCCGACTTCCTCGCCCGGGCGCAACTTGCAGCAAGAACGCCGGACGCTTTCAGGGAGCGCTGGGCCCTCTTCTGGGCGAACCATTTCACCGTCTCGGCCACGAAACAGACCACGACCGCTGTGGTCGGCCCGTTCGAACGCGAAGCGATCCGCCCCTATGTGTTCAGCAGCTTCGAGAACCTGCTGGTGGCGTCCTCGACGCATCCGGCCATGCTCACCTATCTGGACCAGGCGCAGTCGATCGGCCCCCAAAGCCGCGCCGCCCAGTTCGCCGCGCGTCGCCGGAACAGGGCCGACGCCGGACTGAACGAGAACTTGGCTCGCGAGATCCTGGAACTTCATACGGTCGGGATCGACGCAGGCTACACGCAAGGCGACGTCACCGAGTTCGCCCGCGCCCTGACAGGCTTCTCCATCGGTCGCGACGAGGAGGGCCGCGCCGGACAGTTCGTCTTCCGCGAGCAGGCTCACGAACCCGGCGCGCGGACGATCCTGGGACGCCGCTATGCCGAGGCGGACATGGGGCAGGGCCTCGCCGTCCTGCGCGACCTCGCCGCCGATCCGCGGACCGCCCGCCACGTCTGCGGCAAGATCGCCCGTCACTTCGTCGCCGATGTCCCTCCCCCGCCGCTGGTTCAGAGGCTTGAGCAGCGCTGGATGGCGACGGGCGGGGACCTGGCGGCGGTGGCCAGAACCCTGGTCGAGAGCCCTGAAGCCTGGGATCCGACGCCCGCCAAGATCAAGACGCCCTACGAGTACGCTCTTTCGACCTGGCGACTGATCGACGCCGAGCCTTCTGCGTTCGAGCGCATTGCGCCAATCCTGACCAGCCTTGGCCAAAAACCGTTCGCGCCGCCCTCCCCCAAGGGCTGGCCCGAAGACGCCCAGACCTGGGCGGCGCCGGACGCGCTGATCAAGCGCATGCAGTGGGCGCAGGGCTTCGCCGCTGCGGTCGCGGATCAAACCGACCCAAACGCCCTTGCCGCCTCGGCCCTGGGGGAACGGCTGACGCCGCTCGCCGCCAAGGCCGTCGCCCGGGCCGAAACCCGTCGCGAAGCCTTCGCCCTGCTGATCATGAGTCCGGAGTTTCAGCGCCGATGACCGCCCCCCTGAACCGTCGCTCGCTGCTGGGCCTGGGCGCCAGCCTGGGGCTGACCGTCAACTTCTTCGGAACCCAGGCCTTCGCCGCCTCGGAAGGGGAGCTGAGCCGCAAGAAGCTGGTCATTGTCATCTGCCGAGGCGGCATGGACGGCTTGTCGGTGGCGCCGCCGGTCGGCGATGCGAACTACGGCGCCCTGCGGGGCTCGATCGCCCTGCAACGTGACCAGGTGCGGATGCTGGATGACACCTTCGGCCTGCATCCCGACCTCAAGGCCGTGCACGCGCTGGCCCAGAAGGGGCAGGCCCGGATCGCGCCGGCCATCGCCAGTCCCGACCGCGCCCGCTCGCACTTCGAGGCCCAGGACGTGCTGGAGACGGGTTCAGCCAAGGTCTATGGCGCAGAAACAGGCTGGCTGAACCGGACGCTGGAAGCCCTGGCGCCGGTCCGCCCGATCGAGGGTCTGTCGGTGGGCACGACCGCGCCCCTGATCCTGCGGGGCAAGGTCCAGGCCGCCAGTTGGTCGCCCGGCAAGGGCGTCGACGAAACTGCTCGCCTGCCCATGCTGCTGCAGGATCTCTACAGGTCTGATCCGCTGCTGGGCCCGGCGTTCGCGCGCGGGCTGGAGACCGAAGCGATGGCTGAGACGGCCATGGCCGTCCAGGCGAGGGCTCCGATGGCGCCCGCCATGGCCGCCGGAGGACAGAACCGAGGCGGCGTTGAGACCGCCCGCAAGCTGGGCTCGACCCTGGGCGGCTTCATGACCCAGGCCGGCGGCCCGCAGATCGCTGCGGTCTCGCTGGACGGCTTCGACACCCATGCCAACCAGCCCGGCCAGATCGCGACGCGCCTCGTCAGTATGGACGCCGTACTGGATGGCCTCCATACCGGCCTGGGCGCGGAATGGAAAAACACGGTGGTGCTGGTCGTCACGGAGTTTGGACGCACCGCGCGCGTGAACGGCACGGGCGGCACCGACCACGGCACGGCGTCGACCGGCCTGATCCTGGGCGGCGCGCTCAAGCCGGGCGGCATCGTCGGCGACTGGCCGGGGCTCGCCGACAAGGCCCTGTTCGAGAACCGCGACGTCGCGCCGACCCTGGACATGCGCGCGCTCTTCAAGGGCGTGCTGGCCGATCACATGGGCGTTGACCGCGCTCTTCTCGACAAGACCGTGTTCCCCGACAGCGCCGACATAAGAGCTGTCACAGGACTGGTCTAGAGATCCGCCAAAGGCGGAGACCCGCGTCCCTCTGGAGGCGCGGTCGGTGGGGGACCAAGCGGCGCGATCAGCGTCGCTTGGTCTGACGCCGGGCGAACGGCTCGGCCTCGGCCTCGTCTTCCGAGAAGCCGAACTTGCGGAAGCCTTCCTTCATCTCCGGGCTCAGCGGCGCTTCGATGTGCAGCATGCCGGCCGACGGGTGCGGCAGCAGGATCGAGCGGGCGTGCAGCTGCAGCTTCAGCCCTTCCGACAGCGGCGCGGACTTCTCGTCGCCATACTTGGGATCGCCCAGGATCGGATGACCCATGGCCTTCATGTGCGCGCGCAGCTGGTGGGTGCGGCCGGTGTGCGGACGCAGCGCCATCCAGGTCACACGAGGCCCGGCGCGGCTGATGGTGACGAACTCGGTCTCGGCCGGCTGGGCGTCCGGGTCCTTGGGCTGGGCCGGCACGACCAGTTCGCGATCGCCCACCCCGCGCTTGGCCAGGTGCAGCTCCATCACGCCCTCTGTCGGGTGCGGATTTCCGGCCACGATCGCCCAGTAGGTCTTCTGCGCCTTGCGCTTGGCGAAGGCGCCCGACAGACGCGCGGCGGCCGACGGGGTCTTGCCCAGCAGCAGCACGCCCGAGGTGTCCCGGTCCAGCCGGTGGACCAGGCGCGGACGATCCACGCCCTCGCCCCAGGCGCTCAGCAGCTTGTCGATATGCTTGGTGGTCTTGGTGCCGCCCTGCACGGCCAGGCCCGCCGGCTTGTTCAGGGCCAGGACCTCTTCGTCCTCGTACAGCACCAGCGACTTGGCATAGGCGACGTCGCGCGCCGACAGCTTGTTCTTATCGGACGGATCGGGCGCGTCGGGCAGCGGCGGCACGCGAATCTGGCTGCCGGCCGCCAGCTTGGTGTCGGCCTTGGCGCGCGAGCCGTCCACCCGGACCTGGCCCGAGCGGAACAGCTTGTTCAGCTGGATGTGGTTCAGATGCGGCCAGCGACGCTTGAACCAGCGATCGAGGCGAACCCCGTCCTCGCCGGCGTCGACGTACAGGGTGCGGACTTCCTTGGTGCTCATGCGAAGACTTTCCGGGCCACCAGCAGGCCCGCGAACAGGGCCGCAATCGCCAGAAGGACGCTCGCGGCGGAATAGGTGAACGCCTGGCCGTAGGCGCGCTTCTGGATCATCAGCGCAGTCTCCAGCGAGAACGACGAAAAAGTGGTGAAGCCACCCAGGACGCCGACACCCAGCATGACGCGCCAGGTCTCGCTGGAGGTGTTTCCCCGATGGGCCAGCCAGGACGCCAGACAGCCCATCAGAAAGCCGCCGACGACATTGACCGTGAAGGTTCCATACGGCCAGCCGGGGCCCATGACCCGCATCGCGCCGACGCCCACCAGGTAGCGCGCGACGGACCCGACGGCCCCGCCGGCCGCCACCAGGAGCAGCTTGTTCATGACCGCCTTATGCGCCGAGGGGGCGAGAACGCCAAGCGCCCACCGTCATTCCCTTGGTTTTCCCGGGTTTCTTTCACGGTAAACCCCTTCGGAAACCCTATTTACAAACGAGAGGTTAAGCGCGTCACAGGCAATTTAGGGGCTCATTTTAAGCACCAGGCCCATGCCCTTCGACACTCCTCCATCGGACGCGAACGAACGCGTGGCTCTCCCGACGCCGGTGATCCATCGGCTGGCGGGCACCGACCTGGTCGCGCGCGGCTCGGTGAACGTCATCAGCATCAAGGCCATCCGCGCCTGGGCCGGCGATTGGTGGAGCCATAAGCGGGCCGACGTCTGGACCTATGTCGAGCGCAAGCTGAACGAGCACCTGGACCGACAGGACCTTCGCGCTCGCATCTCCGAGAGCGAGTTCCTGATCGCGATGAGCCATGATCAGGGCCTGGCCGCCCAAGCGACCAGCGTGAAGATCCTCGAGGACGTGCTGACCCACCTGCTGGGCGCGGCCTCGGTGACGGACCTGGGAATCCGCTCGGTCATCGGCGTCGAAGACGGCGCGGCGGTGTGCAAGCGTGTCGATCCGAGGATTGTCCTGGCGGCCAGGGCGCGCCGCGACTCCGCCCGCTCCCCCGTCCGCATCGCGGTCGATCCTGGCGACGAGTCCCGCCGCACACCGGTCGCCTTCACCACGGCGGGCGGCGCGGCCCTGCGCGTCGACTTCACGCTCGAACACGTGGTCAATCTCAGGCGCAACATTACGACCGCCGTCCGCATCGAGCCGATGGTCACGCACCTGGCCAGCGGGCGACAGGCCTCGGCCCGCACTCTGACCAAGCTCTCGGACCGCGACGTCGCCTTCATCGACGAGTCGACCCTGAAGTATGCAAGCGTGTTCGCGCGATGCGCTCAGGGGCCCAATACGCCGGAACTGATCCTGCCGGCGTCCTTCCGCACCCTGGGCACCCAGCGCGGTCGAGACCTGCTGACGGGAACGGCGGGACTATCGCTCAGCCTGCTGCGCGGCGGCGTGATGATTGAGCTGGTCGACATCACGCGCGGCACGCCCGCCGGCCGGCTGCTTGAGGTCGTCGGCTTGCTGCGGGCGCTGACACGCGGCGTCATCGCGCGCGTGCCGCCCGACAAGGAGGCGCTGCGCGTATTGCGCGATGCGCGCGTGGCGGCGCTGGCGCTGGATGCCTCGGACCTGTCTGGCGAAGCGGGCAAGATCGCGATGGACATCATGGCCTTCGGTCGTGATGCGCGGGGTCTGGCGGCCATGACCATCCTTCAGGGCCTGCCTGCGGAGGGCTACTTCGCGGCTGCGGACACGGCGGGCCTGACCCACGCCTCGCTCAGAGCCACCTACCCGTTGAGCAAGCAGGCCGCAGCCTAGAGCCCTTTAGCTTTAGATGGAATCATCCAAAGCGTTTGAAATGGCTGTAAGTATTTGATTTTATAGTTTATTTATCCGGTTTAGATAGTTCCATCCAAACCAGACAGGCTCTAGGCGTGAAGGGTCAGCAACGCCCTTGCCGCCGCCCGCGCCGCCTCAGTGACCTCGGCCCCCGATAGCATGCGAGCGATTTCCTCTTCCCGCTGAGCGGGGCTGAGCGGCTCGACCTTGGTGCGGGTCGAGGTGTCGTCGCCCGACTTGGAGATCCGCCAGTGCGCGTCGCCGCGCGCGGCCACCTGCGCTGAATGGGTCACCACCAGCACCTGGGCGTTGGCGGCGAGCCGCTTGAGGCGCAAGCCGACTGCGTCTGCGACCGCGCCCCCCACGCCCTGATCCACCTCGTCGAAGATCATCAATGGCTGGGGACCGCCACCGCGGCCGGCCAGGGCGGCCTTCAGCGCCAGGGCGAAACGTGCCAGTTCCCCGCCCGAAGCGATGGCTTCCATGGGCCCGAACGGCGCGCCCGGATTGGTCGAGATCTCGAACGCCACACGATCCAGTCCCGACGGACCGGCCCGATCCTCGCCCAAGGGTTCGACAGCGACGCGGAACTTCGCCTTTTCAAGCTTCAAGGGCGTCAGTTCCGCCTCGACGGCCTTGGCCAAAGCATCACCGGCCGCACGGCGCTCGGCGGACAGGGCCTCGGCCGCGTAGAGATAGGCGTCCCGCGCCTCGGCCGCGGACTTCTCGGCGGCGCGCAGCGAGTCTTCGGAGGTCTCGATGGCCTGAAGCCGCGCGGCGAACTCGGCGCGTTTGGCCGGCAGATCATCGACAAGGACGTTCAGCTTCCGCGCCATGCCCCGCAGGGCGAAAAGGCGTTCCTCGGCCTTCTCCAGGCGATCAGGCTCGAACTCGAAGGTTTCGGCGACGGCGTCGATCGCGGCCGAAGCCTCCTGGGCCTCGACGAGCGCCCGGTCCACCGCTTCGCAGGCCGCCGACAGCCGGGTCATGGCCGAGCCCTCGGCCGGCGCGCCGGCCTGCAGCGCGCGGTCACGGGCCCGCTCCAGAGCGCGATAGGCCTGGGCCAGCCGGCCTGAGAGGTTGTCGCCGGCCAGCGCATCCTTAGCAGCGGCGATATCGGCCATCGCCTTCTCGGCGGAGCTGAGCAGCGCCCGCTCCTCGGCCAGGCTCGCCTCCTCGCCTTCGCGCGGGTCCAGGCGGTCCAGTTCAGAGAGACGGAGCGTCAATTCCTCGGTCTCGGCCGCCGCGCGGCCAGCCAGGTCGCGAAGCTCCTCAGCCCTGTCGCGGGCGGCGCGCCAGGCGCTCCAGGCCGAGGCCGCGGCCCCCAGGTTGACCCCACCAAAGGTGTCGAGCAACCCACGATGGGTCTTGGGATCCAGCAGACCCACGGTCTCGTGCTGGCCGTGGACCTCCAACAGAAGCGCTCCGAGATCCTTCAACACGCCAACGCTGGTGGCTTGGTCGTTGACGAAGGCGCGCGAACGACCATCGGGCGAGAGCTGTCGGCGCAGAACGAGGTCCTCGTCCCGCGCATAGGACAGACCCTTATCGTCGAGATAGGCGAAGGCGGGATGGTCGGCTGGAAGCGCAAAGATCGCCGTGGCCGAAGCCTGCCCCGTCGCCCCCCGGCGAACCAGTCCGGCATCGGCGCGCGCGCCCGTCGCCAGGCCCAGGGCGTCGAGGATGATCGACTTGCCCGCCCCGGTTTCACCGGTCAGCGCCGTGAGGCCCTCGCCGATGGCAAGGTCCAGGCTCTCGATGAGCACGACGTCACGGATGGAAAGGCCGATCAGCATGGGTCGCAAGATCGCCGGGAATCAGGATTTTTCAAAGCGCAAAGGCGGAACGAAACGGGACCATCGAAGATCCCGCCGCGATCTACATGCCCAGCGGCCCGAGCAGACCCTTCTTGGCCTTGCGTTCGCCAGGCGGAGCCAGGGTCGCTTCCTTGTCCTTCGACAGGATGCGTTCCAGAGCGTTGCGCTTGGCGCCGGCCTTCAGCGGCTCGACCGCCGGACGCAGTCCGTTGTCGTTCAGGAGGCGGTAGGCGTCGACGTACCAGCGATCGCCCGGGAAGTTGTACCCCAGCACCGCGCCGTTACGCTTGGCTTCCTCATTGAGACCGATCGTCAGATAGGCTTCGACGAGGCGGAACAGGGCTTCGGGCGTGTGCGAGGTCGTCTGATGGCGCTCGATCACGGCCTTGAACCGGCCAATCGCGGCCAGGGTCTGGCCGTTCTTAAGGTACCAGCGACCAATGGCCATTTCCTTGCCGGCCAACTGGTCGTTGACCATGTCGATCTTCAGCCGCGCGTCGGTGGCGTATTCGGTGTTCGGATAGCGCTGGACGACGTCGCGCAGGGCGGCCAGGGCCTGCTCAGTCGCGGCCTGGTCGCGGTTCACGTCGACGATCTGTTCGAAGTAGCAGATGGCCTTCAGGTAGAAGGCGTATTGGGCCGACGGATTGCCGGGATAGAGCGAGATGAACCGGTCGGCGTCACCGATCGCTTCGGCGTACTGGTTGCCCATGTAGTGGGCGTAGCCCGTCATCAGGATCGAGCGGCGCGACCATTCCGAATAGGGGTGCTGACGCTCGACTTCGCGGAAATAGTCGACGGCCTCATTCCAGTTGCCGCGGTCCAGACGGTCCGCGCCGGTGGAATACAGCAGTTCAACGGGACGCTCTTCGTAGACGAGGGTCGGCTTCTTGGCCTTGCCGGCGCAACCCGCCACCGAGGCGGCGACGAGGACAGCGGCGATCATGACGGCCGGACGTCCCTGGATAATACGAAGCACGGACTCTCTCACCCTCGAAGCAAACGTGCGCCCCTGCGCCGTGCAAGGCTTCTACACCACGCCGTCAAAGGCGCAAATGCGAAGGCCAGGCCCCGACTTTCTGGAGACGCGCCTAAACCGCTTCTGCAAGGGCCGGCGCGAAGGCGCGCAGGCGCCAAGCGCGCGGCTGGGCCAGCAACGCTCGAACCACGGCGTTATTGAGGCCATGCCCCGCCAAAACGCCTTCGAAACGGCCGATGATGGGCTTGCCCAGCACGTAGAGGTCGCCCACGGCGTCCAGCGCCTTGTGGCGAACGAACTCGTCCGGACGGCGCAGGCCTTCCGGGTTCAGCACGCGGTCGCCGTCGATGACCACGGCGTTCTCCATCGAACCGCCGCGCGCCAGGCCGATGGCGCGCAGCGCCTCGACGTCGCGGACGAAACCGAAGGTGCGGCAGTCGGACAGCTCGGCGCGGAACGATTCCTCGTCGATCGCCAGGTCGACGGCTTGGCGACCGATCGCCTTGCTGGCGAAGGCGATCTCGAAGGCGACCTCGAAGCGATCGGCCGGAAGCAGGCTAGCGCGCTTGTCGCCCTCCTCCACCGTGATCGGCGCCAGAATCTCGATGTACTGGCGAACGGCTTCCTGGCGACGACGACCGGCGCGATCCAAGATCTGAACAAAGGGCTCGGACGAGCCGTCCATGATCGGCACTTCCGGGCCGTCGACCTCGACGATGCAGTTGTCGATCGACAGCGCGGCCAGCGCGGCCATCAGGTGCTCGATCGTGGAGACGCGCACGTCATCGGCGTTGTTGATCACCGTGCCGAGCTGGGTCTGGCAGACAGCGTCCGCAGTCACCGGCACGCGGTTGTCGCGGTCATGCACATCGGTCCGCACAAAGACGATCCCCATGTCGGCGACCGCCGGGCGCACGGCGACGCGAACATGCGCGCCCGTGTGCAGGCCGATCCCCGCAAAGATCACCGGTCCTGCGACCGTGTGCTGAAAATAACCCGAAGCCGACACTCGAGACCCTTATTGGCTAGCGGACGACTCTACGGCCGACCTTTCGCCCCCAGCTAGCATTTAGGTGCGTCGCTGCGCCGCGGCAAAGCAAAGTCTGTTTCGGATTGTTACCACATAAGAGGCTGTATTTATTTCATTTTTACAACAGGCGCACGCCCCTGGAAACGGAACGCGGATCGATGACCGACGCTCTGGCGAGGCCTTGCCTGCGGCCCTAGCCGCTGGAGCAAAGCAGGTCTAGGCTCCGCTGCCAGTGAGCATAACCGTTTCCAGGAAATCGGGTTTCATGATCAAAAGCTTGCGCCTTGCCGCCTCCGCCCTCGTCCTGACCGCCGCTATGGCCGGCGTGGCCGCCGCCCAGGCGCCGACCAAGGCGGACGTCTTCACCGCCAAGGACATGGCCAGCCTCGACCGGCTCAGCGATCCACGCGTCTCGCCTGACGGTCGCCATGTTCTCTACAGCGTGCGGACGATGGACTATCCCGCCAACAAGGCGTCCATGTCGCTTTGGCTGGCGGACCTGAAGACCAAGATGGCCCCGCGCCGCCTGAAGGTCTCTGACGGCGGCGCGGCCAGCGGCCGCTGGAGCGCTGATGGCAAGACCATCTACTTCACGTCCAGCCGGGCCGGCGGGACCGAGCAGGTGTTCAAGACGGACGTCACGGGCGAGACGGCGACGCAGGTCACCGCCACGCCGTTCGACGTGCAGGCCTACAAGGTGGCCCCAAACGGCAAGACGATCGTCGTGGCCATGGCTGTGTTCCCCGACTGCCCCGACCTGGCCTGCACCGAGGCGCGGCTTGCGGCGAAGACCGCCACCAAGGCGACCGGCGTGGTCTATGACCGGCTGTTCGTCCGTCATTGGGACACCTGGAAAGACGGGACGAGGAACCACCTCTTCGCCTATAGCCTGGACGCCGATGGCGTCGCCGCAGGCCAGCCGGTCGCCCTGATGAAGGGTTTCGACGGCGACAGCCCGACCAAGCCCTTTGGCGGCGACGAGGACTTCGTTATTACCCCCGAGCAGGACGGGGTGGCCTTCGCGGCGAAACGGGCCGGCAGGGAAGAAGCCTGGAGTACGAACTTTGACTTCTGGGTCGCCAAGTTCGACGGGTCGGAGCCGCTGAACAACCGCACCGAAGCCAACAAGGCCTGGGACTCCGCCCCGACGCCCTCGCCGGACGGCAAGTACGCCGCATATCGAGCCATGAGCCGGCCGGGCTTCGAAGCGGACCGCTTCCGGATCATGATCCGCGACCGAGCGACCAAGCAGGACCGCGAACTCGCCCCCCAGTGGGACCGCTCGGCCGATGCGGTCGCCTGGAGCCCTGACGGCAAGACGATCTATGCTACCGCGCTGGATGTGGGTCAGGGCAAGCTGTTCGCCATCGACGTCAAGACCGGTAAGGTCACAGCCCTGACGGGCGAGGGGCATGTCACCGCCTTTGACGTGGGTCCTAACGGCATCGTCTACGCCTCGGACTCCCTGAAGAGCCCCTCGGAGCTTTTCTTCCTGCCGCCCAAGGGTCCGGCGGTGAAGGTCGCGAGCGTCTCGAGCAAAGCGCTCAAGAACGTCGCCTGGGGCGAGCCCGAGCAGTTCAGCTTCAAGGGCTGGAACGACGAGACCGTGCACGGCTTCCTCGTCAAGCCGGCGAACTTCGACCCGGCCAAGAAGTACCCCGTGGCCTTCCTGATCCACGGTGGCCCGCAGGGCTCGTTCAGCAACGCCTGGAGCTATCGCTGGAACCCGCAGGTCTACGCCAACGCCGGCTACGCCGTGGTGATGATCGATTTCCACGGCTCGACCGGCTACGGCCAGGCCTTCACCGACTCGATCAGCCGGCACTGGGGCGACCGTCCGCTGGAGGATCTGCAGAAGGGCTGGAGCTTCGTCCTGTCGAAATACGGCTTCCTCGACGGCGATCGCGCCTGCGCGCTGGGCGCGTCGTACGGCGGCTACATGGTCAACTGGATCGCCGGCAACTGGAACCAGCCCTGGAAGTGCCTCGTGAACCATGACGGGATCTTCGACACCCGCGCCATGGGCTACTCGACCGAAGAGCTCTGGTTCACCGAATGGGAGAACGGCGGGCCGCCCTGGCAGGCCGGCACGACCTACGAGACCTTCAACCCGGCGCACCACGTCGACAAATGGGTCAAGCCGACGCTGGTGATCCAGGGCCAGCTGGACTACCGCGTTCCCGTCGAGCAGGGCCTGGCGACCTTCAACGCCCTGCAGCGGCGCGGCGTGCCCAGCAAGCTGCTGTACTTCCCCAACGAGAACCACTGGGTGCTGAAGGCCCAGAACTCGGTGCAGTGGCACAAGGAAGTGCTGGACTGGCTGGACCAGTGGACCGGGAACACGCGGCCGGGGAAGTGACCTCAGGTTAGCACCCCCTCCACCGCTTCGCGGTCCCCCTCCCCCGTTTCACGGGGGAGGATGGCGCTTTTCTCCTCTCCCGCATCGCGGAGGAGGTAGCGCGCTGCGGAAACGCAGCGTGACGGAGGGGGCGCTTACAACCGCCCCGTCGCCACCGCCAATGTCAGGCGGAGCTTCTTCTCCAGCTCGCCCATCTCACGGCCCGACACATAGGCGCGCGCCAGGGCGGCCGGGGTCACGGCGGGGAACGCCGCCACGGGCAATCCCCTCACCTCGCGCCGCGCGGCCTTCAACTGGGCCTCGACCCGCTGCTTCACGTCGGCTTGCGTCCAGTCTTCCGGCAGCCGCGAGCGTCCCACCGACTTCAGCCGCCAAAGTCCCGAAAGCCCCCAGGCGCGCGCTGCGCCCTTGACCGCGTGCGGATCGGCGGCGGGGTTGAGCCGTCGCGCCGCGAGCACCGCCAGGGCGCCGGCGGTGCCGTCGATATAGGCCAGCACCGCCGCCTCATCCTTCAGCGGCCCCTCGTCCAGGTCGGTGAACCGCGCTTCAGCCAGGACGGCCAGGGCGTTGGCATCGAACCCCGAAGCGGCCAGGGCCTCAACATTGGGATGCTTGCGGGGCGGTTTGCCGGCGGCGATCTCCTCCATCGCCTCGCGCCACCAAGTCAGGCGGATCTCGCCCATCAAGGCGTTCGACACGCCGCCGGCCACCCGGGCCAGCTCATAGTTCAGGCCATAAAGGGCGATGACGTCGGCGCGGGCGGCCGGATCGGCGATGAAGCGCGTCGCCAGCCAGCGGTCGTGGTCGACGCGGCGGACGAGGTCGTCGAGGGTCTCGGTGTCGGCCATGGGGTCCAGAACGAAGAAGGCCCGCCGCGAGTCGCGACGGGCCCTCCCCTTACAGCATTTTCCAGCCGGGTTTAGCCAAACAGCGTCTGGTTCATCGCCATGGTGGCCAGCATCGGGATGCTGAGAAGGGTGTTGGTGCGCGAGAACAGCATGGCGGTCTTGGCGGCCTTGGCCTTGGCGTCCGCGTCAGCCTCGACGATGCCCAGCGCGATCTTCTGGTTCGGCCAGATGAACACCCAGACGTTGAAGAACATCACCGTGGCCAGCCACATGCCCGTGCCGATGAAGGTGAAGCCCATGTCGACGCCAGGCGTATAGCCGCCCGCCAGGCCCAGGGTGAAGGCTTCGACGAGGTAGCCGCGGTTATAGGCCAGCAGCACGCCCATCACCCAGGTCGCCAGAGCGGCCCAGCGGAACCAGAACAGCGCCTCGGGCGCGATATACTTGCTGACGGCCGGTTTCAGTTCGGCCGGGATCTGCGGCATCACCCGGATCTGCACGAAGTTGAAGTAGTACAGCAGGCCGATCCAAAGGATGCCGAACAGCACGTGCAGCCAGCGGAAGATGGCCTGGAAGTAGGTGGCGTCGTGCCCGTGCGGGCTATGGCCGTAGCCAATCACAATCACCAGGGCCAGCACGAAGCTGACGATGATCGTGTTGCGGAAGTTCGAAAGCAGTCCAGTCATCGGTTTCCCCCTCGGATCCCATTTTCCTTAAGGGGACCATAGGGATATTTGGGAGTCGGGCAAAGTCGGGATACCGAAGGTCGACGAAGCCCCGCTCAGACGGCGATCAGCGCCGCCGCCAGTCTCCGGCCTTCGCTGGCTAGAACATTGTAGGTGCGCGCGGCCGCTTCAGTGCTCATGAACTCCAAGCCGACGCCGGCCGCCTTCAGGGCGTCACGGACCGGACGCGGCGGCAGCGCGTTGTTCAGGCCCGTGCCCAAAAGCACGAACTCGACCGCGCCGCCCGCCGCGAAAACCTCGGCGAACGACTCCGGCGTAAGCTCGGAAAGCGCCGAGACGGCCCAGTCGCGGGGCTGGTCGTCGAGGATCAGCAACGAGCCGGGTCGCCAGACGCCGGCGACCCGAAAGCCGCCGCCGCCCCAGGCGTCGATGGACGGCGGCTGGCGCATCAGGGCTGCGAGGCCGCACCGAGCTTGATCGGCGTGGCTTCCTCTTCGCCGCGCTTGACACCCCACAGCAGGATGATCGGCGCGCCGACATAGATCGACGAGTAGGTGCCCACCGCGATGCCGAAGATCATGACGACCGAGAAGCCGAACAGGGCGTCGCCGCCAAAGATCGCCAGACCCGTCAGGGCCATGATCGCCGTGACGCCGGTGATGATCGTACGCGACACGATTTCGTTGATCGACAGGTCGATCACGTCCTTCAAAGGCATCTTCTTGTACTTGCGCAGGTTCTCGCGCAGGCGGTCGAACACGACGACGGTGTCGTTCATCGAGTAGCCGATCACCGTCAGCAGCGCGGCAACGGTGTTGAGGCTGAACTCGATCTTGAACAGCACGATGAAGCCGAAGGTCAGGATCAGGTCGTGCAGCAGGCCCGCCACGGCGCCCAGGCCAAACTGCGGCTCGAAGCGAAACCAGATGTAGAGAAACATCAGGCCCACGGCGAGCACCAGGGCCAGGACGCCGCTGCGGAACAGCTCGCCCGAGACCTTGGGACCGACCGCCGAGGGGTTGAGGAACTGGACGGGATCGCCGAGCGACTGCTTCAAGGCGGTCTTGACGTTGGTCAGGGTGACACCAGGGTCACCGCCCGCCGGCGTCTGGAAGCGCACCAGGGCGCGATCCGGCGAGCCGAAGGCCTGCACCTGGACGTCGCCCAGACCTTGAGCTTCCAGGGTGGTGCGAACCTTGGCCAGATCGACCGCGCGCGGGGCGGTCGAGACTTCCATGACGGAGCCGCCCTTGAAGTCGATGCCGAGATTCAGTCCGGGCTTGAACACGCCGATCAGCGAAGCGACCACGAGGACCGCGCTGATCACCGCCATGATGCGGGCGAACTTGACGAAGGTGAGGTTGGTTTTCTGCGGGAGCAGCTTGATCAGGGGCCAGGCCATAGGTGCGCTCACTCAGATCGGAAGTTTCTTGGGGCGGGCAGCGCGGAACCACCAGCCGATGAGAAGCTGGCTGACCAGCACGGCGGTGAACACCGAGGTGAACACGCCGATAGACAGGGTCCAGGCGAAGCCGCGAACAGGACCCGCGCCGAACGCGAACATGATGCCCGCCGCCACCAGGGTGGTGATGTTGGCGTCGATGATGGTGGTCATCGCGCGCGAGAAACCCGCGTCCGCCGCCAGGATTGGCGACTTGCCGGCTCGCGCCTCGTCGCGCATCCGCTCATAGATCAGCACGTTGGCGTCGACGGCCACGGCCAGGGTCAGAATCAGACCCGCGATACCCGGCAGCGTGAGGGTCGCCTGGGTCAGCGACATCGCCGCCACGATCAGCATGCCGTTGATAATCAGCGCGACGACCGCAATCCCGCCGAACAAGAGCCCGTAGCTGAGGATCATGAAGGTGACGATGGTGATGAACGCCACGAGGGTGGAGATGGCGCCAGCGCGCACGGCGTCCGCGCCCAGTTCGGCGCCGACGGTGTTCTGCTGCTCGACCTTCAGGGGTGCGGGCAGCGCGCCTGAACGCAGCAGCAGGGCCAGGTCGGCCGCGCTCTCGACCGTGAACGAGCCCGTGATGATGCCCGAACCGCCGGGGATAGCGCCGTTGATCACCGGCGCCGAGATCACGCGACCGTCCAGGACGATCGCGAACCGCTTGCCGACATTGCGGGCCGTGGCGTCGCCGAACTTGCGCGAGCCGGAGCCATTGAACTTGAACGAAACGGCCGGAGCGCCTCGGTCATCGAAGCTCTGACGGGAATCGACCAGTTCGTCGCCCGAAACCAGTGCGCGCTTCCGCACGACATAGACGGGCTGAAAATCATCGCCGGGCAGCGCCTCGGAGCCCGGCGGAATCCGGCCGGCCGCGATATCCTCGGGCGTGACGGAGTCATCGACCATCTGGAACGTCAGCTTGGCGGTCTTGCCGACCACGGCCTTCAGACGCTCGGGATCGCTCTCGCCGGCGGCCTGGATCACGATCCGGTCGGCGCCTTGGCGCGTGATGTTCGGCTCCTTGGTGCCAAGGCTGTCGATACGGCGGCGAATGGTTTCGATGCTCTGATCGACGGCCATCGACGCATCCTGAGCCGCAGCTTCCGGGATGAACGAAAGCTCGAGGCGTTGGTCGTCGCGCTTGTCGACCGAGACGTCGCGACCGCTGATCGAGCCGGCGAACGGCGAGCCGACCGAGCGGCGCAGTAGGTTGGCGGCCTCGTCGACCTTGGCGGCGTCGGCGATGCGGAGCCGGACTGTGCCGTTGACTTCAGCCAGTTCGCCGAAGGTGATCTGCTCGCCCCGCAGGACGGTGCGGACATCCTCGACGAGGTTCTTCAGGCGCTCCTTGCGCAGGGCGTCAGTGTCGACCTCGTACATCAGGTACGAACCGCCCTGCAGGTCGAGGCCGAGGTTCAGCTTCTGCTTGGGCAACCAGTCCGGAAAGCTGTCCAGCGTCTTCTGTGGCAGGAGATTGGGCAAGGTGAAGAGAATGCCGAAGATCACCGAGAAGGTGACCAAGACAATCTTCCAGCGAGACAGTGTCAGCATGGATAAAAGCTCGGAGCGACGCCGGGTGACGCCTGGATTTGCGCTGAGACCCGGCCGCCAGACGATGATCGCCTGACGCCGGAGACCCAGATCAACACGTCCGGAGCCCCTTCAAGGAGGCATCCGAACCGATGGCTACTACGCTTGGAACGTCAGATCAGTTCTTGGCGTCGTTGGCGGCGGCCGGCTCGCCCTTGGTGCGGACTTCGGCGATCATGCCCTTCACGACCTTCACGGTCACGCCCGTGGCGATCTCGACGCCCACTTCGCGGTCCTCGACGCGGACGATCTTGCCGATCATGCCGCTGGACAGCACGACGGTGTCATTGCGCTTCAGGTTGTTGAGCATGTTCATATGCTCCTTCTGGCGCTTCTGCTGCGGACGGATCAGCATGAAGTAGAACAGCACGACCATCAGGATGATCGGCAGGATGTTCATCAGGGTCGCCGCGGTGGAACCGGTGGCCATGGTCTCTCCAATAAAAAAGCCGCTATGCGCGCCGCCTAGAAATAGGGTCGCGCCAAGTCGGCGGAAGCTATGCGTTCGCCTTATCTTTTGCAATGCGAGCGCGTGAGGGTATGGAGCCACACATGACTGAAGCGCTCGCACCCCTGCTCGCCCGTATCGCCGACGCCCTGGAGCGCTTGGCTCCGGCCACTCCGCCGGCCCCGGATTTCAGCACTGCGCGCCTGTTCCGGCACGAACCGGCGGCGGCCGCCTTCGTTCCCGCGCCGGACTACCCGCTCTCGCTGGATCTGCTGGTCGGCATCGACCGGCAGAAGGCCCGGTTCGTCGAGAATCTCCGACGCTTCGCCGAAGGCCTGCCCAGCAATCACGTGCTGCTGTGGGGGGTGCGCGGTACGGGCAAGAGCTCGGTGACCAAGGCCGCGTTCGTGGCCATGGCCGACACCTATCCCGACCTCAAGCTGATCGAGGTCGATCGCGACGAGGTGGTCGCCCTTCCCCCGCTGTTCGACCTGCTGCGCGCCCGCTCCGAACGCTTTGTGGTGCTTTGCGACGATCTCTCGTTCGAGGACGGCGCAGCGGCGGCCAAGGCGCTCAAATCGGCGCTGGAGGGCGGAGTCTCGGGCCCGCCCGAAAACGTGCTGTTCGTCGCCACCTCCAACCGTCGTCACCTGATGCCGCGCGACCACGTCGAAAGCCAAGGCGCCATCGCTGCGGCCGAGAACGCCGAGGAGGAGATGAGCGTCTCCGACCGCTTCGGCCTGTGGATCGGCTTTCCGCCGATGGACCAGGCGACCTATCTGCAGGCGATCCGCAGCTACGCCGAGCAGTTTGGCCTGGACGCCGCTGATCTCGACCGGCGCGCGCTGCAGTGGTCGCAGATGCGCGGCGGTCGCTCAGGCCGCGTGGCCTGGCAGTTCGTTCGGGATCTGGCGGGAGAGCTTGGCGTCGGACTGCCGAGCTAGGGCTGGACCGAGCCCTCTTGAAATCCGATCATATTTGAGAAAATTTCTCTTCTGCGAGATTTGCAGAGGAGAGCCGCGTGCCGCCCACGGACGCCGACACCGCCGCCGACCTGGCCCTGGCCTACCGGCTTGAGACCTTGCGGCGGGAACGCGACCTGTCGTTGGACGCCGCCGCCGCCCTGACGGGACTCAGCCGGGCGACGATCTCGCGCATCGAGCGAGGCGAGACCAGCCCCACGGCCAACGCTCTGGGACGGCTCTGTAACGCCTATGGCCTGACGATGTCGCGCCTGCTGGCGGCGGTCGAGACCAGCGCGCCTCGGCTTCTGCGCGGCGCCGACGCCGCGCATTGGCGTGATCCGGAGAGCGGCTTCCTGCGCACCCTGATCGCCCCGCCGACCGAAGGCTACGCCACCGAGCTGGCGCTGGGGGAGCTGCCGCCCGGCGCGGAGGTCCGCTACGAACTCGACCGGCCCCAGCGCGAAGGGTATGCCCCCGCCGGGCGCGAGCAGTTCTTCTATCTGATCGCCGGCGAGCTCCATCTGGACATCGAGGCCGAGACCTATCGGCTGAGCCCCGGCGACTGCCTGCGCCATCACGGCGTCGACGCCAAGCGGATCGCCAATCCGGGCGCCGAGCTCGCCCGCTATCTCATCATCAACACCACGACGGTCTAGACGACATGACCAAGCCGCAGCTTCGCATCATCGCCGGCGATTTCGAGGATCCTCGCATCATCGCCCTGCTGGCCCATCACTTCGCGACTATGCGCTCAACTGGCCCGGAAGAGAGCTGTCACGTCATGCCGCTGGACGCCATGCGCCAGGCCGATCTCGACTTTTTCGCCGCCTGGGACGGCGACGCCCTGGCGGGGTTCGGCGCGGTCAAGCCCCTGGGCGACGGCCACGGCGAGATCAAGTCCATGCACACCGCCGCAGCGCATCGAGGCCGGGGCGTCGGCCAAGCCGTTCTGGACCATCTGTTGACGCACGCACGCGCCCTGGGCTTACAGCGTCTCAGCCTTGAGACCGGGGCTGGCGACTTTTTTATTCCTGCCCGTGCCATGTACGCCCGCAACGGCTTCCAGGCCTGCGAGCCCTTTGGCGACTACAGGCCCGATCCCAACAGCGCCTTCATGACCCGAACGCTTTGACGCCCCAAAGAAAAGGCCCGCTCCAATGAAGCGGGCCCGTCGTGATCAACGCGGCAGCACCAGCGCCGGATCGACCGGCTTGGCCTTGTCCTTCGCCGTCGGCGCGTAGCGCATCTCGAAGTGCAGCTGCGGCTCATTGACCCCGCCGGTGGCCCCGACCGTGCCGAGCTGCTCGCCCTGCTTGACCTGCTGGCGCATCTTCACATTGGTGCTGGAGAGGTGCGCATAGGCCGTCACCCAGCCGTCGGCGTGCTTTACCAGTACGAGGTTGCCGAAGGTCGGGACCTGGTTGCCGGCATAGGCGATCTCGCCGTCGGCGGCCGACACAACCGGCGTTCCCTGCGGGGCTCGGATGTTCAGGCCGTCGTTGCGCTGGCCCGTGCCCTTCACGCCAAAGCTGGAGATGATGTCGCCCCGCAGCGGCCAGGCGAACTTGCCCTTGCCCGAGGCGATGATCTCGGCCTCGGTCGGCGCGGCGGCGGTTTCGATGATCGTCCGGCCGCTGCTGGGCGGCGGCGTGATCGGCTGAGCGGCGACCGGCGCGCTCGGACGCGGGGCGGCGCCGCTGGGCGTGTAGGGGATCGGGCTGGACGGCGTCGACGCTGCGGCGGCGCTGCTGTCCACGCGGGCATAGGTGTTGGCGGGCGGCGTGGTCGGACGGGTGGTCGTCGTGGTCCTGATCGGCCCCTTGTCGCGGAAACCGTCGGGCAGCGCGATCTTCTGGCCCTTCTTCAGCGAGGCTGTGGCCCGCAGATTGTTCTCGGCGGCCAGCGCCTTGACGCTGACATTGAAGCGCTTGGCGATCTCGCCCAGCGTGTCGCCCGTCTGGACCGAATAGGCCTTCTGCGTCGTCGCCGGGCCCTTGATCTTGGCGCCCAGCTTCAGCGGCTTTTCGGTGTCGAGCTTGTTAGCCTCAGCCAGCTCGCTGACGCTCATGTCAAACTTGCGGGCGATGGCGGTCAGGGTGTCGCCCGACTTGACGGTGTGGATCTGACGCGGCCCTGCCACGGTCACGACCGAGCCGGTGACGCTCAGGGTTGTCGTGCTGGTGGTCGCCGGCTCGCTGGTCTCTTCGGAGACCGGTTGGCGAACGGGACGCGGCGGCGTCGCGGCGAGCGCCGTAGGACGGGTGGCGGTCGGCGCCGGCTCAGCCTCTGCGACCGTCGTGGCCGGCGTTCCCGGGATCACCTGGGTGGTCTTGATCGGGCCCTTGTCGTTGTAACCCTCGGGCAGGAGCAGCTTCTGGCCCTTCTTGATGGCCGCGCCCGACTTCAGGTCGTTCTCTTCGGCGAGGGCCGCAGCCGTCACATTGAAGCGCTTGGCGATCGCGAACATCGTGTCGCCGGTCTGCACGACATAGGCCTTGGCGGTCGTCGCAGGGCCCTTGATCTTCTGACCCAGCTTCAGGCGATAAGGCGGTTCTAGATCGTTCAGCTTGACCAGCTCGGCCCGGGTCGAGCCCATGCCGCGCGCGATGGCGTCCAGCGCGTCGCCCGACTCCACGACCCGCACCTGGGGCTTGCCCGCGACTTCGACCACGGGACCGGTCACGGTCGTGGTCACCACGGTGCGAGGCGGCGTTGCGCGAAGGACGGGCTGAGGCGCGGGCGCAGGGGTGGAGACCGGAGCCGGGGGCGGCAGTTCAGACTGCGCGATCGGCGGCGCCGACTGGACCGGGATCGGCGTCGGACGCGGCAGGCTCTCGGCCTCGCCCGGCTGTGCCTGGATCGTCTCACCCGGCGGCGGCGCGGCCGGCTGAGTGATCGGGAAGTTCGGCGTGAAGCGCTGACCCGACTGTCCGCTGGCGTGCGCAGGGGCGCCGAGCGTTCCAGCCGTCAGAGCGATCACCGCCGCTTGCGTCCACAACTGCCTCATAGCGTCTCCTTTCCCGTCGGAGCTCCAAAGGGCTCCGCCAGGGTAAACCAACCTTTAACATCCTGAGACGCGATCAAGGCGTCCCCAGAAACTCACTGATCCTTGGCGACGCCGGCCAGCAGGGGCACGAAGCGTACGTCGCAGAGAATCTCGACCCTGAAGCCGCCCTTGCCGTCTCCGGCGTAGCGCCGAAGGCTCTGGACGGGCCCCTTGCCGACCGGCGCGACCAGCACGCCGTTCGGCTTCAGCTGCGAGAGCAGCCGCTTTGGATCATCTTCCGCCGCAGCCGTGACCATAATGCGGTCAAACGGCGCCTGTTCGGCCCAGCCTTCGCCGCCATCGCCGAACTTGGTGATGACATTGGTCAAACCCAGCGTGTTGAAGCGCGCTTCGGCTTCCTTCATCAGGGTGCGGTAGCGCTCGATCGTATAGACCAGCCGCGACACCTTGCTGAGGATCGTCGTCTGGTAGCCCGAGCCGGTGCCGATCTCCAGCACCCGCGAACGCGGCTCGACCGTCAGGGCCTGGGTCATCAGGCCGACGATATAGGGCTGGCTGATGGTCTGGCCGCAGGCGATCGGCAGAGCCGAATCTTCCCACGAGCGATCCTTGAAGAGATCGGGCGTGAACAGGTCGCGCGGCGTGGTCTCGATGGCCTTGAGCACCTGAGGATCCGTGACGCCCTGGTCGCGCAACGCCTTCATCAGGCGCGGCAGATCGGCCCTGGCGTTCTCGGCAGCCTTCGTCGTCCCTCCGCTCATGCGCCCACCTTCTTGGGCGGCGCGCCGCCCAGCACGCCCTTCAGCGTATGGACGGTTTCGTTGTGCGTGAGGTCGATGTGCAGCGGCGTGACGGAAATCCGCCCCTCGTAGACGGCCCGCAAGTCGGTGCCTTCCGCAGGCTGCGACGCCTTGGCGGTGAAGCCCATCCAGTAATAGTCGCGGCCGCGCAGGTCGGTGCGCTTGTCCATGTGGCGCATGTGGCCATCGCGGAAGCCCTGCCGGGTCACCTCGACCGCCTTGACGCTCTCCGGCGGCAGGGCCGGGAAGTTGACGTTCATGACCACATCGGCGGGCCAGCCCACTTCCAGCAGGCGCTGGATGATGCCCGGCGCGAACGCCTCGGCCGTTTCCCAGTGGGCGACGATCTCGTCGTGGAAATAGTTCATCGACTGCGACAGGGCGATCGACGGGATGCCCATCGCCATGCCCTCGATCGCGCCGGCCACCGTACCCGACAGGGTCACATCCTCGGCGATGTTCTGGCCGCGATTGACGCCCGACAACACCAGATCCGGCCGACCGCCCTCGATCAGGTGCTGCACCGCCATCATCACGCAGTCGGTGGGCGTGCCCTCGACCGCGAAGCGGCGCGAGTCGAGCTTTCGCACGCGGATCGGGTCGGCCAGGGTCAGGGCGCGGCTGGCGCCCGACTGTTCGTACTCGGGCGCGCAGATCCAGACGTCGTCGCTCAGGGCGCGGGCGATGTTCTCCAGAGCCTGGAGGCCCGGCGCGTGGATGCCGTCGTCGTTGGTGAGGAGAATGCGCATCAGTTTCGCCCTCCTCCCTCGCGTGCGGGGGAGGTGTCGCGATGCGAAGCAGCGTGACGGAGGGGGCGCTCCGAGGTCGCCCGCGCCCCCTCCACCGCTTCGCGGTCCCCCTCCCCCGCTACACGGGGGAGGATGAGGGTCGTGACTCCGGTCACGCCTGCCCCCCGATGTGCGTCACGCCGCCCATATAGGGCTGCAGCGCCGCCGGGATGTGGATGCGACCGCCCTCGTCCTGATAGTTCTCCAGCACCGCCACCAGCGTGCGGCCGACGGCCAGGCCCGAGCCGTTCAGGGTGTGCACGAAGTGACTGCCCTTCTCGCCGGTCTTGCGGTAGCGGGCGTCCATGCGCCGAGCCTGGAAGTCGCCGCAGTTCGAGCACGAGCTGATCTCGCGGTACATGTCCTGCGACGGCAGCCAGACCTCGAGGTCGTAGGTCTTCTTCGCGCCAAAGCCCATGTCGCCGGTGCACAGCAGCATGGTGCGGAACGGCAGCTCCAGCTTCTTCAGCACGGCTTCCGCGCACTCGACCATGCGCTGGTGCTCGGCCTCGGACTGGTCGGGCGTGGTGATCGAAACGAGCTCGACCTTGTAGAACTGATGTTGGCGGATCATGCCGCGCGTATCGCGGCCGGCCGAACCGGCCTCGGCGCGGAACGACGGCGTCAGCGCCGTCAGGCGCATCGGCAGCTTTTCCTCGGCGACCAGCTGCTCGCGGACGATGTTGGTGAGCGAGACCTCGGCGGTGGGGATCAGCCAGCGGCGTTGCTGTACCAATTTCCCGGGCGTGCCTGGAGCTGGCACAAACGAAAAGTTCCCTTGCCCATCTTCATAGACGTCGACCGTAGCAGGTCGCTGATAGAACAGCCCTGCTGCCTCAATCTGCCCGGGCTCGTTAGGCAGGTTGGTGGACGCAGCAAAGAAAAGATCGTCCTCGAATTTCGGCAACTGGCCCGTGCCGTAAAGCGCCTCGTCCTTCACCAGCAGCGGCGGGCTGACCTCAGTGTAGCCGTGCTCGACCGTCTGCAGGTCCAGCATGAACTGGCCGATGGCGCGCTCCAGGCGGGCGACCTCTTTCTTGAGGACGACGAAGCGCGCGCCGCTCATGCGGGCGGCGGCCTCGAAGTCCATGCCGCCGAGCGCTGCGCCGAGGTCCACGTGGTCCTTGGGCGCGTTCAGCTTGCCGGCCGGCAGCTTGGACGCATCGCCCCAGCGGCGCTGCTCGACATTGCCGTGCTCGTCCTCGCCGGCGGGGACTTCGGCGGCCGGAATGTTGGGCAGGCTGGCCAGCAGGTCCTTCAGCTGGCCGCCGGCGAGGTTCTCGGCCTCGGCGGCGGTGGCCATGACGCCCTTCAGCGACTCGACCTCGGCCATCAGGCGCTGGGCTTCAGCCTCGTCCTTCTTGGCCTTGGCCATGCCGATCAGCTTGGAGCTTTCGTTCCGCTTGGCCTGAGCCTCCTGCAGCGTCGTCTGAGCCGCGCGCAGTTCGGCGTCGAGACGCACGGCCTCGTCAGCCGCGCCCGAGCGGCCCTTGGCCGACCAGTGGCGGTCATAGGCTTCAGGATTTTCGCGGATGGCCTTGATGTCGTGCATCGAACGCTAGCTCGGAAGAGGCAGTAAGAGACGCCCTCTCTAAGGCGCGTCGCCGGGGGCGCCAAGCTTTCCGGGCGATGGCGCGCCGCGCCAACGGCTTCGTGATCCCGAGGACCGGCCGCAACGGCGGAGCCTCATTGCGCGAAAACCCATATTTTGGACACATGCGACCGGATGACGCACCCTGGAAAAGCTCATGAAACCTCGAAAAACGGGGATCTTGGAAGATTCACCCCAAGCGTTACCGCAAATTAGCCGTGCTTCCTCAGGGGACTTTAATTCTAACCGCCGAAAAGCCTCGCTCAATTCAGTGCGCTTCTCCTCCCCGAAAAACGGCCCTCCCCGGCCACCCCTCGATCATTCAAAGGATGACCATGAAGACGTTCGCCGCTCTCGCCGCCCTCGCCATCGCCGCCGCCGTCGCCGCCCCGGCCAGCGCCAAGACTAACGAAGTCCGCGTTTCGATCGCCGGCAAGACCTCGGTCGAGATCCAGAACGCCATCAAGGACGCCGCCACCACCGTCTGCACCGTGAACGGCAAGTTCACCACCCAGGACTGCGTCGAGGGCGCGATCGCCAGCGCCAACCGCCAGCTGGCCATGATCGTCCGCGCTCGCGACACCGGCAAGGCTCTGCAGGCTGAGACCGTCTCGGTCGTCCGCATCTCGCTGAAGGGCAAGAGCCGCGACCAGATCCACGCTGAAATCCGCGACGCCGCCCAGATGGTCTGCAAGGCCCAGCCGCGCTTCAGCGTCTCGACCTACCAGTCGTGCGTCGCCGACACCGTTCGCGCCGCCAAGGCCCAACTGCAGGCCCGCGTGGGCGCTGCGGCCTAACACCACCTGAAAACACCTCGCTCCTCACCGGGCGAATAGAAGGGCTCCGCGACAGGATCGCGGAGCCCTTTTCTTTGGCTGAATTCACATTGAGTGTGGACGCGTCTTGGCGGCCGTCCTCGCCCTTGGACAAGCTCAGGGTGATGACGACTGCTGGCCTCGGTTCGCACAAATCCTCATCAGCGGCGAAGACCGCCCCAGCCTCACGAAGCGACCAGGTCCGTGCCGGCCTTCTCGTCTTCTTCCTTGCGACGGCGCTCAATCAGCCAGACGCACCAGATCGAGATTTCGTAGAGCAGGCAAAGCGGCACCGCCAAGGTGATCTGGCTGATCGGATCGGGCGGCGTGACGATGGCCGCGACCACGAACACGGCGACGATCGCATAGCGACGGCCCGTGCGCAGCATCTGCGAGGTGACTAGGCCCGCCAAGCCCCCCAGCGACAGCACCACGGGCAACTGGAAGCTGAGGCCGAACGCCAACAGCAGTGTCGTGACCAGGGTCAGGTATTCCGACACGCGGGTCTGCAACACCACCTGCACGCCGTCGCCCACCATCTGCTGGCTCAGCGAGAACCACAGAACGAAGGGCAGCATCACGTAGTAGACCAGCGAAGCGCCCATCAGGAACAGCACCGGCGAGGCGATCAGGAACGGCAGGAACGCGTTGCGCTCCTTCCTGTAGAGACCCGGCGCCACGAACCGGTACAGCTGCCAGGCGATGACCGGGAAGGCCAGGATGATGCCCCCGAACGCCGCCAGCTTGATGTTGGTGAAGAACTGCTCCAGCGGCGCGGTGGCCTGCAGGGTAATATTGGCCAAGGCGCCGGTGGCGACCTTCTTGACGCCGACCAGCGCCAGCAGCAGGTCGAACGCCCCGTGCTCTCCGCCGGCGTCCTGCATGGCTTTCAGCCCCTCCGCCACGGTGAACGGGCGAACCAGGAACAGGAAGATCGGCTTCACGAAGGCGAAGCAGACACCGAAAGCCAAGGCGATGGCCACGACGCAGATGATCAGCCGCATACGCAGCTCGATCAGGTGATCCAGCAGCGGCGCGCGCGAAGCCTCGATCTCCCCGTCGGGATCGTGTCCGACGGCGTTACTCACGAGACGATGTCCGAAGCGGTGGAGTCACCGGCCTTGCTCGCGCGCTTGCGCGGCGCGCGGACAGCCCTGGGCGCTTCCACAGTGATCTCTTGTTTCTGGCTGGTCCGCTTGCGCGGAGCCTTGACCGGCTCGACCAAGACGGGTTCCGCCGCAACGGGCTCGGCGAGGGCCTTCTTGCGCGGCGCGCGCTTGGGCTTGGCCTCGACGATCTCGGCCGACGGCTCGGCCGTGGGCAGGATCGAATTGTGCGTCTCGCCGGCCGCATAGGGATGGGCCTGCATGGCGCCGCTGGACAGCGAGGCGTCGATGTCGGCGAACACCTGGTCGACCTGCACGTCGCGCGCGGCGTCCGCAGCGTCCTGCACCGGATTGGCGAACTGTCCCGACCGCATGGCCTGGACCTCGCGCCGCAGTTCGTCCAGCTCGGACTGGCGCGCCATCTCGTCGAAGCTGGCGCGGAACTCCGACGCCATGCCCCGCATACGACCGACAAACTGGCCGACCTTACGCAACAGAGCGGGGAGGTCCTTGGGACCCACCACGATCAGGGCGACGGCGGCGATGATGAGAAGTTCTGTGCCGCCGATATCAGGAAGCATGGACGCGCCTTAGAGCGGAGGAACCCAGGGGCTCCCCGCGAGGTTGGACCATCGCGCGAGGTCAGGCGCCCCGCGCGCTTAATCTTACGACTTGCGAAGCTCTTCGGCCTCGGCCTCAGTGCGCGGGAGAGCGCTCTTGGCCTTGTTGTCGGCGACTTCGCTGCTGGACTCGTCCTTCAGCCCGTCCTTGAACGCCTTAATGCCCTTGGCGGCGTCGCCCATGATGCTCGAGAGCTTGCCGCGACCACCAAACAGCAGGGCGACGATCCCGAGGACGATCACCCAGTGAATCCAACTCATGCTACCCATAGCGTCGGTGCTCCTTGCGACAGCGGCGCTTTAGACCGTGAGCCGCGTCGTTACAATCTCTGTCTCAATATAGGCGCTCGCATGGCGGAGAGCCAAGCATGACCGGATCTTGGCGGCGTCGGCGCCCTGCGCGTTAGGCTTTTTCGGGCTCGCCCAGGAAATCCTGCGCGAATTCGGGCGTTTCGCCGTCGTCGAAATCGAGGGGATCTTCCTCCTCCCCGGCCCTCAGACCCAGCGGGTCCGGCACGGAGAAGCCCGGCGGCAGGTTCATTTCCAGAAGGCCGGCCGCCTTCATCTCGGCGATTCCCGGCAGGTCGGCCAAGGTCGCCAGACCATAGTGCTCCAGGAAGGCGTCGGTGGTGCCGAAGGTCACCGGCCGCCCGGGCGTGCGCCGACGCCCCCGCATGCGGATCAGGCCCAGTTCTAAGAGGACGTCGATGGTGCCCCGGCTGGCCTGCACGCCGCGCACGGCCTCGATCTCGGCCCGCGTGACGGGCTGGTGATAGGCGACGATGGCCAATGTCTCCTGGGCGGCCTTGGACAGGCGGCGCGGCTCCTCCCGCTCCTCGGTCATCAGGAACGACAGGTCGGCCGCGGTCTGGAAGCGCCAGCGTCCTGCGACGCAGGCCAGTTCGACGCCACGACCCTCGTAGCGCGCGCGCAGGGCGTCGATCCCGGCGGCGATGTCCGCCCCTTCGGGAAGACGCTTGGCCAGGTCGACATCGCTCAGCGGCTCAGCTGCGGCGAATAGCAGGGCCTCGATGCAGCGCTCGACGAAGAGAGGATCCAGTTCGGTGGTCATAGCCTCCCCATAGCTGATTTCCCCGGCGAAGGCCGGGGCCCAGATTCAGCCTGAGCGGTTTGGGGTGATCCGAACAGCATCCCGTCAGCTTGCCGGGCAACAGTGGGCTCGATCCGGACCCCGGCCTTCGCCGGGGAGATCGGGAGATCCTGGCGGATCACTCGGTCGTCTCCAGCGGCTCCGCGCGGGTCCGCAAGTAGATGTCCTGGAAGTGATCCAGCTGGCGCGCCTCCAGCACGCCTTCCTTCACCAGCTCCAGCGAGGCCGAGAGGGTGGACGCCAGATACGACGCCGGCGATGGGCCGTCATCCTCCTCCAGCACCCGATCGATCGGCGCCACCGAGGTCAGGACGGTCCAGTCTTCCATCCTCGGCAATAGGCTCCGCAGGCGATCACGGGCGTCTTCCAGCGGATAGGCCGTGGGCGGACGCGGGGCATAGTGGCGACTGTGCTCGCGTTTGCGCTGGGTGATGTAGGCGCTCATCAGGCCATAGAGGTCGCCCTCAAGCCGCGTCGACGAGACGATCTTGACCGCGTCAGGGTCGCCGCGCGTGAACACGTCACGCTTGAGGATCGGACGCTCCTTCAGGGCCTCGACGGCCTTGCGCATCACGTCCAGCTTGGCCAGCCGGAACGCCAGCTGCGCCGCCATTTCCTCGGCCGGTGGCTCCTCGGCCTTGGCGCGCTCGGGCTTGGGCAGCAACAGGCGCGATTTCAGGTAGGCCAGCCAGGCGGCCATCACCAGATAGTCCGCCGCCAGGGCGAACCGCACGCGGCGGGCCTGCTGGACGAAGGCCAGGTACTGCTCGGCCAGGCGCGTAATCGAGAGCTGGAGCAGGTCGACCTTCTGGCTGCGGGCCAGGGCCAGCAGCACGTGAAGCGGGCCCTCATAGCCGTCGATGTCGATGACGAGCGCTGCGCCGTCCTCGGCCGCCTCGTTGGCGGCCTCGAAGTCAAAGGTGGGCTGAAAGCCCGTGCTCAAGCGTACTTTCCGTCGAAGGCCGCGTCGAACCGGGCCCGGGCCTCGGCAACATCGAAGGGTTCGGGAACCTTGACCAAGCGCCCCATGACCGCCTGCGCGCGGCGACGGGCTTCCTTGCCCATCCGCCCGACGCCGGACATCACGCCCTTCATCTCAGCCATGTCGCCGTTGCAGTGCAGGACGACGTCGCAACCTGCGCTCAAGCTGTCCTTGGCCCGCTGCTTGAAGTCGCCCGACAGCGCCTTCATCGACAGGTCGTCGCTCATCAGCAGTCCATCGAAGCCGATGGACTCGCGGATGATCTTCTTGATCGCCTTCTTCGAGGTCGTGGCCGGGTTCTTGCGGTCGATCGCCGTGTAGACAACGTGGGCGGTCATCGCCATCGGCATGTCCGACAGCACCCGGAACGGCGCGAAGTCGCGGGCGTCCAGCTCGGCCAGCTTGGCGTTCACCACCGGCAGTTCCAGATGGCTGTCGGCCATGGCGCGACCGTGGCCCGGGATATGCTTGATGATCGGCAGCACGCCGCCGGCCAGCAAGCCCTCGGCCGCCGCACGGCCCAGGGTCGCCACCTGCTCGGGCGTGTCGCCATAGGCGCGGTCGCCGATGATCTCGTGCCCCTTGGGGTCCGGCACGTCCAGCACCGGCACGCAGTCGACATTGATCCCCAGCGCGTGAAGGTCATGGGCGATCAGACGAGCGCCCAGGCGCGTGATCTCGCGCGCGACCAGCGGATCATTGGCGACCAACTCGCCATAGGCGCGGCCAGGCGGATAGGTGCGCCAATGCGGCGGCTGCAGGCGCGCGACACGCCCCCCCTCCTGGTCAATCAGGATCGGCGCATCCGCACGGCCGACCGTGTCGCGCAGGGCGGCGGTCAGGGCGCGCACCTGGTTGGGGTCGGCGATGTTGCGCTTGAACAGGATGAAGCCCCAGGGCTTCACGTCCTTGAAGAAGGCGACCTCTTCGGCCGTCAGGGTCGTCCCGGCGCAGCCGAGAATAGCGGCGGAAGGCGCGCCCATCAGAAGGCTCACTTTACAAAGCAGGATTTGCCGGAGGCGGCGATCGCCTCGCAGAAGGCTTTGGCGGCCTCACGGGTCGCAAAGCCGGTGACCGAGGTGCGGTAGAGCGTCGTGCCGTTCTTGTCGACCGTCTCGACCTTCTTGCCCTTGCCGGCCGCGAGGCCCGGCGCCAGGCGCACAGCCTCGGCCCAGGCCTTGTCGGCCAGGGCCGGCGACGACAACGCGCCGATCTGCACGGAAGCCGGGCCGGTGGACACCGCCGCCGGCTTGGGCGCGGTAGCGGTCGTCGTGGGCGCCGCCGCCACGGGCTTGGGCGCCGCCTGCGCCACCTGCACAGGCTTGGGCGCGGGCTTCTGGGCCGCAGCGGCGGTGGCCAGCGACTCGATCGTCGGCGCTGGCGCGGCGGGCTTGGCGGCCGGCAGGCTGGCGGTTTCGACGGGCGTCGTGGCGGTCGGCGCGACCGGACGCGCCAGAGGCGTCTCCGGCGGCGCGGCGAAGGTCGCCGACGGCTGCGGCTCCTCGTTGTGATAAATCTGGAGACCCGAGGCCGGATCCTTGGGCTGGCTGCTCTCAGCCGGCGGCGTCTTCATCTGAGCGACTTCGGTTCCCACCGCCTGGGGCGCGTCGTTGGGACCGCGCACGCCATCGCGATAGATCATGACAACGGCCACCACGAGGGTCACCAGCACCACCGCGCTGATGATCAGGGTCATGGGCAGCGGGCGCGCGCCCCGCACGGGCTGACGCGCATCGAACGACAACGGCGCGTCGGTAGGCGGCGTATAGGCCCCGCGGTGCGGATCGGACATCTCAGCTAGGCTCCAGAACTCGGCGCGCGGCGCACGGAACGACACATCGAATCAGACGCGCGCGACCCTAGGTTACCCAAGGCCGGGCCGTCTCAGAAGCGTCCGCCCCGCTCCGGAGGCGGACGATACACTGCTCGCCTCCCCGGTCCGGGTCTCAATCCCGAAGGGATTAGTTCCAGACGTCGAGATGGAACAGTTTGCGATGCTCTTCTATCGCGAAGCGATCGGTCATGCCCGCGATATAGTCGCAGACCACACGGGCTCGGCCGGCTTCGTCGCGGTTCTGCGACTTGGCGAACCAGACGGTGGGCAGCACCTCCGGCTCACGCAAGAAAAGCGAGAACATTTCGCCCAGAATACGGCGGGCCTGGCTGCGGGTGCGATTGACGCGCCAGTGGCGGTACATCCGCTCGTAGAGGAACCCCCGGAGCCGCGCCAGATCCTCGGCCATGTCCGACGAGAAGGCCACCAGGGCGTGATCCAGCGCGCGGACGTCGTCGGCCGATTGGACGCCGCTGGCGGCCGCGCGGTGCAGCGTCTCGCCCATCACGTCGTCGACCATGGCCCCGATCATGCGGCGCACGGCCTCCAGGTGCGTGAGACGCGCGTCGAGATCCGGACGCTCGCTCTTCACCGCCGCCAGGATCGGGCCGATCAGCGGCACGTCCATCAGGTCATCAAGCGTGAAGAGGCCCGCCGTCACGCCGTCGTCGACGTCATGGTTATTGTAGGCGATGTCATCGGCCAGGGCCGCAACCTGGGCCTCGGCCGACGCCCAGGTCCCCAGGCCAAGCTCGTACTCGTTGTCGTACTTGGAGATCGCCTTCCAGGAGGGCTTGCCCAGCTTGTTGGTCACCGGCCCGTTGTGCTTGATCACGCCCTCGAGCGTTTCCCAGGTCAGGTTCAGACCCACGAAGTCGGGGTAGCGGTGCTCCAGCTCGGTCACGACCCGGAAGGTCTGGACGTTATGGTCGAAGCCGCCGTACTCGCGCATCTGGATCTCAAGCTCGTCCTCGCCGGCGTGACCGAATGGCGGGTGACCCAGATCGTGCGCCAGGGCGATGGTCTCGGCGAGGTCGGCGTCCAGGCCCAGGGCCGTGGCCAGCGAGCGCGCCACCTGCGCGACCTCCAGGGTGTGGGTCAGGCGCGTGCGGAAGTTGTCGCCCTCGTGGGCCACGAAGACCTGGGTCTTCTCCTTCAGACGCCGAAAGGCCGAAGTATGGATGATGCGATCGCGATCGCGCGCGAATGGCGTGCGCGTACGGCTCTCGTCCTCCTTGAACCGACGCCCCTTCGACTTGCTGGGATCTTCGGCGTAGGGCGCGCGCGGGACGTAGTACGGAGTCTGAGACATAGACCGCCTTTATCGCGTTGAACGATTTGGCCCCTTCCGAAGAGGCCGCGACACCCTCATATAGGCCGAAGGTAACTTTTCCACAGCCATGACCCAACTCGACTTAACGCTTTCCGAAAACGCCGCGCGCCGGATCAAGGCCATCGCCGAGACCGAGGGCCGTCCGCTGATGCTCCGTGTCGCGGTGGACGGTGGCGGTTGCTCGGGCTTTCAATACCGCTTCGACCTGGTCGACACCGTCGACGACGACGACCTGAAGGTCCAGCGCGACGGCGCGACGGCCCTGGTGGACGTGGTGTCGCTGGCCCTGTTGAAGGGCTCGGAGATCGACTTCGTCGACGAACTGGCCGGCGCCGAGTTTCGGGTTCGCAACCCCAACGCCAAGTCCAGCTGTGGCTGCGGGGTCAGCTTCTCGATCTGAACCGTCAGACCGGGACGAACTGCAGCAGCGTCAGGGTGGCCGCGCCCCAGGCTAGGGGCGTGACCATGGCCGCCCAGGCCAGCGGCGCCGCGCCTTTGCGCCACAAAATCCATCCCGCCAGCGGCCCCAGCAGGCAGACCACCCAGAACAGGGCCGCGAAAGCGAAGCCGAGCCAGGCGATCGGATTGAGGACGTTGCCGGCGCGGTCAAAGACCAGCGGGGTAAAGATCGCCAGGATCGCGCCCAGCACGGCCAGCACGCCGCAAACGCCCGTCGCCAGCGTCATCAACGCCAGCTGCGTGCGGTCGATGGGCTTCTTCCCCGACTTGAGCGCGGCCTTCATGCGCCCTAGCCTCCCGCCGCACCTTGGAGCCGTCAATGCGTATCGCCACCTGGAACGTCAATTCTATCAACGCTCGCCTGGAAGGCGTGTTGGCGTGGTTCGAGTCAGAAGCCCCCGATGTGGCCGTGCTGCAGGAGATCAAGTGCGTCGACGAGAAGTTCCCGACCGAAGCCTTTGAACGGCTTGGTTATAACGTCGCGGTTCACGGCCAGAAAACCTACAACGGCGTGGCGCTACTCTCGAAGCATCCGATCGAGGATGTCCGCAGGGGCCTGCCCTTCCTATCTGACGACGAGGTCGACGAGCAGGCGCGCTATATCGAGGCGGTGATCGCCGCGCCGACGCCGTTCCGGGTGGTGGGCATCTATCTGCCGAACGGCAATCCGATCGGGACCGAGAAGTTCGCCTACAAGCTCTCCTGGATGCGCCGGCTGCACGCCCACGCCCAAGGCCTGCTGGCGTTCGAGGAGCCGCTGGTGATCGCCGGCGACTACAATGTCATTCCCGAGGCCGAAGACGTCGCCAACCCGCAAGCCTGGCTGGGCGACGCCCTGTTTCAGCCGGAGAGCCGCGCGGCCTTCCGCGCCTTGAAGAACCTGGGCTTCGCCGACGCTTACATGCAGGCCGACGGCGCGCCGGGTGGCTATACCTTCTGGGACTATCAGGCCGGCGCCTGGCAGCGGAACCTGGGCATCCGCATCGACCACTTGCTTCTGTCGCCGCAGGCGGCCGACCGTTTGACGGGCCTGGTCATCCACCGCGACGAACGCGACAAGGAAAAGCCCTCGGACCACGTGCCGGTGGTCGGTCATTTCCGAGACTAGGCGCGGTCGACACACCTAGGGTTTAGTGAGAAACCTCTGAAACGCTCGGAGGTTTCAGATGCTCGCAACAGCCGTGACAGCCTTCGCACTGGCGACGATGGCTCCTGCCGCGCCACCGGCCGCCGTTGCGACATCGCCCACAGAGGCCGCGCGCTACGCTCTGACCCACGGCTGCCTGGCGGCAGCGCATAAGGGCGTCAAGCTGGCCAGCCTCTCCAACCCGTTCATCGTCTTGGCGGACAAGGGGCGCGGGATTTACCTGATGAAGGGCGCCGGCCAGATTCTGATGTCGGATAGCCCCCACAGGTCGGCTGCTATATGCGTGTCGGGCAGGGCGACGGCGAAGAGCTGCGCCGCATGGCGCTGGGCTTGCTAGCGGCCGAGGCGCCGACGCGTCCGGTTCAGGATAGCGGTCCAGGTTCCAAGCCGATGCGGCAGGAGCTTCACTGCGTAAAGGTGGGAGGGCGAGCCATGACGGCCCTCCTGTCCAGCGCCAACGGTCCTGGCGGAGCGCCCCTACAGGTCTCGCTCCTGCGTGAACAGGACATTTGCCGCGTCCGGTAGGCCGCCTGTCCCCTCGTCGCGACTCTCTTTAGCCTTGAGAGACTATGAGCGAACTCGCGCGTCTTTTGCTGTTCGTGGCCATCGCCGGCTCGGCGGTGACGTTCCTGGGCAGCCTGGCCATCTGGTACGGCGATGAGGACCGGCGCATCCGCCGCGCCCTGCGCAACGTTCTCAAGAGCGAGCCGGAAGGCGTTGTGGTCGCGCGCGGTCGTGGCCGAGGCGCCGGCTTTTCCTTTTCCACCAACCTGCTGGCGGTGGCCTGGGATCGCGGCGCCTGGTGCCTGATCTATCGCCTCGACGAGCTGGTCGGCGCTGAGTTGCTCGTCGATGGCCAGGTGATGGGCCGGGTCTTCCGGGGCGAAGGTCGCCGGGCGATCGACCATGTCGCGCCCCAGGCCCAGACGGTGACCCTGCGCCTGATCTTCGATGATCCCCGAAATCCGGACTTTGCGCTGGATCTCTGGACGCCGGGCGACGAGACGCGTCGGGAGACCAAATCGCCCGCCGAGCTCATGCAGGAGGCCAACCGCTGGCTGGCCCGCTGCGAAGCCATCGTCCGTCGCCCCCTGCCGCCGCGTCCGGTGCGGGAAGCGCCGGAGACCGTCGTCGCGCCGCCTCCGCGCCAAGCCGCGCCGACCGTTCCCTTCGAAGCGGACGAAGACCTGGACGAGGACGCGGACTTCCAAGCCCCGCCGCCGCCGCTGCCCGACACGCCGCCGCCGCTGGCGCGTCGTTCATCATTCGATGACGCGCGCCGAGCGCCCGCCTCGCGTCCTGGATCACGACCCGCCCCGACGCCCCGACCGCCGCGAGAGCCGGACATGTTCGATGATCCGCCCTGGGACGACGAGGAGACGGCGCCGACGAGGCAGCCCCCAGCCCCCGCGCCCACCTATCAACCGGTTTCGAAGGCGCGCAGGGAGACCGACAGCGATCAGGACGAACTGCCGTTCGATATCGACGACTGAAAATTTTCCGGCGCGGGATGAAAGAGTCCGCTCCCGGCCCCGACTAAGACCTCACATCCATGATGGAGGGTCGTGATGAAACGGAAATGGTGGCTGCCCCTGGGCGCGGCGAGCTTGGGCCTGATCGCCTGGATCGCGTTCGGCGTCGCTCTGGCGATGCAGGCCGAGCGTTCGACGCTTTTGTTGCTGGCCACGGTCGGCGCCTTGGGGCTTGAAGGGGCGATTTGGACCACGGCGGGCGTTCTAGGCGTGAGCGCCTTCCAGGCGCGCCGCGAAATCTGGGCCCAGCTGCGCATAGCCTTCCAGAAGGGCTGACGCGGTTGCACGCCATGGAGGCCCCACCGGACTTCCGCAACGTTGTCGAGGCTCATGGCGCGATGCTTCAGCGCATCGCTGCCGCCTATGAGGCGAACCCGGCCCTCCGCGAAGAACTGAGCCAGGAGATTCTGCTGGCGGTTTGGCGGGCGCTACCGGCGTGGCGCGGCGAAGCCTCGACCCGCACCTTCGTCGCGCGCATCGCGCACAATCGGGCGGTGGACCATGTGGCGCGCCAAGCCGGACGGCCGCGCTCGGCCGCGCTGGACGAGGCCTGGCCCAGTCCCGCGCCCTCACCGCTGGAAGATCTTGAGCGCAGCGACATGCAAGCGCGGCTGGTCGCGGCCGTGCGCCGCCTGCCCCTGCCTCTACGCCAAGTGACGATCCAAACGCTGGAAGGCTTCACCCCGGCGGAGATCGCCGAAGTGCTCGGCGTCAACGCCAACACGGTCTCGATCCGGCTGACCCGCGCCAAGGCGGCGCTGAAGATCGAGATGGAGACGGACAGATGAGCCAGGAACCCTGGAACGAATGGTCTAGCGCCTGGCGCCAGCCTGATCCGACCTCGTCTCTGCAGTTGGACAAGATCGAGCGCCGCGTGCGTCGTCGGCTGACCTGGCGCACGGCTCAGATGGTCGCGGACCTGGCGTCCTGCGCGCTGGGACTGGTCATTAGCCTGTGGTGCATGACCCTGGATCGCCCTTTGGCGGCGGCCGTCGGCGGCGCGGGTCTGGCTTTCTCGCTGTTGAGCCTGTTCGTCGCGCTGGGGGGGCGGCACAGCTCCAAGGCTGCGGATCGCTCGGTGATCGCGGCGCTGGACTGGGAAATCGCCGAGGTGCGCGCCGACGCTCGCCGATCCGTGGGCGGGCTCGTCATCGCGGGCGCCGGGACCGGGTTTCTGATCTTCTGCCAGGCGCTCTTCTCGGTAGAAGGTCTACTGACAGGCGGCCGCGAGCGGCTGCTGCTCGCGGGCTTCGCCATCATGGCGCTGTCGATCGCCTGGTCGGGCTGGCTGTTGCTTCGCCGCCGAGCCCGACTTCATCGCCTCACCGCCCTGCGCGACGAACTGGCCGGAGACGCCGAATAGGCCGCGAACGGCACGCGATGGCCTCGGCTCAGCCCAATCGGCGGGTCTCGAACGCGATCCAGATTGCGGTGAGCAACAGGGCGACGGCGAAAATCCGGCGGGCGCGACGATCGCCACCAAAGATGGTCAGTCGCTCCGCAAGACCCCCGGCGGAAAACACGATCGCGCCGTGGATCACAATGCTGACCAGGATGTGGAAGCCCCCCAGGATCAGCGCCTGAACCGTCGGCGACGCGTGGCCGGTCTGGATGAATCCCGGCAACAGGGTCACGTAGAAGAGCGCGGCCTTGGGGTTAAGCAGGTTCGCCACCAGCCCCCGCCGAAAATGCACCCAGGCCCGACCGTCCTGTCCCTGCCAATCGGTCGGCTTTTCACCCCGCCAAGCGTCGAAAGCCAGCCACAGGATGTAGGCCACCCCGGCCCAGCGCAGCCCCTCGTAAAGCGGACGGTTCAGCCGAAGGATCTCGGTCATTCCCGCCACCGAAGCCAGCATGTAAAAGAGCAGGCCGACCGTGATCCCGGCGATCGTCACCAGTCCTGCGCGCCGGCCCTCCACCGCCGAGAGGCCGGCCAGGTAGCCCATGTTGGGTCCGGGCGTCAGCTCGATCAGCACGACCGCCGCCAGAAACGGGGCGATGGCCCCAGGATCGACGGGCCAGGCGGCATGGGACAAAACAACTCTCCTCAAGCGTAGCGGTCATCGGAATCGGAGATCGCCCGCGTATCGCCTCGGCTCTGGCGAGCCGGCGGCGAATGGGCTTACCGTGAAGGTCCAACTGGGGATACACGACAAGATGGATAGACGGCAGTTTCTGTTCGGCGCGGCGGCCTCGGCGCCGCTGTGGGGCGCGGCTTCGGCTCTCGCCGCCCAACCCGGCGCGCGCGACGCCGAACTCCGCGCCCTGCTCGACACCTTCTGGAACGCCGACCTCGACGCCGCGCCGGAGATGGCGACCTCGCGCGGCCTGGACGTCGGCCCGCGCGCCGTGCAACGCAGCCGGCTGAACGACGTCTCGCGCGCTGGACGCAACGCCTGGATCGCCGCGCGCAAGGACCGGCTGACAGCGCTGGAGCGGATCGCCCCCGAACAGCTCTCGCCCGAGGCCCGCATCGACCACCAGGTGGCGACCTACGCCTACCGACGCGCCGCCGAGGGCGGCGTGAAGTATGACTTCGGCGAAGGTCAGGCCGGGTTCGGCTATGCGCCCTACTCGCCCTATGTGGTGAGCCAGCTGACCGGCGCTTACCAAACGATCCCGGATTTCCTCGACTCTCGCCATCCTATGCGAACCGTTGAGGACGCAGAGGCCTATCTGTCGCGCCTCCAAGCCTACGCCGTCGCGCTCGATGGGAACACCGAGGCCCTGGCGATCGACGTCGCCAAGGGCGTTCTGGCCCCCGACTTCGCCCTCGACGCGGGCCTCGCCCAACTCCGCCGGCAGCGCGCGGCCAGCCCGTCGGAGGCCAGCGTCACCCGCTCGATCGCGAGCCGCGCGGCCAAGGCCGGCCTCGCGGGCGACTGGGCCGGTCGCGCCGCGGCGATCGTCAGCGCCGCCGTCCATCCCGCACTGGACCGCCAGATCGCGGCGCTGGAAGCCGCCCGCGCCAAGGCCAAGGATGACGCCGGCGTCTGGAAACTGCCCGACGGTGACGCCTTCTACGCCGACGCCCTGGCCTTCCAGACGACCACGCGCCGCACACCTGACGAGGTGCATCGTCTGGGCCTCGATCAGGTCGCCGAACTCGAAGCCCAGATCGACGCGCGCCTGCGGCGGCTGGGCCTGACCGACGGGACCGTGGCTCAGCGACTCACGGCGCTGTCAGCCCGTGCGGACCAGCAGTACGCCAACACCGACGCGGGCCGCGCCCAGCTGCTGGCGGATCTCAACGCCCAGACCGCCGCGATCCGGGCCCGCATGGGCACGGTGTTCAAGACCCTCCCCGCTGCGCCGGTGGAGATCGTCCGCGTGCCGCCGGAGATCGAGGACGGCGCGCCGAACGGCTACGCCCAGGCGCCGGCGCTCGACGGGTCTCGACCCGGCCGCTTCTACATCAACCTCAAGGACACGGCCGAGTGGCCCAAATTCAACTTGCCGACCCTGACCTATCACGAGGCCCTTCCCGGTCACGTCTGGCAGGGGTCGATCGCCCTGGGCTCGCAGCAGATCCCGATGCTGCGCCGCGCCGGCATGGGCTTTGCGGCCTATGGCGAGGGCTGGGCGCTCTACGCCGAACAGCTGGCGGCCGAGATGGGTGTCTATGAGGGCGATCCGCTGGGCGAGATCGGCTACCTACAGTCGCTGCAATTCCGCGCGGTGCGTCTGGTGGTGGATACCGGGCTGCACTTCAAACGCTGGAGCCGCGCCCAGGCCACCGACTACATGGTCAGTCAGACGGGCATGCCCCGCGCGCGCGTCCAGCGCGAGATCGATCGCTACTGCGTGTGGCCGGGCCAGGCGTGCAGCTACAAGATCGGCCACGTCGAATGGGTGCGGCTGCGTGAACAGGCGCAGAAGCGGGCGGGCGCTCGCTTTGATCTGAAGGCCTTCCACGACGTCCTGTTGCAGGGGCCCATGCCGCTGGTCGTCCTGGAGCAGACCCTGGCGACGATGTTCCCGGCCTGATGTCGGGCGTGCGGTCGAGAAGCCCCTTAGCCCTCGACCGCCTGCTCGACCGCCAGCGCCAGATCCAGCGCCCGCGCGGCCTCCTCGCCGGTCACGACCGGACGGGACGCCTGGCCGCGCACCGCCGCCAGGAAACCCGCCACCGAAAGGCCCAGCGGGTCCTTTCCGGCCGGAGTCTCGGTGAAGTTCTCGATCAGCGGATAGGGCGTGGTGTTGCGGAAGGTGCGCTGGAGGAAGTCGATCTCGACCTCGCCCGAGGGGTAGACGACCTTCATGGTCCGCTCGCGCGCTTCTGCGACGCGCGAACTGTCGAACACGGCGGTGAAGCCGTTGTCGAAGGTCGCCTCGGCCTTGACCCAGTCCAGCGAGGTCGAGCGGGTGATCGCCCCCTCGCCTTCCACCGCGATCGGCTGGCCGTCGCAAAGCGCCAGGGCCAGGTCGATGTCGTGGATCATCAGGTCCAGCACCACCGAGACGTCGAGATTGCGATCCGACGGCGTGCCGCGCCGCACGGCTTCCAGCCGCAGAGCCTGCTCGGGGATATCCAGTAGGCCCATGGCCTGGAACACAACCCGCTCTTGGTGGCCACACGCCAGTGGCACGCCGGCCTTGGCGGCCGCAGCGACCATCTTGTCTGCGTCGTCGGGCGATACCGCCAAAGGCTTTTCCGAATAGACCGGCTTACCCGCCTTCAGCGCGGCCAGAGCCGGCGCGGCATGGTGGACGGCCGGCGCGGCGACCGTGACCACATCGACCGCCGCGAGGAACGCGTCCATGTCGTCATAGCCCTGCGCGCCCAGTGGTTCAGCCAGCGCCTTGGCGCGCGCCAGATCGATGTCGAACACGCCGACCAGGGCCACGCCGTCCAATTCGACGTACTTCTTGGCGTGGTAGCCGCCGAACACACCGGCGCCGACAACGCCCGCTTTCAGAGTCTGGGTCATGGGCCGCTGTCTAGCGCGCTTCGAGGCCGCTTAGAAGCACTGGTGACTTGCATCAGGGCGCGCTAAACATCCGTTTAAATTTGCAACGCTTGGCCATGACCAAGGCAGGGAGGACCCCCATGACCACCTCGCGCGAGATCCGCCTGAAAGCCCGTCCCGTCGGCATGCCGAGGGATTCCGACTTCGAGCTGGCCACTGTCGAGCTGCCCGCCCCCGGCGATGGCGAAATCCAGGTCAAGAACCTTTGGATGTCGGTCGACCCCTACATGCGCGGCCGCATGTATGACCGTCCCAGCTACGTCCCGCCCTTCCAACTCGGCGAAGCCCTGCAGGGCGGCGCGATCGGCGAGGTGATCGCGTCCAACGATCCGGACTTCAAACCGGGTGACATCGTCAGCTCGATGTTCGGCTGGCGCGAGGCCTACAACGCCCATCCCAAGTCGCTGGCCGCCGCCGGCATGGGCGCGATCACCAAGATCGAGACCCACGGAATCCCGCCCCAGGCGTTTCTGGGCGTGGCCGGCATGCCGGGCATGACCGCCTATGCAGGCCTCCTGCGCGTCGCGGCGCTGAAGGACGGCGATGTGGTGTTCGTGTCGGCCGCCGCCGGCGCGGTGGGCTCGATCGTCTGCCAGATCGCCAAGCTGAAGGGCCACACGGTGATCGGTTCGGCCGGCGGTCCGGAAAAGGTGGCGTTCCTGAAGTCGATCGGCGTCGACCACGTGATCGACTACAAGGCCACCCCCGACGTGGTCGCCGAACTGGCCAAGGTCGCGCCCAAGGGTATCGACGTCTATTTCGAGAACGTCGGCGGCGTGCATCTCGAAGCGGCCATCAACTCGGCCCGTCCGTTCGCCCGTTTCGCGCTGTGCGGCATGATCTCTCAATACAACGAGACCAGTAAGCCGGAAGGCCCGTCGAACATCATCTTGGCGGTCGGCAAGAGCCTGCGGCTGGAGGGCTTCATCGTCTCCAACCACTTCGACCTTTATCCGCAGTTCGCCAAGGACATGTCCGAATGGATCAAGGCGGGGAAGATCACCTGGAAGGAAACGGTCGAGGATGGCGTCGATCGGGCGCCGAACGCGTTCCTGAAGCTCTTCACCGGTGAAAACCTCGGCAAGATGCTGGTCAAGCTGGGCTAACGCTCTTTTCGGCAGGTCTCCCCCCGCAGCGAGGCCAACCATTCTTTACAAACCGGACGGGCGGCTGGATCACCAGCCGCCCGTTCTTCTTCACGGCTGCGCGCGAAGCTCGGCGATTTCCAGTCCCTGCGGGGTCTTCTTGAACGCGAAGGCGACGCGTGATCCAGCCGCGATGGGCGCTTCGGCCACGACATCTGCATAGACCCTGAAACGATCCCGGCCGGGCTTGAGACCGGCAGCGCTCGCGCCGTCGTGATCGAGCGTGAGAATCTGGCCCTCAAGACTGGCGACGACGCCCTGCGAGTCGTAGTTCGGGAGGTCCACGGTGGATGAAACAGCCTCTGCAACGCTGTCTTCCGAACGCGTGTTGGGGGAATCGTTCCCGCAGGCGGCGAGACCCAGAAGCGTAAGCGCGAACATAAAAACACGAAATTTCATACGCTTACCCATTCCCTTGAACACGACGCGCGATCGCTTTGGCCTGCGGCGTCACGAAATCTTCTCGCAACTGCGAAATCGGCGTGATTTCCGGTAGCGAATTTGTGATCGAAGTTTTACTGTAGAGACACCGGCGGCTCTCCACGCCGGTATCATCCGTCGCAAAGCGCCAAAAGACGCCTGCCGGTTCCCTAGCGAACCCATCGGCAAGCGAAAAGGCCCCCCCCGACGGAAGACGCGCGCGGAGAGAGCCCGGCCCGCCGGAAAAATCCGAGATCTGACGATATGAGCGATCGCTCCGCCCTCTTCGACGTACGCTCCTCCACGAGCGTGAGCCTCGATCAGGTCGTTCGCCGTGACACGGTCGAGATTCCGGATGAGGCGGCTCTGGCCATGCCGGTGCAGCCGCTCAGCTTCTGGCAGGGCGGCGCGCGACGCGCCACCGCGCTGATCCAGGACATGAACCTGCGCCGCTGGATGCTGGGCCTGATGACCATCGCCATGGGCGTCGCGGGCTGGAAGGCCTCGTTCGACACCATCGCGCTCGGCGGAGTCACCCGCCTTGAAGCCGTGGTTCTGACGCTGCTGGCGCCGCTGTTCCTGGCCCTGTCGCTGTGGTTCTGCACGGCGCTCATCGGTTTCGTGGTCCTTATGGGCCGGCCGAAGGACCCGCTCGGCATCGACAGTGAAGCGCCGATGCCCAAGCTGCACACGCGCACCGCCATCCTGATGCCGGTCTACAACGAGGACGCTGCGGCGGTGTTCGCCCGTCTGCGCGCCATGGACGCCTCGATCGCTGAGACAGGCGCGGCCCGCAACTTCGACATCTTCGTCATCAGCGACACGCGCGACGCCCAGGTCGCCCTAGCCGAGCAGGCCTGCTTTGCGCGGTTCCGCCGCGAGGCGAACTGCAACGTCTATTACCGCATCCGCAAGGAAAACACGGGCCGCAAGGCCGGCAATGTCGCCGACTGGGTCAGCCGCTGGGGCAGCGCCTACGAGCACATGCTGGTGCTGGACGCCGACAGCCTGATGACCGGCGAGGCCATGGTGCGCCTGGCCGACGCCATGGAGCGTCACCCGGGGGCGGGTCTTATCCAGACCATGCCGATGATCATCAACGGCCAGACGATCTTCGCCCGCACCCTGCAGTTCGCCACGCGCCTGTACGGCCGCGTCGCCTGGACGGGTCTGGCCTGGTGGTCGGGTTCGGAAAGCTCGTTCTGGGGCCACAACGCGATCGTGCGCACCCGCGCCTTCGCCGAGACCTGCGGCCTGCCGCATCTGCCGGGTCCCAAGCCCTTCGGCGGCGAGGTGATGAGCCACGACGCCCTGGAAAGCGCCCTGCTCCGCCGCGGCGGCTGGAGCGTGCACCTGGCCCCCTATCTCGACGGCTCCTACGAAGAGAGCCCCTCCAACCTGCTCGACTTCGCCACCCGTGACCGTCGCTGGTGCCGGGGCAATATCCAGCACGTGCCGTTGATCGCTCTGCCCGGCCTGCACTGGATGAGCCGCATGCACCTGGTGATCGGCGTGCTGAGCTACGCCCTGTCGCCGCTGTGGTTCTTCTGTCTGTCGGCCGGCCTGATCTCGCGCGCCCTGATGCCGGAGCTCAAAAAGGCCGCCTTCACCATGGCCGACCTGAAGGCCGCCGCCCACGCCCTGATCGACTGGCGCGAGATCCAGGCGACCGCCTGGGCGATGATCATCACCTTCGTGCTGCTGTTCGGGCCCAAGATCCTCGGCGCCATCCTCGTGCTGGCCCGCAAGGGCGAGGTAAAGGGCTTTGGCGGCAAGCGCCGCATGGCCGCCGGCCTGGGCGTCGAAATGCTGCTGTCGGCTCTGGTCGCGCCGATGCTGATGTTCACCCAGACCCGCGCCATCGTGGAAATCCTGGCCGGCAAGGTCGGCGGCTGGGCGGCGCAACGCCGCGACGCCGACAAGGTCGACTTCAAGGAAGCCTGGGCCGCCATGGGCTGGATCAGCCTGTCGGGCCTGATCCTGGCCGCCTCGTTCTGGTTCACGCCGGACCTGTTGACCGCCACCGCGCCGATCCTGGCCGGCCTGGTCCTGGCCGTGCCCCTGACCATGCTGGGCGCGCACAAGGCGGCCGGCCTGAAGTTGAAGGCCAACGGCCTGTTCATGACGCCGGAAGAGCGCCGCCCGCCGGCCATCGTCCGCGCCGCCGTGGGCGCGGCCTGCGAGCCGCCGATCCGCTGGTTCGCCCGGAACGGTCGCCCGATCGGCCCGACGACCAAGATCCGCGACGCGGCCTAATCCACGGGTAAAACGTCGATCCGACTGGTCCTCAAAGGCCCGGAGCGGTAGAAGCGCGGCTTCGTTTGTTTTTTCGGAGCCGGGTGCCGTGTCGCGTCTGTTCAGCGCCTATGTGATCGTCGATTGGAGCGCGGCAGCCAAGCCGACCACGGGCGCGGACTCCATCTGGATCGGCGTGCTCAAGCGCGATGTCCGTTTCCGGCTGAGCTTCGAGAGCTATAATCCAGCGACGCGCGGCGAGGCCGAGACGAAGCTGGCCTCGATCCTGGACGACCTGAAAAAGCGTGGCGAGCGCGCCCTGGTGGGTTTCGACTTCCCGCTCGGTTTCCCGCGCGGCCTGGCGCAAGCCCTGGCCCTGCCGGGCGAAACGCCCTGGCGCGCGGTCTGGGACCAGCTGGGCAAGATGGTCAAGGACAAGGCCGACAACACCAACAACCGCTTTGGCGTCGGCTCTGAGATCAATCGCCGCCTGACGGGCGGCCCGTTCCCCTTCTGGGGTTGCCCGCCCAAGGACGCCCTGACGACCCTGCAACCCAAGCGGGTGCGCGAGCATGGGCCGGACGACCTGCCCGAGTTCCGCTATGCGGATCAGGCCGCAAAGGGCGCGCACTCGATCTGGAAGCTCTACTACAACGGCTCGGTCGGCGGTCAGGCGATCATGGGCATTCCGGCCGTGCGCCGCCTGAAGGACGCCCGCGGCGACGCTGTTCGGGTCTGGCCGTTCGAGACGGGCTTCAAGGTCCTGACGGACGCCGATCTGGAGGGCGTCGAGGTGGTGGTGGCTGAGGTCTATCCCTCGCTGCTCAAGCCCACGCCGGCGCCGGGCGAGGTCAAGGACCTGGCCCAGGTCCGCAGCCTGGCCGAACACTTCGCCAAGCTCGACGAAGCCGGCAAGCTAGGCGCCCTGTTCGACGCACCCAAGGGCCTAGCCGAAGACGCCCTCGTGGCGGCGGCGACCGAGGAAGGCTGGATCCTGGGAGCCTAGAGCCTTTAGCCTGAAATCGGAATCGATTTCAGGCGTTAAAAAGTCTCTAAATCAGATACTTAGAGCGTGAGAGTAGCCGAACCGGTTCCCACTTTCGGCCTCACGCTCTAGGCCGCCTCCTGCGCGGCCTTCCGGTCCCGCCAGTCCAGCATTCGGAAGCGCCACAGCAGGAACCCGGCCGCCAGGAAGCTGGTCACGATGATCGAGACCAGCACGCCGTTCAGGCCCATGCCCTTGGGTATCGCCAGCCACCAGGCCAGCGGCCCCATGACCAGGGCGTAGCTGATCAGGTGGGTGATCGTCGGAACCCAGACCTCCCCGCGCGCGCGCAGCGCCTGGGCCGCGACCACCTGCACCGCGTCGGGCGCGAAGAACAGGCAAGCCAACACCAGGGCCGGCAGGATCAGCGCCAGCGCGGCAGGATCGGTCGTGTAGGCCAGGGCGACCCAGTGCTTGGTCGGGTATAGCAACAGGCCGAACAGCACGCCGATCACGCCGATCACCGCAAAGGCGATCCAGCCGGCGCGGGTCATGCCCGCCGGGTCGCGCGCGCCATAGGCTCGCCCCACCAGCACCGCCGTAGCCGAGGCCACGCCCAGCGGCACCATGAAGATGATCGCCGAGACATTCAGCACCACCGTGTAGGCGGCGACCGCGAGGGCGCTGATCCAGCCGCAGATCAGGTTCATGCCCGCAAAGGCCGAGACCTCGAAGAAGTTGGACGCCCCTGCGCCATAGCCGATGCGGCGCTGCTCGATCTCGGCAGGCCGGTCGCGAGCGGGCTTGTCGAACACGCCCAGTTCGCGCGCCTCCTTCATGCGGATGACGAAGATCGCCAGCGCCAGGGCCAGGGCCGATCGCGCGATGAAGGTCGCCCAGGCGCCGCCCACCGCGCCCAGCGCCGGCAGTCCCAGAACGCCCGGCACTAGCAGCAGGTTGGCGCCCAGGTTCACGACATTGGCCAGCCACATCATCGCCGCGCCCGGTCCTGGCCGCGAGAGCCCCTCCAGCCAGAACGTCAGAACCACCGAGATCGCATAGACCGGCAGGGACAGCGAAAAGACGATCAGCGGCAGGGTCGCGCCCTCGGCTAGACCATCCTTCAAGCCCATGGACTGCAGGAACATGGGTCCCAGCAGCGCCAGCAGGGCCATCGACCCGAAGCCCAGCCAGCCCGCGTAAACGAGCCCCCGCCGCAGCACCGCGCCGGTTTCATGCGGATTGCCCGCCCCCATCGCGCGCGCGGTCATCACCTGCACGCCCACCAGAAGGCCGACCGTCGCGGTCACGAACACCGAAGACGGCGCCCAGGCCATGGCGTGATAGCCAAGCTGCTGCGCCGAGAAATGGCCGACCACGATCGCGTCGGTCAGGCCCATCACCATGATGCCCAGGCGCGACAGCACGACCGGCCCCGCCAGGCGGAGCAGTTCAATCAGATCGGTCATAATGGGGCCGCGCGGCCGCTCCGGAAGGAGCGCCGTTCCGGCCGCGTCGCGCGGCATGGTCGTCACCACTGTCAAAGAAGGGGCGCAAGGTGGCCCATGCCCGTTTTCCGGGCAACCCGCATTTAGCGGCGCTTGGCGCGACGCGCCAGCCTCGGCCCCGCGAACCCGTAGGGTCGGGTGACGGTTTCAGCGGCTAGTGCGGCCACACCTCGCTGAGAACCTTGGCCTGACCGTCCTTGAAGCTGACCTCCATCGACGGGTCCTTGGGCTTGCCCGTGGCGAACAGCTCGTAGATGACCATGCCGTCGTTCTGCTTGCTTTCGATCACCCGCACCGGCGTGATGGCCTTGCCCGAGGCTGCGGCGGCGTCTCGAACGGCCTTGGGCGCATCGCTCCAGGCGATGTCACGCTGGGTCTCGACAATGGTCCAGGCGCCGTCCTTCTCCAGCAGGTCAAACTCGATCTCCGAACCATCCGGCATCACGCCCTCCACGTCGAAGTAGCGGCGGTTCTCGCGCTCCTTCAGCTCGGCTTCCTTGATGGTCATGGCCGGGGCGGCGCCCTTGACGACGGCGACGACGGCCGCCGGCAGATCCTTGGCGGCGACCTTAGTGATCTTGGTCTCAACGGGGGCCTGGGCGAGTGCGAGAACCGAGATGAGAAGCGGGACCATGGGGACCTCCTCGTGGAACGGGCCTTACGACCATAGCCGTCATCGCGGCCGAAAACGATGCGAAGGCGGTATCGCAGACGCATGCTATTCGATCCACCGCCCATGGAGTCGCCATCATGCCCCGCCGCGTCGCCCTCGTGTCCCTGCTCGTCGCCGACTATGACGAGGCGATCGCCTTCTATGTCGGCAAGCTGGGCTTCTCTCTGGTCGAGGACACCGACATGGGCCACGGCAAACGGTGGGTGGTCGTGTCGCCCGGGGGCGACGGGACCCAGTTTCTGCTCGCCCGCGCTGTGGGCGAGCAGGCCGAAGTCATCGGCCGCCAGGGCGGCGGACGGGTGTGGCTGTTCCTGCACACGGACGATTTCGCCGGAGACCATGCGCGCATGAGTCAGGCCGGCGTTCGGTTCCTGGAGGACCCCCGTCACGAAGCTTATGGCACGGTCGTTGTATTCGAGGACCTGTCGGGCAATCGTTGGGACCTGATGCAACCCAAGGCCTGAGATCACCATGTTCCGACTGCTGACCCTGGTCGCGCTGGTGACCGCCCTCGCCTGCTCAACCGTGCAGGCTGTGCAGGCCGAGCTCCAGATCCGCGTGCTCTATCTGAGCCAATCGGTCGGGTGGCGACATGCCCCGGTGACCCGCCCCCAGAACAGCAACGGACCAACGCCCTCAGAGGTGGCCCTCGCCGAGATCGGCGGCCAGAGCGGGGCCTTCAGCGTGGAGTCGACGCAGGACGCCCGCGACATCACGCCGGAAAAGCTCAAGACGATCGACGTGCTGGTTTTCTACACCACGGGTGAGCTCCCGATCTCAGCCGAGACCTGGCAGGCGATCCAAAGCTGGATCGAAAGCGGCAAGGGTGGCTTCGTGGGCCTGCACAGCGCCACCGACACCCACTGGGACTATTCGGGGCCGGGCCAGACCTATACCGCCTTCATCAACGGCAGGTTCGCCGGTCACCCCTGGACGCAGGGCGCGCCGCTCACCATCCAGTCGCTCGGCGGCCAAAGCCCAGTCAACAGGGCTTGGCCAAGCCGCTTCGCCTACGCCGAAGAGATCTATCAGTATTCGGACTATAACCCGAAGAAGGTCCGGGTGCTGCAGGCGCTGGACTTCACCGAGACGCCGCTGAAACGACCCTGGTTCGTGCCGGTCACCTGGACTCGGCAGATCGGCAAGGGCCGGCTGTTCCACACCAATCTTGGCCACACCCCCAGCACCTGGAACGACGCGCGCTACCGCGCCCAGATCCTGGACGCGATCCGCTGGACCGCCCATCGTCTCCCCGGCTCGGCGACGCCGAACCCCGAGGAACAGGCTCTGTGGGCCTTGCGGTCTCTGCTGGCCTACGACAATCGGCCGCGGGCCGACGTCGAGACACGGATGGCCAGGCTGACCAAGGCCGACAGGACCTGGCTGCTGGCAGCCGCCGCCCGCACGGCTGCGCTTCGCCCGCTCTGGCCGGAGAAGCCCCAAAGCGACAAGAGCGCTTTCGAGACGGCCTATCGCGCTGTTCTCGCCGACGTGCTCGCCCGCTCAGAGTCCTAAGGCGCCGCCTCGTCCGTCCCGAACGCTTCGGCCGTATAGGTGCGGAGCTGAGCGGCGATGTCGTCGGGCCAGCTCTCGATCTGCGTTTCGAACCCCGCGTCGTCGCCCGCATAGAGGCTGCGCATGGCCTCTTCGAAGCCGGGCAGATCGCCCGCCATGGCGGAGGCGAAGCGATAGGCCGCGTCACGCGAGGCGCGGATGCGGTCCGGCCCCTCGGCGGCGCGACGTGCGGCCTCGACCAGCTTTCTCAGCGCCACGGACGCGCCGCCGGGCTGGGCGGAGAGCCAGTCCCAATGTCGGGGCAGCAAGGTCACTTCACGGGCGACGACGCCCAGCTTGGGTCGACCGCGTCCGCGCGGCGCTTCGCCTTCTGGTGCGAACCGCGCCTTCAGGGCTTCCGGACCGCCACTGAGATCGAAATCGACCGATCGCCCCTGGGGATCAAAGATCAGGACCCCCGCCTCGGTTGACAGCGCCTGGGCCGCCAGAGCCGCCTCAAGCCGCGATCCCGCCGCGACGCGACGTGTTGCGTGGAAGACTACAAATCGCTCGTCCATCAGTTCAGCCCCCGGGCGCCGAGGGCCCCTATCCAATAGCCGCGCCGTTCCTTGAGGCGCGAGGCGCGGCCGAACGCATCGAGTCCCTCGACGTCGACACCTTCGATCGCTTCGAAGGCGAAGGCGTCGCCGCCATGGGCGTTCCATGCCGCCTGGAGGCTAGGTTCGCGGTGCGACCCGAGACGAAGGGAGAACCAGATCCCGTTCTGCCGGGTGGAAAGGTCTGGCGTCGCGCCGACCCACACCTCGCCGGTCGTCTCGCAGCGGATCGCGTAGACACCGCTTTCGACCTTGCGTTCTTTGTAAGCGCGCCGCAGCGCCTCGCGTCCGGACATAACGAACCTCCTGGCACGCTATTTACCCGGATAAAATATGGAGTCAATATTACCCGGGCGATTATGCCGGAATGGGCCGGTAGGAGATGTAGCCCCGCTCGACCATGCGGCGGGTGGCCTCATAGACGGCGGTCAGCTCCTCGTAGGTCAGCCTTAGATGAGCCAGACGCGCCAACTGACCTTCGGAAAGTGTTGCGCCGCCCTCGGCCATCTGCGCCGCCTCGCTCACCCATTTGGCGCGCGCGGTTGCGGCCGCCACGGCCAAGCGCTGGAACTGACCGCCTTCCACCTTGGGGAAGGTCGCGCCAAGCACCGCCTTGTTGGAAGCGTATGCAGTGTAGTCGATCTGTTCGAGGTAGCCACGCAACCGGCGCTGGACTTGAGGGTCCACGTCAGTGGGTTCGAAGTGGTCGCCTGTACGGCGCGTACTGGAAGTCATGGTCGCCATGACGGCCTCCGATCCGGCCGAAAATCGGCCGCTCAGAGCTTCAGCCTGCGCCGCAGAGCTTAAGGACGGGTTGAGAGCGCAAGGGCGCTACCGCCCGGCTAGAGCCGTTCAGGCCTTGGGCGGGTGCGACCAAACCGCCCAAGGCGTCGGAGGCCCGCGCCTAGAGCTGCTTGCGGAAGCCCAGTCGCACCGTGCGGCCCAGCGGGTCGAGATAGTCGCGCTGATAGGCCTGCGGCGTTACGCCGTTCTGGTCACGCACCGTCTGCTTGGCGTCGAACACGTTCTCGAAGTTCAGCGAGACCTGCGCGCCCTTCAGGATCGGATACTTGTCCACCATCGCCTTGCGCGCCGGCGCGTTGAAGCTGGCGAAGAAGCTGACGCCCAGGGTGGCGATGTCCGAGAAGTAGAGGGTCTGGCCGCCGGTGGCGCCGCCATTAACCCAGGTCGAGTCTTTCCAGACGCCGTTGAAGCGCATGCCCAGGCCGTCCTTGAAGTAGCCGCCCTGCACCTGAACCTCATGACGCGCTTGTCCGGTGCGCGAGCTGATCGCCGCGCCGTCCAGCTGGTCCAGCACCGGCAGTCCTGCGCGGGTGGTCAGTTGGTCGGTCAGGCGCCAGGTGTGGTAGACCGACAGCTGAAGCATGCCCTGGCCGGGCCGCATCATGCCGCCGGGTCCGCCCGGCCCCATCATCCCACCGCCACCAGGACCGCCCGGACCGCCAAAGCGCATCATGCCGCCCATGCCGCCCGGAGCTCCACCGCCGGCGCCGCCAAAGCGTCCCGCACCGGGGCCGGCGGCCGCGCCTGGCGTCGGCGTTCCGATGGGCTTGAACAGGTTGAAACCCCAGCGAATGTCCTCGCGCTCGGCGCTGGCGAAGTTCACGGGCCGCGCGTCGATCGCCAACAGACGGCCGGTGGCGTCCCGCGTGAACCGGTCCGGGAAAGCGCGCTCGAGGTCCGGCGTGATGGCCGGGAAGGACGAGATCACATTGCTCGTCTCGGCGCGGGTATAGGTCGCATTGAAGGTCAGCTCGACCTTTTCCAGCGGCTTGTAGTTCACCTGGAACTTGGACACCCGGCGATTGTCATTGCGCAGGTTCGGGTTGCCGCCGTCGGTGCGGGTGATCAGCACCGTCTGTCCGGTGGTGAAGTCGAACACCGAGACATTGGGGGTCACCACCAGCGGATCGTTGATCTGATTGGTGGAGGGCGCGCCCTCCTCGTCCGTGAAGCTGGCGATCAGGCTGAGCGGCTTGATCGGCGTCCAGTTCAGCCCTGCGCCAAGGGTGGTCAGGCCGCCGAGGTCGGAGAGATCCTCATAGCCTGCGTTAAAGTTGGCCGAGAGGTCGCCGACCTTAGCCAGCACGCCATTTCGGGTGCTGGTCAGCGGCAGCGTGAAGCTGCTCTGAACGTTCTGCCGGTTGCGCGTGACGTCACGCTCGGTGCTGACGCCCGAGCGGACGGTCTTGGAGTCCAGCGCGCGGGTGTCCGCGCCGATCTTGAAGCTGGTCTGGACCCCACCGGCCGGCAGCTGGAACAGATTGCCGTTCAGCACAAACTCGGCGCTCGCAGAGGTCGAGACCGAGTGGGCCGTGTCCGGCGCGACGCTCTTGTAGAGATTGGAGGCGATCGGTCCGAACGGATTGACGCTGGGATCGCCGGCCGTCACTGCGGCTTGGAACGCCGAAGCGTCGAGGCCGCGCCCCGTGGTGGTGTCGGTCGTTGTGCGGTCGATATCGCTCGTCAGGGTCCAGCGCCAGTCTTTCAACCGCCCGTTGGCCGCCATGCTGACCTGCGTGCGCAGGACATCGGTCTCCCGCGCCAGGGCGCCGGGCGCGTCGATATAGCGATAGCCGGTCACCGCCTGCGAGAACGGCGAAAACGGGCTGCCCGCCGGCAAGGTGAACTGCACCCCCGGAAGGCCCAACAGCGCCTGGCTTTTGGTGTCTTCGAGATTGCCGCTGATCGTCAGCTGGGTGGTCTTGTTCAGATCACGGCTGATCGAGCCACGCAGGGTGGCGCGCTCTGACTTGGAGATCAGGGACCGGCTCGCGGTCAGGTCGTCGGTGTTATAGCGGCCCGCCAGGGGCGAGAAGGCCGAAAGCCCGACCCTTCCGGCCTGGGCGGCGTCTGGAACGCCCGCGATCTTGACCAATCCGCCGCTGGCGGCGGAAAGCGCGGGATCAATCTCCCCTCCGTTCAGGCCACTGATGTTACCGACCAGATCATAGGGCTGGCCGTCTGGGGCGCGCACGATGTTGCGGTCGTTCTCCATCAGGTACGGGTCCCGCTGAACCTGCAGATCGAGGTTCCAGCGCTTGTCACCGTCGATACGCACCCGATTACCGCCGCCGCTCAGCGTGGTGCGGCCGCCATCGGTGGCCACTGTCGCGGACGCCTGAGCCGTGGTGGCGTTGTAGTTCTTCTTCAGGATGATGTTCACGACCCGTTGGTCGGCCTTGTAGCCGTAGCTCAACGCGACCTCTTCGGGCAGCACCTGGAAGCGCTCGATCGCTTCGGGCGGGACGCCCTGGATCTCCTGGAAGCCCGAGATACGGCGGCCGTTGATCAACAGCACCGGACCGCCACCGCCGCCATCGCGCCCTCGGGTGCTGGCGGTCTGCGGGGTCAGAAGCGTCAGGAGCTCACCGATGCTGTTGGCGCCGAAGCTCTTGATCTCCTCCTCGTTCAGCTCGATCTCGGGCTCGATATTGCCTTCGACCTTGCCCCGGGGATCGGCCTGGATGGTCAGACCTTCGACCTCATTGGGGCCTTCGTCCTTGACCTTTGCTGTCTTCTGGTCGCCTTCCGCGATCACCACCGGCGGCTCAGCAGGCGTCGTCGCCGAGGTCGCGGCAGGATCGAGCGAGACGGCGGCCAGCCCGTAGAGCAGCACGGTCGAAAGGGTCATTCAGCCCACAGAAGCATGAGTTGCAAAGGACGCCGACGCAGACGGCGCCAACGCTGGGTTGTCGCTCCTTACGGCTCGGCGGAGACCACCGCAACAGCCTTGGGGAGCAAGCACAGCTATTGCAGCAGAAAGCACACAGGGGTGTGTCCCAATCCGCGCCAAATGCGGCCTAGGCTTTGAAAAATAGACATATTCGACATGTGCGAGTGTGCGGCGCGACACGATGTTTCGGGCGAGAAACAAACTCAGCCTTCGGGACCTGAACGCGCGCTTTGTAAACGCTGCAAGACCGCATCTGACGCCCGCTTCATAGGTCAGATCACAATCTTTGCGCGCAAAGCCAAGCGGCCGCTCCGGCTCGCGCGACACGTCGTGTTTCAAAACAGAAGGTCAGCGTGTGACGCCCGGCGCGGCGCCCTCGCGGATTGCCGCGAACAGCCTGGACAAGGCCTTAGCGTGACCTCCCATCAGGTCGCTATCTGGAAACACCGCCATTGGAACGGTCGGCGCCAGTCCGCGCCCTTCCAGATCCAGGCCGTCCGCCGTGCGATAGAGCTCCGCCGGCAGGGCCAGAGCCCAACCATTGGGCAGGGGCTTGGGCAGCTGGTCGGAGAACGCCCCACGCGTCGTCCCACCCACCAGGGTCACGTTCGGCAACGCCGTCATCATCAGGGCGAAAGTCTCGCCCGCACTGACCGTGATGTCACTGGTGACCACATAGACCGGACCGGTAAAGCCAACCGCACCGGACGGCTCGACCTTGATCACCTGCGGCGGGGCCTTCGCGCCCACCGGAACCTTGGCATAGGCCACACGGGGTTGAGCGGTGAATCGCGCCGCGATCCTTCGGCTGATGATGTCGTATCCGCCCCGATTGTTGCTGACATCGACCACCACCGCCTTGACGCCGCCGAAGGCGCTGAGGGCTTCATCGAGGACAGCGTCCAGCGGTCGCGGATCGTCCGGCGCGGCGTTGCGGGCGAACGCGCCCATGGTCAGGACATTGAGGTAGCCGACGTCGTCGACCCGCCCCCAGAGGATCCGATTGTTGGCGGCCTGACGCCCCTTGCCCTGCAGCAGGCCCGTCAGGATGCCTTCACGGTAGGCCTGGAGCCAGACCCGCTCGTCGCCGGACGGGTCTGCAGCCCGGACGCGCATCAGCGTGGGCGACTCGCCCGGCTCAAGATCGCGGCGGGCGCCCTGAACCATCCCATGCAGTTCGACATGCGGGTCATCCAGGCCGCTGAGCAGCCCCGCCATCGCCAGCCAAAGCTGATCGTCGGTGGCGTTCGGCCCCAACTTGAGTCAGCGCCTTGGCCTTGCGCGCAGGCCAATCCAGCTTGCGCTCCGCCGTGCGCGGATAGAGTTCGGCGAAGGTGTCCGCCGCGAAGGCGACGATGCGGTCGGGTGTCCAGCCTCCTGCTGAGATACAGTCCGTCGGCAGGTTCGGCAGGCGGTCAAACTGATAGCGCGTACCCTCAGGATCGCCCGTCAGGGTTATCACGCCTGGACCTTCAGCTCGCCAAAGGCTCAAGACTCCGTCGGGATCCGGCTCGCGGCGTGGATCGGGATAGCAGCCGCCGCCGGCGGTATGAAACAGTTGAGGGCCATCGGGTCCGAACTGGACGATCCAGCCATAGCCTCGGGACTTCCAGGCACCGCGCAGCTCGGCGGCCACGGGCCCGTTCTTGGCTTGCACCGGCCAGAACGGACTTTCCGCCAAGGCCGGAGAAGCCAGCAGGAACGCGCCCGTGGCCGCGAGAAGACTCAAACGTTTCATAGGCGCGACGGTGGAGGCGTCTCCCCCGTCGCGCCAGTGAAAACGCGTCACTCGGTCTTCAGATAGATCTCCGAGCCCTGCTCGCGGAACTTCTCGCTCATCTGCGCCATGCCCAGCTCGGCGTCGTTCGGGGCCTTGGCGGCCGCGAAGTCGCGGACCTCCTGGCTGATCTTCATCGAGCAGAACTTGGGACCACACATCGAGCAGAAGTGCGCGGTCTTGTGCGCTTCCTTGGGCAGGGTCTCGTCGTGGAACCTCCGCGCCGTCTCCGGATCGAGGCCCAGGTTGAACTGGTCCTCCCAGCGGAACTCGAAGCGCGCCCGGCTGATGGCGTCGTCCCACATGGCCGCGCCGGGATGGCCCTTGGCGAGGTCGGCGGCGTGGGCGGCCAGCTTGTAGGTGATGACGCCGGTCTTCACGTCGTCGCGATCCGGCAGACCCAGGTGCTCCTTGGGCGTGACGTAGCAGAGCATCGCCGTGCCGAACCAGCCGATCATCGCAGCCCCGATCGCCGAGGTGATGTGGTCGTAGCCAGGCGCGATGTCGGTGGTCAACGGACCGAGGGTGTAGAACGGGGCCTCGTGGCAGTGCTTCAGCTGCTCGTCCATGTTGGCCTTGATCTTGTGCATGGCCACGTGGCCCGGCCCTTCGATCATCACCTGGACGCCGTGGTTCCAGGCCACCTTGGTCAGCTCGCCCAGTGTGCGCAGTTCCGAGAACTGGGCTTCGTCATTGGCGTCGGCGGTCGAGCCGGGACGCAGCCCATCGCCCAGCGAGAACGACACGTCATAGGCGCGCATGATCTCGCAGATCTCGTCGAAGCGCTCGTAGAGGAAGTTCTCCTTGTGGTGCGCCAGGCACCATTTGGCCATGATCGAGCCGCCGCGCGACACGATGCCGGTGACGCGCTTGGCGGTCATCGGAATGAACGGCAGGCGCACGCCGGCGTGGATCGTGAAGTAGTCGACCCCCTGCTCGCACTGCTCGATCAGGGTGTCGCGGAAGACCTCCCAGTTCAGGTCCTCGGCCACGCCGTTGACCTTCTCCAGCGCCTGATAGATCGGCACCGTGCCGATCGGCACGCTGCTGTTGCGGATGATCCAGTCGCGGATGTTGTGGATGTTGCGGCCGGTGGACAGGTCCATGACCGTGTCGGCGCCCCAGCGCGTGGCCCAGACCAGCTTGTCGACCTCGTCGGCGACGGTGGAGAGCACCGCCGAGTTGCCGATATTGGCGTTGATCTTGACCAGGAAGTTGCGGCCGATCGCCATCGGCTCCAGCTCGCCGTGGTTGATGTTGGCCGGGATGATCGCACGGCCGCGGGCGATTTCCTGGCGCACGAACTCAGGCGTCACGAAGTCCGGGATCGAAGCGCCGAAGTCCTCGCCGTCGCGCACGCAGGGGCGGTCCTGCTCGCGGCGCAGGTTCTCGCGGATGGCCACATATTCCATCTCGGCCGTGATGATCCCGGCGCGGGCGTATTCCAGCTGGGTGACCAGCTTGCCCGGCTTGGCGCGGTAGATCTTACGGCCGGTGTCCGGGAATTCAGGGGCCAGGTGTTTGCCCTGGGCGAAGCCGTTGTCCTCGGGCTTAACCTGGCGGGGATCGGTGACTTCTTCGACGTCGCCGCGCGCCACGACCAGCGCCTCGCGGGTGCGCGGGAGGCCCTTCTCGATGTCGATCTGGACAGTCGGATCGCTATACGGGCCCGAGGGATCGTAGATCGTCACCGGCGGCTCGTTGGCCGACGGGTGGACGGCCACCTCGCGGAACGGCACGCGCAGTTCGGGGAACAGCTCGCCAGCCTGATAGACCTTGCGCGAGCCGGGGATCGGACCGGTCGAGATCGTCTCGGCCACGGCCTTGATGGTGCTTTGAATATTCATTTCGGGCGCTCCTCAAGCTTCCAAGGAGACCCGGACGTGCGTGCTTGAGTCGGTCTTACGGACGAGACAAACGCTGTCGTCCGCGTTCCCTCCCTTCGCCGGCATGACCCGGATCAGGTTCTACGGGTCAGGGCGTGAGCCCAATCTCAGCCGCGCGAGCGGCCCCCCGGTGAACAGACGTCGGACACTAGGGACACTGACGCACAGGTCAAGGCGCAATGCCCCCAGGCGCTACTCCTTGGGCTCGCTAGCCGGCCGGATCGCCCGCATCCGGGCGTTACCCTCCTCGAGGGCCGCCTGGGTCAGCCGTTCAAGGCGCTCCATGGAAGCGTTGAACTCTGCGTCGCTCAGCGTTGCGTCCCCGGTCACAGGCGGCGGCGCGATGTCTTTCAGAACAACAGGACCCGTTGTCAGCGCCGCGTTCAGATCGCGAAGAGTGACCTGGGTTTGCGCGCGCTCGAGCGCACTGGAGGCTGCGATCTGACTCTGCAGAACATCGCGACGCGCGTCTTCGAGGGCGTGGGCGACGGCGTTTCGCGCTTGGATTTCACGCAGGTCTTGCGCATGCGCGGCTCCGCCCCCGAGCAACACAGCAAGACCTGCGGAAAGAAGATGCGCCGCTCGATTCACCGACTTGGCTCCTTGGATCGCAGAGCGCACGCCAGAAGAATTCAGGGGCGCTTCACCGAGAAACGCGTGAGTTCAAGCTTCGGCGCCGGCCAATCGGGATTGAGTTCAGCGGCTCGCGAATAGTCGCGGAACGCCGCCTTCAGATCTCCCAGTCCTTCGTTGGCCAGGCCGCGGTTGAACCAGGCCTTTTCGGGCTCCTTCACACCCAAGGCCAATCCCTTGTCGATCTGCTCTACGCCTTCGCGATAGCGCTCCTCGCCGACATAGGCCGCGCCTCGGTTCACAAAAACCTCGCCCAGATTGGGATCGATCGCGCCCGCTGAGTCGAAATCGGAGCGCGCCGCGCCGAAATCCCGTTGCCGCATCTGGAGCACGCCGCGATTCACATAGGTGCGGGCGCGGTCACGAAAGTTCAGGTTCTCCAACTCCAAGGCGCTGGTGCAGGCCAACACCGAGCGCTTGTCCGAGCGCCCTTTCAGGGCGGCGTCGGAGCATTCCTTTGCGGCCCCGCCGCCGATGACCATCGTGGAAGCCTGTGCAGCGCCAGCGGTCGCCAACGCGGCAACGGCCAAGGCAAAGAGAACTATGCGGGTCATGTCTTCCTCCCTGGGATCGGGTCTGTCTCGCGCCGACCTTCTGGATTCATTATAGCACCGCTCGCGCCGGAGCCTAAGCGCCAGGCGCCCCGTAGAGCAAAGCCGAGGCCGGGACCTAGGGACTGCAGTTCCACCGCTAGCCCGCACTGGGCGAGGAGCGTCCGGTCCAGCACGGCGGCGCACGCCGTGCTAACAGATGGCGAGTCTCTCAGGATCTGCGCCCATGCATCTCGCTCGCTTTCCTCGCGCCCGCTTCGCCCACCTGCCCACGCCCCTGGAGCCGCTGCCGCGCCTCGGCGCGGAGCTGGGGATCGACCTCTGGGTCAAGCGCGATGACTGCACCGGCCTGGCCGGCGGCGGCAACAAGACCCGCAAGCTGGAGTTCCTCCTGGGCGAGGCCCTGGCCCAGGGCGCCGACACCCTGGTCACCCAGGGCGCGGTTCAGTCCAATCACGTGCGCCAGACCATCGCCGCCGGCGCGCGCTTTGGCCTCAAGACCGAGGTGATCCTCGAAGAGCGCACCGGCTCCAAGGCCAGCGACTACATGGGCAACGGCAACGTCCTGCTCGACAAGCTGATGGGCGCGTCGCTGCGCTATGTGCCGGGCGGCACGGACATGGTCGCCGAGCTCGACATCACTGCGGAGAGCGTTCGTCAGCGTGGGGGTAAGCCCTACGTGATTCCCGGCGGCGGCTCGAATACGGTGGGCGCGCTCGGCTATGTCGATTGCGCGCGCGAGCTCGTCGTCCATGCCGACCAGATGGACTTGAAGATCGACCGTCTGGTCACGGCGACGGGCAGCGCCGGCACGCACGCCGGCCTGGTCGCCGGCTTCGCGGCGCTGTCCGTCGATATCCCGATCCTGGGCTTCGGCGTCCGCGCCCCCAAGCTCAAGCAGGAAGAGAACGTCTATAACCTCGCCGTCGCCACGGCCGAGACGATCGGCGCTGGTGGCCGAGTCAGGCGCGAAGCGGTCGTCGCCGACTGCGACTATGTCGGCGAGGGCTACGGCCTCGTGGACCAAGGCGTTATCGACGCGCTGGCCCTGGCCGCCCGCACCGAAGGTCTGCTGCTGGATCCCGTCTATTCGGGCAAGGCGATGAAGGGGCTGATCGACCAGGCCCGCAAAGGCGCCTTCAAGGGCGAGCGGGTCGTCTTCCTGCACACCGGCGGCGCCCAGGGCCTGTTCGGCTATCAGACGGTGCTTGAGCCGGCGCTGGGATAAGGGTCTCGTCGATGAGCAAGGTTCTTGGCGTCCTGGGCGGCATGGGCCCCGCCGCCACGCTGGACTTTCTGGCCAAACTGCAAGCCGCGACGCCAGTGACCCGCGAGCAGGACCATTTGCGGGTGTTGGTGGACATCAACCCCAAGGTTCCCGATCGCAACGTCGAAGACTCAGACCCCGGTCCGGTGCTGGCGGCGATGGCGGCGGGCCTTCGGGACTCCGGCGCCCAGGTGCTGGCGATCGCGTGCAATACCGCGCACGCCTATGCCGAGGATGTGCGCACCTCGGGCCTGCCGCTGATCGATATGCTGGAGACAGCCGGTCTGGCCGCTCGCGCCCAAGGAGCCAGTGTCGTCGGCGTGCTGGGCACCAGTCTGGCGCTTGGGCTCTATCGCGACCGCTTTACGGCTTTGGGGCTGGAGGTCGTGACGCTGGACGATCACGAGCAGGTGGAGTTCATGGCCCTGCTCTATCGGATCAAGCGGGGCGACGTTGGACGAGCGTCGCAGGACGCCATGGCCGCCCTCGCCCGCCGTCTGATCGACAAGGGCGCGCAAGCCGTCGTGGCGGGATGCACCGAGGTCCCCCTCGTACTATCACGCGACGACCTCTCAGCGCCGTTCCTGGACGCCACCCAAACCCTGGCGGCCCGCTGTGTCGAGGTTTGCCTAGCCGGCTAGCGGATCGAGCCCATCTGGTCCAGAGCCTTCCAAACCAGGTGAAAAATATTTGAGATCAGATATTTAGATTTCAATCGGGCGGGTTAGCCGCGTCCACTCGAACCTAGCGCTCTAGCCGCGAACGACTGGCGGCGCCTCATCGTTACCGGCCTCGAAAAGACCCAGCAGAGCGGCAGCGCCTCGCGAGGCTTGCGCCATGCGCAGCAAGGCGGCGCGAGCATGCGCGTTGTCAGCGATCTCGGCCTGTCGCTCCAGACGCTCGGCTTCGCCCAGGTGCTCGTTACGTGTCCCCATGGGCCAAAGGTTTACAAGATATGAACACTAGGCCGCCATGCGACCGCTGGACGCAGAGTGATCATTGTTCTGCAACGCTACGGCGATGACCCGGTCGCAGTCGCGTGAAAACGCCCCCGGACCCTTACGATCCGGGGGCGTCGTCCTGTTCCCCAACAGGACGGCGTCGGCCAAGCTGCTCCGAGCGCGCCGTCGCCTCAAAAATGAACGCCGGGAAACTCGCCGAACACACCCCCCCTAGGCAACGCGTCCGCCTGTCGCAGGCGCTCAGCGACGCGCGGAACCGGGCGTGGCGATAGACGCTTAGGCATTCGCGAAAAGGGGGTGGTCAAAATCATGACACCGGTAGCATAGTATACCCAACGTCACTTCCAAGATGACGGAGCCGTCGCTGGCCAGGGAGGTTCGCTCGCCTATCCATCGATGTAAGCTCCGCGCCGTTCGGAGTTTATGGATGCCCCTCAGCCCGCTCTCCCGCCGTCGTCTCATGGCCACCTCGGCGGCCGCCTTCGCTGCAGCGGGCGCTCTGACGCCGCTGCGCGCCTTCGCCGCGCCCACCCGTGACGCCGCGCTGGAGACGATGAAGAAGGCGACGCGCTTCATGGTCGACAAGGTCGCCTACAAGGGCGGCTATGTGTGGAGCTACCTGCCCGACTTCTCGCGCCGCTGGGGCGAGATGGAAGCCTACCCCACCATGATCTGGGTGCAGCCGCCGGGCACGGCGACGATGGGCCATGTGTTCCTGGACGCCTATCACGCCACCGGCGACGAGGCCTATTACGACGCCGCCTGCAAGGCCGCCGAGGCCCTGATCGCGATCCAGCATCCCGCCGGCGGCTGGAACTATCTCGGCGATCTGGCCGGCGAGGCGTCGATCCGCAAATGGTACGACACCATCGGCAAGAACGGCTGGCGGCTGGAGGAATTCCAGCACTACTACGGCAACGCCACCTTCGATGACGCGGGCACGGCCGAGAGCTCGCAGTTCCTGCTGCGCCTCTACGTCGAAAAGCAGGACAAGCGCTTCAAGCCGGCCTTGGACAAGGCTCTGCAGTTCGTGCTCGACAGCCAGTATCCGAACGGCGGCTGGCCCCAGCGCTTCCCGCTGAAGACCGAATTCCAGAACCATGGCCGCCCCGACTATACGGGCTACATCACCTTCAACGACGATGTGGCCGGGGAGAACATCAAGTTCCTGATCATGATCTGGCAGACCCTGGGCGATCCGCGCGCCCTGCCCGCCATCAAGAAGGCGATGGACTGCTTCGTGATCTGCCAGCAGCCCCAGCCGCAGCCAGCTTGGGGCCTGCAGCACCATGTCGATACGCTGAAGCCCGCCGCAGCCCGGAGCTACGAACCCGAAGCCTTGGCGTCCCACACAACGGGCGCGAACATCGCGTCTTGCATGGATTTCTACGAACTGACCGGCGATCCGAAGTATCTTGCGCGCCTGGGCGAGGCGCTGGACTGGCTGGACAGCATCAAACTGCCGCAGGAAATCCAGAAGGGACGCCCCTACCCGACCTTTATCGAAGTTGGCACGGGCAAGCCGCTCTATGTGCACCGCCGCGGCAGCAACGTCGTCAATGGCGAATACTACACCGACCAGAACCCGCACGGGACGGTGATCCACTACTCCTCGTTCCGCGCGGTGAACGTCGACGGCCTGCGCAAGCGGCTGGCTAAGCTCAAGGCCACGCCGCCCGAAGTCGCCAGCAAGGACTCGCCGCTCAAGGGCGGTCGCAAGGCGCTGCCGAGATTCTTCACCACCGGCGACATCTCGGTCTCCGACCTGAACGTCGACACCTTGAAGGCCGACGCCGGCCAGACCTCGCCGGACAAGGTCGCCAGTCTGATCGCGTCGCTGAACGCCGAGGGCTGGTGGCCCACGGAGCTGCGGGCCACCAGCAACCCATATATCGGCGACGGGTCGTCCACTCCCGCGCCCGGCGACTTCAGCCAGACCCGCGTGGGGGATGCGACGGACACCTCGCCCTACATCACCGACACGCCGAAAATCGGCATTTCGACCGGAACCTACATCGAGAACATGGCGGCGCTGATCAAGTATGTGACGGCCAGCTAGCGCAGGTGTCGTTTAGATGAAGCCATCCAAGCAGATGAGCAGGCTTCAGGATCAGTTATCCCGAGCTCATTTGACCACTTTGGATGGTTTCATCTCGATCTGAAGGACTCCAGACCGCCACCCGCCCTTAAGCGACCAGACGTGAGGGCTCGTGCGTTACCTGGGCGATCAGTCGTTCCAGGGCGTACTGGTAGAGCACGATGTCCCTCTCGTTCTGCAAGATGAGCTGACGGCACGCCCGCGCGCTGAGCCCCGCCTCGGACGCACCGCCCGTCCGGGTGATGTTCAGCCTCGGGATCTCAGGAAGCGCGCGGCAGAAGGCCTCCTCCGCCCACGCCAGGGACTCGTGAGGATGTTCGCAGACATAGAACCAGACCATCTGGTTGATGAGCCGTCTCGCGGCGGAGAGGTCCTGATCATTGACCATAGACCAACCCGATCCCGTCAGTTGGCGGAAATGGTGATCATGGGTGTGGAGCTGCACCGCCGGATCGTCGCAGGTGACAAAATCATCCATGCACAGCGTCTTGGCGAGGCGAACCGCCCTGAAGCGCGGATCCCTGACCTGAGAATCAGACAATTCGACGACGTGATGGAAGTAGCGATAGACGGATACGATCCGGTCAATCGGCCAGCGAAAATTCGTGGCCGCCGCCATGCCTGAACCCACGGCCTGATAGATATCGAAGCCATAGTGGCCGGCGTAGAAGTCGTAACCGCGAAAACCGGCGTAGCGCCCCGCCCTCTGGGCGTGTTCAGTCGCGTCGTTCTCGATCCTGGGGCAACACCGCTCGTCAGGGAACAAGCTCCGAAGAGCGTCCTCGACCGAGGTTCCGCCAGCCTTGGGATTGTGAAAGAAAAACAGGGAATCGGCCATGCCCGCCTCCGCTCGTGGGCGGTCGACGCCGCCCTTCCGTGCATTCAACGAACGTGCAGAAATATTCCGTCGCGCATTCAATCGCGACAACTGGAAAAATACAGATGACCCTTGTTTGATCCTAAAGTGCGACATTAGGTCGCGCGAAAAACGATCGCCTTATTACTCGCAGAGGCGCTTTAGATTCATCAGCACCTTGGGCGTATCTTTCCGGAGAGCCTCACGGATCAGCGCCTTTGGGACAGGCCAGTCGACGGCCAGGCGATTGTCGTAGAGCACCCGGGTCCGTCGGCCGCCATCCAAGGCCTGCAGCTTCCATTCGCCCTGCTCGACCTTCAGATCGCCGCCGACCAGTCTGAACTTGATGCGGCTGTAGGGTTCGTAGTCGGACCGGAAGACGATCCGCAGACCGGGAAACACGAGATTGCGTCGGGTCACATGCTCACGGATGTCCCACCCGCGGGCCATGTCGCCCTCGACGATGCGGCAGACCGCGAGCGTGGTGATCATCACCTTGGCGGCCGCGCAGTCGGTCATGATGCGCCAGACCTTCTGAGGCGGCGCATCGATATCCACCACACCCTTCACATGCCCTGAGATGCCGTCAGGGTCGGGAAACACTTCGGCATAGGCCTCCCCCTTGGCGAGCGCCGCCTTGGCCTTGGCGGAGAGATCAAAGGACCAGGCCTGGCCCGCGACCAAGAGTGAAAACGCCACGATGGCCAGAGCGACGGGATTTCGAACGCGCATGCACAGCACTCCTCGTGACGGGGTCGTTACGGCTCCAGAGGCGAACCGGACGCATCATGCGATCATTGTTCGGCGTGTCGGCGGCGCGGAGCTCAGGCCTCTTTCCTGGCCAGGAAAGCGCCGGTCGCTTCGATGGCCTCGACCAAGCTGACCCGCTCCAACGTGACACCCTCGGGAAGGCTCGAGAACAGCCGCGTGGGCGCGGCCGCATCCAGCATCACGAACACACCCCGGTCGTCGGCCCGCCGGATCAGGCGACCGAAGGCCTGGCTGATCCGCGCGCGGGCCACCGCGTCGTCATAGCCCTTACCCCCAAACCGCAAACGTCGCGCCTTGTGCAGCACGTCGGGGCGCGGCCAGGGCACGCGATCAAACACCAGCAGCCGCAGCGAGCGGCCGGGCACATCCACGCCGTCGCGGATCGCGTCAGTGCCCAGCAGGCAGGCGTCCTCCTCGGCCCGGAAGATGTCCACCAAAGCCCCGACCTCCAGTGGATCGACGTGCTGGGCGTAGAGCGCCAGGCCCTGATCGGCCAGCGGCGCGGCGATGCGCTCATGCACAGCCTTGAGTCGACGGATGGCGGTGAAGAGACCAAGCCCCCCGCCCCCGGCCGCCAGGAACAGCTCGCGCATCGCCGCCGAGACCTGGCGCGGATCTTCCTTGTTCACGTCGGTGACGACAAAGGCCTTGGCGTTGTTCTCATAGTCAAAAGGCGACACAAGCCGCAGCACCTTGGGCGCGGTCGGCAGGCGCGCCGCGCCTGTGCGCATCTCGGCCAGGGCGAATGGGTCCTCCAGCGCGGGATCAACCAGGGTGGCGCTGGTCACCAGGACACCGTGCGCGGGCGACAGCACCGCCGCCCGCAACGGTTCGGTCGGGTCCACCCAGTGCCGGCGGCAAGCGGCGTCCACCACACGCCCGTACAGGAAGGTCGCCTCGAACCAGTCGACGAAGTCCGGATCGCTGTCGCTGGGCTCAACGTCGTCGTCCTCGATGGCTTTGAGGATCGAGCGCCAGGCCGGCAGCGTCATGCGCGCGCGGCGGTCCAGGCCGCGCAACGCCCCTCGATCCTGGCCCGCTCCGACGCGCCAAGGTGCTCGGCATCCTCGTCCAGCACGTCTTCGAGCGCCCGGGCCAGGGCCAGCAGCGGGGCCTCGATCGCCGCGAGCGCCTTGGCCGCTTCGGGCGCGCGCTCGCGGACCAGATCGGTCGCCGGGCGCGCGTCGCATTGCAGGCCAAGATCGGCCCCGCCCCGGTCGCCGCTGCGGGCCCGCAGCTGCTCGATGACGGCGACGAGGAAGTTCTCGATCGGACCGATCGGATTGATCTGCCCGTCGGGCGGCGCAACCCGGCCTGACCAGCCCTCGCCCGGCAGGGCGGCTGCGGCCTGAATAGCTTGGCTCATCGCACCGCGCGCGCCTTCGCGGTCACCCAGAATGTCCAGCAGACGTGCTTCAAGGCCGCGCCCGCGGCGACCACGCCCTTCGGGTCCCCGATCCAGCGCCGCAGCTCCGCCGCCTCCGCGCCCGACAGGGCGGCCGAGAAGGCGCTGTCGGCGGCCTCGAACAGATGGTGGCCCTCGTCGAAGACAATGCGTTTGAGGCTGGTGGTCTCGTTGTCGCCCTTCAGCCCCCGCGCCGTGCGCGCGCCGTCGAAGGCCGCCTGGGTCAGGACCAGCGCGTGGTTGGCGATGACGAGGTCGGCGCGCTTGGACGCCCGCACCGCCTTCTCGATGAAGCAGATGCGATAGTGCTGACAGCCCGCGTGGATACACTCGCCCCGACGGTCCACCAGATTGGCGGGACTGGCCTGGACCGAGGGCGGCACGGCCGCCAGGGTTGGCAGCCAGGCGGGAAAGTCGCCGCCGGTCATGTCGCCGTCGCGCGTGGCGCGGGCCCAGCGCGCCGTCAGAGCCAGACCGATCAGATCGCCGTTACCCAGCTGAGCGCCATTGATCTGCTCCTGAAAATTCAACAGGCACAGATAGTTCTCGCGGCCTTTTCGTACGACCGCCTTGCGGGCCCGCTCCTTGGGATCGGGATAGATCGACCGGCTCTCGCGCTCGATCTGCCGCTGCAGGGCGCGGGTATAGGTGCTGACCCAGACCGACGGGCCGTTCGCTTCGGCCCACAGCGACGCCGGCGCCAGATAGCCGAGCGTCTTGCCGACGCCCGTACCCGCCTCGGCCAGCATCATGCGCGGCTCGCCCTCCCGCTCGCGCGGCTGGAAGGCGAAGGTGGCTTCCCTGGCGAAAGTCGCCTGGGCTTCGCGGACCTCCTCCAGGCCCGATCGCTGAAGCAGTTCGGTCAGACGCTCGCCGGCGCGCTCGGGATCAATGGGGCGCGACCCCGCTTCGCCGGGCGGCGCCTGGTCTTCCCACTCTACAAGCCGCGCCCAGACATCGAGGCCCGAACCGCGGAACTGGTTGCCGACGGGAACCGAGCGCAGCGCGCCGATCACCGCCGCTCCCCACGACCAGCCGCCCTTGGCCAGGGTCTCGGCGATCGCCAGGGCCTCTTCGCGGGACGGGACCGGCGTCAGCGCCAGCTCTCGAAGCAGGGCGTCGGCGGCCTCGCGCAGGGTCTGGGCCTGTTCGGCCGCGCCGTGCGGTTCGCGCAGACCCAGCGCTGTCGCCAGGCCCACCGCCGAGGGGGCGCAGAACGCCGCCGGACGCACAAAGGCGTGCAGCTCAAGCACGTCGAACAAGCGCGGCGAGCGCGACGGCGGCGACAGGTTCAGGCGACGGGCGGTCATGGCTGCATGGGCCACCAGCACCGGCCCATGCTCGAAGAGATCGCGGGCGTCCGGCGCGCGGAGCATGCGGGCCGCGCCGCCATCGGCCAGGCCGGCGCGCGGTCCGGGCAGGACGACCAGGGCCGGAGCCAGGTCCAGAGTCGGCGGCGAAGCAGTCACCCGCGTTGGTTATCAGAAGCCGGCTCGAAACAGAATGGGAACGGCCGCAGCGCGGCCTAACCCACCGGGTCCTCGTCATCCTCGGCCAAGCCGAGCAGCCGGTCGATCGCTCTTTGCGCCTTCTCGCGGACGGCGGGCTGGTCGCTGTCAGCCGCTCGACGATACATCTGAAGCGCCAGCTCCCGATCAGACTTCACGCCGCGACCCGTCTCGCACATCACGCCCAGGGCGAACCAGGCGTCGTAGTCGCCCCGATCCGCCGCCAACTGGAACCAGCGCATCGCCACAACATAGTTTCTGTCCGTCAGCTGCCCATTGTAGTGGGCCGCGCCCAGTCGATACATCGCATCCGGCAGCTCGTTCCGCGCCGCGGCGCGGTAGAAGTAGAGCGCCTTGTCGGAGTCCGAGGCCACCCCCATCCCCTCGGCGTGAAGGCGACCTAGCTCGTTCATGGCCTCGGCCGAGCCCATCTCGATGGCGCGGCGCAGCCAAAGAACGCCCCGTCTGGCGTCCGAGCGCCCGCCATACCCCTCCATCAGGGCGACGCCCGCGCCGAACGCCCCGGCGGCCGATCCGGCCTCACCCGACCGCAGATACCAGGCGCGGGCCAGACGCGGGTTCTCGGGTAATCCGTATCCGCCCCGGTGCATCACGGCCATGTTGAACATGGCGTTCGGATCGCCCAGACGCGCCGCCCGCGCGTAGAGCTTCACGGCGCCGGAGGCGTCAATCGCCAGCCCTTCCGCGCCGAAGAGGTAGAGATTGCCGAGCTCGACCATCGCGTCGGTCTCGCCGAGCGCCACAGCCTTTCGAAGCCAGACCAGCCCCTTAGCGACATCCGGCTCGCGCCCCTCGCCCCGAATGTGACAGATCGCCAGATCGACATAGAATGACGTGTCGCCGCCCTCCGCCGCCCGCTCGACGGCAGTGCAGTCGGTCTGGGAGCGCCAGTCCTGGGCGCGCGCCGAGTCATCGGGCCAAAGGCCCGCGACGATCAGCGCGATCAACCAACCCAAACGCATCAATGCCTCACACCGCCGAAGCGTCACGACAGCGCCCCCAGCGTCAAGCCAGACAACCGCAAGCTATGGCCGATGCAACCGAACTCGCGCAGGGCGCGCGCAAAAGCAGGGTGAAACAGAAAGGGAACATGCTATATCGCCAGCAATGCTCGCGGCGAACGCCCTTCCTCCTCAGTTCCAGGCCTGGTTCGCCAAACGCGGGTGGACCCCGCGCGACCATCAACTGGCGATGCTGGAAAAGGCGCGGGCCGGTCGCGGGGCCTTGCTGATCGCCCCGACCGGCGGCGGCAAAACTCTGGCGGGCTTCCTGCCCAGCCTGATCGAACTGGCCGAGCGTCCCCCGCGCAACACTCCGGCCGGCGTCCACACCCTCTATATCTCGCCCCTGAAGGCGCTGGCAGTGGACGTCGAGCGCAACCTGCTCACCCCCATTCGCGAGATAGGCCTGCCGATCGTCGCCGAGAGCCGCACCGGTGACACCGGCGAGAGCCGCAAGGCCCGCCAGAAGGTCCGCCCGCCCGACATCCTGCTGACCACCCCCGAGCAACTGGCGCTGTTCTGCGCCTGGGAAGGCGCGCGCGAGTACTTTTCCGACCTGCGCTGCGTCATCATCGATGAGGCCCATGCGATCTGGCCCAGCAAGCGCGGCGACCTCCTGGCGCTGGGCCTGTCGCGCCTGCAGCAGTTCGCGCCCGGTATGCGCCGGGTGGGGCTTTCGGCGACGGTGGATGATCCAGACTTGGTGCGGAAGTGGCTGGGCGTGAACAAAAACCCTCCCCCTAGCGGGGGAGGTGTCGGCGCAGCCGACGGAGGGGGAAGTTCTGCTGACCTTGCCCCTTCCCCCTCCGGCGCTTCGCGCCACCTCCCCCCTGAGGGGGAGGATTTCTCCATCGACCTCGTGCTCGGCGCGGGCGGCGCCCAGCCTGTCGTCGAGGTCCTGGTCTCCGGCGGCCGCGTGCCGTGGGCCGGCCACACGGCCGAGCACGCCATGGCCGAGGTCTACGACATCATCAAAGCGGCCAAGACGGCCCTCGTTTTCGTCAATACCCGCTTCCAGGCCGAGTTCGCGTTCCAGCGCCTTTGGGAGCTGAACGACGAGGGCCTGCCGATCGCCCTGCACCATGGCAGCCTGTCGGCCGAACAGCGCCGCAAGGTCGAGGCGGCGATGGCGCGGGGCGAACTGCGCGCGGTGGTCTGCACCTCGACCCTGGACATGGGCATCGACTGGGGCGACGTTGATCTCGTCATCCAGCTGGCCGCCCCCAAGGGCGCCTCGCGGATGGTCCAGCGCATCGGTCGCGCCAATCACCGTCTGGACGAGCCCAGCCGCGCCCTGTTCGTGCCCGCCAGCCGCTTCGAGATGCTGGAGTGCCGCGCGGCCGCCGACGCCATTCTGGAGAACCACCTGGACGGCGAACCGCCCCGTATCGGCGGCCTGGACGTTCTGGCGCAGCATATCATGGGCTGTGCGTGCTCGGAGCCGTTCAAGCTGACCGACCTCTATGACGAGGTCCGCTCGGCGGGGCCTTACGCCGAGCTGACCTGGGAGGATTTCGAGGCCGTGGTCGACTTCGTCTCGACCGGCGGCTACGCGCTTCGCACCTACGACAAGTTTCGGCGGATCGTGCAGACCGCCGACGGCCTCTGGACTGCGCGCAACGCCCAGGCCCGCCAGCAGCACCGCATGAATGTCGGAGCCATCATCTCCCCGGCGATGATCAACATTCGGGTTGGCGGCGGGCGGAGGCCCGTGGGAGGACGCAAGATCGGCGAGGCCGAGGAAGGCTATTTCGAGCAGCTGACGCCGGGCGACACCTTCGTCTTCGCCGGCCAGGTCTGGCGCTACAACAGCCTCGTCGGGGCCGACGCCTTTGTCTCGCCCGCGCCCAACGATGATCCGAAGATGCCGAGTTGGGGCGGCTCGAAATTCCCGCTGTCGACCTATCTGGCCGGTCGCGTGCGGCAGATGATGCATGACGAGCGCGAGTGGAGCGCCCTGCCCGGCGACGTGCAGGAGTGGCTGTCTTGGCAGAAGATCCGCTCGGCCATTCCGGCGGAGGGCGAGATGCTGCTGGAGACCTTCCCGCGCGGGAAGCGGTTCCACATGGTCTGCTATCCGTTCGACGGGCGCCTTGCCCACACCACCCTGGCCATGCTGCTGACCCGCCGGCTGGACCGGCTGGGCGTCGGCCCGCTGGGCTTTGTGTGCAACGACTACGCGCTGAACCTGTGGTCGCTGCGCCCCATGGACGATCTGGATCTGGACGAGCTTTTCGCCCAGGACATGCTGGGCGACGACCTTGAGGCTTGGCTGGACGAGAGCTTCATGATGAAGCGCTCGTTCAAGCACTGCGCTCTGATCGCGGGTCTGATCGAGCGCCGCCACCCTGGCGCCGAGAAGTCCGGGCGGCAGGTGACCTTCTCGACGGACCTGATCTACGACGTGCTGCGCAAACACCAACCCGACCACCTGATGCTGCGCTGCGCGCGGCTCGACGCGGCCACGGGCCTGCTGGACATCGCGCGCCTGGGCGACATGCTGACCCGTGTCAGCGGGCGCATCCGGCACGTGGCGCTGGATCGCGTCTCGCCCTTCGCTGTCCCGATGATGCTGGAGATCGGCCGCGAACGGGCTCCGGGCGACGCCGCCGGCGAGATGATCCTGGCCGAGGCCGAAGCGGACCTGATCGCCGAGGCGCGGCCGTGACACGGTTCCAATCCTCACCCTGCGGCGGCCTTCGCGTTGCGCTCGCCAATGTCGAGGTGATGCTGAGGTGGTCCGGCGCACTGTGGCTAGAGCGCGAGCGCACGCTGATCGTGGCCGACCTGCACTTCGAGAAGGGCAGCAGCTACGCCGCGCGCTTTGGGCAGATGCTGCCGCCGTATGACACGCGTGAAACCCTGGATCGGCTCGATCGCGAGATCACCCAGCTGGCGCCCCGGCGGCTGATCTTTCTGGGCGACAGCTTTCACGACGCCGCCGGCGAGGCCCGGCTGGCCAGTGACGACTACAGTCGGTTGGCAGGTCTGGCTTCGGGACGAGAACTGGTCTGGGCGGTGGGCAACCATGACGCCGATGGCCCAAGAGCCCTGCCGGGTGACGTGATCGACGAGGCCAGCCTCGCGGGTCTCACGCTTCGGCATGAGCCCTTGCCCGGCGCGCAACCCGGCGAGGTGGCGGGGCACCTTCATCCCGCAGCCAAGGTGTCCAGCGGGCGCGCCACGGTCCGCCGCCGCTGCTTCGTCACCGACGGGGCGCGTCTGGTTCTGCCCGCCTTTGGCGCCTATGCGGGCGGCCTGAACATTCTCGACGAAGCCTTTTCCGGTCTATTCGATGGCCCGGTCCTGGCGGGAGCGCTGGGCCCCCAGCGGGTCCACGCGGTGGGCCTCAAATCCCTTCGACCGGACTAGAGCGCGTTAGGTTTGAGTGTGAGCGGCCAAACCGCTCGAACGCGCTCTAAGTCTATGAATTAGAGCCTGTCTATCTGGTTTGGAGGACGCCATCTAAACCAGACAGGCTCTGGCGCCGGCGCTTACATATGCAGGGCCTGCTCCAGCGCGAACGCCAGAGAGATGGCCGCGCCGGCGGTCATCAGGGTGCGCATCCGGGGGCGCCAACTCGGCCCCTCGTGATCGGTGACATCCCAGACCCACTGCAGCAGGAACACCAGCAGAAAACCCGATAGCTGCCAGGCCGCTTCGAACTTCAGGCCGCCCAGCAACAGGCCAAATCCGGCCAGCGGGAAAAGAAGAGAGATCCCCAGGACCGACCATCGCGGACTGGGGTTCTCGATCTCAAGACCGGTACGGACCCCGCCGAAATAGGAAACCATCGCGGCCGAGTAAGCCAGAAGTCCCAGCAAGGCGGACTTCCGGATGGCCACGGGGCCATAACAGAACAAGCCCGACGCGATAAAGAATGGGATCAGGGTCGATAGACCAAAGACCCACGCCGCCGGTGGAACCGGCGTCCGCCCGCCCGCGGACTCGTTCATGCCACAACTCCTTCGGAAGGCGACCTTGGTCGCCCGCCCCTGCCCCTAACGCGACTATTACCGACCGCACGCGATAGGTCCACGGACGATCGTCAGCGCGCGAAGCCCTGGCTCATGACCTGAATTGGCCCAGGAAGGTGTTTGAATGCAATGGAGTTTATCCCGAACAGGCGCCAGGGCGAGCGAGAACGGGCCATGACAAACGCGGCCCTCTTCCCGGCAAAGCGCGAGGTCGCGAGGCGTTTAGCGCGCGTACACCGACAGGCGATTGAGGGTCTCGCCGTCCACCGATCCGGTGGAGGGCAGACCCTGATCACGCTGATAGGCCGCGATCGCCATGCGCAGGGCGGGCGACGAAACACCGTCGCGCGGCCCCTGGTAATAGCCCAGCTGCGACAGGACACGCTGAGCAAGGCCAAGGTTGGCGTTTGCGGCGGTCGGCGCAGCGGAGGACAGACTGGCGGTCTGGACCTGAGTCTGCGGACGGAAGGCCAGGGCTGAGCGGTCAGCGGTCTGCTGGGCCTCTGCGGTCAGCTGCGAGCGCAGCGCCGTAGCGCGGCCCCGCGCGGTCGAATCCCCAGCCCGGCCGGCGATCACATACCATTTGTAGGCCTCGGCCGGATTCTGGCTGACGCCCAGTCCGCTTTCGTAGAGCTGAGCCAGGTTGAACTGGCTATCGACCAGGCCCAAATCGGCGGCCTTGCGGAACCAGCTGGCGGCCGTCGTCGAATTGCGCGGACCGCCCTCGCCCTTGAAGTAGTAGAGGGCTAGGTTGTGCATGGCGCGCGGATCGCCACCGTTGGCGGCGCGCTCGCTCCAGCGGCGCGCTTCGGCCATATCGACCTTGACGCCGTTCTTGCCGCCCTCGTACATCTTCGAGAGGTAGAACTGCGCGGCCGGGTAGCCGCCATTGGCTGCGCGCTTCAGCAGTTCGCCGCCCGAGCGGTCGCCCGACTCGATCTTACGGACCGCATCCTCGAACAGGGCTTTGGCTTCGTTGGTCGGCGGGGCGGCGGGGGCCTCGACCTCGGCCGGGACGACCTTGCCCGTCGTCAGCGCGACGGCGGCGCGCGGCGCGCCGGGGGTCGTGTCAGCCTCGGGACCATTCACCTCGACATCGGCCTTGCGACCAGCGATCGCCTGGGCGACGCGGCTGGGCGAGTTGTTGCCGTCGTCGGTGTTCAGCAGCAGCAGGCCGCCCACGCAGGCCCCGAGCGCGCCGGCGGCGGCGAAGACAACGAGGGCCGTCGTCACGGTCGCGCCCAAGCGCGCCTTCGACTTCTTGGTCGAGAAACCGCCAAAGCCGCCGAACAGCGAGCCGCTGGCCTTGGAAGCCTTTTCCTTCTTCGCCGACTTGGCCTTGCCACCCTTGCCTTCCGAGGCGGCGGCGGCGCGCGCGGCGGCGCGGGCCTGCTCGATGATGTCGCGGGTCGACATCGGACGCGACGGCTCGGCGGGCGCGAAGTCGGAGATCTCAGGCTCGACTTCGTAGCGCGGGCTCTCCGGCTCGAAGCCATCGGCGATCGCGTAGTCATCGTGTGCGAAGGCCGGCTCTTCCGGCTCCGCAGCCGGGAACTCCGCCACCTCGAAGCTACGCGCCGGCGCAGGCGGCGCATCAAACGCGTCGACCTCATCCTCAGCCGTGCTGAACGAAGCGGCCTGGCTGAAATAGTTATCGTCGAAGGGCGATGCCGCCGGCGGAACCGGACGCTGGGCGGTCGCGACCGGCGCCGGAGCCTGCGCGGGCGGCGGCGACGGCGGCGCGGCTTCCAGCTTCCGCTGCGCCTCGGACAGACGGCTGTCGATCTTCTCGCGCGCTTCTTCCAGCATGCGGAGCGTGCGCTCTTCGCTCTGGCGGATGCGGTCGACCAGTTCCTGGCTGGAACGTTCGTGGCGTTGGTTCAGACGCTCTGTGACGCGGGCGACCTGTTCGCCGACATCGTCGATGGCCAGGGCGTTGCGTCGCTCGGCGCTGCCGATCCGCTCGGCCAGCTTCTCGGTGATCCGGGCGATCTCGCCGCCCAGCTTCTCGAGGGCCTGGGCCTGAACGCTGTCGGCGCGATTGAGCTTGTGCTCGACGCTGGCGGCGATCCGCGCCACCTCGCCACCGACCTGCTCGATAGCGCTGGCGTTGCGGCTCTCGGCGGCGTGGACGCGGCGATTGAACGCGTCAGCGACACCGACAATCTCGCGGCCCATACGCTCAATAGCCTGGGCCGAGCGCTGTTCGGCCGCCTGCACGTGGGCCGCCATCTCGCCGAGCTTGCGCTCCATGCGGTCGAAACGTCCGTCGGCGCTTTCGCGAAGCTTGGCCGCCATTTCCAGGCGTGCGGCTTCCATCTTCTGCGTGAGGGTGGCGGCCAGGCTGTCCAGGCGCTCCTGAACGCCCGTAGCGGGATTGGCGGTCTCGACGGCGCCCAAGCGCTGATCCAGCGCCTGGAACGACGCGCCCAGTTCGCGCAGCGCCTCGCTGGTGCGGGTTTCGGCGGCTTCCAGGCGTTCGCCCAGTCGCGCGACGACAGCCTCGACCAGCGCGCTGGGATCGCCCGAGCTCTGCTGGTTCAGCTTGGCTTCCAGCGTCGCGATCGCCTCGCGCGTCCGCGCCTCGCCTTCGTAAAGGTGTCCGGCGACCTTGCCCAAGGCGCCTTCCAGCGCGCGCAGCGCCTCGGCCGAGCGCGGACCGGCCGCCTCGCTCTCGATCCGGCGCAGACGTTCGGTGGCCCGAGCCTGCTCGGTCTTCAGTTCGTCGACGGCCCCCTCGAACCGGGCGGCGACGGCGATCTGCTCACGTTCGGATGCGCCCAGACGCGTCAGGGCGTCGCGGACGGAGTGATCGATGCCGGTGATGGCGGCGGCGTTGCGCCCTTCGGCGGCTTCGATGCGTTGGGTCAGGCGATCCAGCGCCAGCGCGACGCGACCAACCTCGTCGGCCGGATGCTGGGCGATCTCGATGCGCGGCGGCGCATCTTCTTTGACAATCTCAAGATAGGCGCGGTTGGGGGCGTCGTCCCCCGCGAGACGCGGGTCAGCGGTCTGACCATCGCCTTCGATGATCATTCGGTTCAGCCATTCACCCAGAGTCATGCCGGAGCGACGCGCGAGGTCTTTCGCGACCTCCCGTGCCTTGGGGTCAATCCCCTTAACGCTCCATGGCGAAGCCGCCGTCATGCGAATCGATCTCCCCGCACCTGGGGAAAACGCTAGTCACCGATTCCTGGGGTGTAAACGCGACGAAAACGCCAGATGTAGTGGCTGCGCGATTCACTGTGGAGGAATCAGGACAGAGTCCCATCACTTTGTAGCGCGGTTCAAAAGCAAGAGGGTTAACACTGGTTAACCATTTGCCAGGCGGATTGTCGCAGGCCTAGAAGCGCGCATGGACCTACCCGTCACCGCCGCCGCCGCGATCCTGTTCCTGATGCTCGCCGTGCTCTTCGGTTGGCTGGGCGCGCGTCCGATCAATATTCTCAAGGGTCCGCGGCTGATCCCTTGGCGGCCGATGATGATGATCTGCGTGGTCGGACTTATGCTGATGCTGGTGCATCTGGTGAACCTGCTCGGCGTCCAGACGGGTAACCAGACGCGCTACTAGGTCGCGGCCTTCTCCGGGAGCTTCTTGGGTCGTTTCGCCAGGCCCGAGACGCCACCGGACGACAGCAGCCCGATATCGGCGAGCAGGAACGGGATCGCCCACTTCTGAGGCGCGGCAATGTAGCGCGGCTGCCAGACCGGGTCGTACTTGTCCTTGTAGCGACGCACGCCCTGGAAGTTATAGATCTCCTCGCCGCGCTCGTAGAGCAGCCGGCCGACGCGCGACATGATCGGGGCCAGAGGGCGATCCTGCAGACCCGCCAGCGGCGCGACCCCGAACTCGAAGGCGCTGTACCCCTCGTCCTTGCCCCACTGCAGCAGCTCGACGAACAGATAGTCCATGACGTTCTTGGGCGCTTCGTCAGAGTAGCGCATCAGGTCCATGGAGAACGCCGTCTTGGCGGCCGTCGTCCACAGCGTGGCGAAGGCGACGATCTTGCCTTCGCTGCGAACAACCGCGACGGGGAACTCGGCCACATAGCGTGGGTCAAAGCCCCCCATCGAGAAGCTCTTTTCGCCGCCCGCGTGATGCGAGAGCCAGGAGTCCGAGATGGACTTCAGCTCGTCCATCATGGCCGGCGCCGCGCCCACAGGCAGGACCTCGAACGCCGCGCCGCCTTCGCCGGCCTTGCGCCAGTTCCGGCGCAGCACCTCGCGACGCCGCCCAACCAGACTGAACGCCTCAAGCGGCACCGCCGCGCTCTCCCCGGTCTTCTGGATGGCCAGACCCAGATCCACTGTGTCGGGAAGATCGTCGGGTCCGAGACCATAGAAGCCCGCACGCGCGGCGTGGGCGTCGGCCAGTTCGCGGAAGCGCCAGAACAGCTCCATGCGCTCTTCGCGCTTGCCGACGGGCGGACCGAGCGCGATCCACGACCGGCCGCGGACCCCGAACATCAGGAAGGTCTCGCCTGACGCCGAGAACAGAAACCGCTTGTCGCCCAGCAGCGCGAGGTTGGCGCTGGGCTCGGCCCCTTCGGCCTTGGCGAGAATGGCGCGCACCCGATCAAACTCAGGGTCAGTGTCGTCGACCACCGGCGGGGTCGCAGCCGTCGCAATCAGGCGCCAGACGCCGACGGCCAGCAAGACAATAGCCGCGGCGACCGACGAGCGGATGGCCCGGGCCGCCTCGTCGTGATCCTGCAGGATCCTGATCCAGGACTTGTCGGCGAACTCTGTGTGGTTGAACGACCACCAGCCCAGGACCGACGCTCCGACGATGGCCGCAGCCGCTGAGAGCAGCCACCCCGGCGTGATCTCCATCTTGGTGAGCGCGGCCTTCCGGGGAAACGCGTCGTGGAACGGCAGGATCACGAAGAAGCAGACCAGCAGCATGGCGGTCTCTTCCCAGTTCAGGCCTTTGAAAATGGCGAGAACGGCCGAGGCCCCCAGCACGATCAGAGCGGCCCACCAGGCCGCGCCGAGCCGCGCACGCAGGCCAAAGGCCAGCAGCAGCAGCACGAGACCCAAAATTGAGGAGAAGAAGTGGCTGATCTCGATCAGCAGGTCCGGCGCGAAGGCGAGCAGCAGCAGGAAGCGGGTCGGCTCGGACGGCGTCGCCCCGGAGGCCAACAGCATGACACCCGCCGACGCAGCCAGGATCGCCGCCACGGTGGGGGCGATCGCATGGGCCGCGGGCCTGAAAACTGTCGAGGACATCCAGATCCCGAAATCGCGAATCCCCGAGGGATCCAGGAGCAGGTGGTTCTATATCGCGTAATGCCCGGCGTGGTCCCGCGCCAAGATGCGAACAATTGTTTGAATCAGCTTGCCGCCGCCGTCGCGAGGGGTAGTGTGTCGACCAAACACCGGTCTGCTTAGGGAGATGAGACCATGGCCGATTTCGGGGGAACCGATCTCGACGCCTTCCGCGCCGACACCCGCGCCTGGCTCGAAGCCAACTATCCAAAGTCCCTGAACGCGCCGATGGGCGAGGACGAGGCCCCGTGGGGCGGCCGCAAGATGGTGTGGAAGAACCCCGACGCCAAGCTGTGGCTCGACCGCATGGCCGAACGCGGCTGGACCGCCCCGATGTGGCCCAAGGAGTACGGCGGCGGCGGCCTGTCCAAGGCTCAGAACAAGGTGCTGGAACAGGAACTGCGTCGCCTCAAGGCTCGCCCGGCCCTGATGAGCTTCGGCGTCTGGATGCTGGGTCCGGTACTGCTGGAATACGCCACCGAGGAACAGAAGCAGCGCTTCCTGCCCGCGATCGTGCGCGGCGAAACCCGCTGGTGCCAGGGCTATAGCGAGCCCGGCGCGGGTTCGGACTTGGCCTCGCTGCAGACCAAGTGCGAGGATCAGGGCGACCACTACCTGATCAACGGCCAAAAGGTCTGGACCAGCTACGCCGACCAGGCCGACTGGATCTTCTGCCTGGTGCGCACCGACACCAGCAAGAAGCACGAGGGCATCTCGTTCGTGCTGTTCGACATGACCTCGCCCGGCGTCGAGGCCCGTCCGATCAAGCTGATCAGCGGCTCCTCGCCCTTCTGCGAGACCTTCTTCGACAATGTGAAGGTCCCCACGGAACAGCTGGTCGGCAAGCTGAACGGCGGCTGGGACATCGCCAAGCGCCTGCTGCAATACGAGCGCCAAAACATCAGCGCCTCGGGCTTTGGCGGCGGCGGCGGCTTGTCGGTTGTCGAAGCGGCCAAGAAGGAGCTCGGCGTCGACAGCGAGGGCCGGATCGCCGACGGCGATTTCCGTGCGCGACTGGCGGCTCACTCGATGGACGCCCACGCCTTCATGCTGACCGTGCGCCGCGCCGAGGCGGAGTCCAAGCAGGGCTCGGGCCCCAGCGCCGCCGTCTCGATCATCAAGTACGCCGCCGCCAAGATGAACCAGGAGCGCACCGAGCTGCTGGTCGAGGCCCTGGGACTTCAGGGCCTGGGCTGGTCGGGCGAAGACTTCAGCGCCGAGGAGCTGGCCGCGCCGCGCGCCATGCTGCGCGCCAAGGGCAACTCGATCGAGGGCGGCACCAGCGAGGTGAACCTCAACGTCATCGCCAAGCGGGTCCTGGGTCTGCTGGACCACCAGTAGTTCCCTCCAACCCGCCGCCAAGACCAAGACTTTTCAAGGAGCCTGAACATGGCCGTCCTGACCGAAGAACAGACGATGCTGCGCGACGCCGCCAAGGGCTGGGCCAGCGAAAGCGCGCCCGTCGGCGCCCTGCGCAGGCTGCGCGACAGCAAGAGCAAGCAGACCTTCGACCCCGCCGCCTGGGCCGAGATGGGCCAGATGGGCTGGGCCGGCGTGATCGTACCCGAGGCCTATGACGGCTCGGCCTTCGGCTATCTGGGCCTGGGCCTGATCCTGGAGGAGACCGGCCGCACCCTGGCCGCCTCCCCGCTCCTCTCCACCGCCATGATCGCCGCCTCGGCGCTGCAGCTGGGCGGCTCGGACGCTCAAAAGCAGGCGTGGCTGCCCAGGATCGCCACCGGCGAGGCCGTGGCGACGCTGGCGATCGACGAAGGCGCTCACCACGCCCCTGCCCGCAGCGCCCTTTCGGCAACCAAGAGCGGCGCCGGCTATGTGCTGAACGGGACCAAGACCCTGGTGCTGGACGGTGAGGCCGCCGACCTGCTGATCGTGGCGGCCCGCACCAGCGGCCAGCCGGGCGACACCGCCGGCCTGACCCTGTTCCTCGTCGCGGGCGATGCGGCCGGCGTGACCCGCTCGCACCTGTCGCTGATCGACTCGCGCGGCGCGGCCAAGATCGCCTTTGACGGCGTCGAGGTCAGCGCGGACGCGGTGCTGGGCGAGGCCGACAAGGGCTGGGCCATCCTGGAGCCGACCCTGGACCGCGCCTATGCGGGCCTCGCCGCCGAGATGCTGGGCAGCGCCAGCGCCGCCTTCGACATCACCCTGGATTACTTGAAGACCCGCACCCAGTTCGGCCAGGTCATCGGCACGTTCCAGGCCCTGCAGCACCGCGCGGCCAAGTGGTTCACCGACCTGGAGACCACCCGCTCGTGCGTCGAAGCCGCGCTCGAGGCGCTGGACGCCGGCGCCGACAGCCGCGCGCTGGCCTCTCTTGCCAAGGCCAAGGCCAGCGAGCTGGTGCACCTGGCGTCGAACGAGATGGTGCAGATGCACGGCGGCATCGGCATGACCGACGCCCACGACGCCGGTCTCTACATGAAGCGCGCACGCGTCACCGAGGCCCTGTTCGGCGGGGCCAGCTTCCACCGCGACCGCTACGCCCGCCTGATGGGCTTCTGAGCGCGCCTCTCATCAAAAACGGGGGCCGGTCATCCGAACGGCCCCCGTCTAAACCCGACAGAATTAGCGCCGGCGCGCCGGCGCGGGCGCATGCGCCAGACGCAGAAGGTTCGCTGCGCCCGGAGCCCCGAAGGGTGTGCCCGCGACGACCAGCAGTCGCTCACCGGGCGCTACCAGCCCAAGTTCCAGCGCCTTGCTCGACGCGTCCGTCGTGACGACCTCAAGGCTGTCAGGCTGCGCGCTGACGCGCGGCTCCACACCCCAGACCAGGCACATACGACGCACGGCGCTGATCTCGGGCGACAGGGCCAGCACCGGCTGCAAGGGGCGCTCCCGCGACAGGCGACGCGCGGTCGAGCCCGTGGTGGTGAACGCCACGAGGCACTTGGTCGACCCCGCCTTGGCCGCGCCGGCGGCGGCGACCACCAGAACATCGGCGTCCACATCGTCGTGGCTCTGCTCGGCGTACATCAGCTCAGGCCACTTCGGGTCACGCTCAACGCGTTCGATGATGCGGTTCATCATCGAGACCGACTCTTCGGGATAGTCCCCCGCCGCCGACTCCGCCGATAGCATCACCGCGTCCGCGCCCTCATAGACGGCGTTGGCGACGTCCGACGCCTCAGCCCGTGTGGGGGTCGGCGAGCTGGTCATCGACTCCAGCATCTGGGTGGCGACGATCACGGGAATGCCCCGCTCACGCGCCGCACGCAGGATTTCCTTCTGGGCGACCGGCACCTCCTCGGGCGCCATTTCGACGCCGAGGTCGCCGCGCGCCACCATGACGCCGTCGCAGAGATCCAGAATCGGGCCCAGCACCTTCAGCGCCTGCGGCTTCTCGATCTTGGCCAGCACAGCGGCGCGGCCTTCGACGATCCGGCGCAGCTCGGCCATGTCCTCGGGGGCCTGCACGAACGACAGCGCCACCCAGTCCACGCCCAGGCGCAGCGCAAAGGCCAGGTCCTCACGATCCTTGGCGGTCAGCGGCGACATCGGGATGACGACGTCCGGCACCGCCACGCCCTTGCGTTCGGACAGCTTGCCGCCGTTCACGACCTTGGTGTTGGCGTAGCCCGGGCCCGCATCCGTCACGGTCATCCGCAGCTTGCCGTCGTCCAGCAGCAGGGTCGCGCCCGGCCGCATGGCGGTCAGGATCTCGGGATGCGGCAGATGCACGCGCGTTTCGTCGCCCGGGGTCGGGTCGTTGTCGAAGCGGAACGGCTGGCCGGCCTTCAGCATCACCGGGCCATCGGCGAACTTGCCGACGCGCAGCTTGGGTCCCTGCAGGTCGGCCAGCACGCCCAGCGGGCGATTGACGACCTTCTCCGCCTCGCGAATGGCCGCATAGACGGCCGCGTGGGTCTCGTGCGCCCCGTGGCTGAAGTTCAGGCGAAAGACGTCAGCCCCGGCCTTGGCCAGGGTGACGATCATCTCGGGAGAGCTCGACGCCGGACCGATGGTGGCGACGATGCGGGAGCGACGGGCGCGGATCATGCCGTCGCTCCTTCATGGATTAGTTTGGACAGGTGGCGTCGCCCTCGTTCGAGGCGAGCCGGATTTCCGTGAACGAAAGCGTCAGCGCCCCCGCGGTCGTCAGCGCAAACGGAGACGAAATTTGCGTCATATCCGCGCCTTTGGCGAGGAAGCAGGAAAGTTTGATCTTCGCCGTACGCCATTCGCCCGTTTTCGCACCTGACAAGGTTGACGTTACGTCTACCGTTGCGCGACAGGATTCGCCACAGGTTACGCTCATTGACACCGGTTTCGTCGGGGCGGCTTCGACGCGGTATCGCAGCATTACGGCCATATCACCGGTGGTCTGCCGCGAAAGATCGACCGGCGATCCCATGACCCCGACCACGCCCAGCCCTTCGCCGCTCCAGATGGCCTGACGGGCGTTTTCCTGCGCGCCGGCGTCCACCGTCTTGAGCGACGCCGCGCCGGAGGCGTTCATCATCCAGGGCGGAGGCGTGCGGCCGTCGACGAAGTAGCGATCGACATTGGCGGCGGCGGACGCGACGCCTGGGTCTTCCGACAGCTTGGCCACCTTGCCGGGCTTGGCGTAGCTCAGGCCATAGCCATAGGCGAAGAGCGGGTCATAGCCCGGGTCGCCGATATTGATCGGCTCCTGGTCGGCGCGCTTGGGCCAGGAGAAGGACAGCTTGCCCTGGAAGTCGTGACGAGGCTTGCCCGCCTTGTCGCCGACCAGAACGTCGGCCACGCCGCCGCCCTCAGAGCCCGGCAGCCACGCCGCGACAAAGGCGTCGGACGCGTTGAGTTCGGGGTTGGTCCACAGGGGCCGGCCGCTCAAGAACACCGACACCACCGGAATGCCCGCAGCCTTGAGCTTCTTCAGCAGCGCGAGGTCACGCTTGTCGCCAGCCTGATACTCGATGCTGGTGATATCGCCCTGGAACTCGGCGTAGGGGTTCTCGCCGAACACGACGATCGCCACGTCCGGCTTCTGCTTGAAATCGCCCGAAACCGACAATTCCGCGCTGCCGCCGCCGGCTTTCACGGCCTCTGCGACGCCTGCATAGATCGACTGGCCATGCGGGAAGTCGCTGTTCTTGTTGCCGGTGCCCTGCCAGGTCAGGGTCCACCCGCCCGAGGCCTTGCCGATGTCGTCGGCGCCGTCCCCGGCGACCAGCACACGAGCCGAGCTCTTCAGCGGCAGCACGCCTTCGTTCTTCAGCAGCACCAGCGACTTGCGCACCGCCTCGCGCGCCACGGCCCGGTGCTCGGGCGCGCCGAGGAGCTCCAGCTTGCCCTCCAAAGGCCGCTTGTCCGCGAACAGGCCGGCCTTGACCTTGACCCGCAGGATGCGGCGAACAGCGTCGTCGATGCGCGCCATGGGGATCTGCCCGGCCTTCACCTGCGCCAGGGTGTTGTCATAGAGGCCCTTCCAGCTGTCGGGAGCCATCATCATGTCCATGCCGGCGTTGTAGGCCTGGGCGCAGCTGGTGTTGCTGCAGCCCTCGACCTGGCCGTGGGCGTTCCAGTCGCCGACGACGAAGCCCTCGAAGCCCATGCGCTCCTTCAGCACGTCGGTCAGCAGACTCTTGTTGCCGGTGTGCTTGACGCCGTTCCAGCTGGAGAACGAGACCATCACCGACAGGATCCCGGCCTCGATCGCGGGCGGGTAGCCGGCGTTGTGCAGACGCACCAGATCGGCCTCGGAGATCTTCGCGTCGCCCTGGTCACGGCCATTCTCGGTGCCGCCATCGGCGAGGAAGTGCTTGGCCGAGCCCGCCACGCGGCCGGCCGCCAGCGGCTTGCTGGCTTCCAGCGCCCCCTGCAGCCCCAGGGTCATCGGGCCTGAATAGGCCTTCACGATCTCCGGATCCTCGCCATAGCCCTCATAGGCGCGACCCCAGCGTGAATCGCGGGGCACGGCGACCGTCGGACCAAAGGTCCAGTCCGCGCCGGTGGCGGCCATTTCCTTGGCGGTGACCTCGCCGATACGACGGATCAGGTCGGGGTCGTGGGCAGCGCCCAGGCCGACATTGTGCGGGAAGATCGTAGCGCCCACGACGTTGTTGTGACCGTGCACGGCGTCGACGCCGAAGATGATCGGGATTTCCTGCCGGTCGCCGCGCTTGTCCAGCGCAGCGGCGCGGAAGGCGCGGATCCATTCGATCCAGCGCTGCGGGCTGGCGCGATCATTGCCGTCCGGCGCTGAGTTGCCGCCGACCAGCACCGACCCCAACCGGTACTTCTTCAGCTCCTCGGGCGTGATCGACGCGCCGTCGGCCTGGATGGTCTGGGCGACCTTCTCCTCGACGGTCATCCGGCTCATCAGCTGGGTGATAAAGGCCTCGGTCTTGGCGTCGGTGATCGCCGCTGGACTGGCGGACTTCGGCCACACAGCGGGGTTTGCAGTGGCGTTCGGCGGCGTCTGGGCCAGGACCACGCCGGCCGATCCACAGGCGATCGTCAGGGCCAGGGCGGAAGCGAAGGCGAAACGGCGCGGCAGCATGGGCGATCCTTGAAGGGGCGTCCGTCGGGCGGAGCGGTGTTTAAAGGAAAGGCGCTCGGCGCGGCGCTTGCGAAGTGTCCGCGCCGAGCGAAGAGAAGCGGCTTCAGGTCCGCTTGGAGGGGAGTGATCGTGCGCACAGGGCGCGACAGCCGCTGGACTGGCCAGGCGAGGTCATGGCGTTTCCTCCTGACGCCGCCTTTTCGTGGCGACTGTCTTGATCAATGCGATCTCACGTGGATTGGACAGCGCTGTCAAGGGGAATATGATTGCGGTACCACCTTACCAATCGCGCGCTCGTCAGTGCGACGCTGGTCCGGTGGACTCCCGCATGACGAGTTCGAAGTCCAGGAGCCGCGATGGCGGGGGCGCGCCCTCCTCCCGCTCGACGCCTTGCATCAGCATGTCTGCGGCCGCTCCAGCCATGGCGTGGATCGGTTGGCGAACCGTGGTGAGCTGAGGCCAGGTGATCTTCGCCCCCGGCGTGTCGTCGAAGCCGGCGACTGACAGTTGGGTGGGAACGTCAAGCCGCAAGCGATTGGCGACCGCCATGACGCCCAGCGCCATGTCATCGTTCGAGGCGAAAATCGCCGTCGGTCGATCCGCGCCGCCCAGCAGCTTCTCGGCCGCCTCGAAGCCCGAGCGAAACGAAAACCAGCCCTGCGCCACACGATCATCACGAACACGCAGGCCGCTGTCGCGCATCGCATCCAGGAACCCCTGATGACGCCGGTGCGAAGCGCCGTGGTCGGGGTGCCCTATAATGAAGGCGATGTCCTTGTGGCCCAGGCCGACCAGATGCTTGGTCATCTCGTAGGCGGCCAGCCGATCATCCATGCTGACCCACGGCGCACGGTCGAAATCGTCGCCTGGCGCGATGCGGACATAGGCCACCCCTTCCCGCTCAAGCGCCGCCAGAACGACCGGATGATCGCTGAGCGGCGGTGTCAGGATCACGCCGTCCATGCGCAGCGTCGCCAGCATCGGTGCGACCTGATCCTCGACATCGGCGGTCGAGTCGATCGGCTCGACGATCAGATGGAACCCTTCCTGCCGGCAACGGGCGATGGCGCCGAGCTGCACATCGGTGACGTAGCCGGGGCTGGGGTTGTCGAAGAAAACGCCGATCAGATAGGCTTTCGCCCCCGCCAGGCTACGGGCAGAGATATTGGGGCGATAGTGCAGCGCGGCCACCGCGGCCTGCACGCGATCACGGGTGTCAGCCTTGACGTTGGGCTCGCGATTCAGGACACGCGAGACGGTCTTGATCGAGACTCCGCTCTCGCGGGCCACGTCGTGGATCGTGACTTTGGCGCTCAATTTCCGTCCCTCGCCGGTCCGATTCGCTCGGTTCGGCGCGTACTTAGCCATGACAAGGCTGTCATGGCGAGCCCCAAGAAAATGACTACGACACCGCCGCGCGGCCCTCCGGCGTGAGCGCCACCGCCGCACCGATCAGGGCGGTGTGCGGATGCAGGATCACGTGCGTCGGGATCGAACGGGTGAAGCCGGACAGACGCCCCTTGCTGTCGAAGCGCTCGCGGAACGGGCTCTTCTCCAGGATGTCGATGATCCGCGGCGCGATGCCGCCGGCGATGAAAACACCGCCGCGCGCGCCCAAGGTCAGAGCGATGTCGCCCGCCGTTGAGCCCAGGATCGCGCAGAAACGGTTAACCGTCGCCAGGCTGTCGGCGCAGCCCTCTACGGCCCGCTCGGTGATCTGCTTGGCGGTCAGCGCCTCGACAATGCGTCCTTCAGCGGCCGCCAGATCCACATGGAGGTCCTCCATGCCGGGACCAGACAGGATCCGCTCGACCGACACCCGACCGCCGTCCAGGCGCCGGGTCAGGGCGCGGAGCACCTCGATCTCGACGTCATCGACCGGCGCGAAGGCGACGTGACCACCCTCGGTGGCCAGCGGGATCTCCTGGCCATGGCGACGGACAAGGCCTGCGACGCCAAAGCCCGTGCCCGGACCCAGGATCGCCAGATCGCCCTCCCCCGAGGTCGGCAGTTCACCGATCTGACGCAGGTCCTTGGGACCAACGCGCGGCGCGGCCAGCGCCTGGGCGGTGAAGTCGTTGATCAGCTTGGCGTTCCGAAAACCGCCTGCGCGGCGCAGGCCGTCCTCGGAGATCCGCCAGTCCAGATTGGTCATATGAACCTGGCCGTGGTCGATCGGCCCGGCCACAGCGACGACCGCCTGATCAGGATGCTTGACACCGACCTTGCGGAGATACTCCTCGATGGCGTCCTCGGCCGTGCCGTAGTCCTCGCCCTTGAAGGCCGTCGGCTCGATCAGGCGCGGGTCCTGACCGTCGAACTCGACCAGGGCGAAGCGGGCGTTCGTACCGCCGATGTCGCCGACGAGGCCAAGCCCGCCGCTGTGATTGCCGTCCATGACGTAGCGCTTCCTCAAGCAAAGACGGAGGCGCCGGCGTCGGCCGCGCCGACCCCCGACCGCATCCATCCAAACAGTTCCCTACCAAAGCCCGGCTTGGACGCCGGGACGTTCGCCGGCGTGCGAGCGAGCAAGGTCGCCTCGTCCACCATGATCTTCAGTTCGCCGGTCTCTGCGTTGACGCGGATCACATCGCCGTCCTGGACGTAGGCCAAAGGTCCGCCCTTGGCCGCTTCGGGCGTCACATGGATGGCGGCGGGCGTCTTGCCAGAGGCGCCCGACATGCGCCCGTCGGTCACCAGGGCGACCTTGTGGCCGCGATCCAGCAGCACCGAGATCGAAGGCGATAGATTGTGCAGCTCGGGCATACCGTTGGCCGACGGTCCCTGGAAGCGGACGACGACCACCACATCGCGGTCCAGCTCGCCGCGCTTGAAGGCGGCGATGAAGTCTTCCTGTTCCTGGAACACCGCGCAGGGCGCTTCGATCACATGGTGTTCGGGCTTGACGGCCGAGATCTTCATCACGCCACGGCCCAGATTGCCGGCCATCAGGCGAAGACCGCCTTCCTTACTGAAGGGATCGGAGACCGGGCGGACAATGGCGGTGTCCAGGCTTTCATGGGCCCCGTCGCGCCAGGTCAGCACGCCGTCCTCGAGAACAGGCTCCTGGGCGTAAAGCGAAAGGCCCGCGCCGGCGATGGTCTGAACATCCTCGTGGACGAGGCCGGCCTTCAGCAGCTCGCGGATCACGAAGGCCATGCCGCCGGCGGCCTGGAAGTGGTTCACGTCGGCCGAACCGTTCGGATAGACGCGCGCCAGAAGCGGCGTGGCCCGCGAGATGTCGTCCAGATCTTCCAGGGTCAGTTGCACGCCCCCAGCGGCGGCCATGGCGATGATGTGCAGCGCCAGGTTGGTCGAGCCGCCCGTGGCCATCAGACCGACCACGCCGTTGACGAACGACTTCTCGTCGATCATCCGGCCGACTGGGATGAATTCATTGCCCTTGTTGGTCACCGCAGCCACGCGGCGGGCGGATTCCTTGACCAGCGCCTCGCGCAGCGGCGTGTTGGGGTGGACGAAGGCCGAGCCGGGCAGATGGAAGCCCATCAGCTCCATCAGCATCTGGTTGGTGTTGGCCGTGCCGTAGAAGGTGCAGGTGCCTGGGCCGTGATAGCTGGCGCTCTCGGCCGCCAGCAGTTCCTCACGACCAACCTTGCCCTCGGCGTAGAGCGCGCGGATGCGGGCCTTCTCGCTGTTGGGCAGGCCCGAGGTCATCGGGCCGGCGGGCACGAACAGAGCGGGCAGATGGCTGAAGGTCATGGCGCCGATCACCAAGCCCGGCACGATCTTGTCGCAGACGCCCAGATACAGCGCCGAGTCGAAGGCGTCATGGGTCAGGGCCACGGCGGTGGCCATGGCGATCACGTCGCGCGAGAACAGCGACAGCTCCATGCCGGGACGGCCCTGGGTGACACCGTCGCACATGGCCGGCACCCCGCCGGCGAACTGGGCGGTCGCGCCCACTTCACGCGCCGCGTCCTTGATCAGCGCCGGATAGGCTTCCAGCGGCTGGTGGGCCGAGAGCATGTCGTTATAGGCCGAGACGATGCCGATGTTCGGCGCGTTCGGATCCAGGGCGCGCAGCTTGTCAACGCCCGGCGAGGCGGCGAAGGCGTGGGCCCAGTTGGCGCAGGACAGCTTGGCGCGCCCCGGCTGATTGGCGATCGCCTGCTCCATGTTGGCGAGATAGGCCGCGCGGCTATCACGGCTGCGCGCCACGATCCGGGCGGTGACGTCGGCGATGACGGGATTGAGGCTCATGGCGATCTACTCCGCCCAGAGGATGCGGACCTTGGCGCGGTCCTGTTTCAGAATGGCGGCGACCGGCAGGGCCGGATCAACGTCGCCATCCAACAAGGCTTTCTTGGCCGCGCCGGTGACCAGCAGCACGATCAGATCGGTGCGGGTCAGGGCGGCCAGGGTCAAGCTCAGGCGTGGGAGGTCCGGCGCGGGATCGCTGGGCGGCACGGCCAGCACCGAACGGTCGGTGGCCAGGTCCAGACCCTGATCCAGCATCGGATTGCCCGGAAACAGCGAAGCGAAATGCCCATCCGGCCCCACGCCCAGGAGAACGACGCCGAACGGGGTGGCGGCATTGACGCCCGCCTCGGCCTTGCGCGCGCTCTCCTCGTGGCTCACGCCGTCGAAGAACAGCGGCGCGAACGAGGCCTTAGCCGCCTCGCCCACGAGCAGGTGGCGGCGCACCAGACCCTCATTGCTGCTGGCGTCGGTAGCGGGAACAAAGCGCTCGTCGGTGAGCGTGACCGTGACCTTGTCCCAGGGGGCGGTCATGGTCGCCATGCGGTCATAGACCGGCGCCGGCGTCGTGCCGCCGGTGGCGGCGAAGCCGACCCGGCCGTGACGAGCGACCGCCGTCGTCAAAGCGCCGACCAGAACCGAAGCGGCCGCGTCATAGAGGTCCTCGCGCGACCCAAATACTTCGAGCTTTATAGGCGTGAAGGGCATGCTCAGGCCTTCCAGGCTCGGCCGCCGGGCGAGATCAGGCCCTGGGCCGACTGCGGTCCCCAAGTGCCCGCCGCATAGTGCGCCGGTTCGATATTGGCCTCTTCCCAGGCCGCCGAGACGCCGTCGATGAAACGCCAGGCCTGCTCGACCTCATCGCGACGCACGAACAGCGTACGGTCGCCGCGGAAGGCGTCGACGAACAGCTTTTCGTAGGCGATGCGACGACGCCCGCCGGTCTGGCCAAACGACAGCGATAGCGGCAGCGACTGCAGTCGCATGCCCTCGTCCGAGAGGCCCGGACGCTTGTTCATGATCGTCAGCGAGATGTCTTCATCCGGCTGCAGGTCGATGACCAGGCGGTTGGCGCACAACTCGCCGTCGGTCGCCGGACCGAAGATGTTGTGCGGCAAAGGCTTGAACTGCACGACGATCTGGGTGCGGCGGTCCGGCAGGTTCTTGCCGGTGCGCAGGAAGAACGGCACGCCGTCCCAACGCCAGTTGTCGATCGCCACCTTCATGGCCACGAAGGTCTCGGTCTTGCTCGGTTTGCCGACCTCGTCGACATAGCTCGCCCGGGCGCCGCCCTCGACCACACCGGCGACGTACTGGCCACGCACGGTGTCGTGGGCCACGGTCTCCTTGGTGAAGGGCCTCAGGGAGCGCAGCACCTTGACCTTCTCGTCGCGCACCGCATCGGGATCGAAGCCCGAGGGCGCTTCCATGGCGACCAGGCACAGCAGTTGCAGCATATGGTTCTGCACCATGTCCCGCAGCGCCCCGTATTCGTCGTAATAGGGCCAGCGGTCGCCGACCTTCTCGGTCTCGGCGATGGTGATCTGCACGTGGTCGATCGTGTTGCGATCCCACAGAGGCTCGAACAGCACATTGGCGAAGCGCAGGGCCGTAAGGTTCTGGACGGTTTCCTTGCCCAGATAGTGGTCGATGCGGAACACTTGGCTCTCATCGACCACAGCGGCGACGGCGGCATTGGTGGCCTTGGAGCTTTCCAGGTCACGACCGAGCGGCTTCTCGAGAATCAGGCGCGTGCTGGGGCCCGTCAGGCCGGCCACCTGCAAAGCCTGGCAAGCCGGGCCGTAGAGGCTGGGCGACAGCGAGAAGAAGATGACTAGCGCGCCATGCGCGCCGATCCGTTCGGCGAGCTTCTTGGTGTCTTCCTCACTCGTGATGTTCGCAGGCACGTAGTCGAGGCGTGCAGCGAGGCGATTCCAGACCGCCTCCTCCACTGTCGCGCGCTTGCCCAGTTGCTCGCGGACCAGCGCCTTGTAGCTGGCCGCGTCATGGTCGGCCCGGGCGACGGCAATGATCCGCAAATCGTGCGGCAGCAGTCGGTCGAGTTCCAGGAAATACAGAGAAGGCAGCAGCATCCGGAGGGCCAAATCGCCCGCTCCGCCCAGCAGCACCAAGACTTCGCGGCCGTTCTCGCCGACGTCGTTGTTCTTAGCCAATGTCGTCCACCCTATGACAACGTTGTCATGACATGCCTGCGCGGGAAAGGCAAGCGGCCGCGCTTCGCCGCCCTCGGATCGGCGCGCGGCGGGGCTCTAACTAGGCCAAACGCCTGGCGCCCGCCATAAGACCAATCCGGTTTCATGGGGAATGTTTGACGGATTCCCGGGCCCATTCGGAAACGCCCTGCCTTCCATAACGCCTCTTGAGCGCGCTTTCAGGCGAACCTTGCCCTGCCACTCTTCCCACGCGCGCGAGCCTGCGATCACCGCCGCGAGCGCTAGCCGCCCGCGCGGGCGGGTGACCCGGCCGGTTGTCCTGTCCGGAAACGTTCCTTGAGGCGACCGATCCAGCCATTGAAGGCCTCGTTGTCGGCGGAAACCCGTCCAAAATCGGACGCGGACACCGCGCCCATCGACATGCCCTGCAGCGCCACGCGAAGGCCTTCAGGGTTGCTGGCGGTGTCGATGAAGCCGGACCAGCGGGCGCGCAGGCGACCGAGCGCCGCGTCGTCATCGGCGAGACTGTAGGCCACAGAGGCGCGCAGCAACCTCGCCTCCTCGGCCGCGCTGAGCGCCCCGCCCGTCCTGAATCGGTCGCCCAGGGAACGCTCATAGAGCGCGCCGGCGGCTGGCCAGGCGCGTTGCTTCCAAGCGATCTCGCCCCGGATCTCCTGCCCGTCACGGCTGGTGTCGGTTTCGACCAGATCCAGCGCCGCGTCATAGCGTCCCAGACCCATCAGGGCGCGGGCGGTAGCCAGACGACGCTCGGCGTTCAGGGCGGGCGGCAGGATCGTCGTGCGGGTCGCGTTGATGGTGTTCAGCGCGTCCTCGGGCTTCTTATCCATCAGGTAGATCCAGGCCAGATCGGTCGCGACCTGGGCCTTGGGAACGCCGTTGAGACGGTTCTCGACCTGATACTTCAACAGCTTGGCCGCATCGCCGAGCAGGTCGACGTCGACCAGGCGGCGAACCAGATTGCGGACCATCTGATCGCCGTCAGCGCCGATCGGCGTCAGATCCTGGAAGTCGTAGAACAGGCCGACCGCCTGGATCGGCTGCATGCCGTCGGCCAAGCCTTGCAGGAACAGCTGACGGAAAGCTTCGGAGAGGTCGTTCTGCAACGCGACGGCCTCGGGACGATCCGAGAGGCGACGTCCGGCGGATCGCAGAACCTCCAGCGCCTCGCGGTACCGACCCTGGTCGATGTAGAGCTTGCCGAGCGCGCGGATAACCTCCAGCTCCACGCCATCACCACGCCAGCGATAGCGCAACTGGTTCAGCGTCTCGGCGGCCTTGGTCGCGTTGATCTGGCCACGCGCATACTGCAGCTGGGTCGCGCGCAGCGTGGCGGGCGCGGCGATCCGATCGATGGGCGCCGCAGCAATGGCGGTGTACATGCGCTGCGCGCGCGCCTTCTCACCCTTGGCCTCGAAAATGCGCGCCTGGACCAGGCGAATATCCAGCTGGTCCTCGACGGGAATCTTGGGTTGGGCCAGAGCCTTCGTCACGGCCTGCATGGCGCCTGGCAGGTCCCCCACGCCTAGGGCGGCGTCGGCCTGGGCTTTGAGGAAGCGCGCACGCCAGATCGGCGGGAACAGATCCAGCGCCCGGGTCCCGTTGGCGAACTGGGTTCGCGCATCGAGCCATTGACCGTTCCTGGCGGAGATATAGCCGCGCCACAGCGCGCTTGAGGGCTCATCAGCCAGCACGGGCGACGAGAAGTCCGCGTCGGCTTCCGAAAGACGCCCGGCCAGCACCCGCGCCACGCCGCGCAGGCCGCGGAACTCGGGGTTGCCCATCAGCGTCTGGTGCTTGCGGGCGCCCGCATTGAGAACCCCAATGGCCTCGAACGACATCTGGGAGCCAACCAGGAACCGCGCCAGGGCCAGGCGTGCGGCGATATCGGCCTCATCCTCGCTCGCGGCCGACACCGCGCCCTGCAGCGCGTTGTAGCGCGCCAGGAACCCGCCAGAGCCCGTCTTGGGCCAGGCCTCCAGATCGATCAGGGCGGGCATCGACAGCGGCTGCGGCGCGCCGGCGGTGGCTTCTTCCGGCGGGGCGGCGGCCGAGGCCGGCGACAGGGCCAGGCCCTTGGGGCGGCCGATGCGCACCTGATCGGCTTGCGCCTGGACCATCAGGTCGGCGGCGTAGGCCTCGGCGGCCAGACCTTGAGCCGACTGCAGCAGCGCGAACTCGACATACTCGCGCCGCGACGGCAGCCCCTTGGCCGGGGCCAGGGCCGGCGCGACGATGATGCGATCGCCAACGGCCGGATCATCGACCCAGATCGCCCGCGTGACGCCGGCAACGGCTGCGGACAGTGCGGCCGAAGGTGACTGCTCGGCGCGGGTGACCTGGATGATGTCCGGGCTCTGCTGCGGCCCTGCGCCGAAGCTGACGCGCCAGGACGGCCCCGAACCGACCGCCACATAGGGCTCGCCGGGCGGTGCGACGACGCGCAGCGCCACGTAGTCCGCCCCGCGATAGACCTGCAGCTTGGAATAGCGCGGCGTCGTGCCCGGCAGCTTGGAGATATCGAGCCGCGCGGGGGTGTCGAAGACGATCCAGACCGCCTCGCCCCGCCGGAAGACCGCCGCGCCCGCCGGCGCAGCCCAGTCGAACGACAGGGTGACCTGCCCATCCCGTCGATCGATCCCCGCGCGAACCACGCCATCGCGCGGCATGGGATTGGGACGACCGACCGGCGCAGGCGCCGTCGCCGGCGAGGCCGCCGCCGCCGCAGACGCAATGGCGCCGGCCTTAGGGTAGATATTGACGAAGTCGACGCCGTCCGCCGTGCCCAGCTTGGCGTCGGCGTCATCGGTCAGGGTGAGAACGATCTCCAGCACGCCGTTGACGCGGCGGGCGTCCGCCGACTTGATCCAGCGCGGCGGCGCGATCTTCAGCGCGGAAAGATTGGGATTGGCGTCACGACTGAACCGCAGGACCAGCGTCTGACCCTGCCGCACCGGCGTCATTCGCGCGCCGCCGGCCCAGTGGAACTCGACCCGGGAGAACTCCGCCGCCTGCGCGACGCGCACGTCCAGCGCCCCGCGCGCCACCATCGGCTGGGGCGCGGCGTAGCCGGTCGGCGCCAGCGTGCCCGCGATGCACGCGGCGGCGACGCTGGAACGCAGGAGCTGGCGAAGGGTCATGGGCCTCCCTTAACCGGCCTGGTTGGCGGGCGGCCTGGCGGCGGCGGGCGCTGCGCCCGCCAGAGGACCGGCGGCGCGCTGGCCGGGCGCAGCGCCCGGCGCGGCGTTCTCTGCGACCGCCGCCTTGCCCTTGTCCACAGCGGGGTTGGCCAGGCGCGAAGCCAGGCGCTCGGTCAGGATCTTGGCGTCGCCCGGAGCCATGTTGGCCAGGATCATCGCCAGGGTCTTTTCCTTCATCTTGGCCGCGATCGGCAGGCGAACCTCATCCGACAGCAGCGTCATCCGCGCTGCGGCGTCCTTGGGCTTCATGCCCTGATAGACCACCACCAAGCGGTCGACCTCGGCCTGCTTCTGGGCGTCAACCTGGCCCAGCAGCCCCTGGATATCGCCCTTCAGGCCCGTCAGGGCCTTCATCTTGGCGTCGAGCTTGGCCTCGGCGGCGGCCAGAAGCTGTAGTTGGACATCGATGTCCTGCTCGCGCTGGTCCAGTTGCCCGCGGCGCGCGCCCAGGCTTTGCAGGACGCGCAGCTCAGCCGGCGAGAGGCCCGCCTCCCGCGCCAGGGCGTCGGCTGACGGGGCGCAGACCCGTGGCGGCGGCGCCTTGGCGGCGGCGGGCTGCCCTGCGCTCTCCGCCGAGGGAGCCCCCTCGCCTTCCGAACCTTCAGGCTTGGCGGCGCCCTCGGCGAAGGCCTTGGCCCCGCTGACCAGGTCGGGCAGCGACTTGGCGCCCGACAGGGCGTTGATGGCCAGCACACCGCCTGCGGCGACACCGATCAGGGGCAGGATGCGCGGAATGTTCTTCATCGGCGAGGAACTCGTGGATTGCTGGTCGGGCGCGGGGGATCAGCCGGCCCATCGAACAGGTCATCATCAACCCGCGCCCGTGAACGCGGGGTTTCTTGGCCCAGATTTGGACGCGGCGCGGGTCGAGGCGCCGGTTCGCCGCGAGCGGCCCGCTCGACCCGATCCTCGCGCTCGAGAAGGCGCTCGAAATCGGCCGCCGAAAGGCGACGCTCGCCAAGGGGCGAGACCGGCGGAGCCTCGATCGCACGCGACGGAGGTGGCGGAGCCTCGCGCTCCGGCGCCGCCTGAGCCTTGGGCGGCGCAGGCCGGTTGACCCGATCTTCCAGCTGAGCTGCAAGGGCCTGGGCGCGCTCGATCCGGACGGCCAGGGTTTCAGCGGCCTCGTCGGTCGCCGCGCGGAGATCGGCGAGCCCCTGCTCGGCCCGCGCGGCGGCCTGGTCGAGATCGGCGACCGCCTTGGCGAAGCCTTCGTGACTGTCGCGCAGCGCCTTCAGCCGGCGCTCCAGACGCCAGCCGAAGATCAGCGCCGCGATCAGCAGCACCGCCAGGAACCCGTTCATGGCCAGGGCGACGACGCTCATTTCAGTTTCTGCACGGCCTTCTTAGCCGCCGGCGTCAGCGGGGCCTCGGCGCGGACGGCGATCGAATGGTTGCGGCGCCCCATGCGGCCGCGCGTCAGCGGAATGGCGCCGGCGCGCAGCTCCACCAGGCTGTCGGGCGTGGCGTTCAGCATCAGAGTGTCGCCGACCTGCATGTTCAGCACGCGCGACAACGGAACCTGCTGCTCGTCGAGAACGGCGCGGACCTCCATCTGCGTGGTCCACAGCTCGGTGGCCAAGTGGCCTTCCCAGATGTTGTCGCGACCGAACTTCTCACCCATGAACTGCTGCAGCAGCATCTTCCGGATGGGCTCCAGCGTCGCGTAGGGCAGCAAGAGCTCGATACGGCCGCCGCGATCCTCCATGTCGATCCGCAGCTTCACCAGGATGGCGGCGTTAGCCGGACGGGCGATGGCGGCGAAGCGCGGGTTGGTCTCCAGGCGATCCAGCGAGAAGCTGACCGGATGCAGCGGCTCGAACGCGCTCTTCAGGTCGTGCAGCACGACCTCGATCATCCGCTGGACCAGCACCCGCTCGATCGTCGTGTAGGGCCGACCTTCGATGCGCATCGCCGCCGTGCCGCGACGCCCGCCCAAGAGCACGTCGACGATCGAATAGATCAGGTTCGAGTCGACCGTCAGCAGGCCGTAGTTGTCGAGCTCCTCGGCCCGGAACACCGCCAGGATGGCCGGCAGCGGGATCGAGTTCAGATAGTCGCCGAAGCGGATCGAACTGATGTTGTCGAGACTGACCTCGACGTTGTCGGAGGTGAAGTTCCGCAAGCTGGTGGTCATCAACCGCACCAGGCGGTCGAAGACGATTTCCAGCATTGGCAGGCGCTCGTACGAGACGAGCGCCGAGTTGATGATGGCGCGGATGCCCGTGCGGTCGTCGGAGCCGTCGCCCGAGAGATCGAAGCCCAGCAGGCTGTCGATCTCGTCCTGGTTCAGAATCCGCTCGGAGGCGCCGTCGCCGCCGCCGTCATCCCAGCCGCCCATGCCGCCGGAAAAATCGCCGAACTCATTCACGCCCTCTCCGCCTCCGGGAGGGTTTTCCGAGGCCCACTGGGCCATCGCCGCCTGATCGTCGAGTTCGTCCGCCATGATCGTTCGCTCAACCCGCCCTGAGGACTAGTTGATCAGCATCTCCTCGATGAGGACGGCGTTCACCTTGGCCGGCGCAGCGACCAGGTTGACCCGGCGCAACAGTTCGACGCGCAGCTGGTACGTGCCCTGGCTGCCGTTCAGGTCCTCGGGACGCAGCTCGCGAAGGAAGGTCTGGAACATGTCCTGCAACCTGGGGAGATTCGGCGTCAGCTCATCGGCCGTTTCCTCGTCGGGCAGCTCGAAGGTCAGCTTCAGCTTCAGGAAGGTCGATTTGCCGTCCGCCGTCTGCATATTCACGACGATGTCCGGCAGCGTGTAGAAGACGACGCCGTCGGGGCCCTCCTTGATCACCGGAGTCCCAGCCGCGCCCTCGGCGCCCTTCTCAGCGTCCTTCTTGTCGCCCTTCTCTTCCTTCTTCTTTTCCTTCTTCTTTTCCTCTTTTTTCTCGCCGTGCTCGCCCGCTTCAGCGGCCGGCTTCGGCTTCAGGAGGAAAAAGGCCGCAGCGCCGCCGCCGCCCAGAACAAGCACGCCCGCAGCGATCGCGATGATCAGGATTGGCGGCTTCTTCTTCGCCGGAGCTTCGCCCTCAGCGCCCTCTTCGCCTTCGGGAGCGGGAGCTTCCTTTTCGGGTTTCTTGGCCACGCGCGCGGTTCCTTGGAATCTATACCCGTACTCATGCGCGAAGCATGGTTAACGATGTGTTTTGCCGGGCAATTGGTCGCAGGCTGAATCTGCCCGGCAGAGTCCGACCAGCACGTCCACGTTAACCTTCCTATTTGTTGATTTTAATGACCTTTTAGCGCTGGCACGAAGATTGCTTCTGGGGTTGCGACGCATTTGTCGCGTCAGCCGCCCGAGTTAACTCGCCATGGACAACGCGCTTTATGTCGGCCTCTCGCGTCAGATGACGCTGCGCCGCGAGCTCGACATCGTGGCCAACAACATCGCCAACGCCAACACCACGGGCTTCAAGGTCGAGGACCTGATGGTCCGCACCGAACAGGCCAAACCCGCCAAGACGCTCGACGGCTCCTCACCGGTCAAGTTCGTGCTGGACACGGGCGTGGCCCGCAATTTCACCCAGGGCCCGATGACCAAGACGGGCGGCGACTACGACCTGGCCATCAACGGCATGGGCTTCTTCAAGGTCCAGGCCAATGGCGGTGAGCGCTACACGCGGGACGGCCGTTTCACCACCAATCCGGAAGGCATCCTCGTCACCCAGGCCGGCGCCCCGGTGCTGGACGAAGGCGGCGGCCAGATCACGATCGATCCGCGCCTAGGGCCCGTGACCATCGGCAAGGACGGCATCGTCAGCCAAGGCGCCTTGCGGGCCGGCCGCATCGCGATCGTGCGCCCGGACGACCTGTCCACCTTCGCCAAGGATGGCGACAACCTCTACCGCAACACCACCAACACCGCCCCGCAGCCCGTCACGGACGCCCAGATCCATCAGGGCATGCTGGAAGCCTCGAACGTCCAACCCGTCATCGAGATCACCAAGCTGATCGAGATCCAGCGCGCCTACGAGAGCGTCGCCAAGATGATGGACAACACCGCCGAACTCTCGCGCAGCGCCGTCGAGCGTCTGGGCAAGATCAACTAGGGAACGCTAGCCGATGCAAGCTCTCCGCACCGCCGCTTCGGGCATGGCTGCTCAGCAGCTGAACGTCGAAGTCATCTCGAACAACATCGCCAACATGAACACCGTTGGCTTCAAGCGCCAACGGGCCGAGTTCCAGGACCTGCTGTATCAGACCATCGAGCGCGCCGGCTCGCAGTCGTCCAGCGACGGCAACATCGTGCCGACGGGCGTGCAGGTCGGCGGCGGCGTCAAGGCCGGCTCGGTCTATCGCATCACCGAGCAAGGCACCCCCACCCTGACCGACAGCCCCTTGGACCTGGCGATCCAGGGTAAGGGCTACATGCCGATCCTGTTGCCGTCAGGTGAAACCGCCTACACGCGGGCCGGTAACTTCTCGACCAACGACCAGGGCCAGATCGTCACCGAGGACGGCTATCTGGTTCAGCCGGGTATCACGATCCCGCAGAACGCCACCGACATCACGATCAGCAAGACGGGCCTCGTGCAGGTGAAGCTGGACGGGCAGCCCCAACCCCAGACCGTCGGCCAGATCCAGCTGGCCAACTTCCTGAACGAAGGCGGCCTGGAAGCCATCGGCGACAACCTGTTCCTGGAAACCGCCGCCTCGGGCGCGGCGACCCTGGCCGCGCCGGGCGAACCGGGCTTTGGCATGCTGCTGCAGCACTACACCGAGGCCTCGAACGTCGATGCGGTTTCGGAAATCACCGCCCTGATCACCGCCCAGCGCGCCTACGAGATGAACTCGAAGGTGATCTCGACGGCGGACCAGATGCTGCAAGCCACCTCGCAGATGCGGTCGTAAGCTCGTGAAGGCCTTCCTCCTCGCCGCCGCCACCACCCTGGCGATCACCGCCCTGTCGGCGCCCGCCTTCGCCGGAACGCCCGTGACCCTGCGGATGGACACCACCGACGCCGACGGCCGCATCACGCTGGGCGACCTCTTCGACGGCGTCAGCGGCCCCGCCGCCAACGTCGTGGTCGCCGCACGCATGGGCGCCACCGCCGTGCTCGAAGCCGGTCAGGTGCAGATGTCGGCCCGCCGCGCAGGCTACGACTGGACCAACGCCAACGGCGTGCGCCGGATCATCGTTCGCGAGGGCGTCGACAATGGCGGCGTCTCGTCGACCGCGACCGCCGGCGCTCAGCTGGCCGGCGCCCGTCTGGCCGGCGCCCCGCGCGCCAATGTGGAAGTTCTTGCCTACGCCCGCAGCCTGTCGGCCGGCGAAATCGTCCAGCCGCAGGATCTCATCTGGGTGAAGATGGCCGGCGCCCCGGCCGATGCGCCGCGCGACGCCGACGCCGTGATCGGCCTCGCCGCCAAGCGTCCCTTGCGGGAAGGCGCTCCCGTCGGGATGAAGGATGTGGCCGCCGCCCAGGTCATCAAGAGCGGCGACCTGATCACCATCACCTATGAAGACGGCGGAATCTCCCTGTCACTGCAGGGCAAGGCCATGGCCGGCGCCGCCGCCGGTGATGTGTTCGCCGTTCAGAACACGCTGTCGAAGAAGATCATCCAGGCTGTGGCCGTCGGCCCCGGCGCCGCCGCTGTCGGCCCGCAGGCCCAGAGCTTGCAAGCCCGTTCGCAACCCCTCCGTTTCGCTGCTCGCTAAGAGGCTAAAGACCATGCGTCGTCCCGCCATCCTCGCCGCCGCCGTCCTCCTGGCCCCGCTGGCCGCCTGCTCCACCGTCAAGGAAGCCGTAAAGGGCCCGGACCTGGCTCCGGTCGGCTATCCGGCCCCGCTGGCGCCCATGCACCAACAATATGTCTCGGCCCGCGAACCCGCCCCGCAGGCGGCTTCGGCCAACTCGTTGTGGCGCGTCGGCGCCCGCGCCTTCTTCAACGACCAGCGCGCCAGCCGCGTCGGCGACATCGTCACCGTGATGATCGACATCGACGACAGCGCCAGCACCAAGAACGCCACCAACAGCTCGCGCACCTCGACCGGCAAGGCGGGGGTCAGCAACTTCCTCGGCTTGGAGTCCAGCCTGGGCAAGGTTCTGCCGGGCGGCTTCGACCCCTCCACGGCGGTGGACACCAACTCGGCCTTCACCAACGCCGGCTCGGGCGGGGTCAGCCGGTCGGAAAAGATCAGCCTGACAATCGCCGCCGTGGTCAGCCAGGTCCTGCCGAACGGCAACATGGTCATCCAGGGCACCCAGGAAGTGCGCACCAACGCCGAGCTGCGTCAGCTGACCGTCGCCGGCATCGTGCGTCCGGAAGACATCTCCTCGGCCAACACCATCCGCCACACCCAGATCGCCGAAGCCCGCATCAGCTACGGCGGCCGCGGCGACATCAGCCGCGTGCAGAAGACCCCGGCCGGCCAGTCGCTGGTCGAGAAGTTCTCGCCGTTCTAAGGGGCGACAGCGCCGGAACGTACTGCGGGCGCGGCGGCCGAGAGGCTTCCCGCGCCCCGATGTGTTTCAGGAGCGGAGCTCAAATCTAGAAAGCTCGTCTTCCCGCGCGGAATGACGACCAAATGGAGTTCCGAAACGGGTGGATGGCGGCCATGCTCCCTCTCCCACAGGGAGAGGGTTGGGGAGAGGGGTTACAGTGCCAGACGGAGCGCCGGCACACCGTCAAACCTCGTAGCCCCTCTCCCTCCCACCGCTTCGCGGCGGGCCCCTCCCTCTCCCTTTGGAAGAGGGATTTACGTCCGCCCAGGGTCGTGAGCAGCCTTGGGCCTCGCTCCAGAAACCCGACCTTCCTACTACCCGCCGGAACGCCGTTCGCGCGTGCAGGAAAGCCTAGGCCCGACGCCCCGCGCCTGCGGCGCTGACATTGTCCATGCCCAGGGCCGACAGCGCGCCGCGCAGGATGCCTTCGGCGTCGAGGCCCGCCTGGGCGTACATCGCGTCCGGTTTGTCCTGGTCCTGGAAGAGGTCGGGCAAGCACAGGGTGCGAATCTTCAGGCCGCGATCCAGGGCGCCATGCTGGGCCAGGGCCTGCAGCACGAAGGCGCCGAAGCCGCCCATGGCGCCCTCTTCCACCGTGACGATAGCCTCGTGCTCGCGCGCCAGGCGCAGCAACAGATCCAGGTCCAGCGGCTTGGCGAAGCGGGCGTCGCAGACCGTTGCGGAAAGCCCGCGCGCGGCCAGCAGGTCGGCGGCCTTCAGGCTTTCTGTCAGGCGCGTGCCGAACGAGACGATGGCGACGCTGGTCCCCTCGCGGACGATGCGGCCCTTGCCGATCTCGAGCGGCTCGGCGACGGCGGGGATGTCCAGGCCCAGGCCCTCGCCGCGCGGATAGCGGAAGGCGCTGGGGCGGTCGTCAATCTCGGCGGCGGTGGCGACCATGCGGGCCAGCTCCACCTCGTCAGCGGCGGCCATCAGCACCATACCGGGCAGAGCGCCCATGAAGCCGATGTCGAAGCTGCCGGCGTGGGTAGGACCATCGGCGCCCACCAGACCCGCGCGGTCCATAGCGAAGCGCACCGGCAGGCCCTGGATGGCGACGTCGTGGACCACCTGATCGTAGCCGCGCTGCAGGAAGGTCGAATAGATCGCCGCGAACGGCTTCATGCCGTCGGCCGCCATGCCCGCGGCGAAGGTCACCGCGTGCTGCTCGGCGATGCCGACGTCGAAGGTGCGCTCGGGGAAAGCCTTGCCGAAGAGATCAAGGCCCGTGCCGGAGGGCATGGCGGCGGTGATCGCGACGATCTTGTCGTCCTTCTCGGCCTGCTTGATCAATTCCTGAGCGAAGACCTTGGTGTAGCTGGGCGGGCCGCCGGCCGCCTTCTGCTGCTGGCCTGTGACCACGTCGAACTTGACCACCGCGTGCAGCTTGTCGGCCGCACCCTCGGCCGGGGCGTAGCCCTTGCCCTTCTGGGTGACGCAGTGGACCAGAACGGGCTTGTCGCCGAACGCCTTGGCGTTTTTCAGCACGCTGACCAGGGCGTCCATGTCGTGGCCGTCGATCGGGCCGACATAGTGGAAGCCGAGCTCCTCGAAGAAGGTGCCGCCGGTGACCATGCCCCGGGCGTATTCCTCGGCCTTGCGGGCCGCTTCGCGCATCGGGGTCGGCAGCTTCTCGACGACGGTCTTGCCCAGCTTGCGCACCGAGCGATAGGCGCCGCCCGAGACGAGGTTGGCGAGATACGCGCTCATGCCGCCCACCGGCGGGGCGATCGACATGTCGTTGTCGTTGAGGATGACGATCAGACGCTTGGTCGTATCGGTCGCCGCGTTCATCGCCTCATAGGCCATGCCCGCGCCCAGCGAACCGTCGCCGATCACGGCGATGACGCTGTTGTCCTCGCCCTTGGCGTCGCGCGCGGCGCAGAAGCCCAGCGCCGCCGAGATCGAGGTGGCCGCGTGGGCCGCGCCGAACGGGTCGTACTCGCTCTCGGCCCGCTTGGTGAAGCCCGACAGGCCGCCGCCCTGGCGCAGGGTGCGGATGCGGTCGCGTCGCCCGGTGAGGATCTTGTGCGGATAGGCCTGGTGGCCGACGTCCCAGATGACGATGTCCTTGGGCGTCTCGAACACGTGGTGCAGGGCCACCGTCAGCTCGACCACGCCCAGGCCCGCACCCAGGTGCCCCCCCGTCACCGACACGGCGTCGATCGTCTCGGCGCGTACCTCCGCCGCCAGCTGCTTCAGCTCGGCGAGAGAGAGCCCCCGCGTGTCGGCGGGCGAGGCGATGGTGTCGAGGAGAGGCGTTTTGGAAGACATATCTGTTAAAAGCGCGGTCAGTTGCGGCGGTCCAGCACGAAATCAACGCTCGCGCGGAGATGTTCGGCCCGTTCGCCAAAGATTTCGAGATGGGAACGCGTCTGCTCGGCCAAAAGGGTCACGCGCCCCTTGGCCGCATCCAGCCCCAACAAAGTGACGTAGTTGGCCTTGCCCTTGGCGGCGTCCTTGCCGCCGGCGGCCTTGCCCAGGGTCTCCTCATCGCCCTCGGCGTCGAGGATGTCGTCGACGATCTGATAGGCCAGACCCAGGTCCTGGGCGAAGGCCATCAGGGCCGAGCGCTCGGACTCCTTGGCCCGGGCGATGATCAGCGGGATCTCGAAGGCGAAGGCGATCAAGGCGCCGGTCTTCAGGCGCTGCATGCGCGCCACTGCGCCGAGATCGTCGCGCACGCCCAGGAGGTCGATCATCTGGCCGCCGCACATGCCGCGCGCGCCCGAGGCGATGGCGAGCTTGCGCACCAGCTCCGAGCGGACATGACCGTCGTCGTGGGTGTCGGGGTGGGCCATGATCTCGAAGGCGGCCGTCTGCAGGGCGTCGCCCGCCAGAATGGCCGTGGCCTCGTCGTATTGCTTGTGCACGGTCGGACGGCCGCGACGCACGTCGTCGTCGTCCATCGCCGGCAGGTCGTCATGCACCAGGCTGTAGGCGTGGATGCACTCCAGCGCGCAGGCCGCGCGCAGCACTGGCCGCTCGGGCAGATCGAACATCTTGCCCGTTTCGAGGGCGAAGAACGGACGCAGGCGCTTGCCCGGCCCCAGGGCCGCGTACCGCATGGCCTCGGTCAGGCGGCTCTCGGGACCGTCGGCGCGCGGCAACAGCTCGTCCAGCGCCACGGTGACGATGTCGGCGGCCTGGACGATCCGCTTGGCAAGGTCGTTCATGAGGGGCTCCCCTCGCACGCCGGGCGCTCGCCGGGCATCAGTTGAACTCGGCCGGTTCCGCGGCCACCGCGCCGCCCTGCCCCAGCACGATCTTCTCGACCTTCAAACGCGCGGCTTCGAGCTTCTTCTCGCAGTGCGCCTTCAGGGCCGCGCCGCGCTCATACATGTCGATCGAGCGCTCAAGGGCGGCCTGACCGGACTCCAGCTCCTGCACGATGCGCTCCAGCTGCGACAGCGCTTCCTCGAAGCTGAGGGCGGAGATGTCAGCGGGCGTGTTCGCGGCGTCGGTCATTTCAACTCTCAGGTGAACAGCCGTCAGCCTAGTGGCGACGAGCGGCGCGGGCAACGGCCTAGAGCCAAGGCGTGGTTAAGGGAAGAGGCTTTGCAGACTAAGCGCGGCGGAAGCGCTTGATGCTCCAGTAGGCGTGACCTTGATCAACGATTTTCGCCCATCCCCGCGCCTTGAGCGCATCGGCGATCATCCAGTTGAAGAAGCCGTGGGCCAGAACCAGCACGTCCTGACCGTTCTCGGCCAGTTCGACCAGGAGGTCGGCCGCCTGGCCGGCGCGGGCCTCAGCCTGTTTGCGGGTCTCCTGGCCGCCGTGGTTGTCGAAGAACCACCACCAGAACCGCGCGAAGAACCCCAGATGCTTGGGCGACATCCGCAGCCACAGCGGCCAGGGCGGCGGCGGCAGCGGCGCCTCGATGAAGGTCGGATCGGTGGCGAAGGCGCGCTCGCCGACGACGGCCCTGGCGGTCTCGATCGAGCGCAGGCGGGTCGAGGCGATGATGGCGCCGGCGTCGCGCGCAATCTCCACCAAGGTGGTCGGCGGAACCTGGCCCGCCTTCAGCCCGCCCTCCTCGTAACGCGCCCACCACTCTCCATACTGAGGCGCATTGAGAGTCACCTTGCGCGACAGCGCAGGCTCACCGTGGCGGGCCAGGGTGATGACGCCCGGTCGCGCGGGCGGGGACTTGTGGTCGGCGATGGTGGCGGCAGCCATGTTGAAGAGAAGCCCGATGGCCCGAAGGCCGCGCCGTCCTCTCATTCCTCCTGAAGAGCGCGTACATGCGCGGCGGCGGAACGCCCTAGCGCCTGCAGGTCGTAACCGCCCTCGAGCGAGGACACAACCCGGCCTTTGGCGCGAGCCCTGGCCACCGACAGGATCGCGCGGGTCGCCCAGGCGAAGTCGTCCTCCTCCAGGCTTTGCGCCGACAGGGGATCGCGCGCATGGGCGTCGAAACCGGCCGAAACGATCACCAGTTCGGGGGCGAAGGCGTCGACCTTGTCCATAAGGCCCTCGAATCGCGACCGCCAGGTCTCGCGAGACGCATGGGCGGGCACCGTGGCGTTGGCGATGTTGCCAAGACCCGTCTCGCTCGGATCACCGGTGCCCGGATAGAGCGGCGACTGGTGGATCGAGGCCACGAACACGGTCGGATCGTGCTCGAACACCGCCTGGGTGCCGTTGGCGTGATGAACGTCGAAGTCGACGATCGCCACGCGCTGCAGGCCCGCAGCCTGCGCGGCCCGCGCGGCGACGGCGACGCTGGAGAAGACGCAGAAGCCCATGGCCACGCCCGGCTCGGCGTGGTGGCCCGGAGGCCGCACGGCGCAGAAGGCGCGCTCGCTCATGCCCTCCGCCACGGCGCGCACCGCCGCCACGCTGGCGCCCGCAGCCCGGCGCGCAGCGGCGAGGCTGCCCGCCGACAGCACCGTGTCCGGATCCAGGGCCACGCGTCCCGTCGAAGGCGCGGCGGCGAAGACGGCGTCGACATAGGCCTTGGGATGGACGCGAAGCAGATCCTCGATCTCGACCAGCGGCGCGTCCATCGGATCGAGCGCCAGATTCGAATCGTCGTTCAGCGCGTCGAGCACCGCCCGCAGACGTTCCGGGCGCTCGACATGCCGGTCGCCCGGCCGGTGGTCGAGCATGTCCGAATGCGTATAAAGCGCGAGAGCCATGGGAGACTCCTAGACCGTGAACGCTGATCCGACCACCGCCTCGTACACCATTCGTCGGGCCACGATCGACGACGCCGAACACGGTGTCGAGCCTGGGCGCACGCACCTTCAGCGAGACCTTCGCTCACCTTTATCCGCCCGAGGATCTGGAGACGTTCCTCGCCTACGCCTATGGCCTTGAGCGGACCCGCAACGATCTGGCCCATCCGGACAAGGCCACCTGGCTGATGGAGGACGCGGACGGCGAGGCCGTTGGCTACGCCCTGGCCGGTCCCTGCGACCTGCCGCACGACGAGGTCTCGCCCGAAGACGGTGAACTCAAGCGCATCTATCTGTTGAAAGCCCACCAGGGCGGTGGGCGCGGGTCTCGCCTGCTGAACACGGCGCTGGACTGGCTGGAGGCCGCCGGCCCGCGTCGGCTGTGGATCGGGGTATGGTCGGAGAACTTTGGCGCGCAGCGGCTCTACGGTCGCCTGGGGTTCGAGAAGGTCGGCGAGTACTTCTTCCCGGTGGGCGAGACGAACGATCTGGAGTTCATCCTGCGGCGGGGATGACGGAGCGACTATCTTCCGCCCCCTCCGGCGGCGGACGACCGCGCATAGCGCGGTCAGGTGGGGGCAAGTAGGATGACCTCACCCAAAGCTCGCCCCCTCCGCGTCTTCGGCGCTCCTCCCCCGGAGGGGGAAGAAGGTCGCGCATTGCGTCGGCCGCCGGAACACAGCACAATCCGAACAACCGTTCGAAAGTCGCGCCGATGTTCCTCCGCTTCTTCTCAGAGCTCCGTCAGGCCAAGGTGCCGGTCAGCCTCCGCGAGTACCTCCTCTTGATGGAGGCGCTGGACAAGGACGTCATCGACCGCTCGGTGGAGGACTTCTATTTCCTCTCGCGCGCCAGCCTGGTGAAGGACGAGAAGAACCTCGACAAGTTCGACCGCGTCTTCAGCCACGTGTTCAAAGGGCTGGAGACGGTCAATGACGGCCTGGCCGCCGACATTCCCGAGGAATGGCTCAAGGCTCTCACCGAGAAGTTCCTCACCGACGAGGAAAAGGCCCAGATCGAGGCCATGGGCGGCTTCGAGAAGCTGATGGAGACCCTGCAGGAGCGCCTGCGAGAGCAGAAGAAGCGCCACGAGGGCGGCAACAAGATGATCGGCTCGGGCGGCACCAGCCCGTTCGGCAACAACGGCTACAATCCCGAAGGCGTGCGCATCGGCCAGGACAAGAGCCGCCATGGCCGCGCGGTGAAGGTCTGGGACAAGCGCGAGTACAAGAACCTCGACGACAGCGTCGAACTGGGCACCCGCAACATCAAGGTCGCCCTGCGCCGCCTGCGCAAGTTCGCCCGAACCGGCGCGGCCGAGGAACTGGACCTGCCCGGCACCATCAAGGGCACCGCCGAGAAGGGCTATCTCGACATCCAGCTACGGCCTGAGCGCCGTAACGCCATCAAGGTGCTATTGTTCTTCGACATCGGCGGCTCGATGGACAGCCACATCAAGCTCTGCGAGGAGCTGTTCAGCGCCGCGCGCACCGAGTTCAAGAACCTGGAGTTCTACTACTTCCACAACTGCCTCTATGAGGCCGTCTGGAAGGACAACCGCCGCCGCCAGACCGAGAAGATCCCGACCTTCGACGTGCTCCACAAGTTCCCCGCCGACTACAAGGTGATCTTCGTCGGCGACGCGACGATGAGCCCCTACGAAATCACCTATCCGGGCGGCAGCGTCGAGCACTGGAACGAAGAGCCGGGCGCCATCTGGATGCAGCGGGTCACCGACATCTATCAGAGCTGCATCTGGCTGAACCCGACCCCCGAGCGCCACTGGGACTACACCCAGTCGATCGGCGTGATGCGCCAGATCATGGCCGACCGGATGTTCCCGCTGACCATCGAGGGCCTGGACAAGGCGATGCGGGAGTTGGTGCGGGGTTAGGGGACCCGAACCGCTCAGCCGCGCGGCGCAGGCTCGCCCACGGGCCCCAAATCAACGCCCGCCTGGCCTACCAGCGAGACCTTGTCCACCGGCGCGGCGGCGTGATCGTTGGCGATCGTCATGCCGACATGGAAGCTGGTCGGCGCCGCGCCGCCCAGCAGGATGAAGACATCTTCCTGCCCATCGCCATTGATGTCGAAGCCGACGCGCGCGCCCGCGACCGGCGGGCCGACCTCCGCCAGGACGGCGATGTTGCTCTCGCCCAACGTCGCGCCCTGGGCGGCCAGGACGTCGGCGACCGCCGTTGAACTGACGACCGTCATCTCGCCCTTGCTCTGAACCTCAAGCTGGTCGCCGCGGGCCACAGAGAAATCGAGCACGACGCCCAGCAGACCCTCGGCCTTGTCGGTCGGCGGCTGGGCTGAGACCAGGAACGTATCGGCCCCGGCGCCGCCGCTGGCGACGACGCGCGCGCCCATGACGATCTGGTCGTCGCCGTCCCCGCCGTCGAGCCGATCGACCTGTCCCGCGCCCGCGCCGCGGCCATCGACATAGTCATCGCCGCCGCCGGCGTGGATGGTGTCGCCCCCGGACGAGCCGCCCAGAACATCAGCGCCGGGCGTGCCGTGCGTCAGCGACTTGCCGGTCCCGAACCCTTCGCCCGACACCTCGACATCGCCTGGCGTGTCGCCGGACGTGTCGCCGGACGTGTCGCCGGGCGACGGCGAAGCGCCGGTCTGGCCGGACGACGCATGCGCCGCTGACGGCGGCGCGCCCAGCGCGCTCGTGGGCTTGAACGCGCCCAGGCTCGGCGACTCGGCATTGGCGGCCTGCACGGCGATGGCGGACCCCTGCACCGCCTTGAACGGGGTTTGCGGGCCCAGCTCGCGGGCGACGGCGGCGGCGACGACCGCCTCGGCCTCGCTCTTACCGGCGTCCAGGTTCAGCGCGGCGATGAGTTTCGAGGTCAGCGCCTGCATCGACAGGTCACCGGCGCGCGGCCCGCTGTCGAAGTCCAGGCGCCCCGTCTGGCCGAACTCGACGCCGCGAAGCTCCAGATAGAGGCCGAAGGCGACCACTAGAGACAGGAACGACTGCGCCTCGCGGCTGGTCGGGTTGAACGCGACCACGACCCCCGTCGGTTCCTCCGGCGCGCCGGTGGTCAGCACCTGACGCAGCGCGCCCCAAAGACTGCCGACTTGGTGAAACATGTCGACGGCCGCGTCGTGCACGACGAACCGCCCGTCGATCCGCGCGATATGGACGAGCACCTCCTGGTTGGCGTCGGTCACGACATACCAGGGATCCCCAGAGTCGGTCTGGCCAAACACGCCGTCGACCTCGCCATAGCTGGCGGTCAGTTGCTGGGTGAGCAGCAGCAGCAGGCCCCGCTCGTTGGCGGACCAGTCGGTGGCCGGGGGCCGGGGACTGAAGGCTAGGACCTCACCCATGGCGGCGCGCGTCAGGCCTGCGCCGCCTGGTCGGCGACAAAGGGCTCGACCTCTTCGGCGGGGCCGTCGAACAACAGCCGATAGAGCTCAGGCTCGTAATAGCGCAGCAGCGTGCGCGCGAACTGGGTGGGGTCCAGGCCAAGGCTCTGCGCCCAGACCGCCTGCGCCTCGATCGGCACGCGCCCCAGGCCGTTCTCCACCTGCGAGACGAAGGTGTAGTAGCGAAGCCCCGTCTTCTCGGCCAACTCGGCCTGGGTGAGCCCTGCCGCTTCGCGGGCCGCCTTCAGCCACCGGCCGGCCTCGCGCCGCAAACTCTTGGTCAAGGCCGCCTTGGCGGGATTCATCGCCGTTCGTGACATCGCAACGCTGCTCGCACGCCCAACCGCAGGCGTTTCCCCTAGTTGTTACACATTGCATAAAAACGCAACATCCGTCGTTCAGATCGATCGAAGGCCTTGCAAGCCGGTCGCTCGCCACATACAGTTTTAAAGCAACTATTTTGAACGAAGCGTCGCCATGTACCTCCCCCTCGATCCCATCGCCTCAGGATCCGCCGCCGCGACGACGCGGCCCCGGCTGTCGCTGGTCATGGTCGTCTACATGACCGGTCCGGCGCTGATGGAGAGCATCCGTCATGCGCTGGACGAGCCTCGGGTCGACGAGTTCGTCATCGTCGACAATGGCTCCTCGCTCGCCGACGCCGCCTGGCTTCGCGACCTGGCGCGCCGGGAACCGCGCGTGCGGCTGCTGCAGGGCCTGGGCAATATCGGCTTCGCCCGCGCCGCCAATCTCGGCGCGACGGCGGCGAAGGGGGACGAGCTGGTCTTCCTCAATCCCGACGCCTTCCTGACCCCCGGCGCGATCGCCGCCCTGCGAGAGGCCGCGCGGGATCGCCCCTCGCCCTGTGTGGTGGGCGCGCGGGTGTTCAACACCGACGGCACCGAACAGCGGGGCGGCCGGCGTGGCGAGATCACGCCGGTGACCACCCTGCTCAGCCTCTCGAAGCTTAGCGCCACCCTGCCCCCGTTGCGCCGCTTCGAGATCCACCGGGAAGGTGAGCCCATCCCGCCCTTCCCGGTGGACACCCCGACGATCTCGGGCGCCTGCTTTTATGTGAGCGCCCGAGATTTCCAGCGCCTCGGCGGGTTCGACGAAGGCTACTTCCTGCATGTCGAGGATATCGACCTGTGCTGGCGCGCCCGTCGCCAGGGCGGATGTGTGCTGTTCCAGCCGCACGCCCGGGTCGTGCATGTCGGCTCCACCAGCCGTGAAAGCCCGCTGGTCATCGAGTGGCACAAGGGAAAGGGCTTGGTGCGCTACTTCCTCAAGCGGGCCGACAGCAAGCGCCGCAAGGCCCTGGCCTTGCTGCTGGCGCCGCTGATCCTGAGCGCGGCCTTCGCCCGCCCGCTGCTGCGGATGGCGCGCCGGCAAACCGAGCGCTCGCCCCCGCGCCTGGCGCCGATCACGCCTTGACGCCTTTTCGACGAACCTCGTTACCGCTATCACGGACGGAAACGTTGGAACGCGCGATGCTTCGGCTTGTCCCCCTCGCCCTAGGCTTGATCACGGTCGTCGCCGGGCAACCCGCCCTGGCGGCGTCCCGCGACAGCTGGGGCAAGGCCGGAACCTCGTTCCTGCAGTACCGGACCGACGCGGTCGAATGCGCCTACGAGGCGCAAACCAAGGCGCCGGTGTCGATTCCGTTGGTGGACCTGACCTACATGACCGACGCCGCGCAGCCGGACGGTCTGGCGCAGCAGGACGCGACGCAGCCCAACATGGACGTCAACACCCTGGTCGACCACGCCGCGCGGGCGCAGCTGCATATGAACAAGACTTGGCGCGAGGTCGCTCGGCAACTCGAGCCTGCGCTGGAAGCCTGCCTCCGCGGCCGGGGCTATCGTCCGTTCCGTCTGGCCAAGAGCCAAATCGAGCAGCTCAAGCGCCTGCCCACCGGTTCGCGGGCGCGGCAGGTCTATCTCTGGAACCTTTCCCTGAAGGGGGCGGCAGACCCGCGACGCTAGAGCGTGACGCCGAAAGTGGGAACCGGTTTCGGCGCGAGTCACGCTCTAAGTGTTTGGTTGAGAGCCTCGTTATCGCTTCAAAACGATTCCATTTTGACGCGCGAGGCTCTAGGCCGCAGCGTCCGGGCGCATGCACGCGGCGTCCACCACGGTCTCTGCAAAAGCGCCCGCGTCGGGCCTGGTCCAGTCGTTCTCATCGAACTTGAAGGCCACCGGCTCGCCGCCGAGGTTGTTTTCCGGATAGCGATAGACCGCCAAGCTTCGGAACGCGCGCGTCTTGCAGTCGACGTCCTGGGCCAGGCGTTCGGAACGGAACGTCAGGCCCGCCTCCGTCTGGGGCAGCCGGAACTCGTGGCGAACCCAGACCCGCTGGTAGTCCGCGCCCGAGGGCGTCTTGCCCGTCTTGGCGAACATCATGACGGACTTGTCCTCGCCAACTCCCATGAACGGCCAGCCGATCCCCTCGATCCTGCGCGACCAGGGCGGCATGGCGGCCGGCTTCTTTTCGGCGGCGGTAATCGTAACCGCGTCCACCTTGGCTGTGTCGTCCTTGACCGCAGGCGCTGGCGTACCGGCCTGCCCCGCCAGCAGCAGAATGGCCGTCAGCATGCCGATCATCTTCTCGCCCCCACGCGCTTTACGGGAAAAGCCTAAACGCGAACGCCGCTACGCGCTACAGGGACGATCTTGACGCTTGCGCCAAATTCGAACGCCCGTAAGACTTCCGTGCGGGTAAAGGGGAATCTGTAGTGAGTCCGACGACCGACGCCGCCGCTTCGCATGAGGTCGACGCGAGCGAGAGCGAAGCCGCCACCAAGAACCTGGTGTTCGTCGCCGCCGAACGCCTGTTCGCGCTGCATGGCTTTCAGAACGTTTCGGTGCGCGACATCACGGCCGCTGCGGGCGTGAATCTGGCCTCGGTGAACTATCACTTCGGCTCGAAGGACGCGCTGCTGTTCGAGATCTTCAAGCGGCGCACGGCCGAGCTCAATCGCGAGCGCGCCAAGATGCTGCATGAGGCCAACGACCGGAACGTCGGGAGCCCGCCCCTGCGCGAGATCCTGGCGGCCCTGCTGACCCCGCCGCTGCGCTGGCTGGCGCCCGATCACGAGCGCCGCATTTCGCTACAGTTCCTGATCCGCGCCCGCAGCGAAGGCACCGACGAGATTCGCCAGGTGCTGAAGACCGACGTGTCTCACCTGCGTCGCTTCTCGGACGCCCTGCTGCGCGCCCGCCCTGACCTGTCGCCCGAAGAGGTCTACTGGCGGCTGCACTTCACGCTGGGCATGCTGCACAACAACCGCTTCGCCGAGTTCGACCGGCTGAACGTGCTGTCCGAAGGGCAGACCAGCGAAGCCGATGTCGTGGCCTTGCTGGACCGCATGCTGAGCTTCGCCGAGGCCGGCTTCAGCGCCTGATCGCGCCGAACGGTGAACAGGCGCCGGAGCTGAGGCGACGTCGCCCCCTGCGGCACGTCCGCCTGTCGTCCGCCGCTCCCAGTACGGCAGCGCGAATCAGGGTCAGGACAGGGGCCTGTGTGTCCTCAAGGCTGCGCGGAAGCCACGGCAGGGCGCGAATCCGGCGGCGGAATACGCGCCTGCGAAGGCGATACGCCGTTTCGAATAGCGTCCCGCGCCACTGAGGCGCCCGTTTAGGCGCGTCAAGTCAGCGCAGGGTTCAACTCTCGCGCTAGAAGCCTGTACAGCCCTTCCCGCCCCCCTTAACCTTAGCGACAGGGAATGGGGGAGTTGACGAGCATGCGACGTGTCGCGCTCGGATGTCTGTTGACTGTAGCGGGCCTCGCGGTCGTTGGGACCGCGACGGCATTGTCGACTCATGTTCCTGAAGAATTCAATCGGACCCTGACCCTGGCGGGGGGCCCTAAGGACGGCGCAAGCGTGGACGACCCCGACGCGCCGATCGCCACGGCGCGCTATGGCGGCGAGCGGGCGCGCGCGGTTGCGGCGGAGGTCGCCGCGACGCCAGCGGCGGCGACCGTCGCCCTGGCGGGTGGTCCCGCAGAAACGGGCCTGGCGGGCGCAACGCCCGTGCGACCCGAGCCCGCTCCCCGCGTCCAGACCCTGGCCCAAGCCGAAGCGCCCAAGGCCCGTCCCACCGCCCGGATCCTCACCGAGGCCGCGCCGAGCCACCCCCGCCCCGTTCTCGCGCTCACCCACACCAAGACCTACCGACCCTATGGCAAGGTCCTCAAGGCGGAGGTCGGCAAGGAGCCCCTGCCCTTCACGCCGCTGGGCATGCAGCCCAGCCTGGTCAAGCGTCTGTCGCTGAACGCGTCGAATCTGGTCTCGAAGGCGGGCGCGTCGGCCGAAGATCTGCGGCGCGGGCGCTGGATGCTGTTCGCCGCCAGCTCGGGCAAGGCCTACAGCCTGAACCTGGTGCGCGACACCATCGACGGCTGGCGCAACGCCGGCTTCAGTGAAGACAAGCTGGCGCGCTTCGGCAGTCGCCAGGTCGGCATCGGCTATCGCAAGAACAACAATCAGGTGTCGCTGTCGGCGACGCGGCGAAAGCTGAACTCGATCGACTATTCCAACAAGGACACGGTCGTCGGCGTCACGGTCTCGGTCCAAGGCCGTTAAACCCAACCCCAGCAGAGGCGCCACGGTCTCCCCATCAGCCGGAGAGACCGCCAGGCTTCAGCCTCAGCCCCTCGCGGCGGCGATGCGGGCGCGCGCGATCTCGTCAGCGACGAGGTTGGCCGGACGCTTCTCGCTGATCGACTGATCGATCACTTCCGCCAGGGTCTGGGCCAGGCGATCAAGCTTGCTCGCCACCCAGCCGCCGTCGAACGCGCCGCCGGCTTCCAGGGCGCGGATCTCGGCCGCCACATTGATGATGCCGCCACCGTTGATGACGTAGTCCGGGGCGTAGAGGATGCCGCGATCGAACACGGTCTGGCCGATCATGGCGTCAGCCAACTGGTTGTTGGCGCCGCCGGCGATCACCTTGACCTTCAGACGCGGCAGGGTCGCGTTCGAGATCGCGCCGCCCAGGGCGCAGGGGGCGAAGACATCGGCCTCGACGTCGAAGATCGCGTCGGTCGGCACGATCGTGGCGCCGGTCTTGGCGGCCACCTCGGCCAGGGCCACCTGGTTCACGTCGGCGATGATCAGCTCCGCGCCGGCCGCGTGCAGCTTCTCGGCCAGATAGGCGCCGACGTGGCCGACGCCCTGGATGGCGACGCGAACGCCCTTCAGGTCGCGGTTCAGAGCGCGCTCGACGCAGAGGCGCACGCCGCGGAACACGCCCTCGGCGGTCACCGGCGACGGATCGCCCGAGGCGGCCGCGTGGCCTTCTAGGCCAGCGACGAAGCGGGTGGTCTTGCGGGTGCTTTCCAGGTCCGACGGCGAGACCCCGACGTCCTCGGCGGTCCAGTACTGGCCACCCAGGCTGTCGACGGCGCGACCGAAGGCTTCGAACAGTTCCGGCGTCTTCTGGCTGCGGCTGTCGCCGATGATCACGGCCTTGCCGCCGCCGAAGTCGAGGTCGGCCATGGCGTTCTTGTACGACATGCCGCGCGACAGCCGCAGCGCGTCCGTCAGGGCGGCATCGGCGCTGGAATAGTCCCACATGCGGCAGCCGCCGGCGGCCGGCCCGCGCGCGGTCGAATGGACCGCGATGATCGACTTCAGACCAGTTTTTTCGTCGAAGAAAGCGTGAACGCCTTCGTGTCCCTCGAAATCGGGGGAATCGAACAAGGTCATGCTGCCGGTCTCGCCTCAGCCAGAATGAAGTTGGCGGGCGGTGTACGCTGGCTTTCCCCGGCTCACAAGCCCGAAGGCTGACCTTGCGACAAGCTGCGTTTGGCCGCCCTGGGCGGATCCAACGCTGTCATCGCCGCGAGACTGGAGGGAATGGCCGGAACACCCGACGGCGGCCAGGCCCCCGGCGCGTCACGCAGGAACGCCTCGGCGTCCCGCCAGACCGCTTCGGCCTGCAGATCGACGAGCAGAAGGTGATAGCCCTTGGGATAGTAGGCCGTAAGCGCGCCGGACTTGAGGCGGCTCACCGCTTCGACCGTCGGCGCGCGGGGAATGACGTGGTCGTTGGCGCCATAGAACCAGGCGACCGGGGTCGATATCGCGCCCGGCGACCTCCAGGCGCGCTCCATGAGTCCGACCAGGCCATAGAGGGTGTCGGAGCGCGCGCCCCAGATCATCAGTGGATCACGACCCATGCGGCGCAGTTCGTCGATGTTGTCGGAAGGCATGACGTTGCGCACCAGCCACTCGGGAGGCTTGACCACCCAGTCGCCCTTCGCATGGGCGGTGATCCACAGGCTGAGCTTGTTGGGCAACGGCTGGTTCGACCAACCCCAGACCGCCGGCGCGAACAGCATCAGTTTGTCGACGCGGGGCGGGTCGGGCGTGGCCATGGCGCTGATCGCCAGACCGCCGCCCATGCTGATTCCGGCCAGGGCGATCTTGGCGCGCGGATGGCGCTCGCGCACGGCCTCGACCAGCAGGCGGGCATCCTCGATGACAAGCTCCGGCTGCGCCCAGACGCCGCGCTCGGGCGAGCGACCGAACCCGCGCACATCCAGCGCGTAGGTGGCGATCCCCCTGCCCGCCCACCAGGCGGCGGCCAGGTGATAGGCGTTGGCGTAGTCGTTCATGCCGTGCAGGCCGACCACGACCCAGTCAGGCTCGCCGGCGGGCAGCCAGCGCATCAGACCAAGGTGCGCGCCATCAAAACTGATGAAAGCCTCATCCGTCAGGCGCGGCCCCCGAAAGCCCAGCGCCGCCAGTTCCGGCCGCTGGCGCAGCGGCGCGCACGCCGACAGCGCGGCGGCGCAGGCTGACAAGATCAGGGCGCGGCGATTCATGACCGTAGAATGTCTGCGACACGCCGGCGAAGATAAGGCGTGACCTCAGCCTCGAACCACGGATTGCGCTTGAGCCAGGCGGTGTTGCGCCAGGACGGATGCGGCAGCGGCAGAACGTTCGGTCCGAGTTCCCGCCAGCGTTCGATGGTCTCGGTCATGGTCTTGCCCGTTCGACCGCCCAGCGCCCACTCCTGCGCGTAGCGGCCGACCAGCAGGGTCAGTTCGACATTGGGCAAGGCCGCCAGCAACTGCGATCGCCACAGCTTCGCGCAGCGCGGCGGTGGCGGATAGTCCCCGCCCTTGGGATTGGTCCCCGGAAAACAGAAGGCCATGGCCGCCACGCCGATCTCGGATCGGCCATAGAAAGTCTCACGGTCGATCCCCATCCACTGCCGCAGACGGACGCCCGAGGGGTCGTTGAAGGGCAGGCCCGTCTCATGGACGATCCGGCCCGGGGCCTGGCCAGCGATCAGCAGTCGCGTCGCCGTGCTGACGCGCGTGACCGGCCGCGGCGTGTGCGGCAGGTACGGCGCGCAGGCCCGGCAGGCCGAGATTTCGGAGAGAAGGGTCTCGAGGGGCATGGACGGGATTTAGGCGATCCCGTCCACCGCCCCAAGGGCGGCTCTACGCCCCCAGCATCCGACGTTCGCGCTTGATGAGGCCCTCGAACGACGGCCGGGCCAGGATGGCGTCGGCATAGGCTTTGGACTTGGGCCACTTGGCGAAATCGAAACCGGCGTGTTCCAGGTTCACGAACGGACTGGCCACGGCGATGTCGGCCAGGGTGAAACGATCCTCGACGAGGAAGCCGCTGGCCGGGATTGTGCGCTCCAGATAGTCGAGCACCGGCGGCATCGCGACGTTGATCCCCTTGTCGATCGCCGCCTGATCGGGCTCTGCGCCCATGAAACGCGGCCCCACCACGCGGTTGAAGAAGATCGGGCCCGCAGCGCCCACAAAGATCGAGTCGGCGTACTCCTCGTACCAGACGGTCCGCGCGCGCGCCTTGGGCTCGGTCGGGATCAGGTTGGGCTCGGGATGGGCCGCGTCGAGATAGGTGATGATCGCCGAGGAGTCGGAGATCTTGAAGTCGCCGTCCTGGAAGCCCGGGATCTTGCCGAACGGACTGCACGCGTCGAAGTCAGGATCGGGCTGGCCCAGCCGGACCACCTTGTTGTCGTACGCCAGACCCTTTTCGGTGGCGAACACCATGGCCTTGCGGACGAACGGCGAAAGCGACGAGCCGTAAATGAGCATCGATGGTCTCCCTAGTTTGGGAGACCATAGGCCACGGACTCAGTTTCGTTTCAAGACGAACTCGCGGCGGCGACTATTCTTCTTCGCCGGCCGCTTCCTCGAAGCTGGTCGGATCGCCTTCCAGGCGCAGGCGGATGCGATAGACGCCGCGGAACTTCTCAGGATTGACGGGCTTGTTGTGGCGCAGGATCACCACCTTGCCTTCACGGGCAAGTTCGATGGCGTTGGTGCGCACATGGCCCAGCTGCTGCTGCCAGCGCTCGGGCTGGATCGCCTTGGCGACGTTCATAGGGTCGATCGACTTGCCTTCGGGCAAGGCCGCCAGTTGGGACAGGATGGTGTCTTGGATCGGGGTGGTCATACGCCTCGCCATGCCACGGATCGCATCCGAACGCGAGGCGCGGCTTGCGCGCGCGCGACGACCGCTCTAACTGAACCCTGATAAGTTTCGGAGGGGGACGGCATGGACGGCGGGGCCGAGAATTCCAGCAGCTCGCGACTGGTCGAGACCGGTGAGTGGGCCGGTTGGCGCACCTGGCAGGGTATGGACCCGTTCGAGGACCAGTCCGGCCCCTTCTATTTCCGCGAGGATGAAACCGGCCGGGTCACCTGCGCCTTCCGCGCCGAGCCCAAGCACATGAACGGCGGCGGCTTCATGCACGGCGGCTGCATGATGACCTTCGCCGACTTCTGCCTCTTCGCGATTGCCTGGCGCGACCTTGCCGGGAGCCACGCCGTCACCGTCAGCCTGAACGGCGAGTTCGTCGGCCCCGCCCGTCCCGGCGACTTGGTCACCGCCACCGGCGAGGTTGTCCGCGCGGGTGGTTCGTTGCTGTTCGTACGCGGCCTGATCTCGACCGGCTCCAGCCCGATGCTGAACTTCTCGGGCGTGATCAAGAAGATCCGAAACCGTTGAGGGACCGAAAACCTTGTCCTTCGACAAGCTCAGGATGAGGTTTTCTAGTGAACCGGCGTCAAAAGTCGTCCTCACCCTGAGCCTGTCGAAGGGCGAGGACGGCTCCGCCGATCCGATCTAGGCCGTCATGCCTGCCGCCGCCGCCGGACGCGCCAGCATGGCGTCCAGCCAGCGGTTGACGTGGACCCGTTCAGCGTCCGGCCGCCACTTGATCATCCGACCAAAATCCAGGCTGGTGACCGCGATGACGTCGACGATCGTGATGCGGTCCGTCGCGATGAACGGGCTTTCGGCCAGGCGGTCATCGAGCACCTTCAGGCTCCTTCTGACGCTCTCGAGATTGTAGGCGGCCACTTCGGGGACCTGCTGCTCCAGCGCGGCCATGCCGGGGTGGCTGTGCCGAACGCCCTGCATGATCGGCGTGGCGACCATCATCTCGGTGCGCCGCAGCCACATCTCGATGATCGCTGTCTCCTTGGGGTCGCGCCCGAACATGTTCGGCTCGGGATAGACGCTTTCCAGATAGCGACAGATGGCGACCGACTCGGTGATCACCGTCCCATCGTCCAGCTCCAGGGCGGGCACGTGGGCCAGACCGGCCTTGCCACGATACTGCGGCGACCTGTGCTCGCCGCCCATGATCGACAGCGTGACGATCTCGACGTCGGCGATCCCCTTCTCGGCCATGAACCACCGCACGCGGCGAGGATTGGGGGCCCGCAGGCAATCGTAGAGTTTCAAAAGAAATCCTCCCGGCTTTTGACCGGGAGGATGCTTGGTTTTCGCGACGGAAGGAAAGCGGCTTAGAGCCCAAACAGGCTTCGCGGCATCAGGCCGACCAGCGAGGCGGTCAGGCAGGTGGCCAGAAAGCCGGCCATCATCGCCTTCCAGACGAGGCCCAGCACTTCCTGCCGGCGTTGGGGCACCAGGACCGAGAAGCCGGCGACGTTCATGCCGACCGAGCCGATGTTGGCGAAGCCGCACAGCGCGTAGGTCATGATCATCCGGGTGCGTTCGTCCAGCAGGGCCTCGCCCACCTTGGATAGTTGGATGAAGGCGGTGAACTCCGTCAGGATCAGCTTCACGCCCAAGAGGCCGCCGGCCGTCCCCGCCTCGTGCCATGGAATGCCCATGGACCAGGCCAGCGGCGCGAAGACGACACCCAGACCGCGCGCGATGCTCAGCGGCTCACCGCCCACCGGCGGGAACGCGCCCAGGATCTTGTCGACCATGGTGGCCAGGGCCACGAAGACGATCAGGGTGGCGCCGACGTTCAGAGCGATCTGCAGGCCGTCGGTGGTGCCCTTCATGACCGCGTCGATCGAGCTGCCATAGGTCTTATCCTCGGTCGCGAGATCCAGGTCGGCGCCCTTCTCCATCGGGTCGGACGGCACGATGATGCGGGCCAGCAGCACGCCGGCCGGCGCCGAGATGATCGAGGCCGTCAGCACGTGGGCGGCGGCGTTGGGCAGCACGTCGGCCAGGATGGTGGCGTAGGCGACCATGGTCGAGCCGGAGACGCAGGCCATGCCGACCGCGATCAGCATGAAGAGCTCCGAGCGCGACAGCTTGTCGAGATACGCGCGAATGAAGATCGGGCCTTCGACCTGTCCCATGAAGATGGTCGCGGCGGTGGCCAGGGCCGGCGGGCCGCGCAGGCCCAGCGTCTTCTGGAACACGAAGCCGAAGCCCTGGGCTAGCCACTTGAGGATCTTCCAATGCCAGAGCAGCGCCGACAGGGCGCAGACCACCAGGATCACCGGCAGCACGCGGAAGGCGAAGATGAAGCCCGCGCCCGGATTGCTCACCGGATAGGGTTGGTCGCCACCGGCCAGGAAGCCGAACACGAAGGCGGTGCCCGCCTGGGTCGAAGCGCTGAGGCCTTCGACGGCGCCGTTGACGCCGCGCAGCATCTGCTGGGCTTGCGGCAACCCGAACAGCACCAGCACCAGCACCACCTGAATGACCACGGCGCCGATGGCCAGGCCCCATGGGAACCGCTTGCGGTTCTCGGAAACGAGCCAGCAGAGGCCCAGGGTGAGCGCCAGACCCGCCAGGGCCTGAACGTTCTCGGGACGGAACATCAAGACGAAGACCTTACAATGAGGCGACGCCCCCACGACGCCGACCAAGGGGGCGAGATTGACACCAACTGCGGCGTCGCACGCAAGCGCCTTGCGTAAGGAATGCTTAACCAGACCGCAAGGCGCCTAAGTCATAAGCCTCTTACCATCGTGCGCTTGTCATCCCGGAAGCCCCCGCTCCGGGATGACACAGGGCCGGCGTCAGGCCGTAGCGTCGACGCCCGTACCGGCCGTCGCGGTCGTGGAGGAGGCCGTCAGCGCCGAATCGAGCTGGGCCAGCAGCTTCTGCATCAGATCGGCCGCCGCGCTGGAGCCCGAGATCAGGCTGGCCAGGGTGACGGTCGTGTCCGTGGAGGCTGTTGTTTTCTGACCTTCCTCGAGCAGGGCGTAGAATTCTCCCCCGCTCAGCGCACCGTCACCGTCCTGATCGGCCGTTCCGATCAGATCGGAAGCCGCGCCGCTCGCCTCGGCGGCGCCGTCGGCGGCGGCCAGTTCTTCGGCGGAAACAACACCGTCCTGATTGGTGTCCAGGCTCTCGAACACGCCGCTTGAGCTGCTGGAGCCGCTGGCGCTGCTTGCGCCGCCGCTCGGCGGCGGACCGGGCGGCGGACCGCGCATGGCCTGCGCCGACGACGAAGTGCCGGCGGCGGCGTTGGAGATGGCGGTCGAGATCTCCGCCGTCGACAGGCCGCCATCGCCATCCGTATCGAGCGCCGACAGGATATCGGCGGCCATCTTGCCGCTGGCGTCCGCAGGCGCGTCGGAGGGCGCATTGGCGGACAGCGCCGAGGAAAGCTCTTCCGCCGACAGCAGACCATCGCCATCGGCGTCCCCGGCCTCCATCACCGAGGCGGCGACATCGTCGACCGACTGGGTCGAAAGCAGCGCCGACAACGTATCAGTTCCGAAACGTCCGGCCGGCGGCTCGCCGCCTCGCATCGGCGGCGGGCCGCGTCGTTCGCCCTGCCCCTGCACATTCTGCCCAACCGACTGGAACTCACTGAGCGACAGTTGCCCATCGCCGTCGGCGTCAGCCGTCTTGAACATCGCCTCCTGTAACTGCTGCAACCGCGCCGGTTGCGTGGAAAACCCCAGACTTGTGATGGTCATATCGCTCGCTCTCTCTTGAGGCCCCGGTGTGCGGGGCGCGCGCCGACCGTTCGACGCCTGCGATGCAACGCGAGAAACATGCCTAAAATCAGCATGTTGCAGAAATGAAACGTGCCCTTATCCCGGCAAGGTCAATGCATCGCTGAAGCGCCCATGACCGGCCTTGATGGCGGCGCGGCGACCGCTCGTCCTGCAATCGCGCTCAAAGCGGCGCGCGACAGCCCCCGGCGGCAACGATTTCACCCCAGAAATGCGCCTTACCCCGATTTAACTTGGCCACTCGTCGATCGGCGTTCATTGCTGCAACCGTCGATTGGGGGAGCGCGAGTCCGCAAATGTCGTTGGCCTTGGCCACACTTCTATACGAGTGGCGTCGTTACATGGCGGCCGTCGTCGCCCTGGCCTTTTCGGGCCTTCTGGTGCTGGCGCAGGTCGGCATGTTCGTCGGCATCGGCAAGGGCTTCACCGCCCAGATCGACCGCGCGCGCGCCGATATCATGGTCCTGGGCCCGGGCGCCAAGGCGCTGTTCGGCGGCCCGTCCGGCCTGCCGCGCCGGATGATCCCGCTGGTCTACAGCCACCCTGAAGTCACCCAGGTCGCGCCGCTGGACGGCTCTGGCGGCCGCTTCCAGAACATCCTGTCGCCTGAGCAGCAGGCCAAGGAAGAGGCGCGCGCCAAGCGGGCCGGCAAGGGCGAGAAAGGCGGCGGCGGCACGGCTCGCAAGACCGAGTTCGTCAATGTCACCGTCGTCGATGCGATCCCTGGCTATGTCACGGTGCCCACCGACTATACGCAGTCGATGATCGAAGCCCTGCGCCGCCCCTATGCCGTCGCGGTCGACGAGACGGCGCTGAAGCGACTGGGCGTCAAGAAGGGCGACAAGGCCCTCTACAACGGCAAGACGATCCATATCGCCGTGGTCACGCGCGGCTACCCGAACATCATCCAGCCCACCCTGGTGATGTCGCGCGACACCCTGCGGATGCTGGGCGAGGCCGACACCGGCCAGCGCGTCGGCCCGCTGATGGTCGAGATCAAGGACCCCGCCCGCGCCGAAATCGTCGCCGCGCAGCTGAACAAGAAGGCTGACGGCAAGTTCCGCGCCTGGACCCGACAGGAACTGGCCGACGCCAATTCCAACGCCATGCTGGAAGACCAGATCATCGGCATCATGCTGGGCTTCTCGGCGTTCCTGGGCCTGCTGATCGGCGTGGCCATCACCTGGCAGACCCTGCGCGGCGCGATCATGGCCAACATCAAGGAGTTCGCCAGCTTGCGCGCCCTGGGCGTGTCGATGGGCGACCTGCGCAACATCGTGATGGAGCTTTCGTTCTGGGTCGGCATCGTCGGCGTCTTCGCCGCAGGCCTGCTGACCTGGGGTGTCTCGCTGCTGGCGACCATGGGCGGCGTGCCGATGTACTTCCCGCCGGTCCTGGTCGCCATCGTCGCAGGCTTCCTGGTCGCCATCGCCATGCTGTCGGGCTTCCTGTCGCTCGGCGTCCTCAAGAACAGCCAACCCGCGGACCTGCTGCGATGACCCGTGACAACGCGCACAAGCGTGGCGAAACCGCCCTGGAAGCCCGTGGCCTGGTCAAGCGCTTCAAGACCGGCCGCAGCTATATCGAAGTGCTCAAGGGCATCGACTTCGACGCCAAGCACGGCGACGTGACCATGGTCATGGGCCCCTCGGGCTCGGGCAAATCGACCCTGGTGGCCGCCCTGTCGGGCCTTCTGAAGCCCGACGAGGGCAAGGTGTCGGCCCTGGAAGCCAAGGACCTGTGGGCCCTTCCCACCGGCAAGATCGACAAGTTCCGCCTGGATCACTGCGGCTTCATCTTCCAGGGCTTCAACCTGTTCCCGGCCCTCACCGCCAAGCAGCAGGTGATGACGGCGCTGAAGTACCAGGGCGCCAGCCCCGGCGAGCAGGCGCGCCGGGCCCAGGCGGCGCTGGAGTCGGTGGGCCTTGGCCCGCGCGTCAACCAGCGCCCGTCTGAACTGTCGGGCGGTGAAAAGCAGCGCGTGGCCATCGCCCGGGCCCTGGCCAAGAACCCGAACCTGATCTTCGCCGACGAACCGACCTCGGCGCTCGACGGCGAGAACGGCCAGATCGTCATCCGCCTGCTGCGCGAGGCCGCGTCCGTGCGGGGCGCGGCGGTGATCTGCGTGACCCACGACCCGCGGCTCGAGGCCTATGCCGACCGCGTCATCCACATTGAAGACGGCCGGATCCTGGACGACGTGCGTAGAACGCCCGACGCCAATCCCGCGCCGCTCAGCCACTGATTTTCTGGGGGAATTTCGACATGCCCGGCTTCCTGCGCCGACCCGCCTTCTACATCGTCCTGGTCGTCGTGCTGCTGCTCGGCGGCGGCTTCTTCTACGCCAAGGGCCAACAGGCCGAGAAAAAGAAGAAGCTTGAGGCCGCCGCCGCTCAAGAAGAGCCCTCCCCCTACGCGGCCATCGCTCAGGGCAAGGCCGACGTCGAGGGCGGCGTGATCCAGGTGGCCGCGCGCCGCCAAGGCATCATCCGCGAGGTGTTCGTCCAGGAGGGCGACATCGTCAAAGCCGGCCAGCCCCTGGCCAAGCAGGAAGACGACGATGCGCGCCTGGCGGCTCAGACCGCTGCGGCGAACCTGGCCTCGGCCAAGGCCCAGCTGACGCTGAATCAAGTGCAGTTGCGCACCGCCCAACGCGAATTCAACCGCCTGCAGGGCCTGGCCGCCTCGAACTATGTGGCCGCTCAGCGGCTGGACGCCGCGCGTGACCAGATCGCCCAGGCGCAGGCCAATATCGGCACCCAGCAGGCCCTGATCGGCGTCGCCTCGGCCCAGCTGGCCCAGGCCCGTTTCAACGAAGAGTTGACGGTGATCCGCGCACCGGCCGACGGCCGGATCGCCCGCCGCCAGGCCAATCCGGGCTCCGGCGCCTCGACCCTGAACGTCACCGCCATGTTCGACCTCGAGCCCAACACCCAGCGCATCGCCCGCGCCGAGATCGTCGAGGCCGACATTCCGAACGTGACCATCGGCCAGGAAGTCGAGATCCAGCCGGAAGGCGATCCGGACAAGACCTATGTCGGCAAGGTCCTGCGCCGCGCCGCCGTCTTCGGCGCCCGCAAGCTGGCCTCGGACGATCCCAGCCAGCGCAGCGACGAGCGCGTCGTCGAAGTGGTGGTCAGCGCCGACGGCGCCCCGCTGCTGGTCGGCCAGCGCGTGCTGGTCAAGTTCATGAAGCCGGGCCAGAAGGCCGGCGTGAAGCGGGACAAGCCGACGGCGCCGGTGGCCGGCGGGGTCACGAAGAAGGGCTAAGCCTCGCGCTCAGCCCCCACCGCCTTGGAACGCCGCGCGGCCCCCGCGCGGCGTTTTTGTTTTGAGGCTGAGGGGGCTAGTTTCTGATGAGAAGCTTGCGACGGCCCACGACCCTGGACGGACCGATCCTCCCCCGCAATGCGGGGGAGGTGGCCCAGAGGGCCGGAGGGGGCTAACGCGGGGCTCGCCCAGCTTGCCCCCTCAGTCGCTCCGCGACAGCTCCCCCGCATCGCGGGGGAGCATCTAACGCTCGCCATCCACCCTTCTCCGACATCCGCGACGTCCGCTTCGGAACATGCGCTCTGGACACCCCAATTCCCGTCGGCGCACGGGGATTGGGGTCGCCTGCTGCCAACACAATCAACGCCTTAGCCGGCCAAACAACGGGACGATCCAAAATCGACGCATCGCCCGCAAAACCGCCCGCACAATGCGCCCACCTCATCGCGAGGAAAGGGCGCGTGGCCAGCGACCATTTGCGGCGGCGGGGGGCGGTCGAGCGGGGACAGGTTCGAGGGGGTTACTCGGACGGTCCGGGGACCTGATGCTGGTCAGGCCCGCCCGCCGTCGGCGTGGTCGAGGGAAAGGGTTCGTCCCTCTTCGATCACCGGGCGCAGCCGGAAACGGAGGCGCCCGGGTCCCGACAAGGCCTGAACAGGGCCACCTTCCCGGGACGCTGGCGGATAACGGCTGCGCGGAGCGTCGGGCTTCGTCGAAACGGTATTTATCAATCAACTCCGGACGGATGTCCGGCGCTCCGCGTCCCTTTCCATCCCTTCAGCGGGAAACCGCGTGAGGCCGCGAAGCTGTGCGCCAACCTTCTTCCCCCTCCGGGGGAGGAGCGCCGAAGGCGCGGAGGGGGCAAGTCAGGAAAGGGCCCGCCGACGCTGCAGGCCCCCACCTGACCGCTTCGCGGTCGTCCGCCCCCGGAGGGGGCAGAAGAAACAACGCAGCGGCGAGGATCATGACAAAGCCCCTCCCCTTGACCTCCCCTCTCCCGCGCCGCACAAACGCGCCAAACCAAACACACGTTTGAGGGAGACTTCGGCATGGCGGACATCCGCTTCGACGGCAAGGTGGCGATCGTGACGGGCGCCGGCGGCGGGCTTGGCCGACAGCACGCTCTGGAGCTGGCGCGTCGCGGCGCCAAGGTCGTGGTCAACGACCTGGGCGGCAGCGTCGACGGCTCGGGCGGCGGCTCCGAAGCCGCTCAAAAGGTCGTCGAGGAGATCAAGGCCTTCGGCGGCGAAGCCATCGCCAACGGCTCATCGGTCACCGACGACGCGGGCGTGGCCCACATGGTCAAGCAGGCCATGGACACCTGGGGCCGCATCGACATCCTGATCGCCAACGCCGGCATCCTGCGCGACCGCACCCTGACCAAGATGGAGCTGGCCGACTTCGAGGCGGTCATGCAGGTCCACGTCTTTGGCACCTTCAAGCCGATCAAGGCCGTCTGGGACATCATGAAGGCCCAGAACTACGGCCGCATCGTCGTGACGACCTCGTCGTCGGGCATGTACGGCAACTTCGGCCAGAGCAACTACGGCGCGGCCAAGATGGCGGTGCTGGGCCTGATGAACACCCTCAAGCTCGAGGGCGCCAAGAACGACGTGAAGATCAACGCCATCAGCCCGGTGGCGGCCACCCGCATGACCGAAGGCCTGATGCCGCCCGAAGTTCTGGCCAAGCTGGCGCCGGAGTATGTGACGCCGGGCGTCGTCTATCTCTGCTCGGACGAAGCCCCGACCGGCGCGATCCTGACCGCCGGCGCCGGCGCCTTCGCCCTGTCGCGGATCTACGAGACCGAGGGCGTCTATCTGGGCGAAGGCGGCCTGTCGGCCGAGGAAGTCCGTGACAGCTGGGGTCAGATCACCGCCGAGGATGGCCAGAAGGCCTATTTCAACGGCGGCGAACAAGGCCAGAAATTCTTCCGCAAGATGGCCGGCGGCTGACGCGCCAGCAATAAAACAAGGATCGAAAAGCAACGTTCGATCAATATTCGACAGAACAGTGATTAATGCGGGGGCTTTCAGCCCCCGCTTCTTTTACATGACTGATAAAATTCACCACCAACATCAATAATATCAACGCTATTTGACTGAATGGGTTACAGGCGGCGCTCCTCGAGCGCCAACCGGCGCCCGGCGGACCTCCTCCTCCCCAAGAAGGTCGCAAGTCAAAGATGTCTCTTACGCGTACCCGCCTCGCCGTCGGCGTGGCTTTCGTGGCGCTCGTCGCCGCCTCCCAGGCCTCCGCTTCGGCCTTCTATCTGCAGGAACAATCGGTTCGCGGCACGGGCCGCGCCTATTCGGGCGAAGTCGCCGACAAGGGCGTCGGCAGCCTGTGGTGGAACCCGGCGTCGATCGCCGGCATCGCCCGCAGCGAAGCCTATATCGGCGCGAACATGATCCTGGTGAACGCAAAGACCACGAACAGCGGCTCGACGATCACGCGCCCTGTGCCCGTGACGACGACCGTCGGCGGGACCGACACCGCCCTCGATCCGATCAATGACGGCCTGGTCCCCAACCTGGGCGGCGCCTGGAAGATCAACGACAAGCTCTCGCTGGGCCTGTCGGTCGCCGCGCCGTACAACTTCACCACCGAGTATCAGGCCGATAGCTGGAGCCGCTACGACGCCCTGAAATCGCAACTGCGCACGGTGAATGTCGACGGCGTGGTCGCCTATCGCATCAACGAGATGCTGGACCTGGGCTTTGGCGTCACGGCGATGTACGCCGACGCCGAACTGACCAACGCTCTGCCCAACATCTCGCCGCTGCAAGCCGATGGCCTGCAATCGCTGAAGGGCGACGGCTGGGCCTATGGCTACACGGTCGGCGCTCAGTTCCACCCGTCCCAGAGCCTGACGATCGGCGCCAGCTACCGCAGCAAGATCGACCACAAGCTGGACGGCGCGGTGAAGGTCTCGGGCCTGCTGGCCCCGATCCCGACCGCCAGCAACTTCGCTGTCGACGGTCAGGCCAAAATCACCCTGCCCTGGATGCTCAACCTGGGCGCCCGCTGGGCCGTCAACGATCACTGGACCCTGAACGGCTCGGTCAGCCGCGTGGGCTGGAGCGAGTTCGACGCCATCCGCGTCACCTACACGGGGGGGTCCTCGATCAGCGCCCAGGACTACAAGAACGTCACCACCTACGCGGCCGGCGTCGACTATCAGGCCTCGCCCCGCCTGACCCTGCGGGCCGGAGTCCAGTACGATCCGACGCCGACCCCCGAAGTCGGCCGCACGGCGCGCGTTCCGGACGGCGATCGCATGATGTACGCCACCGGTGCGACCTGGGCCGCGACCGAAAACCTCAAGCTCGACGCCGCGCTCAGCTACATTGCGTTTGAAAAGAGCCAGATCAATCGCACCGATGTGACCGCAACGAGCTCGACCGTCCGCCTGCGCGGCGAGGTCGAGGGCTCGGCCGTCGTGCTCTCGACGGGCGCGCGCTTCAGCTTCTAAGGTTCACGAACCGCTGAAACTGGAAAGGCCGCTCGGGTGACCGAGCGGCCTCTTTCATGCGCAAAGCTCTGGCATCCCGGAAGCCTCGCGGAGGCTGCCCAGGATGACACAAGCTATTGGCTCTTCACCACGTCCCAAAGCACCTGGGCGGCGCCGACGAAGACCTGCGCCGCCTGCCCGCTAGGCTCGCCGATCACCGCCGGCACGCCCTGGTCGCCACCGAGACGAACCGCGATCTCGATGGGCACGCGGCCCAGCAGCGGAACGTTCAGCCGCGCCGCCTCGGCCACGCCGCCGCCCTCGCCGAAGATCGGGATCGGCGCGCCGGTCGAGGGATCGGCGAAGAAGGCCATGTTCTCGATCAGGCCCAGGATCGGCGTCGCGGTCTTCTCGAACATCGAGGCCGCCCGGCGTGCGTCGATCAGGGCGATCTCCTGCGGCGTGGTCACCAGCACCGCGCCGTCGATACGGAGCTTCTGAACCAGGGTCAGCTGAACGTCGCCCGTACCGGGCGGCAGGTCGACGACCAGCACGTCCAGCGGCTGCGCCTCAGACCCCCAGGCCACGTCGTGGATCATCTGACGAACGGCCGACGAGGCCATCGGCCCACGCCAGATCATCGCCTTGCCCTCGTCGACGATGAAGCCGATCGACATCAGCTTGACGCCATGGGCGACCAGGGGCTGCAGCTTCTCGTCCTCGAACAGCGGGTCGCCGTCGACGCCCATCATCTTGGGGGCCGAGGGGCCGTAGATGTCGGCGTCCAGCAGGCCCACCCGCAGGCCCATCTTGGCGAGGGCCACGGCGAGATTGGTCGAGACGGTCGACTTGCCCACCCCGCCCTTGCCGGAGGCCACGGCGATCACGTGGCGTACGTGCTTGGGTTTCTCCGCCTCGGGCGGCGGCGCCATGCGGGCCTGCGGATCCTCGGTGATCTTAGCGCCCTTGCGCACCCGGGTCGCGCCCTCGGCGGCCTGAGCGGTCAGCACCACCTGGGCCTGCTCGACGCCCGGCAGAGCGGCCAGGGCTTTTTCAGCGGCTTCGCGCACCGGGGCGTAGGACGCCACGACGCTGGCGGGGACCTCCAGCATGAAGCCGGCGCGGCCGTTACGGACGACGAGGCCCTGCACCAGACCCGCCGTCACCAGCCCCTGCCCGCTGGCCGGGTCGGCGATACGGTCCAGCGCCGCGCGGGCGTCATCGAGGGTTGCGGTCACGGGCGAGGCCTCCTGTTCGGGGGCCTCATATCCGCGCGAGCGGCAGGCATTTCAAGTGCGTCGAGGCGCGCGGCCCGCCTATCGGGTCAAGCCGACGCCTTAAGCAGGTCCAGCACGTGATGCAGGCTGTCGGCGATATGGACGCACTTGTCGTGCATCTCCTCGTTCGGATCGAGGATGTCGGGCACCATCACCGTCATCATGCCGGCCGCATGGGCGGCGCGAACGCCAGGATGCGAGTCCTCAAGCGCTAGGCAGGCGGCTGGATCGACGCCGATGCGACGGGCCGCCTCCAGGTACGGGTCGGGATGCGGCTTGTGGCGGACCACATCGTGGTGCGCGACCACCGCATGGAAGCGCGGCAACAGGTCAAAGCGGCCCAGATAGCGCTCCACCGCCGGCTTGCCGTTTGAGGTCGCGATGCCGCGCGGCAGCCCCAGGTCGTCGAGGAAGTCGAGAATCTCTATGACGCCGGCCTTCAGCCGTGTCTCGGCCTCCAGCAGGTCCTCGACATCGGCCCAGACCCGCTCGAAATAGCTTTGAACCGGGAAGGTCTCGCCGAACAGCTCGCGCAGCATGACCCCGCATTCCGGCGTCGTCTTGCCCACCATCGCCGCGTAGATCTCGCCGGTGAAACCGATCCCGAACACTTGGCCCGCTTCGATCATGGCCGCGCGATAGACGATCTCGGTGTCCAGCAGCAGGCCGTCCATGTCGAAGACCACGCCCTCGACGCGGCGGGGAAAACTCACGCGTGGAACTCCTCGGCCTTGTAGCCCTGGAAGTAGAGCAAGGTGGTCAGGTCGGTGTGGTCGACCTTGGCGTCGGCCTGCGCCGCCACGATCGGCTTGGCTCGGTAAGCGACGCCCAGACCCGCCGCCTCGATCATCGCCAGGTCGTTGGCGCCGTCGCCGACCGCCAGAGCGTCGGCGGGCGTCAGGCCAAGGGCTGCAGTCTCTTCGCGCAGCGCGGCCAGCTTGGCTTCCTTGCCCAGGATCGGATCGCCAACGGCGCCGGTCAGGACGCCGTCCAGTTCGATCAGGGTGTTGGCGCGGTTCAGGTGGAAGCCCGCCGCTTGGGCGACACGGCTGGTGAAGAAAGTGAACCCGCCCGAGACCAGCGCGCAGCGGGCGCCGTGCCTGGCCATGGTCCGGACCAGCGTCTCGGCGCCGGGATTGAGCTTCACGCGCTCATCGTAGCAGGCCTGCAGCGCGGCGACGCCCAGCCCCTTCAGCATGCCGACACGCTCGCGAAGGGCGCCTTCGAAGGCCAGTTCGCCGCGCATGGCGCGCTCGGTGATCTCCGAGACCTGCGCCTTGACGCCTGCGAAGTCGGCCAGTTCGTCCAGGCACTCGACGTTGATGATCGTAGAGTCCATGTCCGCGATCAGCAGGCCCTTGCGGCGGTTCGCCGTCGGCTGGATAGCGAAGTCCACGGCCAGATCCGCCAAGGCCGTCTTGACGGGCTCCACATCGCCGCCGTCGATAAAGAAGTCTACGGCCAGCGGCCCCAGGCCTTCGCGGCGGCTGGACAGGGCCGCTTCGACGCGCGAAACGGCTTGTGCGTAAGCGTCGGGGTTGCCCCCCACGACGGTGAGGACGGTCGGAATGGTGGAGAGCTCGGACATCGCGTCCCGCATCTGGCTGATCGCGGGCCCGACCGCAAGCGGCAAGTCCGCCTACGCCCTGGATTTGGCCGAGCGGATCGGCGGCGAGATCGTCAACGCCGACTCGATGCAGATCTATGCGGGCCTCCGCGTCCTCACGGCCGGTCCCTCGCCAGAGGAAACCGTGCGAGCGCCGCATCACCTGTTTCAGGTCGTGGACCCGGCCATCGGCTGGTCGGTCGGACGCTGGCTGGAGGCGGCGACCCAGGCGCTCGCCGAGATCCGGGCTCGGGGAAAGCCGGCGATCGTGGTCGGCGGCACCGGGCTCTATTTCCGCGCCCTGACCCACGGCCTCGCCGACGTGCCGCCGGTGCCCGAAACCCAGCGCGAGATCTCCAGCCTGCTCTATGCAGCGCGGGGCGAAACCGAATTCCGAGACATCCTGAAGCCGCTCGACCCCGAGGCCGAGGCGCGGATCGAGACCGGCGACCGCCAGCGCCTGGTCCGGGCCCACGCCGTCGCCATCGCCACCGGCAAGTCGCTCACCGCCTGGCAGACCGACACCAAGCCCGCCCTCGCCCCTGGCTCCTGGAAGGGCCTTGTCCTGGACCCGCCTAGGGCCGAGCTCTACGCGCGCTGTGACGCCCGTCTGGCGGTCATGGTCGAACAAGGCGCCCTGGACGAGGTTCGCGCGGTGGAAACTCGAGGCATGGACCCGGCCCTCCCCGCCCTGAAAGCCGTCGGCTACCGCGAGTTCGCGGCCCATCTTCGGGGTGAGACCTCGCTGGACCAGGCCCTGGACGCCGCGCGCCAGGAAACACGACGCTACGCCAAGCGCCAGTTGACCTGGTTCCGCAATCAAACGCCCGACTGGGAAAGGATCGTCCCGTGACCCTGATCGAAGAGATCGCCGCGTTGCTGAAGGCGCGGGGCGAAACCATCGCCGTGTCCGAATCCTCCACCGGCGGATTGATCTCGGCCGCCCTGCTCAGCGTCGGCGGCGCTTCGGCGTACTATCGCGGCGGCGCGATCGTCTACACGCCCAAGGCGCGCGCCGCGCTGATGGGGGTGACCAAGGACGAGATGGGCGAGATGCGCTCGGCCAGCGAGCCCTACGCCCGGTTCATGGCGCGCACCGTGCGCGAGCGCATGGCCTCCACCTGGGGCTTGGCCGAGACCGGCGCGACCGGCCCGTCCGGCAACGCCTATGGCGACGCCGCTGGCCATTGCTGCCTCGCCTTATCCGGTCCCGTGGATATGAGCCTGGTGATCGAGACGGGTCACGGTGATCGCGCCGCCAATATGGCGGCCTTCCGCGACGCGGCGCTGAAGCTCCTGCTCGAAGCGTTGAAGTCCTAGCTTCGCGAGCCTCCCCTCCCGATCAACGTTTCGCACCGATCAGAGGAGGTTCCAGCGAGAAAAATCGCCGCGCCAGGCACCGTCGCGCCGCCGCATTTCGCGACGACCGCACTGGCGGGTGAAACCTGCCCTTCGGACGGGCTGATCCTGGCAAGGTCACACCGCCAGAAAAGGCACAACCTTGCCGCAAAGAGCGCCTTGACGCCCCATCTTACGCATGTCATGACCCTTTCCGTAGCTTTGGAGCAAGACTCGTGCGCAAAACCATGATCGTACTTATGGAGCGGCCGTTCGCGGGGTGACCTCGAAGTCACGTCGTAGCTCGGTCGCGCGCGCAAAGGTCCTTCGGGACCTTTTTTCTTTTCCAGCCCCTTCTTCCGCCTAATCCCTCCACCCGGATCGTCCCATGACCGCCCACCAGACCATCGAGAGCCAAGCTCCGACCGACACCGCCGATCGCGCCATGACCGGCGCCGAGATCGTGGTTCGCGGTCTCGTGGACCAAGGAGTCGAGGTGCTGTTCGGCTATCCGGGCGGCGCGGTCCTGCCGATCTATGACGCGCTGTTCCACGAGCCGCGCCTGCAGCACATTCTGGTCCGCCACGAGCAGGGCGCGGCGCACGCGGCCGAGGGCTATGCGCGCTCGTCGGGCAAGCCAGGCGTGGTCCTGGTCACCTCGGGCCCCGGCGCGACCAACGCCATCACCGGCATTATGGACGCCCTGATGGACTCGATCCCGATGGTCGTCATCACCGGCCAGGTTCCGACGCACCTGATCGGCACCGACGCCTTCCAGGAAGCCGATACGGTCGGCATGACCCGCTCGTGCACCAAGCACAACTATCTGGTCAAAGACGTCCGCGACCTTCCGCAGATCATCCACGAGGCGTTCAAGATCGCCACCACCGGCCGTCCGGGGCCTGTGCTGATCGACATCCCCAAGGACGTCCAGTTCGCCAAGGGCGAGTACTTCGGTCCCGGCGAGGTCGCCTCGACCCACGCCTATGCGCCGCGCACCAAGGGCGACGCGGGCCGGATCGCCGAGGCGGCCAGGATGATCGCCCAGGCGCGTCGGCCGATCTTCTACACCGGCGGCGGCGTCATCAATGCCGGTCCCAAGGCCAGCGCGGCCCTGCGCGAGTTCGCCGCCCTCACCGGCGCGCCGGTCACCTCTACGCTGATGGGCCTGGGCGCCTTCCCGGCGGCGGATCCGGCGTGGCTGGGCATGCTGGGCATGCACGGCACGTTCGAGGCCAACAACGCGATGCACGACTGCGACGTGATGATCTGCGTCGGGGCGCGGTTCGACGACCGGGTCACCGGGCGCCTCGACGCCTTCTCGCCGGGCAGCAAGAAGATCCACATCGATATCGACCCTTCGTCGATCAACAAGAACGTCCGCGTCGATCTGCCCATCGTCGGCGACGCCGGCTCGGTCCTGGAAGACCTGATCGCCGCCTGGAAGGCCGCGAACCTGCAGCCCAACAAGACCGCCCTGACGGACTGGTGGGCGCAGATCGACCAATGGCGCGCTCGCCAGTGCCTAGCCTACAAGCGCTCGGATTCGGTCATCAAGCCGCAGTACGCCATCGAGCGCCTGTACGAACTGACCAAGGACAAGGACGTCTACATCACCACCGAAGTCGGCCAGCACCAGATGTGGGCCGCGCAGTTCTTCCGCTTCGAACAGCCGAACCGCTGGATGACCTCCGGCGGTCTCGGCACCATGGGCTATGGCCTGCCCGCAGCCCTGGGCGTGCAACTGGCGCATCCGAACAGCCTGGTCGTCGACATCGCCGGCGAGGCTTCGATCCAGATGTGCATCCAGGAGCTGTCGACGGCGATCCAGTTCGATCTGCCGGTCAAGATCTTCATCCTGAACAACGAGTGGATGGGCATGGTGCGCCAATGGCAGCAGCTGCTACACGGCGAGCGCTACAGCCACTCCTACTCCGACAGCCTGCCCGACTTCGTGAAACTGGCCGAGGCCTATGGCGCGGTCGGCATCCGCTGCGACAACCCCGCAGAGCTGGACGGCAAGATCCTGGAGATGATCAACAGCGACAAGCCGGTGATCTTCGACTGCCGCGTCGAGAAGCACGAGAACTGCCTGCCGATGATCCCGTCGGGCAAGGCGCACAACGAAATGATCATGGGCGAGGTCGAGGATATCGGCAACGTCATCGGCGAGGACGGCGCGGGACTGGTCTAAGCCCCCTCGCCCTTCCGCAACCCTTTGGCTTAGAAGCGATCCATGACCGCCAACGTCCAACCCGCCCCCGCCTCGGCCTACGACCTTAGCCCCAAGGACCAGGCCGAACAGTCCGCCACCTTCGCCCTCCTCGTCGACAACGAGCCCGGCGTGCTGCACCGCGTGGTCGGACTGTTCGCCGCGCGGGGGTACAACATCGAAAGCCTCACCGTCGCCGAGACGGACCGCAAGGCGCACACCAGCCGTATCACCGTGGTCACCCGCGGCACCCGCCATGTGCTGGACCAGATCGAGGCCCAGCTGAACAAGGTGGTGAACGTGCGCCGCGTTCACGACGTCACCCGCGACCCCAACGGGGTCGAGCGTGAGCTGGCCCTGGTGAAAGTGCGCGGCTCGGGCGTCGATCGCGTCGAGGCCCTGCGCATCGCCGAAATCTTCCGCGCCAAGCCGGTCGACACCACGCTGGAGAGCTTTGTGTTCGAGATCTCGGGCGCCCCGTCCAAGATCGACAAGTTCCTCGATCTGATGCGCCCGCTGGGCCTGGTGGAGCTGTCTCGCACCGGCGTCCTGTCCATCGAGCGCGGCTTCGAAGGCATGTAGCCGAGGGCGGCTGGGGAGAAACCGCCCCGCGCCCTTCCCTTGGCGGGATGGAGTCCCTATATTCACTGGGTCCGGCTTCGGCCGAACTATGGGGATAAACGCGCACGTAATAAGCGGACTGGACCCGGGTGCGATTCCCGGCGGCTCCACCAAATCTCTCCCAAGTTATCATGGGACTGCATGGGGCCGATCAGCATCGACAGACGTGTAAAGGTGTATGCTTTCTCTCGGCTTGGCCCACCGTTTCGGGCCTTTATCTAAATGCGAACGATAACTTCGCTGAAGAGTTCGCCGTCGCTGCGTAATGCGGTGCAGGTGAATTCGCCTCTTAAGTCCTAGGGGTTCAGATCCCTAGGCGGGGCCCGGAGGGAGCCTGCCAACAGAATCCCTCCACCTTCTCCCGACATTGCCGAGGCTCCCTCCTCTTGCTTCTTGAGGACATGGGGGAGCCTGCCAACAGAATCCCTCCACCTTCTCCCGACATTGCCGAGGCTCCCTCCTCTTGCTTCTTGAGGACATGGGGGAGCCTGCCAACAGAATCCCTCCACCTTGCCCTTCCCCGACATCGCTGAGGAATCCCGCGACGCCTGCTTTGCGCGTGGCGCGTGACGCGCTAGGCTTGGAATCTCGTTTTCAGTTCGAAGTTTCACGCCGAGCATGTCCCAGACCGAACCGCCCGAAGACCTCATGCAATACGAGGCCATGGCCCAGGACGCCCTTCGCGGCGTGGTCAAGGCGGCCCTGAAAAAGGCCGCCGCGCCGGGCGGCCTGCCCGAACCTCACCACCTCTACATCACCTTCAAGACGAAGGCGGCGGGCGTGTCGGGTCCGCAGGATCTGCTGTCGAAATATCCGGACGAGATGACGATCGTCCTGCAGCATCAGTACTGGGACCTGGCGCCCGGCGAGACCTTCTTCTCGGTCACCCTGAAGTTCGGCGGCCAGCCCAAGCGCCTTTCGGTGCCCTACGCGGCGCTCACGCGCTTCTATGATCCGTCGGTTCAGTTCGCCCTGCAGTTCTCGGCGCCGGAAATCATCGAGGACGAGCCCGAGCCGGATCCGGAGCCCGAAGAGAAGGCGACCACCGGCGCGTCAGGCGACGAAGGCCCAAAGATCGTCTCCCTGGACCAGTTCCGCAAGAAATGAGCGACATCGCCTCGGACGCGCCGGAAACCTTGACGGACGAGGCGATCCTCGCCCGCTTCCGCGCGTCCAAGCGACAGCCGACAGGCTCCCAGACCCTGGGCTTTGAACTGCTGGCGGTCCGGCAGGCCGATCGCGAGGTTGAAGTCGGCTTCACCGCGCGCGCTGATCTACTCTGCAACCCCATGGGCCAGATCCAGGGCGGCTATGTCTGCGCCATGCTGGATGAGTGCATGTCGGTCGCGGGCATGATCACGTCCGGCATGACCCACGTGGTTCCGACCCTGGAGATGAAGACCAGCTTCCTGCGGCCCGCCATGCCGGGAAGCCTGCGCGGGATCGGCCGCGTGGTGAAGTGGGGGCGCACGATCTGCTTCATGGAGGGCGAGCTCTACGACGCCGAAGGTCGGCTTCTGGCCAAGTCCACCGGCACGGCGATTCCCACCCCCTTCGCCAACTTCAAGAAGACGTAGGCGGACGATGCGGAGAGCAGCGGCGGTCATCGGACTTCTGGTTTTGCTCTTCTCGCCCGCCACGGCGGCGCTCGCCGGCGGGCCGTTCTCAAACTGGAACGCGGTCGTCATCGCGGGCGACTTTCAGGCGCATTCGGGCGGCCACACCGAAGCCTTTGACAATGCTCGCCGAGACGTCACCAAGGCCCTGGTCGGCATGGGCTTTGAGACCTCTGGGATCCAGCAGTTCTCCGTCCGTCCCGAACGCTACCCGTCGGACGCGCCAAGCCGCTCGGAAGCCCGGACGATCTATGAGGCGCTTCGAACCAGGGGCGAGACCGCCAAGGCGGGCTGCCTCTTCTACATCAGCACCCACGGCAGCCCCGAAGGGGTGATTCTCGGCAAGCAGTTGCTCCGCCCCCACCTGCTGGCGGCGATGCTGAATGACGCCTGTCCCGCGCGGCCCAGCGTGGTGGTGATCTCCGCCTGTTTTTCAGGCGTCTTCATCCCGCCGTTGCAAAGACCTGACCGACTGATCCTGACGGCGGCACGGCCCGATCGCGCCTCGTTCGGCTGTGGCGAGAGCGACAAGTATCCGTTCTTCGACGACTGCTTTCTGTCGGCCGCGCCCCACGCCCGCGACTTCGCCAACCTGGGCGCGGGTATACAGGCCTGCGTCGCGCGCAAGGAAAAGGAGACCGGCGCCGAACCGGCTTCCGAACCTCAGATCTGGGTTGGTCCTGCGCTGCGCCCCATGCTTCCGCTGTACGCCTTCAACCGAACGCCGACAAAGGCGCCGTAAGCCCGCGATCGCGGTTTGACCCCAGCGAGGAGCGCGCTACACAAACCCTAGAAGTTTCCGCTTCACCCAGGGGACATCTTTGACGTCGCGCGCTTCGCTCGCGGCCGCCTTTTCGGCGGCCATGCTCGCCCTATGCTCGGCTTTCGGACCGGAGGCGCGAGCACAGGATGCCTCTTCGGGCGCACCACCGTCCGCCGCTGCGCCTCCGGAAACGACTGTCCGTCCGTACACCAGCCTGCGCCAGCGGCGTGCGCGCGCCCAACGTCCCGCAGCGCTCACACCGACAGCGTCGAGGCCGGCGGCTGTCGCGGCCGCGACGCCGGCGCCCGTGTCTCCGCCCGCACCCGGCGTCACACCGCTGCCACGCCCCGACCTGGAGGCCTTCGTGGACGGGGTGGTGCAGCGCGCCATGACCCGAGACCATATCGCCGGCGTAACCCTGTCAGTCGTCCAGAACGGCCAGGTCGTGCTCAAGAAGGGCTACGGCTTCTCCAACCTGGGGCAACGCAAACGGGTCGATCCCGACAAGACCCTGTTCCGGGTGGCTTCGATCTCGAAGACCTTCACCTGGATCACCTTGATGAACGAGATCGAGGCCGGACGCATGCGCCTCGACGGTCCCGTCAATCTGTATCTGCCCGAACCGCTGCAAGTGAAGGATCAGGGCAAGAAGACCCAAATCCGCCTGCGCGACCTGATGACTCACACCTCCGGCTTTGAGGATCGCGCCCTTGGGCAGCTCTTCGAGCGCGATCCCAACCGCGTCCGTCCCCTCTATGACTATCTTCGCCAGGAAAGGCCGCGTCGTGTCCGCGAGCCGGGCCTGCTGCCCACCTATTCCAACTACGGCGCCGCCCTGGCGGGAGCGGCCGTCTCCAACGTGACCGGCAAGCCATTCGAGCAACTGGTCAGCGAGGAAATCATCATCCCCGCGGGCCTGACCCGCACCACGTTCCGGGAAGCGCGTCCCTGGCGCGACGACTTGCCCGCACCGATGGCGGAAACCCTGGCCGCCGATCTCTCGGACGCCTTTTCCTGGACCGCGATGGGCTGGAAAACCCAGCCGCGCGAATTTATGGGTCAGGTCGCCCCGGCCGCCTCGGCCTCCAGCACGGCCAGCGACATGGCGCGCTACATGACGCTGCTGCTGAACGGCGGGACGATCGACGGCAAAACCATCTTCTCGCCCCGGACCGCGCAAGCGTTCCGTTCGCCCATGTATCGGCCCGCGTCGGACGCGGCAGGCTGGAACGCCGGCTTTCAGGACGTCCCTCTGCCGGGCGGACGCCGGGGCTTTGGACACCAGGGCGCCACCCTGTACTTCCATTCCAACCTGGTGATCGTTCCCGACCTGAACCTAGGGATCTTCGTGTCGGTCAACACCGATAGCGGGGCTAACCTGCCCGCGACACTGCCGGCGACCATCGTGGAACACTTCTACGCCCCGGCGCAGGCCCTGCCGACCGCCAGTTCCCTGACCTACGAACAGGCCAGACTCTATGAAGGCGACTACCTGACCACGCGGCGGGCCTATGGCGGACTGGAAGGCTTCACCAACCGGCTGATCGGTCGCGCCCAGGTGCGCGCCACGCCGGAGGGCCGCCTTTCCGTCACCGACGGTGGCGTCACCACGCTGTTCAACGGCACGGCACGCCCTGGCGTGTTCAAGGCTGTGGAAGGGCCGTTGACGCTCGTTTTCGACAGCAATGGTGATCGACCGTCCCGCTTCTATGCCGCGCGAGGCTTTTCCACCTTCGAGCGGATTGGGTTCCTGCACTCAGCCGCCTTGCTGTCCTGGACGGTCACCATCGCGGGACTGGCCTGCGTGATCACGATCCTGGGCGCGATGTTCCGGAACCGCCGCGAGGCGCGACAGACGCCCGTCCAGGCCCGGGCGGGTCAGATGCAAGTGATGCAGGCCGTGCTCTGGCTGATTTCAGGCGGCTGCATGGCGGTGTTCACGGCCAAGGCGACGGACCAGACCACAGTGTTCTTCGGCTGGCCTAGCGGCTGGCTGCTCAGCGGTTCGGCCTGCGCGCTCGTCGCTGCGGCGCTCGGCGTCCTGACCCTGGGCCTATTGCCGATGGTGTGGCGCGGCGGCCGTCGCGTGGACAGCTGGAGCGATGGCCGCAAGGTCGCCTTCACCTTCACCGCTCTGTTGCTGGCGTTCCTGAGCGTGCTTCTGGCCCTGTGGGGTTACCTGCTGCCCTGGAGCTGATCGCCGCCAGTGTCTCCTTCCCTTTCCCCGGCGCCGACTTTGCAGATCAGCGTTCGGGGAGACGATAAAGGAGACGCGACGTGTCAAAACTGGACGGTCTGGCGTTTGGGGGAGCAGGGCTCGCGGCGTGGTCGGCGGCCACCCTGTTTTACGCAGCTTTCGGCGGGGGCGTTCTCGAAAGCACCTTCTGGTTCTACGCACTGAACGCGTTCGCGGCCGCAGCGGCCGTTACGTTCGCCTTCCAGGCGGTGGCGCGGCTGACGCATACGCCGCGCCGCCGCCGCTTGTTTCCGATGCTGATGTTCTCGACGCCCGGCCTGGTGGCCGGCGCACTGGTCGTCTCGCGCTACGCCGAGGTGATGCCGACGACCGATCCGGTCAGTGTCGGCCGTTACGGCGCCTTCCTGGTGGTGCTCTATGTGGCCGTGGCCGCGTCAATCTTCGAGCGTGCGCCGCATAAGGCTTGAGTTCAGCTTCCGCACCTGAATGACGATCCGCTCGCGTTCGCCCGGCCGTCGCTCGACCAGCAACCGCGCGACCTGGGCGTCGTCGTGGAAGGCGTAGCCTTTGATGGCGTCCAACAAGGCCTTCGCCAGATTGTCGAGGTCCATCCACGGTGGCTCGCCAACATACTCCATGCCGATCTCGACGCTGAACTCGCCCCAGGCCGGCCGCGAGCCGCGCCACGACTTGCGGAAGAACTCGTAGATCAGCGGCTTGTAGTACTTGCCCTGGGTGGTGAGGCCATCGACCACGAGGGTTAGCTCGCCCCCCGCCTCACGGGCGCGGACCTTGCCGTGGTGGATCCAGTCGGATCCGTCGAGAAACTGACTCACGCGTCCATCATCCTGGCCAAAGCCGTCAAGGTATTCCAGTTGCGCGTCGTCCCGACGGGTGAACGCTTAGTTTTCTTCCAATCGCGATCCAGCACCGAGTCGGCGATGCTGATCGGGAAGTCGATATAGAGCTCGCGTCCGCCGACCGCGAACCACTCGAGGCCAGTGATCGCGTCGCGCAGGATCGTCTCGTCGTCGGCTGGCAGCGACGCCTTCAGAAAGTTGACGATGACGTGGCTGGGATGGTCCCGCGCTTCCGCCTTGAACGGATTTTCGCCGATGATCGACCGCAGGTCAGGGGGTGAACGGACCATGAAATCGGTGCGAAGGCCCATGCGCTTTTCCAGCCCATCCTCAAGCGCTGCTTCCAGCGCCTCCCCGCCCGCGTGGTCGCCCCAAAGCAGAAGGTTGCCGCTGGCCAGGTAGGTCTTGGCGTGGTCAAAGCCCAGGTCATCGGCGATCCCGAGCAAGCCCTCCTTCAGCACCTTGCGCTTGCCGGTGTTGATCGAGTGCGGGAGGGCGACGAAGGCGGTCATGGCGTCTCCTGACGGACGAAACCTTCTTTTTTCCTATCCAACCATCGCCAGCTACGCGAGGCGATTTGCCGAGCCACTCAACCAATGGATATTGGTGAAGCTGGGCGACAGTCGGGGGACGTTGATCGAATGGAAGGCCTGTCTCAAACACTTATGTCCGCTTTGAAGTGGGTCACGGCGGTCTTCCTTCAAGGTGGAACCGTCAGCGACTGGATTCAGGCCTTCGCAGCGCTGATCGCACTGCCGGTAACCTGGGTCGTCGCGACCTGGACAAGCCACCTTGCGGCTAAGGACTCCGCAAAACGCGAGGTGGCCGCCCGCCGTGAGGACGAAATGGCCGAGGTCCGCCGTCAGGAGCAGATGGCCGCCGACCAGCTCTTCGAGCGCCATTGCAATCTAGCGACCCAGATCCTGTTCTGCGCCTTGCGAACCAAGTGGGCGGGCCTCCACCTGTGCCGGATGAGTGACGACAAGGCGGAAACACAGGGCTTCCCGTCATTCACTATACTGATCGAACAGACCGGACATTATCTCGACAGCATCAGGCATCTAAACCTGCACGACGCGCGGGTCCGTAGAGACCGCCAGCCCATCACCTCGCCCATCGACGACGTCCTCGTCATCCTCCTCGCCTTCCGCGCCAACATCGTCCACATTCATCGCGAAGCTTGGAGCGACGGTTTCGACCCCTTGGCGCGAGGGAAGATACTGCGGACCGTGGGCGAATGGGCCCTGGCCACCTCGAAAGAAATCAATGACCACCTCGTCGTCTTGGTGCGGTTAATGGGCCCTGACGTAGTTGCCTGGATCGCCACCCATCGTGAAAACCTCGAGGAGGCCTTCAAGGAGGACGTTCTGCCCGATCCGCCCGCTGCCCTTCTGACCAGCCTCATGCACGGGGCTCGAAGCGGCCGTCCGCCCGCACCGTCCGTGGCCACACCGCTACGATAGGCCCCCGCCGCCGTTGCGAACCGCGCCCTCAAGGTCTAGACCGCGCTCGACCGTTTTTGGGAGACACGCCGCATGACCGCCACGCGTATCGAGACCGACACCTTTGGCCCGATCGAAGTCGCCGCCGACCGCTACTGGGGCGCGCAGGCCCAGCGCAGCCTGGGCAACTTCAAGATCGGCTGGGAAAAGCAGCCCCTGCCCGTCGTCCGCGCCCTGGGCGTCGTCAAGCGCGCCGCCGCCGAGGCCAACCTGGCCCTGGGCAAGCTGGACCCGAAGATCGCCGAGACGATCATCGCCGCCGCCAATGAAGTGATCGAAGGCAAGCTGAACGACCACTTCCCGCTGGTCGTCTGGCAGACCGGCTCGGGCACCCAGTCGAACATGAACGCCAACGAGGTGATCTCGAACCGCGCCATCGAGATGCTGGGCGGCGAGATGGGCAGCAAGAAGCCCGTCCACCCGAACGACCACGTCAATATGAGCCAGTCGTCGAACGACACCTTCCCGACGGCCATGCACATCGCCTGCGCCGAGCAGGTGGTCCACGACCTGATCCCGGCCCTCAAACACCTCCACAAGGCCCTGGCCGCCAAGGCCGCCGAGTGGAAGGACATCATCAAGATCGGCCGCACCCACACCCAGGACGCCACCCCGCTTACGCTGGGGCAGGAGTTCGGCGGCTACGCCCAGCAGATCGAGAACGGCATCGCCCGGATCGAGAGCACCCTGCCGATGCTGATGCAGCTGGCCCAGGGCGGCACCGCCGTCGGCACCGGCCTGAACGCGCCTGTGGGCTTTGCCGAGCTGGTGGCCGAGAAGATCGCCGGCATCACCGGCCTTGGCTTCACCACCGCCCCGAACAAGTTCGAGGCCCTGGCCGCCCACGACGCCATGGTCTTCACGCACGGCGCCATCAACACGGTGGCCGCCTCGCTGTTCAAGATCGCCAACGACATCCGCTTCCTGGGCTCGGGTCCGCGCGCGGGCCTTGGCGAACTGGCCCTGCCGGAGAATGAGCCGGGCTCGTCGATCATGCCGGGCAAGGTCAACCCGACCCAGTCCGAAGCCCTGACCCAGGTCTGCGCCCAAGTGTTCGGCAACCACTCGACCCTGACCTTCGCCGGCAGCCAGGGCCACTTCGAGCTGAACGTCTTCAACCCGGTGATGGCCTACAACTTCCTGCAGTCGGTGCGCCTGGTCGCCGACGCGGCGATCAGCTTCACCGACAACTGCGTGGTCGGCATCGAGCCGCGCGTCGACAACATCAAGAAGGGCGTCGAGAACAGCCTGATGCTGGTCACGGCCCTGAACGGCAAGCTGGGCTACGACGCCTGCGCCAAGATCGCCAAGACCGCGCACAAGAACGGCACCACCCTGCGCGAAGAGGCCGTCGGTGGCGGCTATCTGACGAACGAAGAGTTCGACCAGTACGTCCGCCCGGAAAACATGATCTCGCCGGGCTGATCCTGAAATGCTCCAGCTCGTCCGCATTTTCGACGAGCTGCCTGAAGGCTTTGGCGATCTGGTCGCCGAAGCCTCCGACGAAGGCGTGCGCAATATGGCCCTGCTGGCGGAAAGCTGGCGGGGCGGCCCACAGTTTCAGGAGGATGGCGAGGCCCTGCTCGCCGCCTTCCTGGCGGGAGAGTTGGCGGGGATCGGCGCCATGACGCCTGAACCCGCCGCCCGTGAGCCCGCGCGGCGTCTACGCCGCTTCTACGTCCGTCCTGACATGCGGCGACGCGGGGTCGCCACCGCCCTCGCCTCGGCCCTGATCCACGAAGGCTTCGACAGCGTCAGGCTTCTGACCGTCAACGCCCGCGCCTCGGACGACGCCGCGCCGTTCTGGGAGGCGCAGGGGTTTGTACCTGACACGACTGGCCCGTGGACACACGCTCTCAGGCGCTGACAGGCCGCCTGCGTCCTATCGCTTGACCACCGCGACGCCGATCGGGGCCAGGGCGATGCGGGCCAGCTGCAGGTCCTTGATGGCGAAGGGGATACCGATGATGGTAATCGCCTCGGCGACCGCGATCAGCAGGTGGCTCAGGGCCAGCCACCAGCCGGCCAGCAGGAACCAGATCACGTTCAGCAGGGTCCCGATCGGGCCAGTACCGATGTCTTGCTGACCCGTCACGATCTCGCGGCTGACGATCTCCTTGCCGAACGGCCAGAAGGCGAAGCCGGCGATGCGCCAGGCCGCGCCAGTATAGGGCAGGCCAACGATCGTGATCGCCAGGATGAGGCCGGCCAGCAGCCAGCCGAGGCCGGTGATGAAGCCGCCAAAGAAGAACCAGAGAACGTTCAGGATGAAGCGGATCATGTGCTGCCCCAGGAATAAGCCCTAGAGGTGGCTCCGCAAGGCGTCGCTGTGAAGGGGATTCGACGCGGATTACGCCGAATTCACCGCCCTACTTCAGAAGCTGCCAGCGGCGCGCCCAGCGGCTCCGGCCCACCGGCGCCAGCGCCAGCAGGTAGATCCCGGCATAGATGATCGACCCAGCGATGATCAGCGCCCACGACCAAGGACCCGGCATCTGCAGGGTCGGCGCGGTCGTCACCCAGTCATGACGCGGCGAGTTGAGCTCAAGCCACAAGCCGCCCACCCAGAGCACGGAAAACAGCGTCACTACGGGGTAGCGCAGCGCCGGGTGGCGCTGGATCAGCAACCAGGTCTGGAGCAAGGCGACGGCGACAAAGGCGGCGAAGCCGGCGAGCCAGGGCTGCCAGGGTCCGCTCAGGAAGCGCGCGACCCGCAGGCCCGCCCAGCCTGGGCCCCACAGCACCGGGCCAAGCAGCAGCAGCCCGCACAGCGTAACCAACAGAACACCCAGCCCCCCGCCGATCACCTTGCCCGCCGCCTCGCCCGCCTGATGCGGACGGATGTTGGGGTCGCCGGCGGGATTCTCGGGCGAGGTTGCGATCACGGTTTGCAGGCGCGGCAGCTTCTCGCCCGGCTTCAGCGGCGGAAGTCCACCCATGATGGACTTACCACTGGCCATCTAGGCGCGGCGGCTGACTGCGAAGTCGGCCAGCTCCTCGAGCGCCTCACGCCAGTCGTTGGCCGGGAACATCGCCAGCGCGGCCTTGGCCTTGTCGGCATAGTCAGCGGCCAGATCCAGCGTCGCGTCCAGCGCGCCCGAGCCGATGATCAGTTCGCGAGCACGACGGAAATCGGCCTCGGTCTGCTCACGCCGACCGATGGCGCGCTCCCAGAACTCGGCTTCGCGGGGGCCCGAGCGGGCGATCGCCAGCAGCAGCGGCAGCGTGGCCTTGCCTTCCCGGAAGTCGTCGCCGGCGTTCTTGCCTAGGGTTTCGGTCGCGCCGCCGTAGTCCAGAGCGTCATCGGCCAGCTGGAACGCCAGACCCAGATTCAGGCCGTAGTCACGCAGGGCCTCGGACTTTGCCACATCGACACCGGCCGAAACCGCCCCGGCTTCCGAAGCGGCGGCGAACAGCTCGGCGGTCTTGGCCTGGATGATCTCCAGATAGACCGCCTGCGACAGGTTCAGGTCGTGGCTGCGCATCAACTGCAGCACCTCGCCCTCGGCGATGACGCGGCTGGCGCGGGCGAGGATCTCCAGCGCCTTCATCGAGTTGGTCTCGACCATCAACTCGAAGGCGCGGGCGAACAGGAAGTCGCCGACCAGCACGCTTTGCGCACCGCCCCAGATCAGGTGCGCGGCGACCTTGCCCCGGCGCAGCTGGCTGCCGTCGACGACGTCGTCATGCAGCAGGGTGGCGGTGTGAATGAACTCGACGGCGGCGGCCAGCTTCTGGAAGTGGTCGTTGTCGGCGCCGGCCAGACGCGCGGCGGCCACGGTCATCAGCGGACGCAGACGCTTGCCGCCCGCAGCGATCAGATGCTCGGCCAGGGCGGGGATGATCGCCACATCGCTCTGCATGCGATCAGTGATCAAGCGGTTGACGCCCGCCATGTCGGCCTCGGCGAGGCGCACGAGACGATCCACCGATCCCGACTTCCGGGGCAGGGTCGCTGCGGCTACGTCCAAAACCATGGTCTCCTTAAAGCGGCCCCCCACGAACCATTGCGAGGGACAATGGTGGCGGGATAGGTCAGGGTCAAGGCGAGCACAAGGCCTCACTAGCATTGAACGACTTAGGTGTGACCGAGGATAGGGTTCTGGGCGGCCGCGTAAGGCTGCGTCAAGCGCCGGACGGATACCGGCCGGGCATGGACGCAGCCCTGCTGGCGGCGACGTGCGACGCTCTGCCCGGCCAAAGGGTTCTGGAGCCGGGCTGCGGGGTCGGCGGCGCCTTGCTGGCGGCGGCGACTCGCCGTCCCGAGGCGATCTTCCAGGGCGTCGAACGGGATGAGACCGCCGCGACCCTCGCGGCCGAGAACGTGACCCTGAACGGATTGGCGTCGCGAGTCGCCGTCGCGAAGGGCGATGTCGGAGCTGGCTTTCGCGCGCTCGGCCTGCCCGTCTTCGACGCCGTGATGGCCAATCCGCCCTATTTCGATGACCCGAGCACGCTGCGCGCGCCCTCGCCCGCCAAGAGCGCCGCCTGGATGGCGGATGGTGGTCTGGCGGCATGGACCGCGTTCTGCCTCAAGGGCGTGCGTGAAGGGGGGACCATCACGCTGATCCATCGCGCCGACCGATTGGCCGACATCCTCTCCCTCCTCGCGCCCAAGGCCGGCTCTTTTCGGATTCGGCCCGTCGCGCCCTTCGCGGACACGGCGGCCAAACGGGTGATCGTGCGCGCGATCAAGACCGGCAAGGCGCCTTTGGTCCTGTTGCCGCCGCTGGTCATGCATGATCGCGACGGAGGAAAGCACTCGGCTCACGCGGAAGCCATTCTGCGCGGCGAGGCCGACCTGGCCTGGTAGGCGCCCCTGACGATCAGGGACGCGGCTGAGGCGGCGGGATCGTCGCCCCGCTGTCCTGAGTCTGGATCGACTTAAGATAAGCCACGATGGCGCTGACATCAGCCGGCGGAAAGGTCCATTCCGGCATCGGACCATGGCCGACGGTCAAGCCCTCGGCGAGCCCTTCGGCAAGCGCCTCGACGTCGTAGCGCTGGTGCAGTTGGCGGAACCGAGGGGCTGTGGGGTTAGGACTATCGCCACTGACCTCCACTGCGTGACAGGCCGAACAGCTTCGCGTGACGATCGCCTTGCCTCTCGCAATCGGGTCCTGATCCTGCGCCGCTTGGCTCGTCGTCGCGAAAGCCATGACGGCGCCGAGCACCACGACGCTCCAGCGAATCTCAGTACGCATCGGCCACCCCTTCAAGCTGGATCGACAACATGCGGCCGGCCAGCCCGTCCACCTTGACGCAGATCAAGCCAGGCGCGCTATTCCGCGTAGAGGGCCAGCGCCTCCAGGCATAGCTCGAGACCGGTAAGGTCCCGCAGCGGGTCATCGGTGACGATCACGAACAGCCGCCGCGCCTCGCCCCACAGCATCACGGTCTCGGGCAGGCCATGGTCCTCGATCGTGCAGCCGTCAGGGTCCCGCCAGACGCGATTTTCGTCGAGGATCGCCCCTAGGTCCGCGTCGACCCGCGCGACATACTCGGCGCGCAGTTCAGTGGTCACGTTCATGTAGGCGAAGGTCGGCTTGCCCAGCCCCGCCAGGACCCCGGCTTCGAACACGGTCGCGGTGTCGGCCGTAGGACCCCGGAATGGGGTGAGATTGATGACGCCCGCGTCGGCTTGGCGCAATTGCGCCATGCGCGCGGCGTAGAATTGTCTAGCCTCCAGTTCATCGCCCGCGTCGCCCACCGGCATGCGGGCGGGGACCAGGGCCTCGAGCCCGGCCTCCAGGCACAGCGCCCGCTGGCGCGAGGCCTGGATGTCGAAATCGGGGAGCCAGGCCTCGGGGCCGGCCAGCCATAGGGAACGAACAGGTTTCATGGGCCTTAGGTCTGGTCGCGAGGGGCGGGAGTCAATGCTGGGCCTGAAAGTAGGCCGTCGGAGATCGCATGCGGACGATCGCGCGTAGAACCTTGCTGACCGCCGGCCTGGGGCTGACCGCCCTCCCCGCCGGGGCCGCACCCGCTGCGCCCTGGATCGCCTATGAGCGCCGCCTGCGCGCGCTGTTGGCCGATCCGCCCGATGGCGACTTCGACCCGGCGTTCGAAGAAACCCTGCTGGACCTCAACAACCTCTATCGCCGCCGCCAGGGGCCCGCAGCGCTGGCCTGGGACGAGGGCCTGCGCCTGGCCGCCCGGGCGCACGCCGCCGACATCGCGGTGACCGGCGTCTTCGAGCACCTCACCCGCGAAGGCTTCTCCCCTGCGGGCCGCGTGGGTCTGTTCGCGCGTGATCTGGTCGGCGCGCCCGGCGAGAACATCGCCATGCGCCGCAACGCCGCCAGCGCCGTCACCTACGACCAGATCATGAACCAGTGGAAGACCAGCCCCGGCCATCGCGCCAATCTCCTGGCGCCGGGCTTCACCCATGTCGGCTACGGGGTCTTTCGCCAGGGTCCGCGTGTCATCGCCGTCGGCGCCTACGCCGAGGTCAGCGCTCGTCTGGCCGGTCCCGCGCCGCTGCGCGTACGATCAACCGACGAGATCGCCCGCGCCCTGTCCTACGCGACGCCGACGATCCGCCAGTTCTCGATCTCAGAACCCGGCGGTGAAGTGCTGACCGCGACCTATCTTGAGGATCGCGCGGCGTCGACACTGAGCGCGGGCGCCTGGCAGCTGCGCCCGCACCTGTCGACAGGCGAGCGCCGCTACCAGGTGGCCTGGGGTCCGGTGTTCGTGCTGGGCTAGGCCTACTGAGCCACCGCCAAGGCTTCGATGCGGATGTTCACCGCATCACCGATCGCGCCCGCCCCGATGGTGTGGCCGAACGCCTTGCGGCTGATCTGGCCGGTGATGGTGAAGCCGGCCTGCTTCTTCTGATTGTTGCCGACGCCCATCTTGTTCAGCTTCACGTCCAGAGTGACGGGCTGGGTCACGCCCATCACGGTCATGTCGCCTGTGACCTTGGCGGTGGTGTCGCCCGTCTTTTCGACCTTGGTCGACTTGAAGGTCATGGTCGGGTTCTTGGCGGCGTTCAGCCAGCGCTCGGCCTTCAGATGTTCATCACGCGCGGTGTTGGCGGTCAGAATGCTGCCGACCGCAACGGTCGCCTCGACGCGCGACTTCTCAGGCGCGGCCTCGTCCAGCCAGATCGTCCCTTCGGATTGGGCGAACAGGCCCAGGATCGAGGTGAAGCCCATACGGTCGATCGAGAAGAAGGTCTCGGTGTGCGACGAGTCCAGCTTGTAGGCGACTTCTTCGGCGAAGGCCGGGGCGGCGGCGACCGACAGGGCCGCGCCGGCGATCATGGCGGCGAGCAGGCGTTTCATGGAGCGTCTCCTTCGTCATTCCCAAGCGGGACCGGAGCGGACATTCCCGTGCGGCGCTGAACCGCGCAACCCACAAACGAAAAGCCCCCGGCCTGGGAGGACCGGGGGCTTCGTGGGATGAGCTTGGGAGCTCGGAGCCTAATTCTTGGCTTGATCGACCAGCTTGTTCTTGGCGATCCAAGGCATCATGCCGCGGAGGCGAGCGCCGACCTCTTCGATCTGGTGCTCGGCAGAGCGACGACGCGTGGCCTTGAAGCTGGGCTGGCCCACGGCGTTCTCCAGCATGAAGTCGCGCACGAACTTGCCCGACTGGATGTCTTCCAGCACGCGCTTCATCTCGGCCTTGGTTTCCGGCGTGATGATGCGCGGACCGGTGACGTACTCGCCGTACTCGGCCGTGTTCGAGATCGAGTAGTTCATGTTGGCGATGCCGCCTTCGTACATGAGGTCGACGATCAGCTTCAGTTCGTGCAGGCACTCGAAATAGGCCATTTCCGGCGCGTAGCCGGCTTCAACCAGGGTCTCGAAGCCGGCGCGGACCAGCTCGACGGTGCCGCCGCACAGAACGGCCTGCTCGCCGAACAGGTCGGTCTCGCACTCTTCGCGGAAGTTGGTCTCGATGATGCCCGAGCGGCCGCCGCCGATGGCGCTGGCGTAGGCCAGGCCGAGGTCCAGCGCGTTGCCGGTGGCGTTGTGGTGCACCGCGATCAGGCAGGGCACGCCGCCGCCCTTCTGGTACTCGCCGCGCACGGTGTGGCCCGGGCCCTTCGGCGCGACCATCAGCACGTCGATGGTGTCCTTGGGCTCGATCAGGCCGAAGTGGACGTTCAGGCCGTGGGCGAACAGCAGGGCCGCGCCGTCACGGATGTTGGGGGCGATCTCGTTCTTGTAGATCGCGGCCTGATGCTCGTCGGGCGCCAGGATCATGATCAGGTCGGCCCAGGCGGCGGCTTCGGCCACCGTCATGACCTTCAGGCCTTCGCCTTCGGCCTTCTTGGCGGTCGGCGAACCGGCGCGCAGGGCGACGGCCACGTTCTTGATGCCCGAGTCCCGAAGGTTGAGCGCGTGGGCATGGCCCTGGCTGCCATAGCCTACGATGGCGATCTTCCGGTCCAGGATGCGGGCCAGATCAGCGTCGCGGTCGTAGTAGACGCGCATGTTTTTTCTCCAGGACTGGTCAATCGGGGTCGCTCGGCGCAACAGCAAAGCGACAAAGGCCGGGCGTTTGAGCGTTTTTTTGCCGTTTCGTCAAGGCGAAGCCGACAGAACGCCGAAATGCGGGAGCCTTTGCGGATCCTTTTACGTGGTCCGACACAGCTGCGCTATGCGGCGCCGCACGCCAGATCCTTCGCCAACGCGAAAGTCGCGCCCCTTCGGCGATCAATGAAGAGGGCGGAAGCCTGCGCCTCCGCCCCTCCTTGAGCGATCATCGGTGATCCATCACCAGAACAGGTCGTAGTAGACGCTGAGAACCTGACCGCTCCAAACGTCGACCAAGAGGGCGTTGTCGCCGACCCGAATCCACTCACAGCCGATCGGCGGTTGCGGCAGGTCGTAACGCCAGTAGTCCAGATAGTACGAGGGCGTGTACCAGCCGTAAGGCAGGTAGTCGCCATACGACCAGACCCTCACATGCCAGCCGCTGGGATAGCGATAGGCCGGCGCGCGATATCGGTGGATCGACCGGAAGCTGGGGCGATAGTAGCCGCGATCATAATGCTGACGACCCCGATCGCGGTCACGATACTGGCCGTAGCCGGGGCGACGGTCGTCACGGTCCCAGCCGCCACGATCCCAGCCGCCGCGGTTGTCCCAACGATTGTTGTCCCCGCGATTGTTATCGCGGTCTCGGCCGCGATCACGGCCCCGGTCATCGGATCGATCGCCGCGATTGTTGTTGTCACGGTTCCAACCGCTACGGTCGCGGTTGTTGTCGTCGCCTCGGTTCCAACCGCTGCCGCCACCTTGGGCGGGAGGCGTCTGGGGTTGAGGTTGCGGTTGAGGCTGATCGCCACCGCGGTTCCAGCCGCTGCCGCCATTCCCGTCGGGCCGACCGCCACGATCGCCACGCTCTGGGCGATCGCCGCGATTCCAGCCGCTGCCGCCTTGCTGCGATTGAGGTTGAGGCTGGACATGCGGCTGGGGCCGGTCACCGCCGCGGTTCCAGGCGCCCTGGCCGCCGCGATCACCGGGTTCGCCGCCTTGCCTTCCCCCGCGATCGCCGCGATCACCTCGGTCGCCGCGCGGGCCACCGTCGCGCTGCTCGCGCTGGGCCTGCTGCTGGGCGACCACCCCTGCGGCGGCGGCGGCCTCCGCAGCCGCGCCTCCGATCAGCGAGAGCATCATCGCAGTCGTGATCAGACGTTTCATTTCCTGCTCCGAAGGGCCTTGAAGCGCGGCCCGGGCTTGTCCCTTGATAGCAGTCTCTGACTCGCCGGATGAACCGAGCTTGAACGGGAGGCTTGATGTCCGCACACCCTAACGATGTCGTCGGCTTCTGGCGCAAGGCCGGTCCGAGGAAGTGGTTCGCCAAGGACCCGGCCTTCGACGCCGCGATCGCCCTGAAGTTCGAGCAGACCCACTACCGCGCCTCGATGCGCAAATACGACGCTTGGAATCAGACGCCCGAAGGCGCCCTAGCCTTGCAGATCCTGCTCGATCAGTTCCCGCGCAACCTGTACCGGGGCACGCCCCACGCCTTCGCCACCGACCCGCTGGCGCGAATGTTCGCCCGCGAGGCCATCGCCGCCGGCCACGACCAGGACCACGCCATACCGCTAGAGCTTCGGCGGTTCTTCTATCTGCCCTTCGAGCACTCGGAGTCGCTGGTCGACCAGGAGTTCAGCGTCCAGCTGTTCGCGACGCTGCAGGCCGACACCGGCGACGAAGAGTCGATGAAGTACGCCCTGATCCATCGTGACGTCATCGCGCGCTTTGGCCGTTTCCCTCATCGTAATCCTGGCCTGGGCCGAGAGACCACAGAGGCCGAACAGGAGTTCCTCGATGAGGGCGGCTTCGCGGGGTGAGTCGGCGCCTCCTGCTGGAAAAGTCCGCCGGGACTGTGGACGAGCCAAGGCGCCGCAGTGTTCAACACGACGATTCGCGGCCAAAGTAACCGCCATGAGCACCGCTGTCCTCGACGCCCCAAAAGCCGCCGCCGACCATCCCGAGCGGCAGTACCTGAACCTGCTGGCCGACATCCTGGAGAGCGGCGTCCAGCGCGGCGACCGTACGGGCACGGGGACACTGGGCGTGTTCGGCCGCCAGATCCGTTTTGACCTGGCCAAGGGCTTTCCGGTCCTGACCACCAAGAAGCTGCACCTGCGCTCGATCATCATCGAGCTGCTGTGGTTCCTGAAGGGCGACACCAACATCGCCTATCTCAAGGACAACGGCGTGCGCATCTGGGACGAGTGGGCCGACGAGAACGGCGATCTGGGTCCCGTCTACGGCAAGCAGTGGCGGTCGTGGGCCACGCCCGACGGCCGGGTGATCGACCAGATCTCGGCCCTGGTCGAGAACCTGAAGACCAACCCCAACAGCCGCCGCCACATCGTCACCGCCTGGAACCCGGCCGATGTCGATGACATGGCCCTGCCGCCCTGCCACTGTCTGTTCCAGTTCTTCGTCGCGGATGGAAAGCTGTCCTGCCAGCTCTACCAGCGCAGCGCCGACGTGTTCCTGGGCGTGCCGTTCAACATCGCCAGCTACGCGCTCCTGACCATGATGGTCGCCAAGGTCGTCGGCCTTCAGCCCGGCGAGTTCGTCCACACCTTCGGCGACGCTCACCTCTACCTGAACCACCTCGACCAAGCCCGCGAGCAATTGACCCGCGAGCCCTTCGACTTCGCCACGATGAAGATCGCCGACAAGCGCGACCTCTTCGGGTTCGAATATGAGGACTTCACGCTGGAGGGCTACCAGGCTCACCCGCACATCAAGGCCGAGGTCTCGGTCTAGGGTTTCAACACAATCTTCCCCGCCAGCTTCGCCGATTGCAGCAGGGCCTGGGCCTCGCCGGCCTCGCTGAGCGGCAGGACCTTGGCGATCTTGGGCTGGATCGCGCCCTCAGCGATCAACAACAACACCCGGGCGAGATCCTGGCGATAGGGCTCCGGCCGCGCGTCGCGCCAGGAGGTGACGTTGTAGCCCACGACACCTCGGCTCCTTCTGAACAGAGACAGCGCCGACAGCCGATCCGCCGCCAGCATCTTGATCATGGCGCCAAGGCGCGCCTTGCCGCCCTTGGTCGCGTCGTAGCCGCCGTACAGGACCGCCGTGCCGCCGTCGCGCAGAGCAGCCATCGAGGCGGCCTTGAGGTGCGGGCCGCCCACATGGTCGAACGCCGCGACCACGCCGCCGCCGGAGATCGCCAGCGCCCGCTCGGCGACGGCTTCGGCGCGGTAGTCGATATGGATCCCGCCCTTGGCCTCGACCTCGGCCTTCTTGCCCGCCGAGGCCGTGCCGATAGCCCGTACACCCGACAGGCGGGCAAGCTCCAGGAGCAGGCCGCCGACGCCGCCGGCCGCGCCGTGGACCAGAACCCACTCGCCGGGCGTGGCCGGAGCGACCCGGTGGAACATCTGCCAAGCCGTCAGCCCGTTCAGCACGCCCGCGACCAAGGCCTCGGCCGGCGCGCCCTCGGGCGCGGCCACCAGGTAGCGGGCTTCGATATTGCGGCGCGAGGCGTAGGAGCCCGTCACCGTCAACGCAGCGACGCGCTGGCCGACCGTGAAGCCTTGGACATCGGGACCCAGGGCTTCTATCCGGCCCACGAAATCATAACCGGGCGTGACCGGGGCCTTCACGCCCGGATAGAGACCCGTGCGCATCACGATGTCGGCGAAGGCCACGCCCGCAGCTTCGATCGCCACCCGCGCTTCGCCGGGACCGGGCGGCGGCAGGGCGATCTCGCGGCCCTTCAGCACCTCGACGCCGCCCGTCCGGGCCATGTGCATCTCGAACGCCGTCACCGACATCACGCGCCTCCCCGATCCTTGTTATTCGGCTTACAGAGTTATCAACGTTCAGGTTTGGATCAAGGCATGGCGTACAGCGCCGACGCTCGCTAATCAGGGGGCATGAGCATGCCCACCCTCGCTATTGTCGTCGCCCGCGCCGCCAATGGGGTGATCGGTCGCGACGGCGACCTGCCCTGGCGCCTGAAATCGGACCTGGCCCTGTTCAAGGCCAACACCCTGTTCAAGCCCATCATCATGGGCCGCAAGACCTGGGACAGCCTGCCGCGAAAGCCCCTGCCCGGTCGGACCAACATCGTCTTGTCCCGCGACCAGAGCTTCGAGCCCGAGGGCGCGGTGGCCTGCGAGACCTGGATGGAGGCGTTTGAGATCGCGCGCGAACAGGCCGCCGATGACGGCGCCGACGAGGTCTGCGTGATCGGCGGCAACGCCTTGTTCGAACTGGCCCTGCCCAAGGCCAAGCGCCTCTATCTCACCGAGGTGGCCGCCGAGGTCGAGGGAGACGTTCGCTTCCCCGCGTTTGACGAGAGCCTCTGGACCGAAGTCCGGCGCGAGGGGCACGCCGCCGGCGAAGGCGATGACCACGCCTTCGTCTTTCGCATTCTAGAGCGACGCTAAATCCATCACCTGAGGACAAATTCGCGCCGGGGGTTTTGACGCGCGCAGAGGCGCAAGGCACTTAGGGCGCGCGTGGAGTGGGGCGGGATCGATGGTGGACTTAGACGCAGCGGGCGGAGCGGTGAGCGGCGGATTGGTCGCCGGCGCCTTGGAGAAGCCCGAGGGCAAGGCGGGCGCGGCCCACGACGGAACTTGCTCGGACTGCGGCCATGCGGTCAGCGGCAACTTTTGCGCCAATTGCGGTCAACCGACCCATGTCCATCGCACCCTTCTCCATCTGGGCGAGGAGTTGCTGCACGGGGTCATGCACTTCGACGGCCGGGTCTGGCGCACGGTGCCGTTGCTGGTGACCAACCCGGGCCGACTGACCCGTGAATGGGTCGCGGGTAAGCGCGCACGCTATGTGTCGCCCCTGGGCCTGTTCCTGTTCACGATCTTCCTGATGTTCTTCGTGTTGAGCTTCGGCGGCGGGTACAAGGCGCCGAACGGCGGCGCGCTGTCGCCCTCGCTGACGACCGCCGAAGACGTCGTCGCCAAGACCCGCCAGCAGGTGGCCGAAGCGCGCGCCGAACTCGACGCCACCGAAGCGGCGAGCAAGGGCGATCCTGCGGCCCGGGCAGGCCTGACCGAGGCGCGGCAAAGGCTGGAGATCACGAGCGATGGTCTCAAGCAGGCGCAGGCCAAGCTCGACGAGTTGAAGTCGACCAAGGCTTCGACGCGCCCGGACGGCCTGCAGCCCGGCAGCTGGCAGGCCCAGCTTCGCGACGCCACGACCAGCGGCAAGATCAAGTCCACAACGGGTGGCGAGTTCAGTCAGACTGTTCTCAAGAAGCTCGCAAACCCAGATCTGGCGCTCTACAAGCTGCAGCAGACGACGTACAAGTTTTCGTTCCTGCTGGTGCCGCTGTCGATCCCGTTCGTGGCCCTGCTGTTCCTGTGGAAACGCGGCTTCACGCTCTATGACCACGGGGTCTTCGTTCTCTATTCCTTGACCTTCATGGCGATGCTGAGCATGGCGCTCGGCTTGTTGGGCAAAGTGTCGTGGCTGAGCGGCCCGGTGGCGCTGGCCGCAGTATTCGCCCCACCCGCCCACATGTTCGCCCAACTCAAGGGCGCCTACGGCCTGTCGGTGTTTTCGGCGCTTTGGCGCACCGTGCTGCTGTTGTTGTTCTGCCTGATCGTCCTGAGCCTGTTCCTCGTCGCGATCATCTATCTGGGCCTGGGTCACTGACACTTCGGCCCTGGCCGAGGTCAAACAAGCGTTTATAGTTTCTCCGCGCCGCCCGTCAGAGGCGGCCGAGGGAGACACGCGCATGGACATCCAACTGGTCGCCGACGGCCTGCAATTCCCCGAAGGCCCGATCGCCATGGCCGACGGGTCGGTGATCCTCACCGAAATCCAGGGACAGCGCCTGACCCGTGTCTGGCCGGACGGCCGTAAGGAGACCGTGGCCGAGACCGGCGGGGGTCCCAACGGCGCAGCGATCGGCCCGGACGGCGCGATCTATGTCACCAACAACGGCGGCAGCTTCCAGTTCTTCGAGGCCAATGGCCTGAACATTCCCGGTCCCACGCCCCCCACCCACACGGGCGGCGCCATTCAGCGCGTGGACCTGAAAACGGGCGCGATCACGACCCTCTACACCGAATGCGACGGCAAGCCGCTGGTCGGACCTAATGACCTGGTTTTCGACAAGCAGGGCGGTTTCTGGTTCACCGACCATGGCTGTTCGACGCCGGACGGCCGCAGGTATGGCGCCCTGTACTACGCCCTGCCCGACGGCTCGAAGATCACCCGCTGGCGCGACCACTTCGTCTCGCCCAACGGCGTGGGCCTCTCGCCCGACGAGAAGACCGTCTACATGGCCGACACCATGCTGGGGCGGCTGTGGTCCTTCGACATCGCCTCGCCAGGCGTACTGGCGGACGCCGTCCCGCTGCTGCCGGGCAACGTGGTCTGCAACCTGCCGGGCTATCAGTTGCTGGACAGCCTGGCGGTCGAGGCGGACGGCAAGGTCTGCGTGGCGACGATCATCAATGGCGGGATCACCGCCTTCGCCCCGGACGGCTCGACCGAGCACTACGCCTTCCCGGACGTGATCGTGACCAACATCTGCTTCGGCGGCGCCGACATGCGCGATGCCTGGATCACCGCGTCGGGCACCGGCAAGTTGTACAAGGCGCGCTGGCCCCGCCCAGGCCTGAAGCTGAACTTCAACGGCTGATGGAGCTTGGGTCGGCGCGGTAAGAGACGGGGCTGCCCGCGAGGACAGCCCCGCCACATAGGCGCTAGTAAAGCGTCCCGAGCGCGGCGCGCTCGAACGCCTTCAGCTCGTCCGAGCGGCCTTCGCGGATCTTGGTGACCCACTCCGGATCCTGCAGCAGGGCGCGGCCGACGCCGACCATGTCGTACTCGCCGCGTTCAAGCCCGCCGATCACGTTGTCGATCGAGGTCGGCTGGCTGCCTTCCCCGCCGAACGCGGCGATGAATTCGCCCGACAGGCCGACCGAGCCAACGGTGATGGTCGGCGCGCCGGTCAGCTTCTTGGTCCAGCCGGCGAAGTTCAGGTCGCTGCCCTCGAACTCCGGCTCCCAGAAGCGGCGCTGGCTGCAGTGGAAGATATCGGCGCCGGCGTCGGCCAGCGGCTGCAGCCAGGCTTCCATCTCCTTCGGCGTCTCGGCCAGACGGGCGGTGTATTCCTGCTGCTTCCACTGCGACAGGCGGATGATGACCGGATAGTCCGGCCCGACCGCCGCGCGCACGGCCTTGAGGATTTCGGCGGCGAAACGGCCCCGTTCCCCGATCGTCGGACCGCCCCAGGCGTCGGTGCGGACGTTCGTGCCCGACCAGAAGAACTGATCGATCAGATAGCCGTGGGCGCCATGCAGTTCGACGGTGTCAAAGCCCAGACGCTTGGCGTCGGCCGCGGCGGTGGCGAAGGCCTGGATGGTGTCGGCGATCTCGGCGTCGGTCATCGGCTCGGTGAAGGGGTTGCCGCCGGCCTTGGACAGGCCCGAGGGGCTGTCGACCTTGCCCAGCACGTCCTTACCCTTGGCGGCGCCCACGTGCCAAAGCTGCGGCGCAATCTTGCCGCCGGCGGCGTGAACCTCGTCGACCACCTTCTTCCAGGCCGCCAGCTCCTTCTCGCCGTGGAAGCGCGGCACATTGGCGTCGTTCAGCGAGGCGGGACGCGCGACGCCCGTGCCTTCGGTGACGATCAGGCCGACCTGGTTCTCGGCGCGGCGACGGTAGTAGGCGGCGACCTCATCGGTCGGCACGCCGCCCGGCGAGAAGGATCGCGTCATCGGCGCCATCACCACCCGGTTGGGCAGTTTCAGCGACTTGAACTCGAAGGGCTGGAAGAGGGCGTCGAGCGACATGAGGGCTCCAGGGGAGAGAAAACTGCGATCAAAATTCAAACACGCGTTCGATACCTAAGCCAAGGCAGAAAAACTGCAACGGCTACGGTTCCGAGAGCGAAGGCTTGCGCCGACGCGATAGCGACGCGACAAACGCGGCGCTCAGATGGAAGGGCGGATCATGGGCGGCAAGCCGGCGAACTGGTGGATCATGCTGGCGGCGGGAATTTTCGCCGCCGTATTCCTGCTGAAGGACTTCATGGACCACGGCCACGCGATCCTGGCGCACGCAGGTTACAAGGGGCTGCTGACCTCCCCGACCATTCACCACAAGATTGGTGAGGCCTTGATCGGCGTGATCCTGTTCATGACCGCCCTGATGCGATCGATCTGGACGCCGGAACGCCTGATCGCCAACCTCAAGACCTCATATCCCCTGATGCTGGTCGGCGCGGCGTTGAACGCCCTGGCGTGGTTCGGCAGCGGTCTGCCGGCCACCGACTTCAACAAGGTCTGGTTTGCGTTGTTAGTGGTCGTCGGCGTGGGCGCGCCGCCCCTGCTGATCCGCTGGCTCGGCAAGTCCAAAGGGGCTCAGGCGCAAGCCTGAGCCCCTCACGGGCCCTAAAGACCCAAAACCATCTTGGCCATGATGTTGCGCTGGATCTCATTGGAACCGGCGTAGATCGAGGCCTTGCGATAGTTGAAATAGGCCGGCGCGGCGGGACCGGCATAGTCGGGACCCGCGCGGCCATCGTTGGCCGGCGACCAGGTGTCACGCACGAACGGCGCGGCGTAGTTGCCCACCGCCTCGAGCGTCAGTTCGGTGATCGCCTGCTGATGCTCCGAGCCGACGCATTTCAGCATCGACGAGGCCGGGCCGATGTTCTTGCCCGCGCCGCGCCCGGAGAAGATCCGCAGTTCGGAGGCGTTGAGCGCCTCGACCTGGATCTCGAGGTTGGCGATCTTGCTGCGGAAATCCGGATCGTCGATCAGGCGTCCGCCATCGTCGGCCCGCTCCAGCGCGGCGATACGCTTGACCTTCTTGAGCATGTTCATCAGGCCGGGCGCATAGGCGTTGCCGCGCTCGAACTCGAGCAGGTACTTGGCGTAGGTCCAGCCCTTGTTCTCTTCGCCGATGCGATTGGCGACCGGCACCCGGACATTGTCGAAGAAGACCTGATTGATCTCCTGTTCGTCGTCCGGCGGGCCGTCCAGGGTCGGCAGCGGCTTGATCTGGATACCCGGCGTGTCCATCCGCAGCAGCAGGAACGAGATGCCTTCTTGCGGCTTGCCCTCGGTCGAGGTGCGCACCAGGCAGAACATCCAGTCGGCCCATTGGGCGTGGGTGGTCCAGATCTTCGAGCCGTTGAGCACGTAGTCGTCGCCGTCGCGCACCGCCCGCATCTGCAGACTGGCCAGATCCGAGCCCGAGCCCGGCTCCGAATAGCCTTGGCACCACCAGATGTCGGAGTTGAGGATCGGCGGCAGGTGCTGGGCCTTCTGCGCGTCCGAACCGAACGCCATGATCACCGGAGCGACCATCTTCAGGCCCATCGGCGATGAGGTCGGCACGCCGGCCAGGCTCATCTCCATGTTGAAGATGTAGCGCTGCGAGGGCGTGAAGCCCGCACCGCCCAGCTCAACGGGCCAGTCCGGCGCCGCCCAGCCGCGCTCAGCCAGCTTCTTTTGCCACTTCACCTGGCCGGCCTTGTCCAGATAGCCGTTCTTGGACTGGCTCATCTGGCGGCGCAGATCATCGTCATAGGCGGTGGCGATCCAGTCGCGCACCTCTTGCTGGAAGGCCAGGTCCTCGGCCGAGAACGCCAGATCCATCGCGCCCTACTCCACTGCGTCGAGATATTCGATGACGGGCGCGCCCGCCATGGTCGGGCCCATTGCCGCGCCGGCCGCCTTGAAATAGTCGGTGCCGCCGTGGTGCTTCAGCGCATCCATCGAGGCGTAGAGCTCCAGCACCTTGTAGACGCCCTCTTCGGTCTTGGAGCGCGTGAGTTGATAGACAAGGCAGCCCGGCTCGTTGGCCTTCACCTTGGCGGCGAGATCCAGGAACACCTTCTCGAACTCCGCCGCCTTGGCCGGCTGCACCTTCAAGGTCGCGACAACGCCGATCATGTTTTCCTCCCAACAATTGTTTGAATTGCAGGATGCGGGAGCGCGCGACGCGGAGCAAGGGCGACGTGGGGTAAGTTGGTGGATCTCGATCCTGCAGCGGACCTATCAGGCCGAAGACGCCTTAAGAGCGCTCGTTCCAGCCATAAGCCACCCAGGAGTGGCCGCCGACATTGCGCGCTTCGATCAGGCCATCGTCCGCCGGGGTCTTGGCGACCTTGCGTCCGCGGAATGCGAAAGCGGCGAGGCCGAAAAGCGCGCTGCCGATGAAACCGACCACAACCACGGTGGCCGCGAAGATGACCGCCAACACCGCACCCACGACCACCGCGACGGACGTCGCCAAGGCGCCGGCCAGCCAGGCCAGGTTCCGCAGGGGCGAAGCGACGGTGCTCATCGTGGTCCTTTCGTCGGCGCTCATAGTCAATCAGGTTGGTTCACAAGCGCTGAACGTCAACTGAACACCCCCACGCAACAGATGAAAAGCCCTTTTCCATCGCGCGCGGGCGGGACCGATTGTCTCGCCTACCCTGCGGCGGCTAGCCCGAGTTCTCGCCGTTCACGCATAACCGTCGAGAAGGCGGCGTTGATCGAAGCGGCCTTGGCCTCGGCGACCTCAATGAACTCGGCGGGCAGCCCCCGCGCCCGCGCGCGGTCTGGGTGCGCGCTGGACAGGGCCGCTTTCCAGGCCGAGCGCACGGTGGCGTCATCAGCATCCGGCGGCACCTCCAGGATGGCGTACGGATCGTTGGCGTCGACGCCCAGATGAGTGGCGCGCAGCCGTCGGAACGCCAGGGGCGACATCCCGAAGAGATTCGACACACGCTCCAGGTAGTCGAGCTCATCCTGCGACACCATGCCGTCGGACTTGGCGATGTGGAACAGACCGTCGACGACGTCTTCCAGCAGTTGGGGACAGCTCGAATAGCGCTTGGCCAACCGCTTGGCGTAGCTTTCGAAGCCATGCGTCGTCTGGCGAGCTAGGTCGTACAAGCGATGGATGTTGGGCTCGGAGGCCGGATCGGGCTGGAATACCTCGGTAAAGGCCGCGAACTCGCCACCGTCGGCGCGACCGTCGACCTTGGCCAGTTTGGCTCCCAGCGCCGTCACCGCCGTTGAGAACGCAGGGTCCTCGCCGGGCAGACCGCCCGGACATTCGGTGCAGTCGGCCAGGTCCAGGCGCCGGGCGGCGATGCTCGCGATGTTGCGCCAGAAGGACATGGGTCGCCTCGAAACCAGCAACGGACAGGAGAGATACGCACGACGAAGCGACCGGATCACCTCATTCCGCGCTTCTAGCACAATGAGAATGATCGTTCACATGACTTTAGTGCAATGCGGCGAGAGCCCGTACCAATACCGCCAAGGAGCCGAACGCTCTTCGAGTGGCTATGGCTCCGCTTGGCGGCCGATACGGCGCCGCCACGCAACGGTCCCAATCCGGATCGAAATGCTCTAGTGACGACACCTGACAACAAAAAAGGACCTCCGCCGCATGGCGAACGCCCTCCTCCTCGCCCTGGCCTTGCTGGCCCAAGACGGCCAAGCGAGTACCCAAAGCCCCAACGCGCCGCCGTCGGACGAGTATGGTTATGTCGCATGGTGCTACGGCGCCCTTGGTGGCTACGCCTCGCTGTACGATCAGGTGATGCCCGAGGTGACCCGGATCGAGAAGGCGTTTCCGGGCCCGGACGGCGTCGAGGCGTCGCTGAAGACCTATCCCGAGCTTCGCGCCCAGGCCCAGAAGGACATGAAGGCCTTCGCCTCGGCGATCACGGCGGCCGAGAAAGCGAGCCCCCGCCCGATCTCGGAGTACGGCGGGGCTCAGGTCAAGCGCGGGGCCGCGATCTGGCAGGGCGCCGGGTCAATCGACAAGGCGCGTCTGGCCCAGATGTGGATGAGCTGGAGCCCGCCTGGCGACTGCGAGAAGCGGGCCAAGGCGCTGGAGATGAAGTCCTCGATCCTGGGACGAGCCCTGAACTACAATGCGGTCTCGGCGACGAGCCAGGCGCCGGTGACCGCGCAGTCCGCACCCGAGCAAAGCCCAGCGCCAGCGCCGGCGCCCAAGGCGCCCCCGTCGCGGCGGCGGCGTCGACCAAGGCTGTCAGCAAGGCCGCGCCGGCCAAGCCCGCTCCGGCGCCTCCCAAGCCGAAGGCTCCCGCAGCCAAGCCGGCGCCCGTCGCCGCCAAGGAGATCATCATCGATCCGGCCAACCCCGCGCCCTGCGCCGGCAGCCTGATCCCCGCCAAGCGCGGCGGCAAGGACGTCTTGATCTGCAAGGCGGACTAAAGCCGCCTCTCTTCAGGGGGAGGACGGCAAGGTCCCGGTCTGCGCCAAGGCCCTGAACCAGCCGTAGGACGCCTTCGGGATCCTACGGCCGCTGGCGGCTTCCATCGTCGTGATCCCGAACTTCGAGGTGTAGCCTAGGTCCCACTCGAAGTTGTCGATCAAGGTCCACTCGAAATATCCCCTGACGTCGCAACCCGCCTCGCGGGCCGCCAGCACCGCCTCAAGATGGCGGCGCAAGTACTTGATGCGGAAGGTGTCATCCAAGATCGCTGGACCGCTGCTGAACGGGTCGGAGCATCCGTTCTCGGTCACCAGCATCTTGGGCGCGCCGTACTCGCGACGTACACGATCCAGAACCTCGAACAGGCCGGACGGATCGATATGTCGGCCGAACGCGTCCTGCTCGGCGCTATTGGGCGCGGCGGCGGCGGCGATCTTGCTGGGCGCCGACAGATCCAACCGCACATAGGCCGGCGCGTAGTAGTTCACTCCCAGGAAATCGACGGGCTGACGCGTGGTCTTCAAGTCGCCGTCGCGAACCACGCCCTTGAGCGGCTCCTCCATCGCCTTGGGGTAGGTTCCCTTGAACAGCGGGTCGAGCCAGGCGAGGTTCCAGATCTCGTCCAGACCATCCGAAGCCAGCCGGTTCCACAATGCCAATGGCCCACCCGCCGGCCGGCATGGCTGAAGCGCCATCGTGGTGCCTACCGAAAGGTCGCTCCGCGCCGCGCGCAGAGCCTGCATCGCCAGCCCCTGGCCCAGGTTCATATGGTGCGTGACGGGACCCAGTAGCGCAGCGTCCTTGAGCCCCGGCGCATGATCGCCCAGCACGTGGCCGAACACGGTATGGACCGCCGCCTCATTGAGAATGATGTAGTTCTTCAGCCGGTCGCCCAGCCGCTCGACCACGGCGCGCGCATAGTCCGCCAGACGCTGGGCCGTGTCGCGGTTCGCCCAGCCGCCCTTGTCCTGCAGGCCTTGCGGCAGGTCCCAATGAAAAAGGGTTGCGTAGGGCGTGATCCCTTTGGCCAGCAGCGCGTCGACCAGCCGCGAATAGTGATCGAGGCCTGCGGCGTTCACCGCGCCCGCCCCGGTCGGCAGAATCCGCGACCAGCTCATCGAGAACCGATAAGCGCTCAGGCTGGCGCCGGCGATCAGGTCGACATCGTCCTGGTAGCGCCGATAGCTGTCTGTGGCGTCCACCGCCGTGTCGCCGTTCTTGATGGCGCCCGGCGCCCGCTCAAACACATCCCAGATGCTGGGCCCGCGCCCGTCGGCGGTCTGCGAACCCTCGGTCTGGAAGGCCGCCGTGGCGACGCCCCAGATGAAGTCCTTGGGGAACTGTCGGCTCTTGGGCGTGAGGTCCGTCCCTTGACGAGGAGTGCAAGCTGAAAGCCCAGCCGCCGCCCCTCCAAGCGCCAGCGCGCCCAAGGCGCGACGGCTCAGGCCCGAATCCGTCATGGTCCCCTCCCCACTCAGCTTCGAGGACAGCATGCGGATCAATGCGGCGTTTGACCAGCGTCCGCATTAGAGCCTGTCGGGTTTGGACTGAACCATCCCATCCCGATTAAAAACTCTCAAAATCATATGCTTATAAGCCACTTCGGCGCTTTGGATGTCTCCATCCAAAGCTCGAGGGCCAGGGCGGCGGTATCGCCGAACCTAGAGAACCCTCGACATCGACCGCGCTTCGGCGATCGCCTCGGCCGGCGCAGGGCGGCCCAGCAGATAGCCCTGGAACTCCGAGCAACCCAGCTTGACCAGGGCCTCGAACTGCCCCTTCGTCTCCACGCCCTCGGCCGTCGTCTTCAGCCCTAGCGATCTGGCCAGGCTGATGATGGCGCTGGCCACCGCCATGGACTCGCCGTTCCTCGGCAGATTCGAGACGAACGAGCGGTCGATCTTCAGCTTGTCGATCGGATGGCGGCGCAGATAGGCAAGGCTGGCGTAGCCGGTGCCAAAGTCGTCCAGAGCCAGGCGAAACCCCATCCGCTTCAGCCGGCGCAGCGCCTCGTGCACCCCGTCGCTGTCCTTGAGCAGCGCCGTCTCGGTGATCTCCAGCATAAAGGCGTCGGCGCGAGCGCCCGTTTCGATCAAGGTCGCTTCGATCTCATCGACGAAGTTCGGATTGGACAGCTGGATCGCCGAGACATTGACCGAGACCTCCAGATCGGACCAGCGCAGGCTGTCGTAGCAGGCGCGACGGAACACCGCCGCGCCGAGCTGACAGATCAGACCGCACGACTCGGCAAGCGGGATGAAGATCGCCGGCGAAATCTCGCCCCGCTCAGCATGGTTCCAGCGCGCCAGAGCCTCGACGCCGATGATCGCGCCCTTGGCGTCGGTCAGCGGTTGATAGGCGACCGTCAGCGCCTCCTGTTCCAGCGCCGTGCGCAGGTCGCGCTCCAGCCCCTTTCGCAGGCGCAGGGCGGCGTCCATCTCGGGCTCGAAGAAGGCGAAGCGACCACGGCCGGCCTCCTTGGCGCGATAGAGGGCAACATCCGCCTGACGGAGCAGTTCGGCCTGACCTTGCTCCTCATTGGCGACCACCGCGACTCCGACGGAACACGACAGTTCCGCGCGCCCGATCGATAGGTCCACGTCGCCCGAGAGACCGTCGACGACCCTTTGCGCCAGGGCGGCGGCGCCGGCGGGATCGGTGTCAGGCTGGATGATCGCGAATTCATCGCCTCCCAGGCGGCAGATCGTGTCGGTCTCGCGGCAGATCGTCTTCAGGCGGCGCGCCACCTCGCGGATCAGCTGGTCGCCCGCGTCGTGCCCATAGCTGTCATTGACCTCCTTGAAGCGATCGAGATCGATACACAGCACCCCCAGATGGCCACCCTTGCGGCGCAGCAGGGCGTGGGCGTGCACCAGCCGGTCTGTAAAGAGTGTGCGGTTGGCCAGTCCCGTCAGTGGGTCATGCAACGCCAGATGCTTGGCCTCGGCTTCGGAGAGCAGCAGCTTCTTGGCGGCCCGGCGCGTCACGCGGAACAGTAGGAACGAACCGAGCGCGGCGGCCAGAACAGCCCCACCCAGGATAGGCCAAGCGGATCTCAGCAGATCTTCGCCAGGCCGGCGCGGCGTCCAGCGCATCACGATGCGGCGATCGTCATTGGACTTGCCGATCACGCGTTGAGCCAGATCCGTGTCCAACTGGCTCGGGTCCACCACCCGGATATGAGCGTCGTGAAGCAGGAACCGATCCGAGAAGGCCTGCACGACACTGTCGGCGACCGCGACGCCCGACACGAGCAGCGGCGCTGTCGCCCCCTTCGTCTTGGCCTTGAAGTCGGGTCGCACCAGCGACACCGTAGCCAGGATGGGCCGGCCATCCACCACGATCACCCGACTGCGGTGAACCGCCCTTTCACGCGCGACCGCAGCGGGGTCAGCTTCGACGGCGCGAACCTTGGCGACCAGGTCCTTCAGGTGTTCGTGATAGCGGGCGTAACGACCGACGGCGATGTCCTTGCCTGCGATACGGCCGTAGATCGGTCTGTTCTGGGCGTCGAGCACAAAGACCAGATCGTTACCGAGCACGTCCCCCACCGAGGCGCCGATGTTCTGGGTGGCCCAGGCAGGATCGAACCGGTTGTCGAGCTTGATGACCGCCTCGTCCCAGATCACGTACGGGTTGAGGGCGGTCTGGACCTCCTTGCCCCGCTGGCGCAAGCCATTGCCGACCAGCGTCTGCTCGTACTCGCGCTCGCGAACGTCCGCATGGCGGGCCGCGACCGTCAACGTGAAACCGGCGAGCAAGATCATACCCGCCGCCATGCCGGCGATCAGGACAAAGATCTTCAGCTCGATGTTTCTGCGGTCCATCGCTTTTCCCCGAGGAGCCGCATCGTTCATGCCAACGGTTGCCGAAACCCTTACCGCCCCGCCGCGCGGGACATTTTATCGCACGCGGTTACGCAGAACGGGTTCTAGGTGATCAGGCCGCCGCGCCCCGCGCCCGCTCGAGCGGGTCGTAGTTGAGGATCGGCGACAGCCAGCGTTCGGCGGTTGCCAGGTCCCAGCCCTTGCGGCGTGCGTAGTCCTCGACCTGGTCGGCGTCGATCTTGCCGACGCCGAAATAGTGCGCCTGCGGGTGGCTGAAGAAGAGGCCCGAAACAGCAGCGCCCGGGGTCATGGCGTAACTCTCGGTCAGTTGCAGACCGGTGGCCGCCTCGGCGTCGAGCAGCTTGAACAGCGTACCCTTCTCGGTGTGGTCGGGCTGGGCCGGATAGCCGGGCGCGGGGCGGATGCCCTGGTACTTTTCGGCGATCAGGCGCTCGACATCGGCGTCCTCGTCGGCGGCATAGCCCCACAGTTCGACGCGGGCCTTATAGTGCAGCCACTCGGCGAAGGCTTCGGCCAGGCGATCAGCCAGGGCCGAGGCCATGATGGCGTTGTAGTCGTCCCCCGCCGCCTTGAACTTGGCGACGATCTCGTCCTCGCCATGGCCGGCGGTGACGGCGAAGCCGCCGACATAGTCAGCCCCCTGCCCGATCGGCGCGACGAAGTCCGAAAGAGCGACATTGGCCTTGGCCTCGCCGCTCTTGTCGGCGCCCTTGTCCATCTGCTGTCGCAGGGTGTGCAGGCGCGAGAACTCGGCCACGCGAGTCTCGTCCGTGTAGAGCACGATGTCGTCGCCCTGGGCCTGGGCCGGCCAGAAGCCGATAACGCCCTTGGCCCCGAACCACTTTTCCTCGACCACCTTGTCCAGCATGGCGCGGGCGTCGCGATAGAGGTCCGTCGCGGCCTGGCCGACCACGTCGTCCTCCAGGATCTGCGGGAAGCGGCCGATCAGCTCCCAGCTGGCGAAGAACGGCGACCAGTCGATGAACGGGACCAGCTCGGCCAGCGACGGTTCGAACACCCGCGTGCCGATGAAGGCGGGCTTGGGCGGCGTGTAGCCCTTCCAGTCGATGGCGAAGGCGCGCTTGCGGGCTTCCTGGATCGAGGCGCGGGCCTTGGTCGTCTGCCCCCGCGCGTACTGCTCGCGAACCTTGACGTATTCGGCGCGCGTCTCGGCGATGATCCGGTCACGCTCGCCCGGCGACAGCAGGCCCGAGACCACGCCCACGGCGCGGCTGGCGTCGACGACATAGGTCGTCGGACCGCGACGATAGGCCGGCTCGATCTTGACCGCCGTGTGAGTGCGGCTGGTGGTGGCGCCGCCGATCAGCAGCGGAATGTCAAAGCCCTGGCGCTCCATCTCGGCGGCCACGAACACCATCTCGTCCAGCGAGGGGGTGATCAGACCCGACAGGCCGATCATGTCGACCTTGTGCTTGCGCGCCTCATCGAGGATGCGGTCGGCGGGCACCATGACACCCAGATCGACGACCTCATAGTTGTTACACTGCAGCACGACGCCGACGATGTTCTTGCCGATGTCGTGGACGTCGCCCTTGACGGTGGCCATCAGCACCTTGCCGGCGGCCTGGCGAACCTGGCCTTCCTTCTCGGCCTCCATGAACGGCATCAGCCAGGCCACGGCCTGCTTCATGACGCGCGCCGACTTCACGACCTGGGGCAGGAACATCTTGCCCGCGCCGAACAGGTCGCCAACGACGTTCATGCCGTCCATCAGCGGGCCTTCGATCACGTGCAGCGGACGCTCGGCGGCGAGACGCGCCTCTTCGGTGTCGGCCTCGATGAACTCGGTGATGCCGTGGACCAGGGCATGGGTCAGGCGCTCGTTCACCGTGCCCTTGCGCCATTCCAGGTTGGCGACCTGCTGCTGGCCCTTCTCGCCCTTGTAGCGGGGAGCGATCTCGACCAGACGCTCGGTGTTAGTCTGGTTCGGATCACGCTGCGGGCGGTTGAGGATCACGTCCTCGACGGCCTCGCGCAGCACCGGGTCGATGTCGTCATAGACCGGCAGGTCGCCGGCGTTGACGATGCCCATGTCCATGCCGGCGTTGATCGCGTGGTACAGGAACACCGAGTGGATCGCCCGGCGCACCGGTTCGTTGCCGCGGAAGCTGAACGAGACGTTGGACACCCCGCCCGAGACCCGCGCATAGGGCAGCATCTGCTTGATGCGACGCGTGGCCTCGATGAAGTCGACGGCGTAGTTGTCGTGCTCCTCGATCCCCGTCGCCACGGCGAAGATGTTGGGGTCGAAGATGATGTCTTCGGGCGGGAAGCCCACCTTCTCGACTAGCGTATTGTAGGCCCGCTCGCAGATCTCGACCTTGCGCTTTTCGGTGTCGGCCTGGCCGACCTCGTCGAAGGCCATGACCACCACGGCCGCACCATAGCGCAGGCACAGCTTCGCCTGCTCCAGGAACTTTTCCTCGCCCTCCTTCAGGCTGATCGAGTTGACGATCGCCTTGCCCTGGACGCACTTCAGACCGGCCTCGATCACCTCCCACTTGGAGCTGTCGATCATCACCGGCACGCGGGCGATGTCAGGCTCGGCGGCCATCAGGTTCAGGAAGGTGACCATGGCCTGCTGGCTGTCCAGCAGGCCCTCGTCCATGTTGACGTCGATGACCTGGGCGCCGGCCTCGACCTGCTGGCGCGCGACCGACAGCGCCTCGGGATAGTTCCCCTCGACGATCAGCTTCTTGAACTTGGCCGAGCCGGTGACGTTGGTGCGCTCACCGATGTTGACGAAGACAGGTCTCATGATCGGTCGAAGTCCAGATAGCTCTTTCCCCTCCCCTTGATGGGGAGGGGTTGGGGTGGGGTGACGCGGCGGTCGGCCACGACCACCGCGTTCTATTCTGAAGCGCTGTCACCCCATCCCCTGCCCTTCCCCATCAAAGGGGAAGGGAGGAGAGAGGCCGCGAGAACTCTAAGCCAACTCGAACGGTTCGAGCCCCGCCAAGCGCATCGCCTTGGGGCGCTCGGGGATCTGGCGGGGCTTCACGCCGCGCACCTCGTCCGCCACGTGGCGGATGTGGTCTGGCGTCGTGCCGCAGCAGCCGCCCAGGATGTTCACAAGCCCGTCCTTGGCCCACTCGTGCAGAGCGTGGCCGGTCTGGTGCGGCTCCTCGTCATACTGGCCCATGGCGTTGGGCAGGCCGGCATTCGGGTAAGCCGCGACAAGGGTGTCGGCGATGCGGGCCATCTCGGCGATGTGGGGGCGCATCAAATCCGCGCCCAGAGCGCAGTTGAAGCCCACCGCGAACGGCTTGGCGTGCTTGACGCTGTTCCAGAAGGCCTCGGCCGTCTGGCCAGACAAGGTGCGGCCCGAGCGGTCGGTGATGGTGCCGCTAATCCAGATCGGCAGCTCTTCATGGCCCTCGTCGCGCCAGTCCAGGATCGCCTTGATCGCGGCCTTGCAGTTCAGGGTGTCGGTGATCGTCTCGATCAGGAACAGATCGACCCCGCCCTGATACAGCGCGTCCACCTGCTGGCGATAGGCAGCGTAGACCTGGTCGAAGGTGACTTTGCGCGCGCCCGGATCGTTCACGTCCGACGACATCGACAGCATGACGTTCAGCGGCCCCATCGAGCCGGCGATGAATTTCGGGCGGTCGGGGTTCTGTGCGTTCCAGCGGTCAGCGACCGAGCGGCCGATCTTGGCGCCTTCCAGGTTGATGTCCCAGACGTCCTGTTCGCCCAGGTGATAGTCGGCCTGGGCGATGGTCGTGCCCGAGAAGGTGTTGGTCTCGGAGATATCGGCGCCGGCCGAGAAATAGGCGTCATGCAGTTCGGCCACGAGATCGGGCCGGGTCAGACACAGGATGTCGTTGTTGCCCTTCATCTGGCCGTTGTAGGCGGCGAAGCGCTCGGCGCGATAATCGGCCTCGGTCAGGCCCTTCTTCTGGAACATCACGCCCCAGGAGCCGTCGAGGATGAGGATACGCTCCTTGGCGGCGGCCTTCAGGGCGGCGACGCGATTGGCGCGGATGGACAGGTCGGTCATCGGCTGGGCCCCGCCGCCTGCTGGCGCGCGAGCTCCTTGTTGAAGGCGGCTTCGTTGGCGTCGACGAACCGGGCAAGCTCGGTCGGATCGACGAAGGCGTTGGCGTCGCCACGCAGTTGCTTCTGGCGCTTGGCCAGCAGGTTCCCCTGCTCCTCGTGCGCGGGCAGCATGACGTCGGTCGGGATGGCGCGCAGCTTGGCGAAGCTGGCGCGATAGTCGGCGACGATGGTCCGGTGGGTTTTGTTGCCGACCAGCACGTTGCCAGCCACGGACAAGGAGCATGGGAAGGTCACGTTCAGCGGCCGCCCCTTCTCAACCACCGCCGTCGTCCAGCTGGTGCAGCCGATGGTGTGGCCCGGCGTCAGGTGGGACACCATGGCGATCTCGCCCAGCTTCAGCTTGGTCTGGTCGCCGAAGGTCCTATCCGGCTTCACGGCGGGCATCGGCGTGGCGCCATAGATGTTGTCGCCGATGTGGCGGCCCGCCGCCATGGCCGGCGCGTCGCCGCGCGAAATCCACAGCTTGGCGCCCGTATCGGCCTTCAACTGCGCCAGACCGCCCGCGTGATCGTAGTGGGCGTGGGTGTTGATCAGGATCTTTACGTCCGCAAGCTGGAAGCCCAGCGCCGTGATGTTGCGCTCGACAAGCTTGCCCGTCTCGGCGTTGGGCCCGCCGTCCAACACCACATGGCCCTCGGACGAGGTGATCAGCCAGGAGGAGATGCCCTCGGTGCCGACGTAGTAGATATTGCCCACAACCCGGTAGGGCTTGGTCGGCTTGGTCCAGTTGGCCGGCATATCGTCGGCGTGGGCCGCCGAGGCCAGGGCCAAAAGCGACGCAGCGGCGGCCAGGATCAGGCGCTTCATGCGGCGGCCTCCGATGCGGCGGGCGAGACCTCGCGCACGCCCAGCACCCGGCAGATGGCGTAAACAAGATCGGCCCGGTTCAGGGTGTAGAAGTGGAAGTCCTCGAACCCCTGCTCCTGCAGCTTGGCGCACATTTCGGCGGCGACCGAGCAGGCGATCAGGCGACGGGTCTCGGCGTCGCTCTCCAGACCGTCGAACAGGTTGCCCAGCCAGGCCGGGATCGCCGTCTGGCAGGCGGCGGCCATCTTCTTCAGACCCACGAAGTTGGTCACCGGCATGATGCCGGGCACGATCGGGATCGTGATGCCAGCCGCTCGCACCTTGTCGACGTAACGCAGGAACGCATCCAGATCGAAGAAGAACTGGCTGATGCCCAGGGTCGCGCCCGCGTCGACCTTCTGCTTCAGAACGTCGATATCGTGTTCCAGCGAGGGGCTCTCGGGGTGCTTCTCGGGATAGACGCCGACCAACACCTCGAACGGCGCGATCGCGCGCACGGCCTTGGTCAGTTCGGTGGCGTTGGCGTAGCCGTCGGCGCGCGGCACGTAGACCCCGCCGATGCCGCCTTCGCCGGGAGGCGGGTCGCCGCGCAGCGAGACGATGTGACGAACGCCCGTCTCCCAGTATTCGCGGATGACCTCATCGACCTCTTCGCGGCTGGCGCCGACGCAGGTCAGGTGGGCGGCCGGCTTGAGGCTGGTCTCGTCCAGGATGCGCTTGACGGTGCGGTGCGTGCGCTCGCGCGTGGAGCCGCCCGCGCCGTAGGTCACCGACACGAACGCCGGATCCAGCGGCGCCAGGCGCGTGATCGCCGCCCACAGGCTTTCCTCCATCTGCGGGGTCTTGGGCGGGAAAAACTCGAACGACACGCGCGGACGCCCCGTGCGCTCGCCGGCGCGCGCCACGGGGCCAATCACCCGGCGGGTGGGTGGAAGGGTCATGCGGCGCTCCTTTCGAGGGATGCCTTGCTGGGACGGCGCGCCGTCCAGATCTTGACGGTCAGCCCCTCGGCCGTCGCCGGCGGCAGGGCGATATTGCTTTCCAGCGCAAGACCGGCCGTCTGCAGCCAGGCGACGATCTCGGCGTCGTCGAAGCCCAGCCGGCGGTGTTGGTGAACCTCGCGCAGGAACTCGTGATCGTGCGGGGCGAAGTCGGCGATCAACAGCAGGCCGCCCGGCGTCACCAGACGCGCGGCCTCAGCCACCGCTGTGGCGGGATCGGTGAGGTAGTGCAGCACCTGATGCACGGTGACGAGATCGGCGCAGCCGCCCGGCAGGCCGGTGCGGAAGATGTCGCCGTGGCGCAGTTCGCACGCCACCAGGCCGGCCTTGACCACCTCGTCGCGGGCGATGTTCAGCATCTGTTGTGAGAGGTCCAGACCCAGCGCGTTGGCGGCGCGCTTGCCCAGCAGGGTCAGCATGCGCCCCGCGCCGGCGCCCAGATCGACCATCTCGTCGAACGGCCCTTCGCCGGTGGCGCGCAGGATCGCCGCCTCGACCTCGGCCTCATCGACATACAGCGAGCGGATCTCGTTCCAGCGCGCGGCGTTGCGGGCGAAATAGGCCTGGGCGTCGGTCGAACGTTCGGCCCGAACCGCGGCCAGCTTGTCGGCGTCCGCCTGAATCGTCTCGTCGCCTTCGTCGATCAGGTCCAGAGCCTGCTCGACCAGCAGTCGCCCCGGCGACTTGGCGGCCAGGCGATAGAACACCCAGGCGCCGTCCGGGAACCGCTCGACAAGGCCGGCCTCGGCCAGGAGCTTCAGGTGACGCGAAACGCGCGGCTGGCTCTGATCGAGGATCCGGCACAGCTCCAGCACCGACAGCTCCTCGACCGCCAGCAACGCCAAAAGCCGCAGGCGCGTGGATTCGCCAGCGGCGCGCAGCACCTCGACAACCTGTTCGGCGGCAAGCTTCATAGGGACATAAAGATATCTTTATGTCCGATTTGGCAAGAGAAACTTATGCCTCGGAGTCGCCTTTCACGGGCTCCCAAAGCTCAATCTTCACCCCGGCGGGGTCCATGAGCCAGGCGAACCGGCCCATGCCGTCTTCGTCTTGACGCCCCACGGGCTCGACGCCCTCGGCGGCCGCCCGAGCCAGGACCCCATCCATATCATCGACTATGAAATTGATCATGAACGGCGCCGTCGACGGTGCGAAATACTGGGTGTCGGCGGCGAAGGGCGACCAGGTTGTCGAGGTCGATCGGGGATGCTCGAACATCGCCCCGCCCCAGTCATGGATCTCAAAGTCCAGCACCCGCGCATACCAGTCGCGGACAGCCTTGGGATCCTGCGCCTTGTAGAAGACGCCGCCCACACCCAGCACCTTGGCCATGTCACGTCTCCAGCGCGTTCGCCCAATCCTCGGACCACCTTAGCAGAGGCCAAAGCGCGACGATCAAGTCTCCGCCACGAGGGCTCAGGCGATAGCCGCCCTCGGCCGCGACGATGTCAGCGGCGCGTAGTTCGGCCAGACGGGCGTTCAGGGTGCCAGGCGGCAGCTCGGCCGCCGCCTGCAGCGCCCGGAAGGTCAGCACCCGCCCCTCGCGAAGCTCCCAGACGATCCGCAAGGCGCCGCGACGCCCCAGCAGGTCGAGAGCGGCCATGATCGGCCTGCCGGTGTCCGAACCGCGAACCGCACCGCCCGGAAGAGGCGCTTCATTTTTTGTAGCGTCACCGAAATCTTGCATGATACAAATTTTGTAGCATGGAGGATTTCAGATGTCGCCCAGGATCGATCCGGCACGAGCACCCTACCCGCCCGCTGTCGCCAAGATGCTGGAACGCCTCAAGACGCCGGGCGAGGAACCGCTGTCTCTGTTCCGCACCCTGGCCCGCGACGAGCGGCTCTTCGCGCGCTTCACCGGCGGCGGCCTGCTGGACCCCGGCCACCTGTCGCTGACGGATCGCGAGATCGTCATCCACCGCATTTGCGCTCTCAACGGCTGCGGCTACGAGTGGGGCGTCCACGCGGCGATCTTCGCGCCGGCGGCAGGGCTTGACGTCGAGCGCCTCGCCGCGACCCTCGCCCCCGGGATCGCCGCCTGCTGGAGCGAGCGCGAGGCCCTCCTGATCGCCTTCTGCGACGCAGTAAACGCCCGCGCCGACATCGACGACGCACTCTGGGCGCGCCTTGGCGAGGCCTTCAACGAGGAGGCTCGCATCGAGTTGATGATGCTGGCCGGCTTCTACCGGACCGTCAGCCTGCTGGCGAACGGCCTCAGGCTCGAACCCGAGGCTTTCGCCGTTCCGTTTCCGGCCTAAGCCGCCACCGGCGTCGCCAGCGGTTCGCCATGGAAGTACCGGCGCAGGTTCTCCAGCGTCAGGCTGACCATGGCCGGAAGGCTGTCCAGGGTGGCGCCGGCTGTGTGTGGCGTGAGCACGGTGCGGGGGACATCGGCCCATCGGGCCGCGGGGGTCGGCTCCTGCTCGAACACATCGAGCGCCGCCATGCCAAGCGTCCCGGCTCGCAAGGCCTCGATCAGCGCGTCCTCGTCGATCAACGATCCGCGTGCGACATTGACGATCAGCCCCTGAGCGCCAACCGCCTCGATCACCGGCTTGTTGATGAGGTGGCGGTTGGAGTCGTCCGGCCGGGCGCAGACAATCAGGACGTCGCTGTCTCGCGCTAGGGCCATCAGGCTGTCAGCGCGCGGATAGTCGGTCTCTTTAGGGCGCGGCGCCCACCAGGCGACCTTCATGTCGAACGCCTTGAGGCGCGCAGCAACCGCCTCGCCGATGTGGCCCAGACCAACGACCCCGGCCTTGCGACCGCGCAGACCGGGTCGCGGGGCCATGCGCTCGGCGTGCGACCAGTGACCGCCGCGCAGGCGCTGGTCGCCCTCGACGATGCCGCGCCAGGCCGCCAGAACCAGACCGACAGCGTGGTCGGCGACGTCGGCGGCGTTCAGGCCGGTGGAGTGGGTCACCGCGATCCCGTGCGCCTTGCACCACGGAACATCGACGCCATCATAGCCGACGCTGACGCAGGCGATCAGCCCCAGCCGCGGCATCTCGGCCAGCATGTCCCGGCTCAAGGCCATTTCACCCGCATGGACGATGGCCCGGATGCTTTGACCAGGACCTTCCAAGAACGCCATCCGGTCCGGATAGTCCCACAGCCGATGCACGATATAGGCGCCCTCCAGCAGCGGCTGCAGCGGCATCAGCATTTCGTGCGACAGCAGGACCTGCGGTTTCTCGGCGGCGGTCTGGGGCATAGGTGTCCTCCAACGCTGGGCGGTTGGCCCATACGCGTATCACGACGCAGGCTACGCAGGTTGACGCGGGGTTAGAAAACGAAAAGGGGCGACGGTCATCCGTCGCCCCTTCGACTTCAGTGCAAGCAACTCCAAGCCCGCTTAGCGCGCGAACTTCTGGAACTTGATGCGCTTGGGGATCAGGCTGTCGGCGCCCAGACGGCGCTTCTTGTCTTCTTCGTACATTTCGAAGTTGCCTTCGAACCATTCGACGTGGCTGTCACCCTCGAAGGCCAGGATGTGGGTGGCCAGGCGGTCCAGGAACCAGCGATCGTGGCTGATGACCACGGCGCAGCCGGCGAACTCTTCCAGCGCCTCTTCGAGGGCCTGCAGGGTTTCGATGTCCAGGTCGTTGGTCGGTTCGTCGAGCAGCAGCAAGTTGCCGCCGGTGGCCAGGGTCTTGGCCAGGTGGACGCGGTTGCGCTCACCGCCCGACAGCAGGCCGACCTTCTTCTGCTGATCGCCGCCCTTGAAGTTGAACGAGCCCACGTAAGCGCGGCTGTTGATCTCGCGCTTGCCGACGATCATCACGTCGGTGCCGCCGCTGATCTCTTCCCAGATGGTCTTGTTGGGGTCGAGGGCGTCGCGCGACTGGTCGACATACGAGAGCTTGACGGTCTCGCCGACCTTGACCGTGCCGGCGTCGGGCTGCTCGCGGCCGGTGATCAGCTTGAACAGGGTCGACTTACCGGCGCCGTTCGGGCCGATGACGCCGACGATGCCGTTAGGCGGCAGGCGGAACGACAGGTCCTTGAACAGCACCTTGTCGCCGTACTCTTTTTCGAGGCCGTTGACCTCAAGCACGACGTTGCCGAGGCGCGGGCCAGGCGGGATCTGGATGTGGGCCTGGGTCTGGGCGGCGCGGGCGTTTTCCTGCGCGGCGACCATTTCCTCGTAAGAGGCCAGACGGGCCTTCGACTTGGACTGACGAGCCTTGGGCGAGCTGCGTACCCATTCCAGTTCGCGGGTGAGCGCGCGCTGGCGGGCTTCCGATTCCGACTGCTCCTGAACGACGCGCTTTTGCTTCTGCTCCAGCCAGCCCGAATAGTTGCCCTCGTAGGGAATGCCCTTGCCGCGATCCAGCTCCAGGGTCCACTTGGTGACCTGATCCAGGAAGTAGCGGTCGTGGGTCACCAGGATGACGCAGCCGGGGAACTCTTCCAGGTGGTGCTGCAGCCAGGCCACCGACTCGGCGTCCAGGTGGTTGGTCGGTTCGTCGAGCAGCAGCATGTCGGGCTTGCTGAGCAGCAGGCGCGCCAGCGCGATACGGCGCTTCTCACCGCCCGACAGGCTTTCGATATTGGCGTCGTTGGGCGGGCAGCGCAGGGCGTCGATGGCCATCTCGACCTTGGAGTCGATGTCCCACAGGTCGCGGGCGTCGATGACCTCCTGTAGCTTGGTCATCTCCTCCATCAGCTCGTCGGTGTATTCCTCGCCGAGCTGGGCCGCCAAAGCATTGTAGCGGTCGAAGATCTGCTTGTCTTCGCAGTCGGCGATGACATTGCCCCAGACGTCCAGCGTCGGATCCAGCACCGGCTCCTGCGGGAGATAGCCGCGCTTGATGCCGTCAGCGGCCTTGGCCTCGCCGGAGAATTCCTTGTCGAGGCCGGCCATCACCTTCAGCAGGGTCGACTTACCCGAGCCGTTGACGCCGACCACGCCGATCTTGGCGTCGGAGTAGAACGACAGCCAGATGTTCTCGAAGACCTTCTTGCCGCCGGGATAGGCCTTGGTCAGGCCCTGCATCTGGAAAATGTATTGCTGCGCCATGAGGCTCGCGATCTCGCTGGACGATGTTTCGGGGATTGGGCGCTGAAATAGCGGTCAGAAGGCCTTCGCGCAATCGCCACCGGACCTACGGCGTGGGATCAAGACCGGGCGCTGTCACCAATCGTTCGCACGAGTGTCGGAAACCCGACACCGAAGCTTCGCCTTGGCGTCGTCATGCGCTGTTAGCCGAGCCCCCAGCCGACGTGTCTCAACGTCGGGACAAAGGGGATGCCTCCATGAAGAACCATCTGCTGCTGGGCGCTGCCGCGAGCGCGCTCCTGATCGTCGCCGCGCCGGCCTTCGCTGCGGACACGACCGCCGACGCCGCGCCGATCGCCACCAACGCCGCGCCGGCCGATAACTCGGTCGTCGACGCAGTCGTCATTATCGGCCAAGGCCAGAGCCGCCAGGTCCAGACGCTGAACAACGAGGCCATCGGCCTGCAAGCCGCCGGCACCAGCGCCCTGAAGGCGATCGACAAACTGCCGGGCGTGACCTTCCAATCGGCCGACGCCTTCGGCGCCTACGAGTGGTCGACCCGCATCTCGATCCGCGGCTTCAACCAGAACCAGCTGGGCTTCACCCTGGACGGCGTGCCGCTGGGCGACATGAGCTATGGCAACCACAATGGCCTGCACATCAGCCGCGCCGTCGCCAGCGAGAACATCGGCCGCGTCGAACTGGCCCAAGGCGCCGGCGCCCTGGGCGTCGCCTCGACCTCGAACCTGGGCGGCACGCTGCAGTTCTTCTCGCGCGATCCGTCCGAAGCGATGGGCGGCGAGATCAACGCCACCGCCGGCTCGGACAACATGCACCGCCTGTTCGGTCGCTTTGACACCGGCGCCATCAAGCAGCTCGGTGGCCTGCGCGGCTACGTTTCGGTCGCCGATCAGAAGAGCGACAAGTGGAAGGGCGGCGGCGAGCAGAAGCAGCGCCAATACGACGCCAAGCTGGTGATGCCGCTGGGCGAGCGCGGTGACCTGACCGGCTTCTATCACCGCTCCGAGCGTCGTGAGCAGGACTACCAGGACCTGTCATTCGACATGATCAAGCGCCTGGGCCGCGACTGGGATAACACCCAGCCGAACTGGGGCCTCGCGGTCGCCGCTGCCCGCGCCTATCAAACGGGAACCGCCCTCCCCGCGCCGTTCGCCACGGTCGACGACGCGTACTATGCGGGCGCTGGCGTCCGCGATGACGACCTGTACGGCGCCAAGCTGAACCTCGACATCACCGACCGCGTGACGCTGGACGCCACCGCCTACCAGCACAAGAACGAAGGCCAGGGCCTGTGGTACACGCCGTACCTGGCCAGCCCTGGTTTCGGCACGGCCGGCTCGACCGCCGCCCCGCTGTCGATCCGCACCACCGAGTATGACATCGATCGTGGCGGCCTGACCGCCGGCCTGACTGTCGACATCGGCGCCCACCGCCTGAGGGGCGGCTTCTGGCACGAAGTGAACAACTTCAACCAGGCCCGTCGCTTCTACGCCGAAACGGCCGCCGCGCCGTCGCGCAACCCGCTGGCCTTCCAGGAAAACCCGTTCTTCACCCAGTGGCAGTACGCGTTCGAAACCAAGACCACGACCGGTCACATCGAGGACGAGTGGACGCTCAGCGACGCCCTTAAGGTCAACTTCGGCTTCAAGGCGATCAAGGTCGAGAACACAGTAAAGACCATCGTCGGCAACCCGCTGGCGGGCACCATTGAGAGCAAGGACAACTTCCTGCCGCAGGTCGGCTTTGTTTACAAAGCCACACCGGACTTCGAAGTGTTCGGCGGCTACACCGAGAACATGGGCGCCTACGTCTCGGCGGCCACCTCGGGTCCGTTCGCGTCGCAGAACCAGGCGCGCGTCGACTACATCACCCAGACGCTGGATCCGGAAAGCTCCAAGACCTTCGAACTGGGCGGCCGCTATCGCACCGAGCGCTTCCAGGGCGTCGCGGCGGTCTATCACGTGACCTTCGACAACCGTCTGCTCGCGGTGGCCCAGGGTTCGTCGATCCAGGGCAACGCTCCGGTGCTGTCGAACGTTGGTTCGGTCGAGACCAAGGGCGTCGAACTGGCCGGCACCTATCGCCTGTCTGACGCCTGGAGCCTGTACGGCGCCTACACCTACAACGACTCCCAGTACGAGAACGACGTCGTCGCCCAAGACGGCACGGTCCGCGCTCGCACCAAGGGCAAGACCGTGGTCAACACGCCCAAGAACATCTTCAAGGGCGAGATCGCGTTCGACCAAGCCGGCTTCTTCGCCAAGCTCGGCGTCGCCTACACCGGCGAGCGCTACTACACCTACGAGAACATCGGCGGTCTTGCGCCGTCGACGACGGTCGCGGACCTGACCCTCGGCTACCGCTTCGAAGGCGAAGGCTGGGCCAAGGGCACGCAGATCCAGATCAACGTCACCAACCTGACCGACGAGGACTACATCTCGACGATCGGTTCGGGCGGCCTGGTCAACAGCGACCCGACCGGCACGGCCCAGACCGTCCTGACCGCCCCGCCGCGTCAGGTCTACCTGTCGATCAAGAAGTCCTTCTAACCCCTTCTATCACCCCTCGAACTTCGGGCCGGACGCGCGTCGTCCGGCCCTTTCTTTTTGCGTCGAGCGAGCAGCTCCAAGCTTGTCCGGACACGATATCCGGCTGTCCCGACACGGTCTTGCTGGCGAAAGACAAGTTGCCTCGGCTGACTGGCGCCATGACCCAGACATCCACCCCCGCCGCCCCCGCACCGAACACGCTGCGCCAGGAGTTCCTTGAAACGCTTCGGATCGCCGGAGCGGGGCTCGCCATCGCCTTGACCTTGCGCGTTGTGATCTTTCAGCCCTTCACCATCCCGTCTTCCTCGATGGAGCCGGGACTGGTGATCGGCGACTACATCATCGTTTTAAAGTTCGCCTATGGCTGGAGCCGGGCGTCCCTGCCCCTCAATCCGCCGCTGCCCGACGGTCGCCTGCTGGGCAAGGGGGCCGAACGCGGCGACGTTGTGGTGTTCCGTCTCCCGCGTGATCCAAGCCAGACCTGGATCAAGCGGGTGATCGGCCTTCCGGGCGACAGAGTCCGCGTGGCGGGCGGCCAGGTTTACGTCAACGAAGTGCCGATACCGCAGACGCCGCTGGGTCTGACCCAGGATCACGACGCGCCCGACCGCACGGTCCTGCAAGTGCGCGAACGGCAGGCCGATGGGCGCGGCTACGTCACCTACGACGGCGGCGCGGGTCAGCCGGGCGACGACACCGAGACCTATGTCGTGCCGGCCGGCCAGTACTTCATGATGGGCGACAATCGCGATAACTCGCTCGATAGCCGCTGGCCCGGTGAGGTCGGCGTCGGCTTCCTGCCGGCCGACCACATCATCGGCGAGGCCAGCTTCGTGCTCGCCTCCTGGAAGCCGGGTGCGGCGCTCTACAAGCCCTGGACCTGGCTGAACCTCCAGTGGGATCGCTTCGCGCGCCCGATCCGCTAGAGCGACTAGCGGGCGCGGAACTCTTCAATGCTGAGGACTCCGTCATGATTGACGTCCAGACGCTCGAAGGTCGCGTCCGAGGTCGAGGTGCGAGCGAGCGACGGCGCTGCGACGGCGCCGACAGCCAGACCCGCGACCGCCGCAGCCAGCGCATGCCAGGCCAGGCTCCGACGGCGTGGCGATGGTTTCGGCGTCACCAGATCCTGCTCGATGAAGCCGCGAAGCGCTTGGCTTGCCGTGCGGCGAGTGGCCTGGCAGCGGGCCATGAACGCGGCCTTGGTTTCCGGTGGAAGGCGGATTTCCAGGGTCTCGGTCTTCTTGGACGGCTTGCCAATGGTCACGGCGGATCTCCGAACTTTCAGGCGCAGTCTAAGCCCCAGATCGCCGATCGCGCAAAAAGAAAGCCCGGCCATAAAGACCGGGCTACAAAGTCATAGGGAGGAAACGCCCAGGAAGGGCAGAGGCGCTCGGCGCCTCACCCGCGTTTGATAGCGCTAACACACAGCTAGTTGCAAGCGATTCCTAGTGACCGCGACGAGCGGTCGCAGCACCACCCCAGCAGCAAACCCTTCCGATCGCCGCTTTACGCCTCTTGGCGAACGACCTAGAAATGTTACCGCTAACGCAAGAATAAGCGACGGGCGGGAGAAAACGCACATGAGACGGTTCGCGCGGTCCGCATGGGCCGCCGCCAGCTTGGCCCTGCTTCTGGCCCTGCCCGTTCAGGCGCAAAGCCAGCGCTGGGTCGGCGCCTGGGCCAGCGCTCAACTCGCGCCCAACGCCCAGAACAGCCTCGCGCCGGAGGACTATTCGAACGCCACCCTGCGACAGGTGGTCCGGCTGTCGATCGGCGGCGACAGGCTGCGGGTCAAGCTCTCCAACCTGTTCGGAACCCAGCCGCTGACCATCACCGCGGCCCGTGTCGCGGTCTCTGCGGCTCCGGATACGGCCCGGATCGATCCGGCTACCGACCGGGCGCTGACCTTCGCCGGCGCGACCCGCGTGACCCTCCCCGCCGGCGGCGAGCTCTGGTCGGACCCGATAAAGCTGAAGGTCGAGCCCCTCGCCCATCTGGCCATCAGCCTGCACTATCCCTCAGCGCCCAGCGTCCAGACCGGGCACCCTGGCTCGCGCGCGACGTCCTACATTCTGACCGGCGACCACACCGCCGCCGCCGATCTGCCCGGCGCCAAGACCGCTGATCGCTGGTTCCAGATCGCCAGTATCGACGTCCAGTCGGAGAAGGCTTCGGCCATTGTCGCGTTCGGTGACAGCATCACCGACGGCTATGGCGTCCAGCCCAACACCAACCTGCGCTGGACCGATGGCCTGATCGAACGGCTTAAGGGCAAGAACATCGCCGTCCTGAACCTTGGGATCGGCGGCAACCGCGTGCTGGCCGACGGTCTGGGCCCCAGCGGCGTGTCCCGCTTCGATCGTGATGTGCTCTCCCAGTCGGGCGTCAGCCACCTGATCATCCTGGAAGGCGTCAACGACCTCGGCGCCCTCAACCGCGACACGGCGCAAGACGCGCCGACCAACGCCCGCATGGCCCAGGATCTGATCGCCGCCTTCGCCGGCATGGTCGCCAAGGCGCGCGCCAGGGGGATCAAGGCCATCGGCGCAACGATCCTCCCCTACTCCGGCTCGGCCTACTACCATCCGCCAGCCGAGGCCGAAGCCGCGCGGCAGGCTGTGAACGCCTGGATCCGCGCACCTGGCAATTTCGACGCCGTGATTGACTGGGACGCCGCCCTGCGAGACCCGGCGCGGCCGACCCACCTGCTACCGGCCTACGACAATGACGGCCTGCATCCTAACATGGCGGGTTACAAGGCGATGGCCGACGCCATTCCGCTAAGCCTTTTCGAGAGCCGCTAGTCCATGCGCATCCTGTTCTATGCTGTCCTCGCCCTGGCGCTGTCGGGCGCTGCCTATGCGGCTGACAAGCCCGTCATCGCTGTCACTTGGGACGACCTGCCCGCCCACAGCGCTCTGCCGCCCGGCGTCACCCGTGTTCAGGTGGCCGCCGAACTGTTGAAGGCGTCCGCCGAAGCTGGAGCGCCCGCCTTCGGCTTCATCAACGCGGTGCAGAAAGAGCGCGAACCCGACTCGGCGCCGGTGCTGACGATGTGGCGCGACGCCGGTCAGCCGCTGGGCAACCACACCTGGTCGCACCAGAACCTGGCCAGCCTGACGCCTGAGCAGTTCATCGCCGAAATCGAGCGCAACGAGCCGACACTGAAGGCCCTGATGGACCAGGAAGACTGGCGCTGGCTGCGCTATCCGTTCCTCTCGGAGGGCGATACGCCGGAAAAGCGCCTGGCGGTGCGGACCTGGCTGGCCGCCAACCACTACAAGATCGCCAGCGTCACCATGGGTTTTGGCGACTACGCCTATAACGAGCCCTACGCCCGCTGCATGGCCAAGGGCGATCAGGCCGCGATCGCCGAGCTTGAGCGACGCTTCCTGGACGGCGCCGCAGCCGACGCTGATCGCGCGCGCGCGATGAGCCACGCGTTGTTTGGCAAGGACATCCCCTACGTCCTGTTGATGCATGGCGGGGCCTTCGACGCGCGCATGGCCCCTCGCCTGTTCAAGCTCTATCAGGACAGGGGCTTTGGCTTCACGACCTTGGCCGAGGCCCAAAAGCATCCGTTCTACCGGACGGAAACCGACCCGAGCTTGGCGCCGGAGCCCACCACCCTGGACGGCGCCCTGCGCGCCAAGGGCCTGCCGGTCCCGCCAAGTTCCGTGGACCTGGCCCCGCTGGAGCGCTTGTGCCGCTGACGCGCCCTCGCGTTTCAAGCGTGAAACAACTTCGCTGCTGACAAGCACGGCGCGCCCGCTTAGCGTCCGGCGCCATGAAAAAGCCCTCATTGACGGCGCTCGCGGCCGTTCTCGCCCTCTCCACGCCCGCCATGGCGGAGAAGCTTACCCCGGAACGCATCTTCGCCGATCCCAGCCTCAGCGGCCCGACGGCGCGGGGCGTCGCGCTTTCGCCCGACGGCAAGCGCGTCACCTATCTGAAGAGCAAGCCCGAGGCCGCGAACATCCAGGACCTGTGGGCGGCCGACGTGAAGGGCGGCGAGCCCTATCGCCTGATCGACAGCGCCGCGCTCTCCTCGGGCGACAAGGAGCTGTCGGAAGCCGAGAAGGCCCGCCGCGAACGCGCCCGCGTCTCGGCCCGCGGCATCGTCGAGTACAGCTGGGACCGCCAGGGCCGCTTCATCCTGGTCCCGCTGGACGGCGACCTCTATCTGGACACCGTCGCCGACGGGAAGATCACGCGCCTGACCGAAACCCCGGGCGACGAGGTCGACGCCAAGGTCTCGCCCAAGGGCGGCTACGTCTCGTATGTCCGCGACCAGAACCTGTATATCAAGCCCGTCGCAGGCGGCGCCGAGATCGCCCTGACCACCGAGGGCAAGGACGCCCTGTCGTTCGGCGTGGCCGAGTTCATCGTCCAGGAGGAGCTCGACCGTTTCACCGGCTACTGGTGGAGCCCGGATGAGAGCCGCATCGTCTACACGCGTGTTGACGAGAGCGGCGTCGATATCGTGCCGCGCGCCGACATCGGTCCGGGCGGGGCCACGGTGGTCAACCAGCGCTATCCGCGCGCGGGTCGCCCCAACGCCGTGGTCGACCTATTCGTCCGCGATCTGGCGTCGGGCAAGATCACGGCTCTCGACCTGGGCGCCAACAAGGACATCTATGTCGCGCGCGTCGCCTGGTCAGCCGACGGCAAGACCGTCTATGTCCAGCGGCTGTCGCGCGACCAGAAGACGCTCGATCTCCTGGCCTTCGACGCAGCCACCGGCGCCGGTAAGACCATCCTCACCGATACCGACCCGCATTTCATCGAGGTCAGCAACGACTTCCGCCCGCTTACGGACGGCACGTTCCTGTGGGGCTCAGAGAAGGACGGCAACCAGCATCTCTATCGCTACGCCGCCGACGGCAAGCTGATCGCCCAGATCACCAAGGGCGACTGGCCGGTCATCGGCCTGGAGGGTGTCGACGAGGCCCGCAAGGTCGCCATCTTCTCAGCCTCGATTGATACGCCGATCGAGCGTCGCCTGTATGAGGTGAGCTACGCCAAGCCGGGCAAGCCCAAGGCGCTGACCTCGGCCGGCGGCTGGTGGGCCGCCAAGGTGGCGGACGCGGGTGGCGCCTTCGCTGGCACCTACAGCGATCCCAAGACCCCGCCCCAGACCGCCCTCTATTCGGCCGACGGCAAGCGCGTGCGCTGGATCGAGGAGAACAAGCTGGCCGAGGGACACCCCTACTGGCCCTACGCCGCCAACCTGCCCCAGCCCGAGTTCGGCTCGCTGAAGGCTTCGGACGGCGAGACGCTGCACTATGAGATCCTCAAGCCCATCGGCTTCGATCCGGCCAAGAAGTACCCCGCCATCGTCTCGGTCTATGGCGGCCCTCACGCCCAGCGCGTGATGAAGAACTGGCACAGCCCGTCAGAGCGCACCTATCTCGAGGCCGGCTATGTGATCTTCAAGCTGGATAATCGTGGCAGCGGCAACCGCTCGGCCAAGTTCATGCGCGCCCTGGACCGCAAGCTCGGCACCGTCGAGGTCGAGGACCAGTTGCTGGGCGCCAAGTTCCTGGCCAGCCAGCCCTATGTCGACGCCGACAGGTTGGGCGTCATGGGCTGGTCCTATGGTGGCTTTATGACCCTGATGCTACTGACCGCCGAGAACACTCCGTTCAAGGCCGGCGCCTCTGGCGCCCCGCCGACCGAGTGGAGCCTGTACGACACGGCCTACACCGAGCGCTACATGGGCAAGCCCGACGAGAACAAGGCCGGCTACGCCTATTCGGACATCAACAACCGCATCGACAAACTGGCGCCGGGCAGCCTTCTGCTGCTGCACGGCATGGCCGACGACAATGTGATCTTCGAGAACAGCACCCGGCTGATGGCCGCCTTGCAACGAAAGGCGATCCTGTTCGAGATGGCCATGTATCCTGGCGAACGTCACAGCGCGCCCGGTAGCAAAACCAAGGGCCTCAGCGTGCTGAAGACCCACCTGGACTTCTTCGATCGCAAGCTGAAGGGGCGGTGAGCCTGCGATGACCCGCGCGCCGCAACGGAGCGCGGGTCGCCCTGCGACAACACGTCCTCGGGCCCCGACCTTATGTCGCAGGGCCTCGGGCGCGGGAGCAGCGTAAGGTTGAGACACTGGTTCAGGAAACACGCGTCATGACCAAGTCTCCCGATGTCGCCGTCGAATGGCTGCTCGACACCGTCAAGGAAGCGATCGAGGACGGCCGCGCTACGGTCGAGGATCTCGAAGAGTGGCTGCTGGCCGCTATCCTCCTTGAGGAAATGAGCCTGCAGGAGGAGCAAGACCGCGTGGAAGCCCGGGCGCTCGACAGCTGGCTGGGCGCCGCACGCACGCTTCACTAGGGCGAGGTCAGCGCTCCTCGCGGAACGGCGAGTATTCCTCGGTGAGCATCTCCATGTCGCTCTCCACCGCCACACGCTCGCGCTCCAGGTAGCGCGCCACCGGCTCGCGCAGCATCGGATCGGCGATCCAGTGCGCGGAATAGACCGCACTCGGTAGGTAGCCACGGGCGATCTTGTGCTGCCCTTGCGCGCCGGCCTCGACACGCGGCAGTCCCAGGCGGATCGCATGCTCGATGGCCTGATAGTAGCACAGCTCGAAATGCAGGAACGGCACGTCCTCGACGCAGCCCCAGTGGCGACCATACAGGCAATCGCGGCCCAGAAGGTTCAGCGCTCCGGCGATGAAAGGCCCGCCGGGCCGCCGCGCCAGGATCAGCAGCACCTTGTCGGCCATCCGCTGGCCTAGCAGCGAGAAGAACGGGCGGTTCAGATAGGGCCGCCCCCACTTGCGTCCGCCGGTATCCATGTAGAACGCGAAGAACGCGTCCCAGTGATCTTCGGTCAGGTCCGCGCCCGTCAGCGCGACGATCTCCAGCCCCTCCTGGGCGTCGCGGCGCTCGCGGCGGATGGTCTTGCGGCGGTTGGCTGACAGGGCGCCGAGGAAGTCGTCGAAGGTTTCGTAGCCGCGGTTCTCCCAGTGGTACTGTTGGTCCTGGCGCAGCAGCATCCCGCGCTCGCCCATCCAGCGCCACTGATCCTCGACCGGGAAGGTCACGTGCAGCGATGACGCGCCCATCCGCTCGCACAGCGTCAGGGCGCCGTCCAGCAGCGCCGACCGCCCCTCATCAGCGTCAATGTCAGGCCGTACGATCAGCCGCGAACCGGTTACCGGCGAGAACGGCGATGAGCCCTGGAGCTTGGGGTAATAGCGCCCCCCCCGCCCGCTCATAGGCGTCGGCCCAGGAATGGTCGAAGACGTATTCGCCCTGGCTGTGGGATTTCAGATAAAGCGGCATGACGCCGGCGACCTGATCGGCCCCATCCAGCACCGTGAGATGCTGCGGCGCCCAGCCGGTCCGCGCCGCGACGCAGCCGCTCTCCTCCAGGATCGACAGAAAGTCGTAGGAGACGAACGGGTCGCCAGTGGATGCGGCGCAGGCGTCCCAGGCGTCCTGGCCGATCTCGCTGATCGCGCGATGGACACGGACAGCAGACTGGACCCCCATGGGACCGGCGGTCACGCGTGGAAGCCCTCGAAGATCAGGTTGTCGCAATGGGCCTCGATCGCCGCCCACTGTTCGGGCTTGCGCACCGTCCAGGCGATGACAGGCATGCCCTTGGCGCGCAGGACATCGGCCTTGGGGCTGGGCAGCATGTCCAGACCCAGGGCCAGGAAATCAGGTCGCGCGATCTCGATATGCTCCAGGGCGGCCATCGATTTACGCATCTCCGGCGCCACGTGTCGCGCGCCCTCGTCGTTCCAGCCGTAGCTGTCCAAGCCCCGCAGAATCTGAGGATGGTGGTCGGCGAACCAGGCGTGGGAATAGGGATTGAACCCGATAATCGCCGTCGGACCGTTATGGTCGATCAGGATCTCCGAGACCCGTTTTTCCAGCGGTCCGACCTCGCCGAACGGGGTCTTGAGCTCGATATGCACCATAGCCCGATGGCCGATCACGGTCAGGGCTTCGGCGAGGGTCGGGATGGTCTCGTCCGTGCCCTTCAGCGCCAGGGCGCCCAGCTCGGCGGCGGTGTGGTCGCGCACTCGGCCTTCGACACCGGCCATCCGCTCCAGCCGCTCGTCGTGGAAGACGACCGCGTCGCCATCAGCCGTCAGCTGGACGTCCAGCTCGATGCCGTAATCGTGCGCGCAGGCGGCCTGAAAGGCGCCCAGCGAGTTCTCCGGCGCGCCATCACGGCTCCAGAGGCCGCGATGGGCGATCGGTCGATCAAAGAGCGCGTCCCACGCCGCTCCGAAGGTTTCGACCGGAGGGCGTTCGCGCGCGCGCATCAGATGATCTCCACCACCGCATCAACCTCGACCGCGAAGCCGAGAGGCAGCTTATAGACCCCGACCGCCGAGCGGGCGTGACGCCCCTTGTCGCCCAAGGCCTCGACCATCAGGTCCGAGCAGCCGTTGATGACCTTGGGAATATCGATGAAATCGGGTCCAGCCTGGACGAAGCCGCCCAGTTTCACGACTCGGACCACGCGCTCGAGGTCACCGTCGCAGGCGGCTTTCATCTGGGCCAGCAGGTTGACGCCGCACAGGCGCGCGGCCTTCTGGGCGGTCTCAAGATCGACATCGACGCCGACCGTGCCCTTGATGCCGCCATCCGCGGCGATCGAGATCTGGCCCGAGATGTGGACCAGGTTTCCGGAGCGTACGAACGGTACATAGTTGGCCACCGGCGCCACCGGCTGCGGCAGTTCCACGCCCATGGCGTTCAGACGGTCCTCGACGGTCGACATGCACACGCTCCACTCAGATTTCTGGAGGCATGCTTACCGCGACGGATCGGTCGGCAAAAGGTCTAAGCCGCACAGGCTTTGCCGCGCAAAGCGCCCAAACAGAAAAGGCCCGGACCTTGCGATCCGGGCCTTCAAGTTCTGATGCCACAGACACGCCGGTGAGCGCACCTGGAGCAGGCCTTAGCGGGCGGCCTGGAACTTTTCGACGGCGGCGCTGACGCGTTCGTTCAGCGGCTTCACCGAGTCCTTGATCGAGGCCGAGACGATCTCCGAGGCCTTGCTGACCTGGGCGATATAGGCTTCCAGGGCCGACTTGGCCCAGGCGGTCTGCAGCTCGACGGCTTCCTGCACGCTCTTGGCGGCGGCCAGCGACTTGGCGGCGGCGACTTGGTCTTCGGCCAGCTTCTTGGAGTAGGCGAAGGTTTCGGCGCCCAGGGCTTCAGCGCCCTTGGTGGCGGCCGTCACCGAAGCCACGACGGCTTCCAGGTTCTTCTTCGAATGGGTGTTGGCTTCGGCCAGCGCGGCCAGCGACTTTTCGACGCCGTCCTTGAACGCTTGGTTCGACGCGGTGGTGAACTGCTCGACGGTGGTCTTCAGGTTTTCGGCCGCGGCCATGGGGAGTCTCCTGGGGAGGAAAGGAGGCGGGGCGGAAGGTCGAGCTGCAACTCGCCCCTCTGCGCTTGGAACAACGCCGGTTTGCCATGTTGCAGTGCAGCAGTCAAGAATTTTGTGCAGCGCACCATAACCTAAGGGCAAGCTGAACCATCGGCGCCACCCGCCTCATTTTTCCGCGTCTGCGGCAAGATCGCTCACCAGTTGTTTACTTTGGCGAAACACCGCATCCATCATGGTAGGCTCTACGCGTGTGGCGGTGCGGAACCGCTTCCAGTTCAAATGACGGACGTCGCTTCATGTTCGCCAGGCTTACCTCCGCCCGCTCCTTGCTCGCCGCCGCTGGTCTGGCCCTGACGTGTCTTGCCGGTACGTTCGCGCCCACCGCCGCCTCGGCCGCCGTCCCTTACCTGCAACTGAACGCATCGGAGCCGAAGTACGCGGCCATCGTGATCGACGCCAATTCGGGCGAGGTCCTCTACGACAAGCGCGGCGACAGCCCGCGCTATCCCGCCTCGATCACCAAGGTCATGACCCTCTACCTGACCTTCGAAGCGCTCAGCGAAGGCCGCCTGAAGCTCACCGATCAGATCGTGATGTCGCCTCGTGCGGCGGCGCAGGCGCCGACCAAGATCGGCCTGCGTCCGGGCGAGAGCATGACCGTCGACGAGGCGATCAAGGCGATGGCGGTCAAGTCGGCCAACGACGTCGCCACCGCCGTGGCCGAGCGGCTGGCCGGAAGCGAGTCGCGCTTCGCCGCCCTGATGACCCTGCGCGGCCAGGAACTGGGCATGCGCAACACCCGCTTCGTCAACGCTTCGGGCCTGCCCGACAGCCGGCAGATCTCGACCGCCCGCGACCTCGCCATCCTTTCACGCGCCGCGATGCGCGACTTCCCGCAGTACTACAGCTACTTCTCGGTGAAGGGCTTCTACTTCCGGGGCAACTACATCAAGGGCCACAACCGCCTGCTGGACAGCATGGAAGGGTTCGACGGCCTGAAGACCGGCTACACCAACGCCTCGGGCTTCAACCTCGCCGGCTCGGCCGTGCGCGATGGTCGTCGCCTGATCGCCGTGGTCCTGGGCGGCCCCTCGACCGCTTGGCGCGACAACAATATGGAAGACCTGCTGCTGACCGGCTTTGACGTGATCAAGCGCCGGTCGCGCGGTGAGCGCACCACCATCGCGGCCAACATCTATGAGGACGAGCCCTCGGGCCCGATCGAGCGTCCGTCGGCCGAGCAAGGCGACGGCGACCAGGCTGGCCTCAGCATCGTCCTGACCGAAAACCCCCGTTCCGCGCCCGTGAAGGTCTCCCCCACCCTGCGCGGCGCCCAGGCGGCGACGCCGGTCAAGGCGGTGAAGAAGCCGAAGGGCGAATGGGGCGTGCAGGTCGGCGCCTTCCGCTCCAAGTCGCTGGCCAACGAACAGTTGAAGCTGGTGCGCGGCCGGATCACCAAGCTGGTCAGCGACGCCGAGGGCGCCGTTGAGGGGGCTGGCGGCATGTTCCGGGCGCAGTTCCAAGGCATGACCAACGAAGCCGCCCGCGAGGCCTGCTCGGCCCTGAAGGCCAAGCGGATGCCCTGCATTGTGCTGAAGCCGTAGGCGAAACCCACCGCCGATTTCCCCGGCGAACCCCGAGGCCAGACGAACCAAGAGCGCCGGGCGGCTTTGCTCCGGCGCTCTTTCGTATTCACGGCCAAGTTTCGCGATAGCTCTAGAGCGTGAGGCCGAAAGTGGGAACCGGTTTCGGCTATTCTCACGCTCTAAGTATCTGATTTAGAGCCTTTTTAACGCCTGAAATCGATTCCGATTTCAGGCTAAAGGCTCTAGGCGTTGATCGCCTTCCCGATCAGCCGCGCCAGGCGCTGCACGCCCTCCTCGATCTGCGCGTCGGTCGGCAGCGAGTAGCTGAGGCGGATCGCGTTCGGGGTTTGCTTTTCGGCGAAGAACGGCGCACCGGGGACGAAGGCCACGCGCTCTTCTTCGATAGCCCGCGCCAGCAGAGCCGCGCCGTCGATCCCCTCGGGCATATCGATCCAAACGAACATGCCGCCTTCCGGATGCGACCAGGTCACGCCCTTGGGCATGGCCCGCTCCAGCGCCGCCAGCATCACCCGCGCCTTGGCCCCGTAGGCGCCGCGCAGGCGGTGCAGGTGTTGGTCATAGCCCTCGGTCACCGCGCGATGGGCGACCATCTGGTTGATCGTCGAGACGTGCAGGTCCGCGCCCTGCTTGAGCAGCACCAGCTTCTCGATCACAGCCTTGGGCCCGCAGACCCAGCCGATCCGCAAGGCCGGCGAGAGGGTTTTGGACAAGGTGCCCAGGAACAGCGTCCGGGCATTGTCGATCCCGCCCGAGCGGGCGATGTCCAGCCCCAGAACCGTCGGCGTCGCCTCGCCGGCGAAACGCAGCTCGCGATAAGCCGCGTCTTCGACCAGGGTCATGTCCAGGTTGTCGGCTAGGGCCAGCAGCGCCTCGCGCTCGGCCAGGGTCAGGCTGACGCCCGTGGGGTTGGCGAAGTCCGGCACAAAATAGCCCAGAGGCTGAGGCGCGCGGCCCGCCATCAGGGCCGCCTCGTCGACGCCCTGGCTTAACGCCGTCTCCGGCAGGTCCAGATAGGCCGGCTCATAGCCGTTGAAGGCCTGCAGCGCGCCCAGATAGGTCGGACGCGCGACCATCACCGTGTCGCCCTTGGTCAGGAACAGCTTGCCGATCAGATCCAGCGCCTGCTGCGAGCCGGCGGTCAGCATGATGTTGTCCGGACCGCACGGCATGCCGTCGCGGGTCATGCGTTCGGCGATCCACTGGCGCAGCGGCAGGTAGCCCTCGCTCACCGAGTACTGCAGCGCCTGACGCGACAGGACGGGATCGGCCAGAATGGCGTCGTAGCCCTTCTGGATCTCCTGCGCGGGGAACAGGCCCGGATCGGGAATGCCGCCGGCGAACGACAGGATGTCGGGCTGGTCGAGTAGCTTGAGAAGTTCGCGAATCTCGCTGGCGCGGACACGGCTCATGCGTTCGCTGAAGCGGCCGGCCCAGTCCTGGGCGCGCTCTGAAGTCTGGGTCGTCATAGGGGTGATCAAAGTCCGAACTGAAGATGACATCGGGAGCCAAGCGTCATGGCTCATCCTGAACCGGGTTCAGGGCGTCATACCGAGCAGGTTTGGCCCGACGAGCGGCGGCGCCAGAAGCGTTCACGATTGATCATGGCTCGACCCTAGCTGAGCCGCGCGGCTTGATCAAACGATCCCGCGCGGCGTTCAGTTGCGCGGCCAGCCCCTCGGTGCCGCCCTTGTCGGGATGCGCCATCTGGATCAGGCGGTTATAGGCGGCCTTGACCTCCGCCAGGCTCGCCTCGGGACCCACGCCCAGGATCGCACGGGCTTCGGAAAGACTCAGCTCGGGCTTCGGCGGATGTACCACCTCGCGGCGGACGATCGGCCGCCGCCGCGCCTCGGTGACGCTCCACAGGCCGATCACGCCCAGGACGATGCCCGTGCCCCACGCGCCGCGGATCGTGGCGTAGGCGGCCACCGCGAAGGCGGCGATCGCCGCCGCCCCGGCCCCGACGCGCCAGCCATCGCCCTTCAACAGCGCCCGGCCACGCGGCCAGAGCAGGAAGGTGATAATCACCGCGCCCAGCAGCAGATAGATCATCGGCGCTCCAGAAACGAAAACGGGCGGCGAGGTCGCCCCGGCCGCCCGCTCGCTTAGATTTGTAGCCGCGCGCTTACTGCGCCGCCAGCATCGTCTCGCCGGAATAGGCCGATAGGCCCAGGCTGTGCATCAGAGCACGCAGTTCCTGACGCGCCGCCAGATGCTGCAGCGAAACCGGAACCGGACGCACCTGCGGCGACAGGTCGGCGATGGTCAGACCGAAGGGGAACAGCTCGCGATAGATGACCCGGTCGCGCAGGCCAGGCCCGATCCGGAAGCCGACGCGCTTGGCCAAGGCGTTGAGGCGGTCCTCCAGACGCTTGCGGTTCCGCGCCTCGGTGGTGGCCAGACGGTTGCGCAGCACTACCCAGTCCATCGCCTGGCGCTGGCCCGACAGAGCGCGCTGCTTGCGACCCTCCCAGACGGTCAGAGAATAGAGGCTGGGCTTGGTCAGCTCCAGGCTCACGGGGTCCACCGTGCCCAGCATGTCGAAGTCGACGAAGCTGTCGTTCATCGGCGTGACCACCAGGTCCGCGCGGCCATGGGCCATGCGGGTGATGGCGCTGTCGCCGCCGGGGGTGTCGATCAGGATGAAGTCGCATTCGGCCTGGGCCTTGGCGAAAGCGGCTTCGAAACCGGCCACCTGCTCTTCTTCCGGCCTTTCGGCCAGGGCGACGTCGTTGTCGCTAAGGTTCAGGGCCAGGGGCTCTGGCAGCTCGATCTTCTTGTTCTCCAGCCACGCGCGGCGGTTCTCGAAGAACCGGGCCGAGGTGCGCTGGCGCAGGTCCAGGTCGATGACAGCGACCTTGGCGCCGCCGTACAGCAACGCGGTGACGAGGTGCACGGCGATGGTCGACTTGCCAGCGCCGCCCTTCTCGTTGCCGACGACGATAACGCGCGTTTCGGCCATGGCTCGGATCCTTCTGCGTCGCGACTCAGCGACTCTTAATTGAAGGTTAACACGATGTTTCCCACCCCAGAGGGGGCTAAGGGCCTCAATCCACAGACCTTATTGTCGCAGGCTGCGGATGCGTTCCCGTTGGGGGAAGGTGGACCTTCCCTATCTCTAAGGCCATAAGCGCTCGCCAGTTCGCGTGGAGCCCCCCAATGACCAGCCCGATCATCGTTCGCACTGTCGCCGAGATGCGCGAGCATGTGCGCGCCTGGAAGGCGGCTGGGCAACGCGTGGCGGTCGTTCCGACCATGGGCGCCCTGCACGAGGGCCACCTGTCTCTGGTGCGGCTGGCCCAGCAGCACGCAGAGCGCGTGATCGCCACCGTCTTCGTCAATCCCAAGCAGTTCGCCCCGCACGAGGACTTCGACGCCTATCCGCGCGGCGAGGCGGCCGACGCTGAGAAGCTGGCCTCGGTCGGTTGCGACCTGCTGTTCGCGCCGAACGCGACCGAGATGTACGCGCCGGGCTTCTCGACGCTGGTCAGCGTGTCGGGCGTGTCTGAACCGCTCGAGGGCGCGGCGCGCCCGCAGTTCTTCGGCGGTGTCGCGACCGTGGTCGCCAAGCTGTTCATCCAGTCGCAGGCCGATGTCGCGGTGTTCGGCGAGAAGGACTACCAGCAGCTTCAGGTCGTTCGCCGGATGGCGCGCGATCTGGATATTCCGGTCGAGATTATCGGTGCGCCCACCGCGCGGGCCGATGACGGCCTAGCCCTGTCCTCACGCAACGCCTATCTGTCGGCGGAAGAACGCGCCGCCGCGGTGGCCCTGCCGACGGCGATGAAGGCCGCCGCTGCAGCGGTGGCGGACGGCGCCAGGATCGACGCAGCCGAAGAAGCCGCGATCGCTGCGCTGAAGACCGCAGGCTTTGGCCAGGTGGACTATGTAGAAGTACGCGAGGCGAGCGATCTATCGCGGCTGGGCCCCGGGCCCATCGGCGAGGCGCCCGGCCGAATCCTGGTCGCCGCGTGGCTGGGCAAGACCAGGCTGATCGACAATATGGCGGTCGGTTGACCTATCCGATCGGACGCAGCGCCAGCAGCAGACCGCCGACTAGTCCAACGAACAACATCCCCACGCCCAAGGCGGCATAGCCGGCTTTCATGGTGACCCCTCCTGTCCCTCGCCGGAGAGGAAACACCCGCACCAGTTGCCATTCCCCTAACACGCCCGCCTCGGTTACCAGGCGCCCAGCTCTCGGAGCTGTCGCGCGAGGTCGGCGGGCAGATCTGCGGATTCGGCCTCGGTCAGGTCGGGTGGCGCGTCCTCGGGCTTGAGATAACGCCAGCCCTGGAACGCCCGCCGGGGCTGCGGCGCCACGCGGATGATCGGCGGATCCACGGTGATCTCGCAGCGCGAGGCGGCGCCGGAACCGATGGTGTCGATCGCCAGGATCTTCTGACGGCACAGCACCTGCCCCTTGAACACCCGATACAGCGAGCCGCCATCCAGCACCTCGTCGATACGCTTGGGCGTCATGCGGGTGTGCATGATCCAGGGTTCACCGGTTTTGTGCCAGGCTAGGAGGTCGTCGATGGTGTCGCAGCCGACGACCAGCTTGATGATGTGCAGCGCCATGGGGCGTAGATAGCGCGCGAACGGGGCAAGGCAACATTTCGGTTCGCCCGACGGGAGAAACCTGTCGACGTCCGCATGACAGCGTTATCCCTTAGGCCCAATCGCGTTCATGTGGGGGCGCGGGAGGGTCCAAGAGACCCCATGCCGCCGTTACGGACGCCTTGTGGGGGGATGTCCGCAGCGGCGGTCTCGTTTTGGCGATGAGGTTCAGGCCGTAGCCGGTTCCAGACGGGCAAGCACCACGCCCTCGCTGACCTGGCCGCCGGCCACCGCCGACAGTTCGGCCACCACGCCGTCGAACGGCGCGGCCATGGCGTGCTCCATCTTCATGGCCTCCAACGTGAGCAGGGTTTGGCCCTTGCTCACCGTCTGACCGGCCGAGACCGCGACCGAGACGATCTTGCCCGGCATCGGCGACAGGATGGCGCCGTCCGAAGCGCCGCCCTCGCCCGCCCCGCCGACCTTGGCGACAAAGTCGAACTCCTGGACGTCGCCCCCCTCGAACACCTGGATCGGACCCTTGCCATAGGGGGTCGGCAGGCGCGTGACCTCATCAAAGGTCGAGCCGTCGGCGTGGCGGATATCCCAGGACCAGTCCTCGGTTCCGCCGCCGATCAGCGCCACGCGCAGCGGCGTGGCCTTGCCGTCGGTCGACATCGGCAGATGCATCGGCGCGCGCGGCGCGTTCATGCGGAAACCGAGCAGCTTGGACGGCGCGCCCTCCCATGGATCGCGACGGGCTTCTGCTTCGAGGAAGCTGTCCAGCCGCCAGCCGATCGCGGCCATCGCCGGCTCGTCGCTGAAGGCGCGTTCGGTCAGCTCGTCGAGGCGCGCCTCGATGAAGCCGGTATCGACCGCGCCGTCGACGAAGTCGGGATGGCTGGCGCACTTGGCCAGGAACGCGGCGTTGGTCTTGACCGGCCAGACCTCGACCAGGGCGCAGGCCTCGGCCAGGCGCTGGGCGGCGTCCTCGCGATCGGCCCCGTGGGCGATCAGCTTGGCGATCATCGGATCGTAGAACGGGGTGACCTCGCCGCCCTCCTCCACCGCGCTATCGACGCGGACGTCGCCTTCCGGCAGGCGGAAGTGCTTGAGCTTACCGGTCGAAGGCAGGAAGCCGGTCGCGGGGTTCTCGGCGTAGAGGCGCGCCTCCATGGCCCAACCGTCCAGGGTGATCTCGTCCTGCTCCAGCGGCAGCGGCTCGCCCGAAGCGACCCGCAGCTGCCATTCGACCAGATCCTGGCCGGTGACCATCTCGGTGACCGGATGTTCGACCTGCAGGCGGGTGTTCATCTCCATGAACCAGATGCGGTCGGCGCGCAGGCCTTCCGAAGCGTCCGCGATGAACTCGACGGTGCCCGCGCCGACATAGTTCACGGCCTGGGCGGCCTTGACCGCAGCGGCGCAGACCGCCTGGCGGGTCGCCTCATCCATGCCTGGCGCCGGCGCTTCCTCGATGACCTTCTGGTGGCGACGCTGCAGCGAGCAGTCGCGCTCGAACAGGTGGACGACATTGCCGTGGCTGTCGCCAAACACCTGCACCTCGATGTGGCGCGGCCGGGTGACGTACTTTTCCAGCAGCACCCGATCATCGCCAAAGGCGGCCGACGCTTCGCGACGGCACGAGCCCAGGGCGGCCTCGAAATCGTCGGCCTTCTCGACCTTGCGCATGCCCTTGCCGCCGCCGCCGGCTACGGCCTTGATCAGCACCGGATAGCCGATCTTGGCAGCCTCAGCAGTCAGGCGGTCGACCGACTGATCCTCGCCCAGATAGCCGGGCGTGGTGGGCACGCCGGCCTTGATCATCACCGCCTTGGCGGCGTCCTTCAGGCCCATGGCCCGGATCGCGGACGGCGGCGGACCGATCCAGACGAGCCCGGCGTCAGTCACGCTCTGGGCGAATTCGGCGTTCTCGGACAGAAAGCCATAGCCGGGATGGATCGCCTCGGCGCCCATCTGCTTGGCCGCCGCCAGGATCTTGCGCGGATCCAGATAGCTCTCCTTGGCCGGCGCCGGACCGATCAAGATCGCGGCGTCAGCCTCCATCACGAACGGCGCGTTGGCGTCCGCCTCGGAATAGACGGCGATCGTCCGCACGCCCAACTCGCGAGCGGTGCGGATGATGCGACGGGCGATCTCGCCTCGGTTGGCGATCAGGACGGAGGAGATCAACGGGAAACCCAATCTAGCGAAAGCGCGAAGACCGACGGAGCCAGGCTCCGGACACAAACTCTATTCGACCCAGGACGGCTTACGGCGCGCCAGGAAAGCCCGAACACCTTCCTGGCCCTCGGGCGACACACGGCGACGCGCGATGCGGCGGGCGCTCTCGTCGATCAGCCCCTTGTCCAGCTTTTGACCCACGAAGTCGTTGACCAGAGCCTTGGCGTCGCCGATCGCGCCCGGGGCGCAAGGCGCCATCTCGGCGATCAGGGCGTCACGCGCCGCTTCCAGGCTGGCGACGTCTTCGAACACCTCGTCGACCAGACCAAAGCCCCAGGCGTCATCGGCGTCGAAGACCCGGCCGGTGGCGAACAAGAGCTTGGCGGTGCGCGGGCCCAGAGCCTGAATGACGTAGGGGCTGATCGTCGCTGGCGTCAGGCCCAGCTTCACCTCGGAGAAGGCGAACTTGGCGTCGACCAGGGCCAGCGCATGGTCACATGCTGCCGCCACCAGACCCGCGCCGCCGCCGAAGGCTGGGCCTTCGACGAGCGCTACGGTCAGGGCAGGAATATCGTGCAGGGCCTTGAGCATGTGCGCCAGTTCCAGCGCGTCCTGACGGTTGTCGTCCTCGTCCCACTCGACCGCCGAGGCCATCCAGGACAGGTCCGCCCCCGCGCTGAAGGCGCCGCCGACGCCGCGCAGGAACACGATCCGCACGCCCTCGGCGCCGTGCAGGGTCTCGAAGGTCTGACGCAGCGCCGCGATGGTGGCGGCGTCGAAGGCGTTCTTCTTGTCGGGCCGGTTGATCCACACGGTCACCGCGCCTTCGGGCGTGCTGTCCATATGGACCAGCGGGCTCATCGCGTCGGTGTCGGGAACCTCGACGATGGGATCAGCGATCGGGTTGGTCATGGGGAAGGTCCTTCCTGGGATCTACATCCGGAAAACGCCGAAGGTGGTCTCTGGGATCGGCGCATTCAGCGAGGCTGAGATTGCGAGACCCAGAACGTCACGGGTTTGCGCCGGATCAATGATCCCGTCATCCCAAAGCCGCGCCGTCGCGTGGTACGGATTTCCCTCGCCCTCATAGCGCTGGCGGATCGGCGCCTTGAAGGCTTCCGCCTCCTCGGGCGACCACTTGGCGGCGTCGCGGTGGACGGTGGCCAGCACGCTAGCGGCCTGCTCGCCGCCCATCACCGAAATGCGGCTGTTGGGCCAGGTGAACAGGAAACGCGGGCTGTAGGCCCGGCCGCACATGCCGTAGTTGCCGGCCCCGAAGCTGCCACCGATCAGCACGGTGAACTTCGGCACCTCAGCAGAAGCCACAGCTGTCACCAGCTTGGCGCCGTCCTTGGCGATGCCGCCGGCCTCGTACTTTCCGCCGACCATGAAGCCCGAGATGTTCTGCAGGAAGATCAATGGAATCTTGCGCTTGCAGGCCAATTCTATGAAGTGCGCGCCCTTCAGCGCGCTCTCGCTGAACAGCACGCCATTGTTGGCCAGGATCGCCACCGGCTGCCCCCAGATCCGGGCGAAGCCGCAAACCAGCGTCGTACCGTACAGCGCCTTGAACTCGTCGAACTGGCTGCCATCGACGATGCGCGCGATCACCTCGCGGACATCGTAAGGCGCCCGGACATCGGTCGGGACGATCCCGTAAAGCTCTTCGGGATCGTAAGCGGGCGGTTCGGCGTCGGCGAGCGTCAGCTGGTCGGGCTTGGTCGTGTTGAGGTTCGCCACGATCGAGCGGACGATCTCCAGCGCGTGCTCGTCGTTCTCGGCGACATGGTCGACCACGCCGGAGCGGCGGCCGTGGGTCTCGGCGCCGCCCAACTCTTCGGCCGAAATGACCTCGCCGGTCGCGGCCTTCACCAGGGGCGGGCCGGCCAGGAAGATGGTGCCCTGGTTGCGGACGATGACCGTTTCGTCGCTCATCGCCGGGACGTAGGCGCCGCCGGCGGTGCACGAGCCCATCACGCAGGCGATCTGCGGAATGCTGGCCGCGCTCATCCGAGCCTGGTTGAAGAAGATGCGGCCAAAGTGGTCGCGATCGGGGAAGACCTCGGCTTGGTGGGGCAGGTTCGCGCCGCCGCTGTCGACCAGGTAGACGCAGGGCAGATGATTCTGCGCGGCGATTTCCTGGGCGCGAAGGTGTTTCTTCACCGTCATCGGGAAGTAGGCGCCGCCCTTCACCGTGGGATCGTTGGCGACGATCATCACCTCGCGGCCCGACACGCGGCCGACGCCGCAGATCATGCCCGCGCCGGGCGCCTCACCATTGTAGAGGTCACAGGCCGCAAGTTGGCCGATTTCCAGGAACGGCGAACCCGGATCCAGCAGCCGTTCGACCCGCTCGCGGGGCAGCAGCTTACCGCGCGCGGCATGCCGCTCACGGGCGCTTTCAGGTCCGCCCAGGGCTGCTTGCGCCACCTTGGCGCGCAACTCGTCCACAAGCGCCCGATTGTGGGCGGCGTTCTTGGCGAAGGCGTCGCTCGACGCGTCGATAACGGAGTTCAACTTCGGCATGACCGACGCTTAGCCTTTTCCACCCTGCCCCGGAAGTCGGAGTTTTTTGGACCCCGAACCCAAAGATTCCGAGCCAAAACCGTTCTCGACCATTTCGCTTGCGCGATCAACAGTTGCGCCTGAACGAGCCCTTGTGGTCAAGCCTGCCGGTTCGGGTTAGCGTCCGCGCCGTGGAAACGCCCCTGCCCGACGACTCGGCCCTGGCGCGCCTCTTCGCCCGCGCAGGGCGAACCGGGGCGGCGGCCTGGTTTTCCCTGCCCGGCGGGGCGACGCTGTTCGAGGCTGGCGAAGCAGCCAACCATCTCTACTTTCTGAAGACCGGGCGCCTGGGCGCCTTCCGCCGCGAAGAGGGCCAGGAACCGCAGTTCCTGGGCGTGATCCGTCCGGGCGAGCCGGCCGGCGAGATGGCCCTGGTCGGCGGCACGGCGCATTCGGCCAATATGGTCTCGCTGCGAGACAGTGAGGTGCTGGCGCTCCCCCGCGATGACTTCTTCGAGGCCGCCGAGGAAGACCCGACCGTCATGATCGAGCTGTCGCGACTGATGATCCGACGGACCAGGCAGGCCCAGACCCACGCAGCGATCGGCGATCCGTCAGTCTTCGGCTTCATCGCGGTCGAGCCGGGCGCGGCGATCCGGCCTGTCGTCGAACGCCTGGGTCGCTGTATCGAGAGTCTGGGCTACTCGGTCACTGTCGAGGGCGGCGAGTCGCTGCTGGCGCCGACCGAGTGGTTCAGCAACGTCGAACGCGAGCACGACTTTGTGCTCTATGTCGCCGAAGCGGACGAAACCGCCTGGAAGCACGTCGTCGGCCGCCAGGTCGACCACCTGTTCCGCGTCGGCCGCGGCGATCGCACGCCGCCGACGACGGTCCCCTCCTACGCTTCAGGCCCCCTGCAGGCGCAGCGGCTGGTGGACCTCATTCTGCTGCAGTCCGCCAATCTGGATCGTCCTTCAGGCTCGGCGGCCTGGATGGCCACCACCCAGGCCGCGCGACTGTTCCATTTGCGCGAGAACGGCGTCGCCGATCTGCAGCGCCTCGCTCGCGTGCTCACCGGACAATCGGTCGGTCTTGTCCTTTCAGGCGGCGGCGCCCGCGCCTACGCCCATATCGGCGCGATCCAGGCCATGCGCGAACGCGGCATCCCGATCGACTTCGTCGGAGGCGCTTCGATGGGCGCCATCATCGCGGCGGGGATCGCGATGGGCTGGGATGACGGCGAATTGGAAGCCCGCATCCAGAAAGCCTTCGTCGACACCAGTCCGCTGGACGATATCGCTTTCCCCATGATCGCCATGACACGCGGTGAAAAGGTCAGAACCCGACTGGAGGAGCACTTCGGCTCGGTCGACATCAGTGATCTTTGGCTGCCGTTCTTCTGTGTGTCGTCAAACCTGACCTCCGGCTCGTATCAACTTCACCGCACCGGAGACCTGCAGACCGCTCTTAGGGCGTCGATCTCACTGCCCGGCGTTCTGCCGCCGGCCACCGATAAGGGTCAGGTGCTGGTGGACGGCGCGGTCATGAAGAACTTTCCCGCCGACGTGATGCGGTCCTTCCAGCTTGGACCGATCGTCGGGGTCGACGTCACCCGCGGCCGCAGCATCACCAGCGCTGACATCGTCACGCCCCCATCCCTGTGGAACTGGATCCTCTCCGGCGAATGGCGCAAGGGCCCGCCGATCGTGGCCTTGCTGATGCGCGCGGCGACCGTCACGACCGGGCGCGATCTGGCCGCCGCTCGCGAGGCGACAGACGTTTTGATCACCCCGAAACTGGAAGGCATCGATATCCGTGATTGGCGCGCCTTCGAACCCGCCGTGAAGGCCGGCTACGTCGCCGCCGGCTTCGCCCTCGACGGGGTGCATCGCCCCATCACCAATCTTCGCAAGCGGCCCAGCCTGGCCGAGCGACGCGCGGCGTTTAGTCCCGCTTGGTCGCGATAACGACTCTTTCCTTTCGCGAAAACCGGTCCAATATCCTTCCTGTGTTGTTCAACAACTGAAAGGAGGTGATCCAGTGTCTCATTGTCTCCAACCGCGGTCGCAAGTCGTGACCTGGAGCCCGAAGAGCGAGGTCTCCGCCTAAGGCGTTGAGCGCCAAGGGTTTCAAGTCACTGGCTGCGAGAGCGGCTACGGCGATGGAGGGCCGCCCCGAGCGATCGGGGCGGCCCTTTTCATGTCTTGCGGCCCGGGATCAGCCGCCGATCAGTTCGCGTCCGATCAGGAAGCGGCGGATCTCGTTGGTGCCGGCGCCGATATCGTAGAGCTTGGCGTCGCGCAGCAGGCGCTCGACCGGCCATTCCTTGATGTAGCCCGCGCCACCCAGGGCCTGGATCGCCTCCAGCGACACCTTCACGGCGTTTTCCGACGCCATCAGGATCGCGCCGGCGGCGTCGAAGCGCGTGGTCTTGCCCGCGTCACAAGCCTTGGCCACCGCGTAGACGTAAGCCCGGGCAGAGTTCAGGGCCACGTACATATCGGCGATCTTGCCCTGCATCAGCTGGAACGAGCCGATCGGCTGGCCGAACTGCTTGCGGTCGCGGACATAGGGCAGCACGACATCGATGCAAGCCTGCATGATGCCCAGCGGGCCGGCCGCCAGCACGGCGCGCTCATAGTCGAGACCGCTCATCAGGACGCCGACGCCGCCGCCGACCGGGCCCATCACGTTCTCTTCCGGGATCTCGCAGTCCTCGAACACCAGCTCGGCGGTGTCCGACCCGCGCATGCCCATCTTGTCCAGCTTCTTGGAGACGCTGAAACCCCTCATGCCCTTCTCGACGATGAAGGCGGTGATGCCGCGGCTGCCCTCGCCGGTCTTGGCGTAGACCACCAGCGTATCGGCGTGTGGGGCGTTGGTGATCCAGAATTTCGTGCCGTTGAGGATGTAGCGGTCGCCCACCGGCTCGGCGCGCAGCTTCATCGAGACAACGTCCGAGCCCGAGCCGGCTTCGCTCATCGCCAGCGAGCCGACATGCTCGCCGCTGATCAGCTTGGGCAGATAGCGACGCTTCTGCTCCGGCGTGGCCCACCGACGGATCTGGTTCACGCAGAGATTGGAGTGGGCGCCGTAGCTGAGACCGACCGAGGCCGAGGCGCGACTGATCTCTTCCATCGCCACGACGTGTTCGAGATAGCCCAGACCCAACCCCCCGAACTCTTCCTCGACGGTGACGCCATGCAGCCCCAGATCCCCCATCGGGACCCAGAGTTCGCGGGGGAAGCTGTTGGTCTCGTCGATCTTGCCGGCGATCGGTGCGATCTTGTCGGCGGCGAAACGGGCCGTGGTCTCACGGATCGCGTCAGCGGTCTCGCCCAGCGCGAAGTCCATCGAGGGTGCGAACGTCATCGACATGGTTTCCTTCCCGAACGCCCGAGCGGAAGATGTGGGCGGTTTCAGCGCTTGTCACGCTCTGGCTCAACACTGAGAGAGCGTGTGCATCCGATCTCGGTCGATTTCCACCAGAAAACAGCCCCTCGATAGCAAAAAACGCCCGCCGGTCTTTGGGACCAGCGAGCGTTCTTGCTCATGCCTCGGGGTGGCGAGGCAAGAAACCTACTCTTCGTCGCTCACATCGGGGCCCGCCAGACGGCGCAGTAGCAGATAGGCTGAGACCACGAAGCAGATCGCGCCGACCATGCTGGCGCCGTAGCCGAAGAGCTTGACCTGGCCATCCGAGCCCGCCGCGACGGTCAGGATCCAGAGGACGCCGCCGCCGAACAGGGCCAGGCCCAGGATGCCCAGGCTGATCAGCAGGCTGGTGTTGCCAAAGCGGGGCGGCTCCGGCTCCACCAGCGGCACGTCCATCACGCCGACGGTTGCGTCCTCGCTGGTCGAGAAGCCGTCCAGATTAAAGACCGACGAGCCGGTGGCCGGCGCGCCGAACAGGGTCGGCTCGCTCGGCGCGGGACGCGTCGGGGCCGGCGCCTCGACCGGAGCCTCGGCCTGTTCAGAAGCTTGCGGCGTCAGGCGGAACGGCGTGAACTCGACCGGAGCGGCCGGCGGCGGTTCGACCGGCGCGGTCTGCGGCTCGGTCTCGAACAGCACCGGCGCCGGCTCCATCGCGGCAGGTTGCGTCGGGGCCGGCGGTTCGGGCAGGCCCAGATCATCCTGGCGCATGGCCGGCTTGGCCATCGACGCGGGAGCCGACGGCGTTTCCGGCAAGATCGCTTCCAGGCGCGCGGCGACCGCGGCGGCCGATTGCTCGGTGGCGGTCGGAGCGTCCTCTTCCGGGACGACTACGTTCAGCGGCAGGCCTTCCTCGCGCTGGGCGATGACACGGTCGCCTTCGGTACGGGTGTTGACGGCGGCCGGCGTCTGCTTGGGCACCGCACAGCTGGCGTCATAGTCGACCTTGGGACGCAGCACAGGGCTGGGCGCAGGGACCCATTCGCCGTTGGCCGGCGTGAGGAACAGGGTCTTCTCGGCGGAACGACGGCGAACCAGCGCATCGATGACGATGCGCTCGCCCTCGAAATCGGCCTTGCGCCACATCTCCATCGCGCACGCGGCTTGCAGCAGCGAGCCCTCGTTGATCCGGCGCAGGACGCCCGAGCGGAGGAAGTTGTCGAGGCCGATATTGAAGGCGAAGCAGACCAACGCGTCGAACTGGTTCTGGTTCAGCGGCGTGTAGGTGTGCTCGTTCACCGAATGGGCGACCGAGATGAGATCATAGAGCAGCAGCGCCTCGGCGTCCTTTTCCGAGACAGAGGCGCCCTCGCGGGCGGTCAGGGTGTGGCCATAGCCGACCGTCCAGCGCCCATCGGGGAGCTGCGCGGCCTTCTGACGGTACCCTTCGAATCTCTTGATGAGATCGACGGCGGCCCGGGAGACCTGATGACGCGGTTTCATCGCCTAGATTGACCCAGTTTGAGACAGACGCGGATGCGTTCGCCTGTCCCGGCGCAAGGTCGGCGCCAGTTTCACCTGGCGAGGGTCGTGGCCGGCAAGAAAACCTCAGTGCAACAGCAGCGAGGCGATCAGCAGCACCGCGAAGAAGCCGGTGAAGTCGGTCAAGAAGGTGACGAAGATCGAGGACGACACCGCCGGGTCACGGCCCATCTTCTCCAGCGCCAGGGGCATCAGGATGCCGCCCAGGGCCGCAGTGAAGATGTTGGTGATCAGGGCCGCGCCGACGATGATCGCCAGCTTGTCGTGTTGATCCGACGGCCCGAAGAACATGTAGGTCGCCGCCCCCATCACCAGCGCCAGGCAAAGCCCGTTGACCAGGCCAACCAGGAGCTCGCGCGCCACGATCCGGCGGGCGTTGGCCGTCGTCAGCTCCTTGCTGGCGAGCGCCCGCACGGCGACGGCCAGGGTCTGGGTGCCGGCATTGCCGCCCAGGGACGAGACGATCGGCATCAGGATGGCCAGAGCCACCAGCTGGGCGATCTCGGCCTGGAAGATGGCCACGCCGCTGACCGCCAGGGTGGCGGTCGCCAGGTTCAGCATCAGCCAGGGCAGACGCGACTTGACGATCTCAATCACCGAGGCGTCACGGCCCGCGTCCGACACACCGGCCAGGGCCAGAATGTCTTCCTGGGCCTCGTCACGGATAACCTCGACGATGTCGTCGACGGTGATCTGGCCTACCAGGCGCCCGCCCGGCTCGATCACCGGCGCGCTGATCAGGTGGTACTTGTCGAAGATATAGGCGACCTCTTCCTGGTCCATCTCGACCGGGATTTCGGTGACCGCTTCCATCAGCTCGGCCAGCGGCGTCTGGCGGCGGCTGCGCAGCAGGATGCTGATCGGAATGGCCCCGACCGGCTTGAAGGTCGGGTCGACGACATAGACGTCGAAGAACAGTTCGGGCAGCGAATCGCCGGCCTCGCGGACATGGTCGATCGTCTGGCCGACGGTCCAGAATTCCGGCGCAGCCAGGAACTCGCGCTGCATCAGGCGGCCGGCGGTCTCGTCCTCGTAGGACAGGGTCGTCTCGATGGCGGCGCGATCGGTCTCGCCCATGGCGGCCAGCACCTGGAAGCGCTTGGTGTCGTCCAGGTCGTCGATGACGTCGGCGGCGTCGTCGGTGTCCAGCTCCTCGAGGGCCCGGGCCAGGGTCACCGACGGGGTGGCCTCCAGCACTTCCTCGCGGATGTTGTCCTCCAGCTCGGAAATGATCTCGCCCAGCGCCTCGGGGTCGAGGAGCGGAATGACCTCCTCGCGATAGTCGGCGGTCAGAAAGCCCATCAGGTCGGCGACGTCGGCCGGGTCCAGCGCCGTGACCAACTCGCTCAGGCGCTTGGCGTCGCCGCGGTCGGCGGCGTCGATCACCATCGCCACATAGTCGGGATTGAGCGCGTAGTCGTCGCCGAGCGCGAGGTCTTCGAGCTCCTCGGGCGTCTCGGACTTAGGCGGCGGGGTCTGGGCCAGCGGGATGTCGTCCAGCACGTCGTCGTTCAGTTCGGCGGTGTCCCGGGTCATGGGGGCCTCCTGAGCTCTCAGAGCGCGTGGGTTCGTTGGGCTGGTCCGATCAAGCGACCCTGAAGCGAAGTCAGGGCCAGAAACGATTAGAGCGCCCCAGACGAGTCGGAAACCGAATTCGCCGGGACGCTCTATTCAAGTTCACCTTGGTGCGGTCGAGAAGACTCGAACTTCCACGGGTTGCCCCACAGCGACCTCAACGCTGCGCGTCTACCAATTCCGCCACGACCGCTCGTGGTGAGGGGCGGCTGGTAGCAAACTGAATCGGCTTTGGGAAGCCGGAAGTTCGAGAATGTCGAACTCAACCCCGCGACGGATCAGCTGCCGCCGGCCATGTAGTCGTAGACGTCAGCCGCGCGGGTCACCTGGATAGCGATCCGGTCGTCGCTGATCTGGATTTCGCCGCGGGCGATCGGGTGGTTGTTGGCCAGAATCCAGACCTCGTCATGGGTCTTGGCGTCCAGCGGAATCACCGCGCCACGGCCCATGCGCAGAAGCTGCTGCATCGGCAGGATCGAGCGACCTAGGAGGACCGAGATCTCGACATTGACGGCGTTGACCTGGCTCACGAAGTAAGACCCTTGAACTGACACGCACGACCTGACTGGTCGCGGCGTCCAGGATTGCAAGAATAAGGCCGCATGCTTTCGCTCCCGTTAAACCCCGAAAACACTGGCCTTCCACGCATGGGGCGCGATGACGCCGCGCCCGTGGGGTGGGCGGTTTCGACCCAGCCCGTCCCCTACCCGGCAGCCGTTGCCGCCATGGAGGCCCGCGCGGCGGCCATCGCGGACGGAACGGCGGGCGAGTTGATCTGGCTTTTGGAGCATCCGCCGCTCTACACGGCCGGGGTCTCGGCCAAGTCCGGCGACCTGATTCAGCCCGACCGTTTCCCGGTGTTCGAGAGCGGGCGCGGCGGCCAGTTCACCTATCACGGCCCCGGCCAGCGCGTGGCCTATGTGATGCTGGACCTGACCCAGCGCGGCCGCGACGTCCGCGCCTTCGTGGCCGCCCTGGAGGCCTGGATCATCGACGCCCTGGCCGCCTTCAACGTCACGGGCGAACTGCGTGAGGGGCGTGTCGGCGTCTGGGTCGAGCGCAGGGGCGCCGGCTGGAGCCGCGAGGACAAGATCGCCGCCATCGGGGTGAAGCTGCGGCGCTGGGTCAGCTTCCACGGGATCAGCCTGAACGTGGAGCCCGACCTGTCGCACTTCTCGGGCATCGTGCCCTGCGGCCAGACCGAGCACGGCGTCACCAGCCTGGTGGACCTCGGCCTGCCGGTCGCCATGGATGATGCGGACGCGGCGCTGCGCTCGAGCTTCGCCAAGATCTTCGGGCCGGTCGAGGACGCCGAGGCGCCGGTTTAAGGGCATACGCTTTCCGTCTCGCTGATCCCTTCCCCGCGATGGCGAAGGGTTGTGTGCCCCAAAATCCTCCCCCAAGCGGGGGAGGTGGCGCGAAGCGCCGGAGGGGGAAGTGCTGCTGAACCGGCCTCTTCCCCCTCCGTCGTCTCTTCGAGCCGACCCCTCCCCCGCTTGGGGGAGGATTTTGGGGCGCGCGTCCGCCGCTTCACGCGGCGTGACCGCTGAAGGTGTTGGGGAGGCGACGGAGCGGCCGGGCGAACCCGGAGGACCGTGAGTGTTGTTTGCGTTTCGGCTCGACTGTCCGCTCCGCCAGGTTGTTCTTGCCCGTGAGGATGGGGGGCGTGAGCGTCTTTCAGCTCGGGACCCCAGGAGCCCCCGGACGGGCGCGGACCAACTGGAGCGGCTACATCCGTGTCCAGCCCGACGATCCACGATAGGCGGCTTATACGATCACCGCCCTGTCGCTCCGCGCTCGCCCCTCCACGGTTCCTTCCGAGATCCCGGATCTATCCAACGAACAGACCCCGGTCGAAACCGCTTCGAGACCACGCGGCCCCGCTCAACCTAGCCCCGCCGCCGTGACTCCTTGCGAGAGACCGGTCTGCAAGCAGACCGTTGGGCCGGATCCAAACGCCCTCCCCCGCGGCGGGGATGGCTATGATTATGGGGGTGGTTCCAGCGCGGAGGATAAGTTTGGGCCTAGAAGTGAGAAGTAATTGATTTCGTTGGGATCAGCTTCGCCAATTCCGAGCGTTCACGCCCGTCAATCCCCTCTCCCAGAGGGAGAGGGCGGCCGCGAAGCGGTCGGGAGGGGGTTTCAAAGCCGCCGCCCTGCCGGCGCGCCGGCTGTGGCTAGACACTTAGATCCGCAGTGACCGGGATGGGCCGGGACCAAACGGGATGACACGGGACAAAGCCTTGTGCGGCGGGGCTTTGGGGCGGGTGAGGCCGAAAAAATCGGCCGGCGGCGATTGTCTCTCGAAAAGGGCCAAAACGGGCCTGACTGGCCGAATTAGACAGTCAGTTTCGCACTCGTCGATATACGTTCCAGCGGCCTTCTGGAAGGGTTCCTCGACACATCGCTGAAACCCTTATGGCGCGGGCCTTGAACGCTCTTGAAAGGCGCTTTCGCGGGGCTGTGTGCGGCGGCTGATGAACCGTTCAGGCGGCCGCTGGAACTGTAAAGCGAACCGTCAACTGGCCTTTACGGTTTCGATTTGGCTTTACAGTTCCGTCAAGGCGCTGATTTAAAAAGAAAAAGGGCCGCACTTGGCGGCCCTTTTTGCGCATCCAAACTGTAAACGGGTCAGCCACCTGCAGGTCGATCGCACTCACTGCTGACGAGCATCGGTGCCAAGCTATTCTCACGAGCATCGCCTGTTGAGATGTGATAGGCGACCCGACCATACTCAAAAACAAAGAGATGTCGCTTTACGCCAGTAAAGCCGCCATAAGCATTCTTCGCATTGATATCGTAGCAGACAGCTGTTCCGTTGATCTTAGTCCACACATCTGACTTGAATGACGTTTGGCGGGGACCTCTAACTTCAGTGATGACTGCCGAGTACGGATCACGAAGATAGTTGTTAAGCCAAGCCTTCACTAACGGCGTGTAACCAGTCTCTACTGGTGCGCTCGGCGCAGATGACGGCGCAGATGGCTGCCCTGCGAACAGCTCCGCCATCTGCGCAGATTGGCGGTCTGAATCCGCAGCGGTTGGTTGGCTGGACTGGCCCGCCACCGAAAGGGATGGGATCGCGACTAGCAATGCCGAACTGATGCTGACCAGCCGTTTCATAAGACCCCCTCAATTCTTAAAGCGCCTGGCTAACCCACAGCACCTGTCCGATGATTTGAAGCGCGCTCAACTGTGAGCTGTCAATCTCTTCCGCCGGATAGGCGGGGTTGTCGGAGATGATCGTCAGGCCTGACATCGAGCGGCGGAAGCGCTTTAGGCGCGCGTCACCGTCCAGGACAAAGGCGAAGATACCGTCCGCGATCCGCTGCTGGCCTTCATCGACAAGCACCATGGCTCCGTCGTGGATAGTCGGAAACATGCTGTCGCCGCGAGCTTCCAGAATTGAGAGCCCGCTCGCACTGCTCCTGTTCAAGGTTTTCCGGAAGAATTCAGGGGTGAAAGGAACATCCTCCACCCACTGACGAGCTTCGTTCCATCGACCATCGCCAGCCGCCAGCTCGACGGCATATCGCGGCACCTTGATTAGATGAGCGTCCTGCGGGCCGTCGCCCTGTCCCCAACATAGCCACTCCAGCGTCACGCCAGCGGCGCGCGCAAGATGCGCAGCAATATCGAGCCGAGGCGCTGTTCCAGCCCCCCTCAGGTACTTCGACAGCGTGGCCTGCGGAACGCCGGTCCTTATCGAGAACGCGTTTGGCTTCTCTGGTGAGATGGCCTCGGAGAGCCTCTGACCGAAGCCCGCGTAGTCGAAATCAGTATGTGCGTGTTCTTCCATGCGCGCAGCACTGGAGGGCGCTTGTGTGCCAAGCACGATTGTGCTGTATATCAGCACGTTCGTGTTTTACATTCGGATTAGCGATATGGCCCGCACCTCCAAGACCAAGCCAAAAGGGTGGCACCCAGCCGACATCCGAGCGGAGGTGACTAAGCGCGGAAAAACCCTGACAGGCTTGGCTCTGGAGAACGGCCTGCACAGCAGCGCTTGCCGCGCGGCTCTCATCAGGTCGCTGCCGAATGCCGAAATGGCGATCTCACGCCTTCTGGGTGTGCCCCTCCATGAGTTGTGGCCGGACCGATGGGATGCGGAAGGCCGCCGTTACCGTAACGTTCGTGTCGAAAATTATCACGATCGTGATCAGGCGCACGGTCAAAACTCGCGGGCGGCCTAGACATGTCCGCAGGGGAAACCAAAAAGTCCGCCAAAGCGGACAACGCGCAGCCGAGCGATCTGGCCTTCTCGCGCGTTGCGAGCGTGGAGCCGACGCCAACCGACCGCTCGATCCCGGTCGAACGAATCATCAAAGGTGATCGTCTGCGTGCGGCCGATCCGGCCGCCGTCGAGGCCAAGCGCGTCTCGATGCGGGAGAGTGGCCAGATCTCGCCGATCCTGGTGCGCCCCGCGCCCGATCAGCCGGGCTGGTTCATCCTGGTCGCGGGCCTGCACCGCCTTGAGGCGGCGATCGCCGAGGGCTGGCCGACCATTCGCGCCGACGTGCGCCAACTGACCGACGACGAAGCCCGCCTGATCGAGGTGGACGAGAACCTGATCAGCAAGGGGCTTACGCCCCTGGAACGCGCCATCTTCGTGGATGTGCGCCTGCAGGTCTGGGGTCGGCTGCATCCGGAGCGGGTCATCAAGGCTGAAGCGGATGACGCCAGCGCTGCGCCAAAGCGTGGTCGCCCACAAAATTCGGCAAAGTTTGCCGAATTTCTGGATGCAGTTCCCCCGACCATGGGCTTCGGCGTTGAAACCGCCGAGGAGCTGGGGATCTCAGAGCGCACCATCCGCAACGCGCTCCTGATCGCGCGCGGTCTCTCCAGCCTGACCTTGGCCAAGGTCGCCGGCACCAAACTCGCCAAGAACGAAGGCCTGCTGCGCCAGCTCGCGGCGGTGCCCGACAAGGCCGAGCAGCTTCGCGCCGCCGAGGCGCTGATCAGCGAGCAGGCCAAGACCTTTCCCGACGCCCTGGTGATCGCCACCGGCAAGACGCCGGCCCCCGCGCCTGCGCCGCGCCCGGTAGACGAGACCGTCGCGGCCTTCATGGCGATCTGGAAGAAGGCGCCGCCGACCCATCGCGAGGCGATCCTGCACAAGCTGTCTGGCGAGAAGCTGCCGGGCGCCTGGACCGTGATGGAGCGGGCCGATGGCTAAGGGTCGTTATCCGGAAGCGCCGGCCAGCATGGGTCCGCTGGATCAAGAGACCATCGAGAGAATGGCAGCGCGGACAGCCCGTGCCCGCGAAAGCTATCAGCGAGCAGTTCTGCAAGCGCGTCTGAAGCGTTCGCCAGAAGCCTCGGATCAGGTCCCTCGCGACGGAGGCTCTCAATGATCCGCCGCTCGCTCTCAATCGCGTCTGAGACATCCAGCGCCGTCAACGCTCCCCTGGCGACCAGCCGGGCGATGATGAACGCCAGGAAATGCTGGTTCGCGGTGGCTGCGTCGTACTCGTCCATGTCACCCCTCCAGTTCGGCGGGGCGCACAATGGCTAAGCGCACCCGCGACGAACAGACCCTGGACCTGTTCCAGCACGCCCAGCTCTTCCCAGTGGAAACGCCGCGCGAGCTGGGGTCTGCGCTCGATTTCAACGCCAAGCTGGCGCAGGCCATGTCACGTGCGCTGGACGAGGCCCGCGAAGGCGGTCGCGACCGGCACGAGGTCGCCAGCCGCATGTCGGAGATCCTGGGCCAGGACGTCTCCAAGGGCATGATCGACGCCTATACGAGCCAGGCGCGCGAGACCCACACGATCAGCGCGGTGCGCTTCAAGGCGTTCGTCCGGGCGACTGGATGCCTTTGGCTCTGGAGCGTCTACCTGGACGGCGAAGGCCTCACGCTCTTGATGGGCGAAGAGGCGCTGCACGCCCAGGCCAGCCTGGCCGAGAAGCGCGCCAAGGCGCTGCTGGAAGAGGCGCGCCAGCTTCGCGCCCGCGCCCCCCTCGAAATCAGCCGTGGAGCCCGCCGATGAGCCCTCGCGCCAGCATCACGGCTCAGGAATGGTTCAGCGCGGCGGAGCTTGCCGAGCTGGCCCTGCCGGGCCTTGCGACTACGAAGGCCGGTGTCCTGCTCATCGCGAAACGCGAGGGCTGGGCCAGCTATCGCGACGCCAGCGGCGCGGCGGCGAGCCGCAAGCGCGCCGGGCGCGGCGGCGGCCTGGAGTACCACGTCAGCCTGCTGCCTGAGGCCGCCCGCAAGCAACTGGCCAGCGTGCGCCCCGCCAAGGCCGAGCTGGCGGACCGCGAGAGCACCCTGCTGCGCTATGAGCGCCTGCCGCAGAGCCTGAAGGCCGAGGCGGTGCGCCGCCTGGGTTTCATCCAGCGCGTGGAGCAACTGCACCGCGCGGGCATGAGCAAGACCGGCGCGATCAAGGCGACCGTGGAGGAGGCGGTGCGCCTGGCTAACGCCACCGGCGCCAAGCCTGAGGTCTCCGAACGGACCCTGCACGAGTGGTTCGGGATGATCGCCGGCGTCGAGGTCCAGGACCGCGCGATGTACCTGGCCCCGCGCTACGCCGGGCGCAGCGCTCGCGCGGAGTGCCCGGCCGCCGCCTGGGAGGCCTACAAGACCCTCTACCTCCGTCAAGAGAAGCCGACGCACGCGCGGTGCTACCGCGACCTGCAGAAGCTGGCCTCGGTCAACGGCTGGACCCTGCCCAGCGCCAAGTCGTTCGAGCGCCGCCTGGTCGCCGAGGTGCCCGAGCCGGTCATCGTGCTGTCGCGCGAAGGCCCCAAGGCCGCGCGCCATACCTACGCCTACGCGGCCCGCTCCAAGGAAGGGCTCTATCCGCACGCGGTGGCCAATCTCGACGGCCACCTTTGGGATGTGCAGGTCGAGTGGGAGGATGGCACGCGCGGCCGCCCCTACAGCCTGGCGGTCCAGGACATCGCGTCGGGCATGCCGCTGGGCGTGCGGTTCGACCGCACCCTCAACAGCGACATCGTCCGCCTGGCGCTGGGCGACACCTTCCGGGAGTTCGGCCTGGTCGAGCGCCTGATCATGGACAACGGCTCGGAGAACCAGGCCAAGCAGATCCAGGGCGGCATCCACCGGATGCGCGGCCCCAAGTCGGTCGAGGAAGAGCCAGCCGGCCTGCTGAAGATCCTGGGCGTGGAAGCCATCTCGGCGACGCCCTACTGGGGCCAGGCCAAGCCCGTCGAGCGCATGTTCCGCGACTGGGCGCACGATGTCGCCAAGGACCCGCGCTTCGCGGGCGCCTACACCGGCCACAACGCGATCTCCAAGCCGGAGAACCATCGCTCGAAGGCCATCCCGATCGCCGAGTTCGAGCGGATCGTGCGCCAGGAGCTGGAGTTCTACCGCGACCAGCTGGGCCGCTCGGGCACGGGCATGAACGGGCGATCGTTCCGCCAAGTGTATCTGGAAGGGGTCGCCGCGCATGCGCCGCGGCGCGTGACCGCCGAGCAGCTCCGCTACTGCATGCTGGCCTCCGAGCCGCGCGGCATGGATCCGGCCTCGGGCGCGGTGACGATCCTGGGCAACCGCTACTGGAGCCCGGAACTGGCGGACCTGAAGCGCCAGAAGGTCATCGCCCGGTTCGATCCGGACGATCTGTCGAAGGACATCTACCTCTACTCTCTGGACGGCCGGTTCCTGCTGCAGGTCGAGCGCCATCTGGAGGGCGACTTCAACAGCGTCGTCACGGCCAAGAAGATCACCGGCGAGCGCCGCAAGCAGATGCGCCGGATCCGCGACGCCAGGGACGCCTTGGTGCGCGTGGGCCTCGACGACGTAGCCGCCCAGATCGACGCGGTCGCACCGCCCAAGCCCGTCGAGATCCCGGCCGACGCTGTCAACGTGGTCAGGGCGGAGTTCCGCGTGCCGCGCAAGCCTACCACCCAATCCGATTTCACGGCCGCCGCCGATCAGGTGCTCATCGCCAAGTTCAACGGCGGCTCATGAAAACGGCCCGCCGGGGCTGCCACCCCGACGAGCCGACGTCCCCGCAGACCTAGCAACCCACGAAGGACCCCAAGGCTAACACAATGATCCACCCCTCCAAAACGACCTTCACCGACGAAGAGCATGACGAGATCCGCGCCGAAGTGCGGCTAGCCCTCGCCGGCCCGCCGAAACTGAAACAGGCTGACCTTGCTCGTCAGACCGGCATCGCAGACAGCATCATCAGCTCGTATCTGTCGGCCAAGTACGAAGGCGATAACAACAAGCCAGCCCTGACCCTGAAGAAGTGGCTGGACGCGCGCGACCGCGCCGCAGTGGTAAGCGCCCGCACGCCTGTGATCCCTGAGTTTCAGGCTCTCCAGGCCAGTCAACTGCTGCTCGCTCTCATGGACCAGGCGCGGGTGTCCGGCGATATCGTCTCGGTCATCAGCCCGCCGGGCTTGAGCAAGACCACCACGGCGCTGCGCTACGCCTCGTCGACCCCTCGGGCCTGGTACGTCGCCATCGACGAGTCCACCCATGGCGTCCAGCCCATGCTGCTCGAAATCCTGTCGGCCATGGGCAAGAAGAACATTACCGGCTCGCCCGCCCAGTTGCGGAGGATGGTGGTGGATGAGGCGCTGGAGGCGCCGGGCGTCATCATCATCGACGAGGCCAACATCCTCTCGGAGAAGGCGCTCAACCAGATCCGCGCGATCAACGACGCCACCGAGCGCATGGGCAAGCCAGTGGGCATCGTGCTGCTCAGCAACCCGATGATGAACGACAAGATCGGCACGGGCAGCACCAAGCCGCAGTTTGCCCAGATGTCGAGCCGCATCGGTCAGCGGCGGGTGATCCTGGCTCCAGACCAGCGGGACGTGGCGACACTCGCGTGGGCCTGGGCCAATGCGAACGGCGAGCACCTGACGACCGACGCCCTGCAGCTTTGCCAGGACATGGCGGCTAAGGCCGGTGGGCTCCGCAACGTCAGCAAGGCCTTCAAGAACGCCCTGATGGTGACCATGGCCAACGGCCAGCCGCTGGAAGCGGAACACCTGCGCGGCGCCTTCCACCAGCTCTACGGCATCTGGCTCTGAGGAGAAGCACCATGCTGCTGAAACACACCTCGACCATGGACCTGACTGTGGTTCGCGAAGGCCGCCGGGCCGCCGACCAGCTCAAGACCCGGCTGCGCTATCAGAACCTGAGCCAGGCCGATCTGGAGCGCGCCATCGACCGCATCGTCGCGGCGTTCAAGGAACTCGACGACCTGGTCGACGAGAGCCCCGACCCGACCCGCGCGCGCCTCTACTCGATCGCGGGAGGCGCCCGTGGCTGAGCCCGCACACAGCCCCGCGCCGTTCCAGCTTCGAGGCGGAAACCCGCCGCCAGTCGGCTACGTCATCTACGACGCCATGGGCGACAGCATCGGCGCGCTGGCCTACGCCACCGGTGATCACCCGGCCGAGGAGCAGCTCGCCAACGCGCGCCTGTTCACGGCTTCGCCCAAGCTGCTGATTTGGGCGCAGGAGGCCGAGAGGTTCATCGCGGGCTTTGAAGGCGATGAGCTGCAGGATGACCTCGGCTTGCTGCTCAAAGGGCTGCGTTCTGCCATCGCCGAAGCCGAAGGGCGTGAGCCATGACCTGGCTCCGTCGCCTCCTGGCCGCGCTCTTCCCGACGCCCACCGTTCGCCACCGCTTCGACCCGGCCGAGTGCCGCGAACGTCAAAAGTGGGCCGGCGTCGCCGCCGCCTTCTCCCCCAACAACCCGCCGGCCCGTCGCCGGCTCTCTCCTCAGGACGGTTTCCAATGAACGCTTTTACTGACGCCCACGCCCTCGCCGACGCGGAAACCGCGACCGAGGTCCACCCGCTGTTCCGGCCCGTGTCGGACGGCGTGATCCGCTTTGACGGCGGTGACTACATGCGCGCCAGCGACGGCAGCTTGATGCCGGTCGCCAACATCCGCGCCCAGGACAAGCTTCAGGACGAGCTGGTCCGCAAGATCCTGGGCTTCGCCCTGCCGCTTTCGGAGACCATCGCGCGCTTCGTTCAGCACACCTTCAACGACGCCGACAACCTGGTCGAGCTTCTGGACCAAAACTATGGCGTCAAGCGCGGCGGCAAGGCCGGAAACCTGACCTTCACCACCTTCGACCAACTCATGAAGGTCGAGGTGAGCCGCGCCAAGATCATCGACTTTGGCCCGTCTCTGGAGCAGGCCAAGGCCCTGGTCGACGAGGTTCTGGCCGACCTGGCCCGAAACGCCGACGACGTTCTCAAGGGCCTGGTGACGCGGGCCTTCAACATCGAGAACGGCGGGCTCTCCAACCGCGCGGCCCTTCTGCAACTGCTGCGCTGGGAGATCGCCGACGAGCGCTGGCGCCGGGCCATGGACGCGGTGCGTGACGCGATCGAGGTCAAGGGCACCAAGCGTTATGTCCGCATCTATCACCGGGCCTCGGTCGACGACGCCTGGACCTCGGTCAGCCTCGACGCGGCGAGGGCGTGATGACCGTGATGTATGCGGGCAGCGCGCCCTCCGACTTCATCGGCGCAAAGGCGTCTCCGCTTCTCGAAGCGTCCATGGTGATGGTCCAGAACATGCCCGTCCCCGACGAGGCCCTAGGCCAAGCCGCTCTCAGCGTCGCGCTCCAGGCCGTATGTAGAGCGGCTTCTGACAGCCTCTCCGTCACTAACCTGGACGTCATCAGCGCCTTCGCCTCGGCTTTCGTTTCGTCGGTCGTCGCCGATGCGGACTGCCGTGAGGTGCAGGATGGCGTGGTCCAGCATCTGGGCGATGCCATTCAGCGGACCCTGGCATCCCACCGCGCCGCGCATCCCTGCAGGGGGATCGGCTGATGTACGTCCGCCTCACCCCCGAACGTGAGTTCACGGTGAAGCTGGTCGCCCAGCTTCTGCCGAACCACAGCGACGTGCTCTCGGCCTTCGAGCGCCAGCTCTGCGACCAGATCGTGGAGCGGTGGCTGTCGGCTGAGACCGACGTGCCGCCGATCACCGACGCCGAATGGCCGGTGCTGGAAGACGCCGCCCAGGCCATGGCTGAGGACAAGGCGCGCACCGCGAGGGCCGCCGCATGAGCGACATCGTGTCTGTGGAACCCTGCCTGGGCGTCGGCTTGTCCGGCCGTGCTGAGGGCTATGTGATCATCTGCGTCCCTACGATCGGCGCGGCGTTGACGGTCGAGGCGTCTCGGGTGCTGCGCGCCGAGCTGGAGCAGGCTGAGCAGGCCCTACTCCAGCAGGCCGGCGCCGCCGGTGTCTCGCTGAGCGTGGGAGCCGCATAATGTACGTGCGGGACGTGATCAGGGCGACGGCTACGGCCAGCGGGATCTGCGCCGACGACCTGCTGAGCCTCAGCAAGACGCGGAACATCTCGGCCGCCCGACAGCTCGGCCTGCTGGTCGCGTCCCGCCTCACCGGCGCGAGCTGGCCGCTGATCGGCCGTATCTGGGGCGGCCGCGATCGCGCGACCACGCAGGCCGCCGCGCTCAAAGCCGACGCCCGCCTGGCGGCCAAAGACGGGGCCACGCTGGCGCTGCTGGCGAAGATCCTTGCCGAGCTTCAGGTGGAAACCCTGCCCGCCACGCGCACGCCGGCGGCCGCCTATCGCTATCGCCCATCCACCATTCGCGCGCGGATCCTGCAGACCGAGGCCCGCCTTGCGTCTCTCCGCGCCCAGCTATCCGCCATGGAGGCCCGCGCGTGACCCGTCGAACCGACTTCCAAGGCCGTTCGATCGACATCACCGAGATCCGCAAACGCGCCCGCGTCTCCGATCATGCCCTGCTGCGCTACATCGAGCGTGTCCTGGGTCTGCCGGTCGAGCAGATCCGCCGCTCGATGCTGAGCGACACGGTGATCATCGCCATGGCGATGAAGGCGCCGTCCGTCCGCGCCGCCGATCACCAGCTCGTCTTCGGCGAGCACAACCCTTTCACTGTCGCCACTGTGCTGGCCCCCGAGATGCGGATCCGCCGCTCTCGCCGCCGCAAGGCCCGCTGGCAAGCCTTTCAGGGCCAGCGCTGATGGTCGCCTACAACTTCAAATCCAGCTTCGTTCCTCTGATCGAGGCCAAGACCAAGCAGCAGACCATCCGCCGCGACCGGAAACGTCATGCCCGCCCCGGCGAGGCGCTGCAGCTCTACACGGGACCGCGCTTTCACCCGGTGCGACTGGGTCTGGCGAGCTGCCTTGAGGCGCGCCAAGTGATTCTGGACTTTGATCAGAACCGCGTCGTCCTGGACGACAGCATCGAGCTGTTCGCCGACGACGATCTCAACACCTTCGCGATCCGTGACGGGTTTGGCGCTCGCCATGGTCTGCAGCCGTGGGAGTTCATGGGCCGCTGGTGGGCGCAGACCCATCCGGATGTTGAGCTGTTCTCGGGCGTCTTGATCGTTTGGGGCGATACGTTCGCCAAGGCTGGCGACCAATGACCGCCCTCGTCGCCGAGAAGAGCCGCCGTGTCGGGGAGACGTTTGCCGACCGCATCGCTCGCGCCGTGGAGCTGCTAGACGGCGAGGTTCACGGCATGGGCCGTCACCTGCTGGTCGCCTACGCGACGGCGCGCGTCCTGGGCGAAGACACCCGCGAGGCAATGCTGCGGGCGCACTTCGGCAAGGATTTCCGGGAGCCGCGCGCTGGCTGGAACCTGCCCTATATCGAGGGCTTCGCTGTCGAGTGGGACGCGTACCTGGACGCCGCCACCGCGCGGATCCGCGCCAAGGCGGTGCGCTCATGACCGCCGCCCGCGCCTTCAAGAGCGACAACGGCCGCCGCGCCCTGCTGGCCAAGGTCCACCTGGCCAAGAAGGACTTGCGGCTGGACGATGACACCTACCGCGACATCCTGGAGCGGATCACTGGCCGCCGTAGCTCGGCCGAGTGCAGCGTCGGCGAGCTGGAGACCCTCGTCGCCCACTTCCGCGCCCAAGGCTTCGTGCCCAACGCCATCGCCGGCGGGAAGTCGGGTACGGCGCCCGTTCTCGATCGACGCCGCGCAGCCGACCACCCGGTGGCCAAGAAGGCCCGCGCCATGTGGATCTCGCTGCACCAGCTGGGCGTCGTCGAGAACCCGTCTGAACAGGCCCTGGAAGCATTCGCGAAGCGCCAGCTCGGCGTTGAGCGCATGCAGTGGATGGATCAAGGCCTGGGCTACAAGCTGGTCGAGGCGCTCAAGGCCATGGCCGAGAAGGAAGGCTGGAGCCACGATCTGGCCGGCGTCGAGAAGAAGCTGCAGATCCGGATCCTGAAGGTGCGGCTGGCGTGGGCTCAGGCCAAGCGCCTGGGCGAGCGGTTCAGCGCCGCCGCCATGTCGGACGCCGCCCTGGACGCGGCGATCGCCGCCTACGCCGTCCGCATCTGGGAGGCGCGCCGTGGCTGACGACCTCTTCGCCCACGCCGAGCTGGTCGAGGCCCAGGCGGCCATCGATGCGGCGCGCCGTGAGCGCGAGGAGGCCGTCGAAGCGGTCATCAAGCGCCGCCGGGCAAAGACCCTGGCGCATGAGGCCGCCCTGGTCCGCGCGACCCACGCCGAGCTGGCGGCCTACGTCGCCGCCCGCAAGCGCCTGGGAGTTCAACATTGAGCCGCCTGCCGGGCATCCTGGGAGAGATCGCGGACGTCGCCGGCCTGGATGCGGCGCTGAAGCTGGCGCGCGCCCGTGGCGGCACCGCCATGAAGATCTCGGGCAAGGCCGGCGGCGCTCTGGCCCAGATCGTCGGCGATGAGGCGGCGGTCCGCATCGCCGAGCTGCTGGGCTCGATCGAGTACACGATCCCCATGGCCAACCTGCGCGGCCAGAAGGCGCGCCGGGCCAAGGCCAGGCTCATGCTGCAGCAGGGCGTGCCGTCGTCGAAAGTGGCCCTGGCCGTGGACGTCCATCTGCGGACGATCGAGCGCCTGAGGCGGCGCGAGCGCGAGGATCCAGAGCCCCAGCTACCGCTCTTCGATAGGCCCGAAACGCAATAGCCCCCGACATCTGTCGGGGGCTATTTGCTGCGTGGCTCCAGCGACATTGGCCCGAACAGAGGCCGGTCCGCAAGACCGGCATTTTCCGGGGCCTTTCGCGACCATGAACGCCGCTGATCCTGCATCCGTCACCCGTCCTGAAGGGTGGACGGTCGACCACGAGCAGCGCTGGGCCGCGATCTTCGCGCGCCTGCTCAAGACTGAAGGCGGCTACGTCAACCACCCCAAGGATCCGGGCGGCGCGACCAAGTACGGGATCAGCCTGCGCTTCCTGGTGATCGAGGGGCGGATCGACGCCAATACCGATGGGCTCGCCGACTTCGACCTGAACCGCGACGGCAAGATCGACGCGCTGGACATTAAGCTGCTCACCCCCGCCAACGCCGAGGCGCTGTATCTGCGTCTGTTCTTCATCGAGACGGGCTTCTGGAACCTTCCGCGCCCGCTGGACGCGGCGGTGTTCGACTTTGGGGTGAACGCGGGCACCCGCTCAGCGACCCGCGTGCTCCAGCGGGCCGTGAACCGCTTTGGTCCGCCGCCGCTGGCCACGGATGGCGTGCTGGGGCGTGAGACCCGTCGCCGCGTCGATCTGGCGCTTCGGACGGGTCCGCTCCTGACCGAGTTCCGCAACGAAGCGGCCAGCCACTATCGCGCGATCGTCCGCAACAACGGCCGGCTGGAAGGCTTCCTGGGCGGCTGGCTCAACCGCGCGAAGGAGCTGGGCCGTGTCGGATAAGGCCGTCATCAACCCCGAGGTCCGTTGGACCTGGCGGCGCGTCTACAGCTACGGCCAGTCGGTCATCTACTCGCTGTTGCTGGCGGCGATCATCGTCAAGCTACCGACCGCCGCCGCGTCCGCCGGCTCTCCGCTGATGTGGATTGGCCTCGCGATCGTCGGCGCCCAGGTCATCGTCGGCTTGCTCTATCTGGCCGGCGCCACCGCCACCGACATCGCCCGCGTGACCGCCGCCGCGCGCGCGGGCGCCGCCCCGCCGGAAGGTGGCTCATGAGGTACGTTTCGATCCTTGCGGGCGTGCTTGTCACCCTGTCGGTCGTCGGCGCTGGCTGGGCTGTGGTGAACGGCGCACGTGACGCGGCGACCTTGCGAGCATGCGTCAGGGCGCTGGGTTCGGAAGGTTCGCCCGAGCGCGTCGCCAAGGCCTGTCCCGCTGCGATCGCCGACGCCCACCTGGTCGCCGCACGCGCCAGCGCCTGTGACGCCGCCCTCAGCGCCCGCCCAGAGAACAGCTACGCCGTGGCCGCCGCCTGCTCGGCCCCGGTCAAGACCGTCCAGGCCGAGCGCGACATCGCCCGCCGCGAAGCCGCGCGGCTGACCTCCGACCTCACCAACGAACGCCTGGGCCAGGACGCGGCGATCGCCCGCGCCTCGGCCTCGGCCGCCACTCTTGCCGAAAGGAAAGCCCGTGCTGTTGCTGCCGTTCAAGCTGCGCCTCGCGACGGCGATGGCCTTGTCGTCTGCGACGCTGACTGCTTGCGCGCACGATGGGCCACCGCCAGCGATCGCCCCTGACCCGCTGATCGAGCAGCGGGAAACCGTGCGTCTGGTTTGTCCTGCCGACTTGCGCCGGCCGCTGCCGGCCGCGCCCTCGCCAGCGCCCGGCGCGGTGATCCGTCACAACGCCGCCGGCGGCGCATATCTCGACGCCAAGATCGCGCGTGGCGAGGCGGCCGAGGCGATCGTCACCGACACCCGTGCGGCCTGCGACAAAGCCGGCGCGCAATGACCGACGTCGCCGACGAAGCCCAGGAGATCGAGCAGGCCGAGCGCGAGAGCGCCGTCGCCGAGATCCGCCGCAAGGCCGCGCCTGCGGTGCGCGTCTTCGCAGACTGCGTCGCCTGCGGTGACCCGATCGAGAGCGACCGCCTGCAGGCCAACCCCGGCGCCAAGCGGTGCCTGATGTGCCAGGAGGCGTTCGAGCGCCTCGAACTCCTCCGTAAGAAAGGCTGACCCCGCGTGGCCACCATCAAAACCTACTGGCCCATCATCCTCACGGTCCTGAACTTCGCGGTCCTTTGGATCTGCTGGTCTCTGAAGCAGCTCGCCAGCACGGAGGTCCGGACGCTGGTGGACGCCGCTGTCGCGGCCCTGAAGCAGGCCGATAGCGAGGCCGAGGCGGCGATCGACGATCACGAGACGCGCCTGACCCGCGCCGAGAAGGACGTCGAGGCCCTGCGCGACGACATCGCCAAGCTGCCGACTAAGGCCGACCTGGCGCGACTGGAAGGCGAGGTGAAGGCCGTCCTGAAACAGGTGGAACGCGCCGGCGCCGGTATCGAGCGGATCGAGGGTTTCTTCCTGGCCAAGGGCGTGGAGCGTACGTGATGGACTATGGCAACCACTTCGCCGCCCACGTGCGGCTGGCGATCCTGAAGTTTCTCGCCGCGCAGCCGGGCCACCGGGCCAACGACAGCATCCTGACCAGCATCCTTCCTGACGTCGGCCTGACCGCGACGCGTGACCAGGTCCGCACCGAGTTGGCGTGGCTGGCTGAGCAGCGCCTGGTCATCCAGGAAGAGCCTGGTCCGATGAAGCTGGTCATCGTGGACATCACCGAGCGGGGCCTCGATGTCGCCGCCGGTCGCGCTCACGTGCCCGGCGTCCAGCGCCCTTCGCCGAGGTTCTGATATGGGCAAGAAGGGCTTCGCCTCCCGCCTCCCGCAGGATCTGCGGGAGGAACTCGACCGTCAGATCGTGGACGGCAAGCTCAGCGTCGATGAGCTGTGGAGCTGGCTTCGCGGCCGAGGGGTCGAGGTCGGCCGCTCGTCGGTGCATCGCCACATGCAAAACGTCGAGGAAGTCGCCGCCGAGGTGCGCCAGGCGCGCGAGGCCGCCTCGGCGATTGTCGGCCAGCTCGGCCCCGAAGCGGCCGAGGGCAAGGTCGGCCAACTGCTGATCGAGGTGGTTCAGAACATCGCCTGGAAGATCGCGCGCGACACCCTGCTGAACCCGGAAGGTCCCAGCCTGGACATGGAGCAGCTCATGTTCCTGACCAGCGCGGTCCAGAAGCTGGGCGCTGCTCAGAAGACCGACACGGACCGCCGACTGAAGATCGAGCAGGAAGCCCTCAAGAAGGCCGCCGCCAAGGTCGAGGCCGTTGGCAAGCAACGCGGGATGACGGCCGACACGATCAATCTCCTTAGACATGCTGTCCTGGGCGGCGAGGGATGAAGCTCTCGCCGACCAACCCGGACGGCAAGCCGAACTTCGACAAGGTCGGCGGGGTCGAGGCGATCAAGCGCCTGCCCAAGGGCGACCTGCTGCTCAAGTACCAGTCCAGCACCCTGGACGATCTGTTCGCCGGCACCGCGCTGCTGGTTATCGAAAAGAGCCGCCGTATCGGTCTGACCTGGGGCCTCGCCGCGTACGCGGTGTTGAAGGCGGCGGCCCAGGCTTCGGCCGGCGGCATGAATGCCTGGTACATGGGCTACGACCAGGAGATGGCCCGCGAGTTCATCGACACCTGCGCCATGTGGGCGAAGGCCTTCAATATCGCGGCCTTGGAAGCCGATGAGGAGATCCTGGATGGCGACGGCGAGAAGGTGCAGGCCTTCCGCATCCGGTTCGCGTCCGGGTTCAAGATCGTGGCGCTGCCCAGCGTGCCCCGCGCCCTGCGCGGCAAGCAGGGCCTGGCCATTATCGACGAAGCGGCGTTCCACAAGGATCTGGTCGAGGTGCTGAAGGCGGCGCTGGCCCTGCTGATGTGGGGCGGCCAGGTCGTGGTCGTATCGACCCACGACGGCACGTCGAACCCCTTCAACTTGTTGCTGGACGATGTGCGGACCGGCAAGCGCAAGGGGAAGGTCAAGACCATCACCTTCGACCAGGCCATCGCGCAGGGCCTGTACGAACGCATCGCTCTCGCCGCCTCGATCAAGGGGCGGACCATTCTGCCCAAGGATCTCTGGATCAAGGACATTCGGGACACCTATGGCGAGGACGCCGAGGAAGAGCTGGACTGCATCCCGAAGGAGGGCGGCGGATCGTTCCTGGACCCGCAGGATCTGGCGGCCTGCGAGCATCCGGACGCCGGCCAGCCCGAACTCTACGCCGGCGGCCTTTGGTACCTGGGCCGCGACGTCGCGCGTCGGCGCGACCTCGCCGTCCTGCACGGCTATGAGCTGGTGGGCGACGTGCTCTGGCTGCGCGACCGTCACCTCTTCCAGAACACCAAGTTCCGGGTCCAGGACGACGCGGCCGCCGCCCTGATCGCTCAACGCCGGATGTCTGCCTACTGGATCGACCAGAGCGGCATGGGTGAGAAAGTCGTCGAGGACGAGCAGGCCAAGTACGGAACGACCCGTTGCGTCGGTGTCCTCTTCACCGGCCCCGCGCGCCTGGATCTCGCCATCGCCCTGAAAGAGCGGGTTGAGCAATGCAAGATCCGCATCCCGCCGCTGCCCGCGATCCGCGCTGACTTCCGCGCCATCAAGCGCAAAGGGACCGCAGGCGGCGGCGTCAGCCTGGTCAACGCCACCGACGAGGTCCACGCCGACGAGTTCTGGGCGGCGGGTTTGGCCTGCCGTGCGGCGAGCATGGGCGGCGTGGTGATCCCTGAGGCTCTGCTCTCGGGCGCCACCGGCGCACCTGTTGAGTTTCAGGGCGAAGACTTCCTCGACCCCACCGAACCTCTGAACTTCTCGGGCTTCTGACATGGACATTCCAAACGACCAGGCCCTCACCTCGGGTGATGCGCCGCCGGCCAAGCCGAACTTCACCGAGGTGGCGGTCAGCGTCGGCGGCGTGGACATCACCATCCCGTTCATGGGCGCTCTGCGCGAGGTGCAGGACACCGTCCTCAATCGTCTGGGGAATAACTACCGCGTCTACCGCGAGCTGCGGCGCGACGACCAGGTCCACGCCTGCTTCCAGCAGCGCCGTCTGGCCCTGACCTCGCGTCCGCTGGTGATCGAGCCGGGCGGCAATGACGCCGCGTCGATCGCGGCGGCGGACTTCCTGCGCGACAACCTCGCGCAGATCCCTTTCGACCGCGCCTGCGACAAGATGCTCTGGGGCGCCTTCTACGGCCATTCCGTCGCCGAGTGCATGTGGGAGAACCGCGACGGCAAGGTCTGGCTGGCCAAGCCCAAGGTTCGCCTGCCTTGGCGTTTCCGGTACGCGATGGACGGCTCGCTGCGACTGCTTACCCTCAGCAACATGCACGAAGGCCAGCCCGTCCCGGACCGCAAGTTCTGGACTTCGAGCTGGGGCGCGGACAACGACGACGACCCCTATGGCCTGGGCCTGGCCCACCAGCTCTACTGGCCCATCTTTTTTAAGAAGCAGGGGCTGTCGTTCTGGCTGCGCGCCCTGGAGAAGTACGGCGCGCCGTCGACAATCGTTAAGTACCCGACCGGGTCGGACAAGGCGGTCCAGAACAGCGCCCTTCAGGTCGCCCGCCAGCTTCGCCTGGACGGCGCCGCCGCCATCCCCGAAGGGATGTTGGTGGAGCTGCTCGAGGCCGCGCGCGGTACGGTCGACCAGGCCACCTTCATGCGCCAGATGAACGCGGCGATCGCCAAGATCATCCTGGGCCAGACCATGACGACTGACGACGGCGCCAGCCTGTCGCAAAGTCAGGTCCACATGGAGGTCCGTGAGGAACTCACCGACGTCGACGCCGAGCTGCTGTGCGAGAGCTTCCAAACCGGGCCGGCGGCGTGGTTGACCAGCTGGAACTTCCCAGGCGCCAAGATCCCGCTCGTCCGTCGCCCCAGCGCCGAGGACGAGGCGGCCAAAGCCGACCTGGAGAAAAAGCAGGCCGAGGCCAGCAAGGCCAAGGCCGAGGCCTTCAAGGCTCACATCGACGCGGGCCTTGAACCGGAGAGCGACGACGTCGTCGAAGCCATGGTCGGGCCTGGCTGGAAGTTCCGGAAGAAGCCGGCGGCCGCGCCGCCGGCGTCGCCGATCGCGCCGGCGTTCGCCGACGCCTCGCCGCCGCGCGACGCGATCGACGACTATGTCGACGCTCTGGACTGGGAAGAGGTGGTTCGTCCGCTGCGCGACCAGGTCGTCGCCTTCGTAGAGGGGCAACCCGATCTGCAGGCTGCCGCCGACCAGTTGGGCGCTCTGCTGGCAAATCCGGGCGGCGCCCAGCTCGTCGAGCGCCTCGGACGGGTGCTGTTCGAAGCGCGCGCCGGCGGCCGCGCTGGCGGCGCGATCTCAGCGCAGATGGCCCAGGCCGACGCTGACCGCGCATGACGGGCGTCATCAACTTCAAGGGCCGTCCGCCGGCCCAGGCCGTCGACTACCTCGAAAGCAAGGTGGTCGGCGGTCGCTTCTCATTCGACTGGAAGGACGTCCAGCGCGAGGAGCATCTGGTCTCGTTCGTGGTCGCCAAGGCTATGACCCGCGACGTCTTGGTCGACATCCATTCTGGCCTTGTCGAGGCCATCAAGGCCGGCAAGAGCCGCCAGCAGTTCATCCAGGAGCTGACGCCGCTGCTGCAGGCGAAGGGCTGGTGGGGCCGCCAACTGGCGGATGATCCCACCACGGGCGAGACGCGCCGCGTCCAGCTTGGCTCGCCCCGCCGCGTGGGGACCATCTTCGGGATGAACATGCGCATGGCGCATGCCGCTGGCCGCTGGGAGCGGTTCATGGATACGGCCAGCACGCGGCCGTACCTGACCTATCACCACACCCCGAACGAAAACCCGCGCCTGGAGCACATAGCCTTATCGGGCGTCACGCTGCCGATCGGCCACGTCTTCTGGAAAACCCACTTCTGTCCGAACGGCTTTGGCTGCCAATGCTTCATCACCTCCGAGCGGGTCGGCGTGGCCGTCACCTCGGAGGAAGAGCTGCAGCGCGTGGGCGCCTATGACACCCGGACCTGGACCAACAAGCGCACCGGAGAGACGCGCGAGATCCCGGTCGGTGTGGATCCCGGCTTTGACTACAACGTCGGTGAGGCGCGCCTGGCCAGCTTCGTCCCGCCGCCCTCGCCCGAGCGCCAGCGGCCCTACGTCCAGGGCGAGCGGACGCCGCGCGCGCTGCCCAATGTGCGCCAGGCGCGCAGTCTGCCATCGGGCGTCAAGCTGCGGCCCGATCTTGGCGGCGCGGACGCTCCAGCGGTCTTCGAAGCCTTTTCAAAGGTGCTTGGAAAGGGCGAGGGAGAGGTGTTCATCGACGCGGCCCAGGTCCCGGTGGTGGTCGGCCAGCGCATGTTCGAGCGGCACACCGCCACCGGCGCCAGCGTTGCAGCCAAGGAGCACCTGGCCGGCCGAGCCGCCTATGCCGAGATCCTGGCGGCAACTCTGAAGGACCCTGACGAGATCTGGCACTCGATCCAGAGCCGGGCCGATGGCTCATCGGTGTTCGTCCGGAACTACGTCTCCTGGATCAACACGGGATCCGATGGTCGCGAGGCCTTCGTGGTGAGCTTCCACGATCGAGACGGCGTATGGTGGGGAGCGACGGCATATCCGCCCGGTAACCGGGGTAAGGCCCGTGACCAGCGGACCCAGACCGACGCCGGCTTCCGGGTTGGCGCGCTGGTCTATAGCCGGAAATGAAAGACCCCCGCGCGGGGCGCCGCCGGGGGTCATGTCGGTCTGTTTGGACCCCGCAACCGCCGGGATTGGACCGCGAGAGAGTTTTAGGCCCAGGGAGGCCCGTTGTCGAGAGGCGCGCCCGGATGGCCGCGATCAGGCGTTCTACGCCTTCCACGGCGTTCCAGGGCCTTCCAGGGCGGTCATGAGGGCTGAGTAGCGGATCGTCAGTGCGATCCAGGAGCGGGGATCATCAGGCCCCGACATCTGTCGGGTGCGAAGGCCTCGCCGACACTCTCGATATTGGGGGCTCAACGGACGCGCTGTCCACCCCGTTCCTGAGCCCCGATCGAGATCCATGAAAACCCGCCTGGAAGTCTTCAAGACCGGCACCCACACGGCCATGGACGGCAAGAAGTACACCTTCTCGTCCGAAGACCTGGCGCAGATCGCCGCCGCCTATGATCCGGCCCTGTTCAAGGCTCCCCACGTCATCGGCCACCCGAAGGTCGAGGATCCGGCCTATGCGTGGGCCGCCGCCGTCATCGCCGAGGGCGACACGCTTTACGTCGAGAGCGACGAGATCGATCCGGCCTTCTCCGAGATGGTCGACGCCGGCCGCTTCAAGAACCGCTCGATCAAGCTCTGGGGGCCGAACGATCCGGGCAATCCCAAGCCGGGCGGCTACTACCTGCGCCACATCGGCTGGCTGGGCGCGACGCCGCCGGCCGTGAAGGGCCTGGCCCCCGCCTTTGGCGCGGGCGATGACCACGCCGGCGTCGAATTCTCCGACGGCGCGGCCGATGGCTTCTGGGTCAAGGATCTCTTCCGGGGGATCCGCGACTGGATCATCGACGAGTTCGGCCTTGAGAAGGCTGACAAGGTGGTTCCGGCCTGGGCGGTCGACAATATCGACCGTAGCGATCGCGCTCCGGGCTTCGCCGAGGGTGAACCGCTTGGCGAGGAAGCCGAGGCTGCGCCCGCCGTCGCCCAGGGCGAACCTCCGCAAGACGAGGCCGATCCGGCCTTCGCCGAGCGCGAGCGCCAGCTTGCCGATCGTGAAAGCGCATTGCAGGCCCGCGAAGCCGCCATCGCGGCCCGCGAAGCTCAAACGACCGCCAGCCAGGTCGCCTTTGCCGAAGGCGCGCGCCAGGCGTCGCGCGGCGATGACGACGCCTTCGTCGACCAGCTCGTGGCGCAAGGCCGCATGTCGCCCGTGCGTGGCGCTCAGGCCAAGGCGCTGCTGGCCCGCCTGGACGGGGATGCGTCCGTCGCCTTCGCCGATCCGGACACCTCGGCCCGCGACCAGTTCCGCGATCTGCTCGGCGAGCTGGGTGTCTCCATCCATTTCAGCGAGTTCGCGCCCTCGGAAGGCGCGCGGTTCGCCGAAGCGCCCAGCGCCGAACAGATCGCCGCCCAGATCCGCGAAGAGCAGGCCAAGGCCGCTGGGCGCGGTGAAACCCTTTCCGCCTCTCAAGCCGCCGCCCGCATCGGGCGCTGAACCAAGGACTGATCGTCAATGCAGAGCGCTCGCGCCCGTACCTACATCGCCGGCGGCGCCATCACGGCCCGCTCCTTCGTCAAGTTCTCGGCCGATGGCGTCGTGGTCGTCGCCACCGCCGCCACCGACGACATCATCGGCATCACCGCTGAGCTGGATGTCGTCCAAGGCGAGCGGGTCGATGTCTACCGCGCTGGGTCGGCCGAGCTGCGTCTGGGCGGCACGGTCGCTCGCGGCGCTCCGCTCACGGCGGCCGCCGGCGGCGCCAGGGTCGCGGCTGCGCCCGCTGCTGGTGTTCGCAATCGCCACGGCGCCTTCGCCGAAGTCTCCGGGGTCTCCGGCGACATCATCGATGTCGAGATCGACCTCGGCTTCATCACCGGCTGATCCCAGCCCGCCCCACCTAGCCTTTCAGTCTTCAGGACCCTCCGCTCATGGCTGCTACGCCTTTCCCGATCGACGAAACCCGGACCGGCATCGCGCTGGCCTACAAGAACGAGGAGATGATCGCCGACCAGGTGCTCCCCGTCGTCACGCCCGTGCCGAAGAAGGAGTTCACCTATCTGAACTACCCGATCGCCGAGGGGCTGACGGTTCCGGACACCAAGATGGGCCGCCGTTCGGAAGCCAACACGATCAGCCTGTCGGCGACCGAGACCCCTTCGGCGACCGACGACTACGCTCTGTCGGATCTCGTGCCCAACGACGACGTCGACAACGCGCCGGAAGGCTACGACCCGCTCAATCACGCCACCGAGACCGTCACCGACCTGATGATCCTGGATCGCGAGATCCGTGTCGCGGGCCTGGTCTTCAACGCCGCCACCTATGGCGCCGGTAACAAGGTCCAGCTTTCGGGCACCTCGCAGTGGAGCGACTTCGCCAACAGCGATCCGTTCCGCGCGATGTGGGACGCGCTCGACATTCCGACCGTGCGGCCGAACCTGGGCACTTTCGGTCAGGCGACCTGGAACAAGCTGGCCATCCACCCAAAGGTGATCGCCGGCGTGTACGGCTCGGCCTCGACGCGGGGCAAGGTGCTGCTGGCTGATCTGGCCGAGGCGCTGGAAATCCCCAAGCTGATCGTGGGCAAGGCCCGCGTGAACACGGCCAAGCGCGGCCAGGCCGCTGTGCTCAACCGCGCCTGGGGCAAACACGCGGCCTTCCTGCATGTCAATCCGCGGGCCAACAACCAGCGCGGCATGACCTTCGGCATGACGGTGCCCAAGGGCCGCCTGCGCCAAGTCCGCATCATCGACGAGCCGAAGATCGGCGTCGGCGGCTCGCAGCGGGTCCAGGTCGAAAGCCAGGTCAAAGAGCTGATCGCGGCGGCCGACTGCGGCTACTTCTTCCAGGACGCGGTGGCCTAACGACCATGCGCATCCGTCTCACCAAAATCGCCCTTCATCACGACGGCCGCACCTTCGACGAAGGCGCCGTGGTCGAGGGCGTCACCCTCGCGGACGGCGACGCCTTCGCCGAGGACGAGATCCCGGCCGAGCTGGCGGAGGCGCGTGTCGCCGCCGGTAGCGCCGAGCTGGTCATCGATGGGGTCACCACCGTGTCGGCGGCCGCCTCGGCGGCCATCGCCCAGATGGTGGCTTCGGTCGCCGTCGCCCGCGCGGCCGCCGTCGCCGTGCTCGATGCGGCGGAGGCCGGCGACGACAGCGACAAGCTCGCGCTCGCCGAGACCATGCGCGAGATCAGCTACGACCTGGCCGAAGATCAACGCGACCGCTGGCGGGCGTTCCAGGATCAGCTCGGCGAGATCCAGGAGCGCGTCGCCAAGGCCGCCGCCGAGAAGCCCAAGCGTCGGCGCGGCCAGACGGCGGCCGCCTGATGGAGGTCGGGGCGCTCCTGCACATCGTCCGGCCGGTCACGGCCGAACAGGCTGCTGAGGTCGCCGAGGTGGAGCGTCTGGAGGCCGAGCTGCTCGGCCTCCTCGCCAACCTCGCGAAGCACCATCCGGCGGGCGGCCGAGAGTTCGCCCTAGCCAAGACCAACCTGCAGCAAGCCCGCTTCTGGGCGATCGAAGGGATCACCGCCTAGCCATGGCCTACGCCACCGCCACCCAGTTCGTCGCGCTCGTCGGGGAGGCCGAAGCCCGCGCGCTGGCGCCGGCCGCCGCGCCGGCGACGGGCTATGACGCGGTGAAGATCGACGGCGCGATCACCAGCGCCTCGGCCACGCTCGATACCTACTTCGCCACCCGCTACGACACGCCGCTGAGCCCGGTTCCCCAGGTTGTTACCGACGCCGCCCTGGACCTGGCCCGCGAGCTGCTGGACCGCCAGGGCCGCGACTTTGTGATCAAGGCCGCCGATCACCGGCGGGCCTGGGCCAAGGATGTGTCGCAAGGCCGGGCCACGCTGGGCGTGACCGCCGGCTCGGCCTCAGATCCGGGCGCCAGCGCCTCATCGGGCGGCGAGGTGCTGATCGATGCTCCGCCGCGCGTGTTCGACGACGCCGGCCTCTCCGCGTTCCTGGGCGGCTGCTCATGAGCGTCGCTCTCACCATCACCTTTGATGACCTCGGCGTCACCTCGGGCCTTCGCCGGATGCAGGCCCGCGCCGACGATCTGCGGCCCGTCCTGGCCGACATCGGCGCGGAGCTGGAAAGCTCAACGGTCAAGCGCTTCGTGACCAACGTCGCGCCCGATGGCGTTCCGTGGCCGCCTTCGGCCCGCGCCAAGGAAAAGCCGCTCACCCGAACCCTCGTCCTGACCGGCGATCTGCGCGACAGCATCCACTACGTGGTCGAGAGCGACGCGGTCGAGGTGGGTTCGGCGCTCGTCTATGCCGGCATCCACCAGGTGGGCGGTACGATCACCGCCAAGGGCAAGGCCTTGGCCTTCACGCTGTTCAATGGCGCGTTCGTCATGACCAAGAGCGTGACGATCCCTGCCCGGCCTTATCTGGGCATGTCCGCCAACGACAACGCCACCGTGCTCGACATCGTCGGCCAGCACATGGCCCGCGCTGCGGTGGGCGGCTGATGGACGGGTTCTTCGATACCGTCGCTGCGCGCCTGGCCGACCCGGCCCGCTGCCCGGCCGTGCTGCAGGTCGCCACCGGCATGGACGCCAAGGCCGCCGTCGAAACGCTGGCCCTGGGCGAGGATGTGACCGCGCTGGTCACGCCGCTGTCGGACGAGGCCGCCCCGGTCAATCAGGCCGCGATGATGGTGACCCAGGTCGAGGAATGGACCTTCGGCGTCACCATGGCGCTCGTCTACCCAGGCGGCTTTGCTCAGTTCGAGCCGGCCAAAGAGCAGATCAAGGCCGCCCTGCGCGGCTGGACCCCGGCCGGCGCGGCCAGCGCGGTCCAGTACGCCGGCGGCACCAACCTTCAGTACTCGGTGGGCGAGGACGGCGGCCGCTGGCTGCACCTCCTGCGCTTCCGGGTGCGCGTCCACGTCACCTACGGAGCCCAGTCGTGAGCGAAGTCGATAACCGGGCCGTGCCCGGCACCTTTGAACGTGAGGCCGATGGTCAGGCGTTCGTCCGCACGGATGAGCCGACCGCGCCGGCGCAGGCCAGCCTGGGCGCGCCTGAGCTGGAGCTGGAGGAGCTGCAGGCGATCGCAGACGCCGCCGAGGCCTCCGGCTTCCCGCCGCCGGCCCAGGTGGTCGCCGGCATCGAGGCCGCCAAGGCCCGCGCCGCCGACGCGGCCACCGAGGCCCGCCGCCTGGCCCGCGCCAAGCCGGTCATCGAGACCAAGACGGTCGCCCCGCCGACCGAAACCAAGGAGTAAGCCGACATGGCTGATCGTCAGCTGCTGCTGATCAAGCAGGAAACCGTCGAAGGCACCGACGCCGCGCCGGCCGCCACCGACGTCGTCTGGGCCGAAGGCGCCCAGTTCACGCCCCAGGGCGACCGCAGCAAGACCACTGTCAACAAGCCGGGCGTCGGCGCAGTCGCGGGCAAGCTCACCGGCCAGTACGGCGAGCTGACCTTCAGCGTGCCGCTGACCGCGTCGGGAACCAAGGGCACGGCGCCGAAGTGGGGCTTCCTGGCCAAGTTCTGCGGCCTGGGCGAAACCATCGTGGCCACCACCTCGGTGACCTATGCGCCGGCCGCTGATCCGAGCGCGTCTCCTTCGGCGACCATTGTCTGGCGCGAAGGCCGCCGGCTGCACAAGCTGACCATGGCGCGCGGCCGTGTCGGGCTGAAGCTGGACGAGAACGCCCGCCCGATGCTGACCTTCGCCTTCAAGGGCATCAAGGTCGCCGTCACGGACGGGGCGGTGATCGCCCATGCCGACGCCACCTGGACCGGCTGGGCCGACGCCATGCCGATCACGCAAGGCCGGACCACGTTCACCGTGGCGGGCGCCACCGCGCCGTTCCGCAGCCTGTCGATCGACCAGAGCGACAATGTGCTGTTCAGCGACCGGCCCAACCAGAAGCGCGTCGACCTGGTCGGCGAGCGGACCTTCTCGGGCAAGCTCAAGTGCGGCACGCTCCTGCCCAGCGTCCTCAACTTCGAGACCCTGGCCGAGGCCGACACGATCTCGACCCTGGCGCTCGTCCACGGCGCCACGGCGGGCAGCATCATCACGATCAACGCCCGCTTCCAGGTCAGCCAGCCCAGCTACTCCGACGACAAGGGCCTGGACGTCACCGACGTCGACCTCAGCCTCGTGCCCTCGGCGCTGAGCACCGACGACGAACTTTCCATCGTCCTGACCTAGCGCGCGCCCGCGCAACCTATTCCAGCGGGCGCGGGGACCTCTCCGCGCCCGACTTGTGACCGCAGTTCAAGCCTCAAGGAACCATGTCCCATGTCCGTAAAATTCGACTTCAAGAGCCTCGACGAGGCCTTCGAGTGCGCTTGGCCGGTGAGCATCCCGGTGCCGCAACCGGGCGGCTCGGTGCAGGCCCAGGAGATCACCGCGATCTTCAAGATCCTGTCGCCCGAGGAGGCCGACGCGGCCAACAATCAGCTCACGGCCGACAACCCCTGGGCTTGGTTCAACGCCTGGTGGGTCGGTCTGGAGGGCGAGGATCTGACACCCGAGCTGCGCGACAAGATGCTTCGGCGCCCTTACGTCCGCGCCGCGCTGACCAACGCCTATCAGAACTTTGTCCAGGGCATCCCGGCAAAAAACTGACCGAGGCGGCGCGCCTGATCGCCACCGGCCGACGCGAGACCGCCGAGCTGGTGACGGCGGAGATCGAGAGCATGCTCGAAGATCTCCGCGCCTTCGGCTACCCGCCCGAAGAGATCCAGAAGGCCGCCGCCGACCTGATGGCCCAGCGCCGGGCGCCCGACGCCTTCGCGGTCCATCCGCACAACGCCTTCGCCGTGCGGCTCTTCCTGGCGATGCAGACCCAGTGGTCGAGCGTCGCGCTGTCGACCATGTCGGCCGCCCGCATGGTCCGCACCGGCCTCAAGTACGAGGTTCTGGAGATCACCGCGCGCCTGGCGGGCCTGGGCGAGATCTCGGCCGACGACTTCATCCGCATCCGCAACATGGAAATCGACGCCCTTGAAGCCTGGGCGGAGGCCGCCGCTTGACCGATCTCGTCGCCCGTCTCCGCCTTGAAGCCAGCGCCGGCAACACCAGCCAGGTGGTCGGCGCGGTGCGTCGCGAGGTCGAGGGCCTGGCCCCGGCCGGCGCTCGCGCGGCCGGCGGCATGCGCGAGGTCCAGACAGCCACGGCCAGCTTTGAACGCTCGGCCGGAAGCGCCCGTGCGGCCGGTGCGGCGCTGGGCGCGACCCTTGGTCTGCTGGGCGGCCGCGAGCTGGTCAACCAGCTCAAGGACGCGGCCTTCGCCACTGCGGGCCTGACCACGGGTCTGTCGGCGGTCGCCGGCGGCGCTCAGGGCGCGGCCGACGCTCAAGGCTTCGTGCGCGAGCAGTCCGAGCGCCTGGGTCTCGTCATCCGCGAGAGCACCGCCGGCTATCTGCAGTTGGCGGCCGCCACGAACGGCACCGCGCTGGCGGGACAGAAGACCAAGGACATCTGGCTGGGCCTCAACGAGGCCGGCACGGTTCTGAACCTCTCCCAGGAGAAGCAGAAGTCGGCGATGGAGGCGATCAGCCAGATCGCCAACAAGGGCCTGGTCAGCCAGGAGGAGCTGCGCCAGCAACTGGCCGAGGCTCTGCCGGGCGCATACCAGGTCGCCGCCCGCGCGATGGGCCTTACGACCCAGGAGTTCGGCAAGCTGGTCGATAGCGGCAAGCTGCTTTCCGAAGACTTCCTGCCCAAGTTCGCCGCCCAGCTCTCCAGAGAGTTCGGGCCGAAGATTGACGCGGCGCTGACCACGCCGATCGGCCAGGCGCGTCTGGCGTTCGCCGACTTCAAAAACACCACCGATGGCCTGACCGCCACGGCGGGCATGGCCTTCCTGGAAGGGCTGACCAGCGGCCTGCAGGCGCTCAACGCCGAGCTGGGATCGGCCGACACCCGCGAGGCGGCCCAGGCGCTGGGCAAGTCGCTCGGCGAAGGTCTGAGCGCCGCCGCACAGGGCGCGGCCTTCCTGGTCGAACACCTGGACGAGGTGCAGGCCGTCGCCGGCGCGGTCGTTGCGATTGGTCTCGCTAAATGGCTGGTCACCTCGGCCAGCGAGGCCCGTGGCGCGGCCGCCGCGTACCTGGCCAAGGCCCAGGCGGCCCAGTCGGCCGGCGCGGTCTCGGTGGTCGCCGCCCAGGGCGAGACCGCCGCCGTCACGACGCTCCGCGGAGCCATCCTGGCCACCGCTCAGGCCGAGGTCCGCGCGGCCGCCACCGCCCGCGACCTGGCGCTGGCCAACGAGCAGGCGGCTGTGGCGACGCTGGCCCAGGCCCGCGCCGAAGCGGCCAGCCTGGTCTCGACCATGGCGCTGTCGGAACGGCGCGCCCTGGTCGCCACCGCCGAGCGCAACCTCGCCGCCGCCCAGATCGCCACCGCCGGCGCATCGGCCAGGGCCGAAGCCGCCGCCGTGGGCCTGGCTCGTGCGACGACCGCCGGCGGCGCGGCCGCCCAAGGCGCAAAGGCCCTGTTCGGCGGCCTGATGACCATGCTGGGCGGGCCGTGGGGCATCGCGCTCGGTTTGGCCGGCGCGGCGATCTACGGCGTCACCTCGGCCTTAGACGATAACAAGCGCGCCCAAGAGGAGCTGAAGGCCTCCGGCGAGCGGTTCGCCCAGGTCATGCGCGATACGGCTTCCTATGCGCGTCCGGCGGCTGATGGTGTTCGAACGCTTGGAAAGGAAAGCCAGGGCGCGGTCGCGGGGACCGATGCCCTCGCGAACTCGGTAAGGGGGCTCGCCGATCAGACGTTCCGACTTGCCAATGCCAAGGCGCAAGCAAAATACGATGCTTTAAGCGCGGAGCGCGAAGCCAACGCGGCAAAGATCGATCAGCTCGAAAGCCCAAGTCTGGGGACTAAGGCCCGAAACGTTGTCGGCGGCTGGGTGGACTCGTTCACCAGCTGGTATCGCGGCTACAATCTCGATCTTTCCGGCTTGAGAGCTCGCGAAGAGCAAGTCGGCGGGCTGCTGAAAATGAACGCGGCGCTCGATGCCCGGATGCTTGGCATCCTGCTCGACCCCAGTTCCAACCGCGAAGATGCATCCAGCCCGCCCTCCGCCACCGGCGGCGACGCCAAGGCTGACCGGGTCGCCCTTCGCGCCCAGGACAAGTCTGCGGATCTCGAAGCCCTCCGGCTCGCCCAGGAAGCCTACACCCGCGCGCTGATCGCGGGCGGCGCGGCCCTGGACGACTGGCACATCAAGGAAGCCGGCCGCCAGGCGGTGGAGCGCCTGGCGCTGGCTGATCGGCCCAAGCTCACGGCGGCCGAGCAGGCCCTGGTCGAGCAGATCCGCAGCCGGGCCGAAGAGACCGAACGCCTGAAGATCGCCAACGAGCGGATCGAGAAGGCGATCGGCCTGCAGAAGACCGCCGAAGCCGACACCGCCGCCCTGCAGCGCCGCTCGGCCGCCGCCCTCGAGGGCGAGGCCGCGCTCGAAACGCTGCAGGTCAGGGAAGCCGGCGTCCAGGCGCTGCAGCAGCTGGGCGTCGACACGCTTGACCAGCTCACGGGCGCCACCCTGGACCACGCCAAGGCCGCGATCGCCACCGCCGAGGCCAAGGAAAAGCAGTCGATCGCGACGGCAAAGGCCGAGCGGGTCGCCGCCCAGATCCGCGACCTGGCGCTGCGAACCACATCCGAACTCGACTACGCCCGCGCCGTCGCCGGCGGGACCGCCGCCCTGGTCGCCTATCAGCGCGAGGAGGCCGTTCGCCAGGAGCTTGAACGCGCCGGCAAGACCCTGACCGACGACCAGGTCGCCGCTCTGCGCGCCAAGGCCGAGGCCTTCTTCGCCGCCCGCGCCGCCGCCGATAGCGCCGACCTGACCGCCCGCCAGGCCGAAGAGCTGCGCCTGGCGCAGCTGACCAATAGCCAGCGGGCCACCGAGGAGCGCTACCTGCAGCGCAAGTCGCTGCTGCTGGCCGAACACGCCGACTGGACCGAAGCCGAAGTCGAGGCTCGCGCCCGCGCGCTGGCCTTGGCCGATGAGGCCGCCGCCCAGGACGCAAAGGCCAAGGGCGAGCTGAAGGAGGGCCTGAAGCAAGCCTTCATCGAAAGCGGTCGCCTGGGCTTTGAGGACGTCGGCGACTTCGTCGAGCGGCGCCTGCGCGAGGCCGTCTACAACGCGCTGCTGGCCCAGCCGATCGACATCCTGATCAACGCGGTGATCGGCTCGGTGGGCGGGATGAACGCCCTTGGCGCCGGGAGCGGGCTTGGCCAGGTCGTCGGCGCGGCCGGCCTGGGCTCGCTGTTTAACTCCGCCGGCGGGCTGGCCGGTCTGACCACCGGCGCGGCGAGCCTGGCGACGAGCGTCCTGGGCAAGCTGGGGATGAGCGGCTGGAACGCCGCCAAGTTCGGCGGCATGGCCGGCGGCGCGATCGGCGGCGCGGGGACCGGCATGCTGGTCTCGTCGGTCGCCGGCATGCTGGGCCTTAAGCAGAACAAGGGCAACCAGATCGGCTCGTCGATCGGCGGCGCGATCGGCAGCTTCATCCCGATCCCCGGCGGGGCGATCCTGGGCTCGATCGCCGGCAACCTGATCGGCGGCCTGGTGGCCGGAAAGCCCTCCAACCAGGCGGCCGTCGCCTCGCTGGACGCCAAGGGCAACGTCGTCTCGATGGATGGAGCCAAGCGCACCGACGCCACGACGGCGGCCGCCACTCAGGTCGCCCAGGCTGTCGCCCAGATCCAGGCCGCGCTCGTCGCCGGCGGCGCGACCCTGAGCGCCACGGTCAGCAAGATCGACATCGGCACGCGCGACAGCACCCACCTGAACTTCTCGAACGGGACCTCGATCGACACGGCGGTCGGCGACGTCTCGGCCGCGATCGAGGCGGCGACCAAGACCATCATCGCCAACGCCAAGTGGGCCAGCGAAGCCCAGACGGCCTATGCCCAGAAGCTGCTGGCGGCAGGCGCGACCATCGACCAGGTCGTCGCCGCCATGGCCACGGCCGGCGGTTTCGCGGGCTCGATCGACGACGCCATCCAGCAGCTCGTCGATCCGGCCGCCTACGCCAAGAAGCAGGCCCTGGACGCGATCGACGCCAACTACCAGGCGCTGAAGGCGCAGGCCCAGGAGCTGATGACGGCGGGCCTGGCGACCGAGGACGTCCTGGGCAAGATCGAGCGCCTGAAGGAGCTGCAGGTCGACGAGGCGCTCAAGCGTCTGGGTTCGGCGGCCGATGGCGCAGCCGGGGCGCTCGCGGGCCTTGAACCGGACGCCTTCCAGCGCTCTGTCGGCGACGCCATCGCCCAACTGCGCGATCCGACCGGGTTCGAGCGCTCCAAGGCCCTGGGCGACATCGAGGCCAACATCGCCGAGATGAAGACGCAGGCGGCCGGCCTGGTCGCGGCCGGCAAGCTGTCGACCGAGATCTTCGCCCAGCTCGACACGCTGCGCGATCTGCAGGTCGCCGACAGCATCAAGAAGCTGGGCGACGCCGCCGGCGACGCGGCCCAGGCCCTGAAGGATGCGGCCAGCGCCCAGAAGGCGGCCGCCGACTTCGCCTCGGGCATCGACGACGCCATCCTGCAACTGACCGATCCGGTCGCCGCCCAGATCCAGCAGATCAACCGCGACTATGCGGCCAAGATCGAGACGGCCTCGGCGATGGTGGCGGCCGGCCAACTGGGCGGCGACGTCCTGGACAAGCTGGCCAGCCTTCGCGACCTGCAGATCCAGGAGGTGATGCAGGGCCTGGCCGACAGCGCCACCGACGCCACCGACGCCTTCGCTGACGCGCGTCCGCGCCTGCAGGCCTGGCTCGATAGTCTCGGTGTGGGCGCCAACTCGCCGCTCAACGCCGGCGAACAGCGCCAGGCCGCGATGGCCAGCTATGAGCGCGTCCTGGAACGGGCGCGGGCCGGCGACGCCGATGCGCTCTCGCAGATCACCGGCCTGGGCGACCAGCTGCTGTCGGCTGATCGCACCGCCACCTCCAGCGCCACCGCGCGCCTGGCTCTGTTCAACAAGGTCCAGGGCGACATTCAGGGTCTGGCCGCGACCAGCGGCGCGGGCCTGGTCGGCGCGGATCCGCGCCTGACCGAAGCCAAGCGCACCACCGACCTCCTGAAGAAGATCGAGACCTCGCTGGATCCCCAGCTCGTCGCCCTGCGCCCGGCCGCGCCGATCGAGGTCAAGCTCTCGCCCTGGCTCCAGACCCTGCACAAGGAAACGACCGGCGAGCAGACCAAAACGCTGCAGGAAGCCCTTGAGAAGCTGACCACCAAGACCGAAGACGTCCGCTCTGCGGTCACCGACGGCTTGTCCAAGGTGGGCGTCGCCTTGGAAAACGGCCTGGCCGGCCTGGGCGGTGCGTTCGCCGCCAGCGCGGCTGAGACCGCCGCTGAGATCGGCGCACTGGCCGACCAGGTCGGGGCCCTGGCCCAGAGCCAGCAACTGACCACCACCTATATGCGCCGGGCCGTCGAGAAATGAGCGGCGACACGGTCATCCTCGTCGAGGTCGAGGTCACCGCGCCGGGCGGCGCGACGACCACGCTGCGGTTCGCCGATCGCGCCATCCGGCCGATGGCTCCGACCGACGCCCTGCGCCCCAACGCGATCTGGGATGATCGTTTGACCCAGGCCCCGGCGCTGCGCCGCGCGCTGGTCGAAGACCTGTCGACCCTGAGCGCCGGCTGGGGCGTGGCGCAGTTGAGCCTGGCCAACGGCGACGGCGCCCTGGACACCTATCGCACCCACATCTGGGGCGAGGTCCGGGTCTATCGCTGGACCGAGGGCTCGCCCTTCGCCACGGCCGTGAGCCTTTTCGAGGGCCGCGCGGCCCTGCCGACCTATGACCGCTCGGCCAAGCGTTCCGCGCCCGTCTCAGTGGGCTTCTATGACCCTCGGGTCGAGCTTGATCAGCCGCTGCAGGTCAACCTCTACAGCGGCGCGGGCGGCTATACCGGCCCCGCCGAGCTGACCGGCCGCCCCAAGCCCCTGGCGTTCGGCGATCTGTCGACCGCCCATATCCCGGCGCCCCGGATCGAGGTCGCCGCCGGCGTCTATCAGCTGCATGACGGGCAGATCGCCGGGCTCAGCGGGGTGTTCGATCGCGGCGACGACGCGGGCCTGGCCAGCGACGGCGACAAGGTCGGCGCTGCGTTCGACGCCTGGGCGCCCGCGCCGGCTCATTACGCCACCGACCTTGAGCGCGGGCTGTTCAAGGCCAACACCACACCGGTGGGCGCGGCGACCTTCGGTTTCCTGGGCGACGCCGGCGGCGGCTATGTGAACACCGCCGGGCCGATCCTGGCGCGCCTGCTGGCCCGGCTGGGCGTGCCGGGCGATCGGATCGGAGCCAGCATCGCAGGCCTGGCCTCGACCGCCCCGGTCGGCGTCTTCGACCAGAGCGGCGGCGCCGGCCGCGAGATCCTGGGCTGGCTGAGCCGCTCGGTTCTGGCCGCCGTGCTGCCCGACCGCGCCGGCGTCTGGCAGGCCGTGCGCCTGGCGCCGCCCAAGCCGGTCGCCGACTACGCCATCGACTATTTCGACATCATCGACCTGATCGAAGATCCCAGCGCGCCGACCCCGGCCGGGATTGTGCGTGTGGGATGGGGGCGCATCTGGACCACCTTCCGCGCCGACGACATCGCGCCGGCCCTGAAGGGCACCGCAGCCGCGATCGGGCTGGAGGCTGAGTATCGGTACGCCCAGGTCGAGGACGCGGCCGCCAAGGCGCGCGGCCCTGGCGCCTGGCGCACCCTGGAGCTTCAAACCGCCCTGCGTTCGGAAGCCGACGCCCTGGCGCTGGCCGCTCAGCTCAAGACGCTGTTTGGCCTGCGGCCCGATGGCGCGGCCCGCACCCTCTGGAAGGTCCAGATGCCCCTGACCGATGCGGTGATGGCCGTCGAGCTGGGCGCCACCGTGCGCCTGACTTACCCGCCGCGCGGCATCGACGAGACCTTCGTGCTGCTGGTCGAGGAGCCCCATTCGCCGGGCCGTGACATGACCACCTGGACCCTGTGGGGCTGACATGGACGAACTTGGCCAGCTCATCGACGTGAACATCGCCCTGGACGCGACGCTGACCGGCGGCGACTGCCTGCCGACGCTGCCGCTCTCCAACCTGCAGATCCCGGCCGGCGAGTACTTGAAGAGCCCCGCGCGCTTCGTGGACGCCACCGACCTGGACGGCACCCAGTTCGAGGCGGAGCTGCCCTGGGCGCAGTCGATCAATCTGATCGCGCTGCTGTTCACGACGCTGTCGCGCACGGCGCTGTTTCGGCTGACGATCGCGGGCGCGGACGGCGACCTGGATAACCCAATCTACCAGGGCGAATGGACGCCAGTGGTGCCGCGCCTTTGGCAGTCCTCGTCGCTGGACTGGGGCGCGCCGAACTGGTGGACCGGTCAGCCGCTGGCCCGTGATCTGGACCTCTATCCGCGCCACCGCTGGATGCCGCTGCCCGCCCGCACGCTCTGCAAGCGCCTGCGCGTGGAGCTGGACGACCGCGACAATCCGGACGGCTGGATCGATATCGGCGGCCTGCTGATCGGCCTCGGCTGGTCACCCTGGCGCAACTTCGATCGCGGCCGCCAGCGCGAGCTGATCGTGCGCTCGCTGATCGAGGAGACGCCGTCCGGACGGCTCATCACCGAAGCCCGTCGCCCGCGCCGCCAGCAACGGGTGACCTGGTCGATGCTGACGGCGGCCGACGCTGACCGCATCACCGACGCCTCGATCCGGGCGTCCGACACCGGGGTGGTCTTCTTCGTGCCCGATCTGGGCGACCCGGCGAGCCTTCTGCGGGACTGCTTCCCCGCGACCATCGCGCTGCACCCGCAGCCCACCCTGGGCTTTCCCGGCCTGCACACGGCCACCGCCACCTTCCGAGAGGTCATCGCATGAGCGCCGCCACCGACCGTTTGACCAGCGGCCATTACAACAGCTTGCCGCAGAGCGTCGCCAACCCCGGCGGCATGGACAACGGCGGCCACGTCGAGAACTTCCCGGCCGCCCTGGTCGACGTCGGCACGGCCGCCGTGGAGATGATCGCCGACAACGCCGCCACCAAGGCCGCGATCGAGGCGGACAACGACGCGACCCTGTCGGCCGTCAATGCGGCCAACACCGCCGCCGTCGAAGCGATGACGGATCTGTCCGACGCCGCCACGGCCGCAAAGCTCGCGGCCCAGGCCGCCGAGGTCGCCGCGACCAACAAGGCCAACGAAGCCGTCGCTACGGCGACCAGCGCCCTTCGCCTGATGCTGGCCAACTTCCCCGACCGGCTGGACGCCACGGGCTCGGCCTTCACCGAGGCCCTGGTGGGCGATCCCTCGGCCGTGGCCTCGCCGGCCGGCGCCAAGATCGTCAACGCCGCCGGCTACGGCTTGCTCTATCAAGCGGCCGGCGCGGCGACCCTGGCCCACAAGGGCGTGATCACCGCAGGCCCCGAGTACGTCATCGAGATCGCCGTCGAGATCGAGCAGACGGTGGTCGGCGCTGGTGAAACGCCCGCCGCGCGCATCCGCCTGCAGGGCCTGGACAAGGACTACGCCTCGACGGGCGCGGCCGCGACCGGGCCTCTGGTGGTCACCCCGGCCGGCGTGACCACGATCACCCGCCGCTTTGCCTATGTCGCCCCCACCGGCGGCACGGCCTGGCCGCAGGCCGGCGTAGCGATCTGGCTGCGCCCAGCCGTCGACATCAACCGCAAGTCCGATGACAGCGGGGCGGCGGCGGGCTCGACCGCGCGCGTGCGGCGCATGTCGATCCGTGACGTCACCGCCACGGTGGCCTCGGAGACCGCAGCGGCGGCCGCCGCCGCCTCGGCCGCCGCGATCACCTTCTCGACCCAGGCCGAGGCCGAGGCCGGAACCGCGCCCGGCACCGTGATGAGCCCGCTGCAGGTGGCCCAGGCGATCGCCTATCAGGCGCTGGCGGTGGGGGCGGTCATCAAAGCCGTTACCGCGCCTGGCGCGCGCTTCCTGGCGTGTGACGGGGCCAGCTACCTCAAGACCAGCTATCCCGCTCTGGCCGCCGCGATCGGCGACAGGTTCGCCAGCTATACGGCCACGACGCCGACGCCCAAGGCGGGGCTTACGACCTTGGGGATGCTCGTCGAGCCCGCCTTCGCCATCGCGACGGGGTTGAACGGGCACATTCAGACCAGCGTGGACGCTCAGACCTGGACCGAGCGCGCCGCCAACACGGCCAACTTCAGCAACGGCCTGGGCGCGATCAAGATCGCGGCCAGCTACCTCGTCTACGGCCGTCATGCGACCTCAACGAACCGCTCGCTGGTCTCAAGCGCGAACGGCACGACGGGTTGGGCCGACGTCGCTGCGTTCGGGACCTTCAACAACGGCCAGGGCTGCATCTCGTCGATGGCCTATGGCGTCATCAATGGCGCGGCGACCGTGGTGGCTGTCGGCGGCGCAGCCGGCGCTTCCGCCCAGATTAGGTTCTCGACCGACGAAGGCGCCAACTGGGCCAATCTAAGCTCCTGGGGCGCGGGGCCGACCACCGACCCCGACAGCCCCAAAGCGATGATCGCCAACGGCGTTCTGGGGCTCTTCTGCCCGTCGCCGGCGTCGTTTCAGCGGGCGACCACCATGGCCTCTTACGCGGCCGTCACGGGCCTTCCTGCAGCGCCCGCCTCGGTCGAGGTCGGCGCCGGGTTGTTCGTCTGCCTCATGGCGACCGGCGAGGTCTATACGAGCCCGGATCTGCTGACCTTCACGCTGCGCGAGCCGCCGCCTGGCACCCCGACCTTCACGGGCTATCTGGGCCATTTCAACGGCGCCCATCACTTCAAGGCGACGGTCGGCGCGCGGGTCCAGTTCTTCGCCACTGAGGACTTCACGGGCTGGCGCCGGGTGACCATGCCGCAGGCCCTGGGCTCGATCACCGCACCGCTACGCCCGATCGCGGGCAAGTTCGCAGCCCCCACGGGCGCGATCACCACGGTGCTGGCCTCATTCGCGCACAACGCCGCCACCGAGTTCCCCGTGCCGCTGCTGGCGGGTGACCTGCAAAGCTACATCAAGGCGCTCTGACCATGATCACCATCTGCCAAATCGACCCCGCAACCCTGGTCTGGACGGGCCTGGTCGACCAGCTCGCCGACGACCAGGTCGAGATCCCGGCCGGCTGGATCATCGCCGAGCCGCCGGTGCTGGACGAGGCCCAGACAGCCACCTGGACCGGCGAGGCCTGGTCCATCCAACCGCCGCCTGTCGAGCTGATCGCGATCTACCGCGTGGACCCCGAGACCTCGGTCTATGCCAGCGAAAGCACGCTGATCGAGGCCGGCGCGGCTTGCCCGGCGGGCTGGGTCCGCAGCGCGCCGCCGCCCCCGGCCGAGGCGGGCGTGGTCGCGGTCTGGCAAGGCGACGCCTGGGGGCTCCAGGATGCGGCTGAGATCTCGATCGAGCCGGCCCGCCGCGCCTTGCGAGCGCGCCTGGACGCCGTCTTCCAGACGATCAGCACGGCCAACTTCGCCTGGGACTTCGGCGCCGTCGAAGCCGTCGACGACCTGGGCGTCAACGTCGGCCCGGCCGGCGTGCGCTCGCTGCAGATGCGCGGGCTCGAAGACAAGACCAACTGGACGGCCGTGCACAGCGCCGCCACGGCGGCCGTGATGGCCGGGCAGGCCTCGGCGATCATCCCGATCAAGTGCGACGACAACGTCTGGATCCAGACCACGGCGATGGGCGTCCTGACCGTCCTGACGATCGGCGACGGCCCCAAGGTCGCGCTGCTGGCCCGCCAGTCGCTGAACCTGGCGCGCTACGGCGCGCTCAAGCGCCTGATCGCCGACGCTGCCGACCAGGCCGCGCTCGACGCGATCGACCTCTCGGCCGGCTGGACGGAGGGTTGATATGCGGCTCAAGCCCCTTCGCGAAGGCGCGGCCTCGCCCAGGGCCTGGCCGGTGGTGGATCCGGATCCGCAGATCCACGGCCTGGTGCTGGACTTCATCGGTTCGAAGAGCCGTGGAAGGCCGTTCTACAAGCGGCTGAACGACCGGTACGCGGACCTGAGCCAGATCCCTGGCTGGTCGTATTCGGGGGCCACCAGCAACGGTCAGCCGCGCTTTGCGGAGACCAGAGCCGGGCTGCTGTCGCCGTTCGCGGCGGGAGAGCCTCGCCTCACCGATCGCGGGCTGCTGATCGAGGAGGCGCGCACGCGGTACTCGACGTCCGTGAACATCAGCCCGACAAGCGTCATGTCGTCCGTGATCCCCATGAACGGCGCAGTTGTTTCTGTCGTGGCCGTCGCGGATTTGCCGCCGACCGTAAAGGCTGCCTTCGACGCCTCGCCAGTCCGCAACATCACGACCTCCGTCTACAAGGTCGTCATGGACGGATCGCAGCCCTATCAAGGGGTGGTTTTGAGCGGAACCTCCGCCGCGAACACTGCTCTCTGCTTCAGCGCCTTTGCCCACGTTGAAGGCGGCGTGGCCTGGATTGGACAGAGCGGTTCAACCAGCATGGTGAACAGCATCTCCCTGGGCGCGGGATTCACCCGTGTTGGACGGGAGAATGTTCAATCTAGTGCAGGGCGTGTGCTGCGCCTTGGGCACAATGGCGAAGGCACCTCAACACCGGGAACGTTCTACTTCATCCTCGATCAATACGACGCTGGCGCGTTCTGGACCTCGCCGATCGCCAATGCGTCTAACGGCGCAGGAGCCAGTCGCGCCGCAGACATCGCCTATGTGACGGGACTGGGGGTGATCCTCGGAGAGCCCGTCACCTATGGAACGGAGTTGCTGTCGGGGCCTTGGACGCTGACCAACGCCGGGGCGTCGACCGTGACCGAGAGCCCCGCTGGGCAGCTTAATTTCAGCGGCGACGGGACGAACACCGCCACGGCCGACCTGTCTTTCCCGACCGAGGTTGGGCGCCTCTATACGCTGCGGGCCAATATAACGACCGACACGGTGGCGGTGCTGATTGGCACCAGCCAGGGCGGCCAGCAGTTGCTGACGGCGACGGGCCTTTCTGTCGGCCAGCAATCTCGAACCTTTGTCGCAACCGCGACGACGACCTGGCTTCGTTTCCGGCGCGGCAATGCGGGGCCGGCTGTGGCTTCAGCAATCTCCGTAAAGGACACAGTGCCTTCTCCGATCACGCTGGCGGCGGCGGCAGATCTGAGCGCCTACGACGCGGCGGTGCAGGTGCTTGCCGCCGCATCAGACGCAGGTTCTGCAAACAGGCTAGACTTGGAGCGTTCCGCTGGCGCGACCGCGCGCGTGGATGGCGGAAGCCAGGGCGTGCTTACCGGCACATCATCCGCTAAGGCCGGCGCCCGAGTGCTCAAGGGCGCGGCGCGCCTGCGTGGCGACGGCTCGGTCAAGGCGGCCTGGGATGGCGTAGTTACGGCAGGCTCTGCGGCTAAAGCGATCAGCGGGATGAACCGGCTCGATCTCGGCCAACGAGTGGGCGGGAGTGTTCCGCTCAACGGCTACATCCAACGCATTGTGGTCGGCGGCGACCTGGACGACGCCCAGCTCGCGGTGCTGTCGGCATGAGCGCGTTCACCGGCGAGCTGACGATCACGGAGCTGAACGCTCGCAAAGGTCTGTGGCGCCTGGAAGAGCAGCTCCGTTACGAGGTCGGCTCCAAGGGGTCTGGCCGCTGGGTGATCGCCCCGGCCGGAATGACCACCGATGGCGCGACGACCATGATTTTTCGGCCGATCCTGCCGGCCTGGGGGACCTACAGTCGCGCCGCCGTCATCCACGATCATCTTTGTGATCTGCTGCGGGCTGGGCGGCCGCACCCTGAGGCTCAGACTTACGCGGCGGCGGCGCGGGTGTTTCGCGAGGCAGCGAAGGTGGCGGGGACTTCGCTGCCGGTGCGCTGGGCGATGTGGGCGGCGATCCGGCTTTGGTTTGCTCTGCGAGAGCTTGCTTAGCGTGTCGCATCACCATCACGCCGTCCCACAGGCCTACGAGGAAAAAGGCCCCGGACAGCAGCGTAAAGTAGAAGGCGGCCGTCTCGAAAGCCTTCGCCAGCTTGGGTTCAGATCGGCTTGCCCAGAGAAAATAAGGAGGGACGGCCGAGACGGCCAAGCCGGCCGCAAACCAGGAAAACGGCTCTTTAGCGAGCTGGGCGGCGGCCTGGATGTCATCGGCTTGGAGAACCCCACCCGCGAGGGCCAAGAACGCAGCGCCGTTGCCGAGTTGGGGCTGAAGCATCAGTCGACGCAGCCAGTAGGTCGAGTCGTCCAGGTTGGCGCGGTGCAGCTCCGCCAGCTTCTGGTCTTCCAGTTGCCGCTCGGCGCGGTCCCTCTCCTCGGCTTTGCGGGCTTCCTCTTTGGCCTGTTCCCTCAGGAGCGCGTCCAGCTGACCTCGAGCGAGTTCCAGTCGCTGCTGCTCGACTGCGAGGTCGGTTCGCGCGTAGCCGAGCTGCTCGCGCCACTCGATCTCCTCCCTCTCTGTGCGCGGGTAGGATCTTTGGTTGCTCAGCGCTTGGAGATTGCGCGCCAGAGCCTCAACCGAGCACTTCAGCTCAGCGATTTCTGCTTTCTGGGCTTCGATCTCTTCCACGACGCCTCCTGCCGAATAGGCGGGGGTTGGAGCGCGCCAACGCTCCAAGCCGAGGGGGATAGGTGCCCCTCACGTCCGGGGGTGCACGCCCCTTTCGCCCCGCCACCGGTCCGACCGGCGGGGCCTTTCTGAGTAGCTGTAAGCATGGAGTCGAGTCCGATTTTCACCGCCGTCGCGCCCGTTAAGCCGGCGGCGCCCTACCTCGGTGGCAAGCGCAACCTGGCCAAGCGCCTGGTCGCCCGCATCGAGGCCATTCCCCACACCACCTACGCCGAGCCTTTCGTGGGCATGGGCGGGGTGTTCTTTCGCCGCCGTCTGCGCCCCAAGGCCGAGGTGATCAACGACTGGAGCCGGGACGTCTGGACGTTCTTCCGCGTGCTCCAGGATCACTATGTGGCCTTCATGGACCTAATCCGGTTCCACATCTCGTCCAGGGCGGAGTTCGACCGGCTCAAGAGCCTGGACCCGGCCAAGATGACGGACCTGCAGCGGGCCGCGAGGTTCCTCTACCTCCAAAAGCTGGCCTTCGGCGGCAAGATCAACGGCCGCCACTATGGTGTCTCGCTTGATCGGCCTGCTCGCTTCGACGTCACCCGCTTGTCCGGCGACTTGGCCGAGATCCGCGACCGTCTCGCCGGCGTCGAGATCGAGTGCCAGCCCTGGGCCGAGTTCATCGACCGCCGCGATACGCCCGGCACGCTCTTCTATCTCGACCCGCCTTACTGGGCCTGCGAGACAGACTACGGCGACGGCATGTTCAGCCGGGCCGACTTCGAGGCCCTGGCGGTCCGTTTGAAGGCGCTTAAAGGGCGCTTCGTAATGTCTTTGAATGACGTTCCAGGCGTGCGCGAGACCTTCAAGGACTTCCAGATCGAGGCCGTGGGCACCCACTACGGCGTCGCCGGCGTCGGGGCCGCCCCGGCCCGCGAGGTCATCATCACCCCGGCCTAAAGCCGCCTTGCCCTGCGCCGGCCCCTAGCTCCAGGATGGGGCCGGCGATAGGAGAGCGCGATGCGAACCCTCGGTCATTGTCAGGAGCACGGCCTGACCCTCTACACGGGCTGCCGTTGCGGCTGGAGCCGTAAGCGGCCCGCCCAGGCCGAGTGCCGCGCCATGCGGGCCTTCACGATCGAGGAGCTGCAGAGGATGGGGTGGTTTGCCTGCGGCGACTGCGGCGGCCGGGACATCGGTGTCTCAATCTACAGCGACGGCCTGGGCTATCCCATGCAGCTGGAGGGGTGGATCCATCGAGCCCCCGGCTTCGCCCGCCCCCTGACCCTGGCCGGGGTTTAGGCCTTGCCGATTTTCAGAGGCACTGCGAAACCAAGTGTCTCGCGCTGCGAAACCAAATGTCGCGCTACACCGGCCAAGGCCGTATTCCCTCTCCCCGGCCCTCTCCCCGGCCCTCTCCCGCTGGGAGAGGGTGCATTCGCGCCACGCGCTTTTGGCTATCCCCTCCCCCGCGGGGGAGGCGAAATCAACGAAAGCTCTCAAGCCGTCCGAACGACCCCCGCCCCCTTGGCGGGCCAGGCGCAGAGCGCCAGCCAGGCCGCGATCCCGACGCCGGGAACCAGCGTCAGGCCCGCCAGCCAGCCGCCCAGCCCCATGTCGTGAAGGCGCTTGGACGACAAGGCCGCGAGCACCCAGACCTGCGCCAGCCACAGCCCCGCCGTCAGAGCGGCCCAAACCCAGCCGGCGTCGCGCGCGATCGCGTCCAGGGTCATCGCCCGATGATCGAGCATCGCGCCAAGACCGGCAAAACCGCCGCCGCTGGCGAAGGTCCAGAAATAGACGATGAAGCCCAGATGGCCGATCAGCCAGGCAAGGGTCGTCTGGGCCAGATAGGCGTCCCGCCCGATCACCCCACGCGCGTCGAACCACTGCCGGATCATCGCATTTCGCCCCTAACGTGAACGTCGGACGAAAGTAGATCCTAGATGGAAATCGTCTTCAAGGGGTTGGGCCCATAGCGATTGGCGCCCTGCTCGCCGCCCATCACGCCCAGCTCGACCACCGACCAGAGGATGACCAGCGAGAACAGGAAATCCAGGAAGTGTTCGGGCTGCGGCCACACAGCGACCACCGCGATCAGGATCAACATCGACCACCAGCCCGACCGACCCCGGTCATGCAGCCGCTTGGACAGCAGGCAGGCGCCGGTAAACAGCAGGATCGGATAGACGAACCAGCCCGTCAGCCAGTGCAGGGTGTAGTTGGCGATCGCCTCGTAAAAGACGGCGACGCCGACCACGACGGCCGAGGCGACCAGGAACGGCGTACGCGCCAGCCTGCCGTTCGACGACAGGAACAGTTCCGCCAGTTCGCTACGATCGCTCATTCGCCTGCTCCGAGTCGGTGGATGCACCGCTCGCGGCAATCTAGGCGTTGACGGAGACCGCTGGAAGTCCGCCTAGGCGACAGCCGGCGTCTCCGAGGGCGAAGGCTCGCGCGGCGCCTTCGGCGACGGCCCGAAGCGATTGTCGCCGGGCGTCCCCTCCAGCAAGCCGAAGTCGATGAAGACCCAGAGCAAGACAAGGATGCCGACAACGTCGCTCGTCAGCGAGAGAGACCGCGGGAAACCGACCATGGCTTCGATACGCCCCGCCAGTTCACTACCGAGCAGCAGCAGCGCCCACCAGGCCGACCGGTTACGGTCATGCATGCGTTTGGCGAGCAGCGCATAGCTCGGCCAGACAGTCAGCAGCGTCAATATCCAGGAACGGTGCTCGGTCAAATCGAGACCAAGCAGCCGCTCTAGGAGCACAAAGAGGGTCGCGGCGACCACCAACAACCCGATCCAGTAGATCCAAAGATCGCGACGACGGAGGCGACCCTGGAAGCTCAGCATCGTCTGGGTGAAGGTCACAGAAGTTCTCCTAGGCCACGAAACCGAGAAGAAAACTTCTCTTACGCGAACTCAACCAGAATCTCATCCGCCGCGACCGGGTCGCCGCCCTTGGCGTTGACCGCCTTGACCACGCCGTCTCGCTCGGCGCGGATGATGTTCTGCATCTTCATGGCTTCGAGCACGCAGACCACCTCGCCCTCGCGGACCTGCTGACCGGCGGTGACGTCCATCGAGACCACCAGACCCGGCATGGGGGACAACACCAGCTTGGAGGTGTCGGCCGCCTGCTTCTCGGGCAGCTTGTCGTGCAGCTCGGCCGAGCGCGGGGTCAGCACCAGCACGCGGGTCTTGGCGGCGCGGTGGCGGATGGTGAAGCCCTCGGCGGCCGGGGCGGCCTGGACGGTGAAGGCCACGCCGTTCAGCACGGCCTTGAACACCGGCTTGCCCGGACGCCAGTCGATGTCGGTCAGGAACAGGGTGCGGCCTTCGTCGAGCAGCTCGACAGCCACCGCGCCGTCCTCGCCGGCGACCTTGACCTGCCGGCGCACGTCGCCGATCGCCACAACCCACGCGTCGCGGGCCTCGCCGATCAGGCCGGACTCATAGCTGCGGGCCCGGGTCGCGTAGACCCGCTGCATCGCCGCGCCGACGGCGGTCAGGATGTCGAGCTGGAGAGCCGTCGGGGTCGTGCCGTTGAAGCCTTCCGGGAACTCGTCCTTGATGTAGCTGGTCGCCAGCTTGCCCGACCGGAAGCGCGCCTCGTCCATCACGGCGGCCAGGAACGGGATGTTCTGGCCCAGGCCCTCGATGTGGAAGTCCTCCAGCGCCCGGCCCATGCCGTCGATGGCGGCCAGGCGCGTCGGCGCCCAGGTGCAGAGCTTGGAGATCATCGGATCGTAGAACATCGAGATCTCGTCGCCCTCACGGACGCCGGCGTCGTTGCGGACCTTGTAGCCGTCCTTCTCGCCTTCGGCCGGCGGGTCGTAGCGCACCAGGCGGCCAATGCTGGGCAGGAACTTGCGGTACGGGTCTTCGGCGTAGATGCGGCTTTCGATGGCCCAGCCGTTGATCGAGAGGTCCGACTGGCCAAAGGCCATCTTCTCCCCATAGGCCGAGCGGATCATCTGCTCGACCAAGTCCAGGCCCGTGATCAGTTCGGTGACCGGGTGCTCGACCTGCAGGCGGGTGTTCATCTCCAGGAAGAAGAAGCTCTTGTCCTGGCCGGCGACGAACTCGACCGTGCCGGCTGAGTCATAGTTCACGGCCTTGGCCAGGGCGACGGCCTGGGCGCCCATGGCGTTGCGGGTGGCCTCGTCCAGCAGCGGGCTGGGGGCCTCCTCGATGACCTTCTGGTTGCGGCGCTGGATCGAGCACTCGCGCTCGAACAGGTGGACGACATTGCCGTGCTTGTCGCCCAGCACCTGGATCTCGATGTGGCGCGGGCTCTCGATGAACTTCTCGATGAAGATGCGGTCATCGCCAAAGCTGGCCTTGGCCTCGGCGCGGACGGCCGGGAAGCCTTCCTCGACGTCCTGGCGGGTCCAGGCCACGCGGATGCCCTTGCCGCCGCCGCCGGCCGACGCCTTGATCATCACCGGATAGCCGATCTCCTCGGAGATCTTCACGGCCTCGGCGGTGTCGGCGATCTCGCCGATATGGCCCGGCACGCAGGAGACGCCCGCGGCCTGGGCGAACTTCTTGCTCTCGATCTTGTCGCCCATGGCGCTGATGGCGCCGGGGTTGGGACCGATGAAGACGATCCCCTCGTCGGCGCAGCGCTGGGCGAAGCCGGCGTTCTCGGACAGAAAGCCAAAGCCGGGGTGCACGGCCTGCGCGCCCGTCTGCTTGCACGCGGCGATGATCTTGTCGGCGACGAGGTAGGATTGATTGGCCGGCGAGGCGCCGATGTGCACGGTCTCGTCGGCCATCTCCACGGCCAGGCTGCCCGCGTCAGCGTCGGAGTAGACGACCACCGTCTTGATCCCCAGACGACGGCAGGTCTTGATCACCCGGACTGCGATCTCGCCACGGTTGGCGATCAGGATCTTCGAGAACATCGGCAACTTCCGCCCGCAGTTTTTTGTGCTTTGCAGCATGGCCTATCAGGCCCCGCCGGGTTTGCAAGCTTGCCCTTACGGCGCTAAACCGGACCAAAGGCATGACACCGGTTACCTAACACAGGGTCCGAGATGGTCGCCATCGGGAGGAGACGGTCGTCATGAAGTCGATGTTCCTGGGCTCGACCTGCGCCCTGGCCCTGGCCAGCGCCGCCAACGCCGCCAACGCCGCGCCGGCCGGTGATCCGGCGCTTCTCTTCCGGCTTTCGGGCGACAAGGGTCTGGTGGCCGACATCGCCGCCGGCGATCCCATTCCGAACTTCGCCGACAAGGTCACCCTGATCGAGGGCAGGACCGGCCAGGGCTTCCGCGCCGCCGATGATGGCGTCGTCTCGTGGAACGCGCCCGGCAATATCCAGGCCCAGCGGGGGACCCTCGCCTTCTTCTGGAAGTCCGGCTACCCGGTCGGCGTCGCGCCGTTCGTGATCTTCCGCGTCGGTTACGCCGACCACTCCAGCTGGGACATGGCGTTCCTGCGCATCGACTGGAACGGCCAGGGCTTCGACGCCTTCGTCACCGACAATGGCCTCTCGCGCACCCGCGTGTCGTTCAAGGTCGACAAGGCCCCCGCCCCCGACGCTTGGACGCATCTGGCCTTCACCTGGGACGAGACCACCGGCGTCCAGCTCTTTGTCGACGGCAAGCTGGCGGCGAAAAAGGAGACCAAGGCCGCCTATGACTCCGGCCTCGACCAGTTCGGGGTCGCCGGTCGCGTGATCGCGCCGCACCAGGTGCAGAGCCGCTACAACTTCACGCGCGGCGGCGATCTGGACGAGCTGCGGGTCTATGACCGCCCGCTGGCCGCAGACGCCATCGCCGCCCTGGCCCGCAACGAAACCCCGGCCATCGCAGCGCCCGTCGCCACGCTCGGCGACCCCGCCGTCCGCGCCGCCTGGAAGCAGCGCTATGGCTGGACCAAGACCGCGCCGCCGCTCCTGGCCGACGAGAAGACCACGATCCGCAAGGTCGAGATCGCCGACGCCAAGGACATCAAGCAGTGGATGTGGCGGGCCAATGACGGCATCTCGGAGACCACCTGGCCCGGCGTCTACAACCGCTCGCGCCTGCCCGGCCGCGACGACTATTTCCCGCTGCCGGACTGGAACGTCTATGTCGACGGCGGCAAGGCCCTGACGCTGGCCCTGCCCGACGAGCCGATCAACCGCATCGAGATCCAGGGCCCGGCCTATGGCGATCTCTCCTGGGCCGCCAAGGCGGGCGACAAGGGCGCCGGCGTGGCGAGCCGAGCCAAGGACCAGCAGCGCAGCGTCGCGAGCCTGGACCCGCCGCTGAAGGGCGGCGTCCTGACCTTCACGAACGTCGTGCAGGAAACCCCGATCCAGGAGCTCTGGGCCTATAACGTCTTCGCCGGCGCCGAGCCGAAGGACGCGTTCAAGATGAGCTACACGGTCCGGACCGAGGTGGCGCCGGACTATCTGAACCTGGCCGACCTGAACGCCTACATCGCGGGCCGCCATCCGATGGGCGAGCGCGCCACCGTCGTCGCCATTCCCGAAGGCGCGCCGAACCGGTCGCGCCCCGCCGGCGACCTTACGGCCAAGGGCCTGCCGATCGTCCATGTGCTGATCCCGTCCGGCTTCGGCGATGCGCCGGCGGCCAAGCCGCTGGCTCGCAACTGGGCCTATGGCTGGGAGAACGCCCGCGACGGCCTGGACGGCGTCGCGCTCGACATCCCCGCCCTGCCCGGCGCGGCCGGGACGATCATACCCCTGAACATCCAGCTGAAGGACCCGATCTGGCCGGGCCGCAACATGATCGACGTCAGCGTCTCGGTGAAGGCCGGCGAGGCCCGCACCGTGTGGCTGGACCTGCGCGACCGCATCCTGACCGCCGACAGCCTCTACCTGACCCTGGCCGCCGACAGCGCCGAGTTTGGTCCCAAGGCCCTGGACGGCGCCAAGATCCGTCTGGTGCTGAAAGACCGCGACCAGGCCAAGGTCGAACACATCCAAGACCGCCTGAACCAGGTGAAGGACAACTGGGCCTTCCTGGTGGAGGAGCACACCACCTCCAAGCGCCAGGGCCTCTATCGCCGCCTCTACGCCGACATCTCCGACCTGCTGCGCGTCGATCCCGACAACCCGATCGGCCGCGAATACTGGGGCGACATCACCTATGGCAGCCAGGGATGGCCGGCGTTCGAGCAGCCCAAGCCCAGGGACGACACGCCGCTGTGGGCCTTCCGCCAACTGGAAGACCTCAAGCTGGTCTCCAAGTTCATCACCTGGTGGATCGACGAGCGGCAGGCCGACTTCGGCGACTTCGGCGGCGGCCTTTCGGACGACAGCGACCTTCTGCAGCAATGGCCCGGCGTGGCCTTGATGGGCGTGCAGCCCGACAAGATCACCCACTCGCTGAACCGGCTGACCGACGCGGTCTACAAGAACGGCATGTTCACGGACGGCCTGTCGACCATCGCGACCGACGAACTCCACGCCTATGAGGAGGGCATCAACTCCAACGCCGAGGCGATGTACGTCAACTACGGCGATCCGCTGGCGGTCGAGCGCCTGTTCACGACGGTAAAGGCCCTGCCCCGCATCGTCGACCAGAACCCGGCCGGCCATGTGCACTTCAACACCAACTGGTACAGCGGCAAGATCTCGTATCGCGAGGGCCCGTGGGAGTGGCAGAAGCCCTATTCGTTCGGCGTCACCCATCCTTCGATCCTGATCGCCGACTACAATGGCGACGCCACGGCCAAGGCCACGGTGCTGGGCCTGGCCGACAGCTATCTGGCCCACGCCAAGCCCGATGGCTCCCTGCCCAACGAGATCAACTGGCGCAGCGACGCCGAGCGGGGCGGCACGGTGCTGCAGGGCTCGGGCGCGGATGGTCCGTTCCAGCTGTTCTGGTCGGCCTGGCGCCTCTCGGGCGATGCGAAATATCTGGCGCCCATCCACTGGCGGATCGGCAAGAACGGTCTGAAATCGCTGGCGGCGGTCAACGAGAACGCCCTCACCGCGCTGAACCTGGGCGCGCCCAACAAGGGCGCACTGGTCAAGGCCGCCGCCAAGGGCGGTGCGTTCGAGCGCTACGCGGCCTGGACCCTCACGGGTGACAAGACCCTTCTGGAGGACCTCTACGCCGACGAGATCCAGTGGAACGCCCAGCATATGTACATGCACACCGAGGGCCACTGGTGGTCGGACCGCGTGGAGCTGCCGTCCGATTTTCTGCAACGCACTCGCCTGGGCGGAATCGCCAACAAGCGCGGCCAGATGAACCCGGGCCATACGGTGTCCTGGCGCTTCGACGGCGCTGACGGCACGGATGTGGCCCTGCTGGTCAAGGACGCGACCAGGAGCGGCTTCAAGGTCATCGCCTACAACACCACCGACAAGCCGGTGACGGCGACCATGACCGGCTGGAATGTCACGCCCGGCCAGTGGCGCCTGACCCAGGGTCTGGACGCCAACGGCGACGACGCGATCGACGGCCCCGGCGAAGCGCGCACGGTCGCCTTCGAGCGCAGCCTGGGGACCAGGATCGTCCTGCCCCCGCGCCAGACGACGATCCTCGACATGAGCCTGACCAAGGCGGGCGATGACCCGGCTCAGCGCGCGGATCTGGGCGTGGGTCGCGGCGATGTCACGGTGAAAGGCTCGACGGTCACCGCCAGGGTTCACAGCCTGGGCGCCCAGGATACGGCCACCGCCAGACTCGACCTGGTCGATCAAGCGGGCAAGGTGCTGAACACCGCCGCGATCCCGTCCCTGAAGGCGCCGCGCGACTTGCTGCCCAAGACCGCTTCGGTGAAGCTGAAGATCCCTGCGGGCGCAAAGGCTTCGGGCCTGCGGGTCCGCATCGTCTCCAGCCAGCCTCAGAACACCGCCCTGAACGACGAGGTCGTGCTGCCATGAACAAGACGCTTGCCGTGATCACCGCCGCCCTGACCCTGTCCGGCGGATACGCCTTCGCCCAGACTGCGCCGGCGCCGGCGCCCGCTCCAGCCTATTCCAGCCGCGTGGTCACCCTGGCCGAGGCGAAATCGATCGTCGCCGCCGCCGAGGCCGAGGCGCGCAAGAACGGCTGGTCCATGACCTTCGTCGTGGTCGAGTCCAACGGCCAGCCAGTGCTGCTCGAAAAGATGGACGGTACCCAGTACGGCTCCACCGACGTGGCGATGAAGAAGGCGCAGACCGCCGCCAACTTCCGCCGCCCGACCCTGGTGTTCCAGGACGCCGTGAAGAGCGGCACGCTGAATGCGATCTTCACCGGCGCCATGGCCGTGGAGGGCGGCGAGCTGCTGCTGGCCGACGGCAAGATCGTCGGCGCCATCGGCGTCTCCGGCGGCACGTCGGCCCAGGACGGTGTGGTGGCGCGCGCGGGTCAGACGGCGATCAAGTAGCGCCTCCTCCAAATCAATCACCTCTGTGTCATCCCGGCCATAGCGCGCAGCGCGGAAAGCCGGGACCCAGGGGGTGTCGAAACGCCGTGCGCGCGGCTCCTGGGTCCCCGATCGCCTCTACGAGGCGTCCGGCATGACACGTGTTTCGATCTTGTGGGAATGGCGCTGGGGTAACCTCTAAGCCGAAAACTCCCGCGCGAACATCGCCTCGTACTCCGCGATCAGCGCTTCCTGTTCGGGCGCCACCAGCCGCGCCACGGCCGCCGCGAAGGTCACCGGCGCCAGGCCCGAGGCGCTGACCAGCTTGCCATCGGTCACCGCTTTGGGCGTATCGACATAGTGCTCGGCGCCCGCATAGCCGGGGACCACGCCCTCCAGCCAGTCCTTGCCGTTAGAGGTGTGCTGGCGGCCGGCGAACAGGCCGGCCCGCGCCAGGGCCGTGGTGCCGGCGCAGATGCCCGCCACCGGCTTGCCGTCGGCCAGGGCCTGGCGGATCAGCGCGCTGATCGCCGGATTTTCGCCCTCGCTCCACGTCTCGCTGCCCACGAGGATGAATAGGTCGGCGTCGCTGAGCACCGGATCGTCGAACCGATAGTCGGCCGCCGCCAGTACGCCGCCGATCGAGGTCTCCGGATCGCCGGTGGGCGTGGCGATCTCGATCTGCACCTTCAGGTGCTCGCGCAGCAGGGCCAGCACGGCGCCGGCTTCCCAATCGGCCCAGCCCGGCTGCAGAAAGGCGACGGCGACGGTCATGTGGGGCTCCTGGTGCTACCGAAAAGACGCTCAAGCGCTTACACTGGCTTTCATGACAGACGCAGCCACCCTTTCAACCGCCGGCTTTGACCTGACCCCGCCGACCGAGGCAGAACGCGAACGCCTGGAGGCCGACCTGACGGCCGAGGAGGCCCGCGTCCTGCTGCACCACGGCACCGAGGCCCCGTTCTGCGGCGGCCTGCTGGGCGAGAAGAGCCCCGGCGTCTATGGCTGCCGCCTGTGCGGCCTGCCGCTGTTCAAGCACGAGACCAAGTTCGAGAGCGGCACCGGCTGGCCCAGCTTCTACGCGCCGTTCGCCGAAGACCACGTGGTCGGCGTGCGCGACACCTCCTACGGCATGGTCCGCATCGAGACCCGCTGCGCCCGCTGCGACAGCCACCAGGGCCACGTCTTCCCGGACGGCCCCGCGCCGACGCGGCTGCGCTACTGCATCAACTCGGTGTCGCTGCAGTTCGTGAAGGCGGGCGATCCCCTGCCCGATCCGCTGCATCGGGGCGATGCGATCCCATAGCCCCTGGGAGCCGCCCTCGCCCGGAGTTTGTCCTCGAGCCGACCTCCGGTCGGTCCCGGGGGACAGGCTAAGGGTGAGGACGAGTGTGATCTCAGCGCGCTCAGAATCCTCATCCTGAGCTTGTCGAAGGACGAGGATTTCCATCCGGAGAGACCGCGAACACGCCCGTGACCCAAGGGGAAGTTTGACGGCGAGCCTCTTTCGACATCCCCTCTGCCAAAAGCTCGATGATGAGCGACAGCGGAGGGAACATGTCCAAAGCGGCTTCAGCGCCCCTGGCCCTGCTGGGCGCGGCGGGATCGCCCTATACCCGCAAGATGCTGGCGCTGTTGCGCTTTCGGCGCATCCCGCACGCCATCCACTGGGGCAGCCATCGCAATCCGCCGCCGGGCCTGCCCGCGCCGAAGGTCAAGCTGCTGCCCACCTTCTATTTCCCCACCGCCGACGGCTTCGAGGCGGTGACCGACTCCACGCCGATCATCCGCCGCCTGGAGCGCGAGCACGCCGGCCGCTCGGTGATCCCGGACGATCCGGCCCTCGCCTTCCTCAACGACCTGATCGAGGACTATGCCGACGAGTGGCTGACCAAGGCCATGTTCCATTTCCGCTGGGCGCACGCGGCCGACATTGAGAACGCCGGGCCGATGCTGATCTTCTGGCATGACCCCACCCTGCCCGGCCCGATCGCCGAGGCGGCGGCGCGCGAGATCTCCAGGCGCCAGATCGACCGCCTCTATGTGGTGGGCTCCAACCCGACCACCGCCGCCACCATAGAGGCCAGCTACGCCCGCTTCGTCGAGGTGCTGGACGGCCTGATCGAGCGGCAAGGCTATGTGCTGGGCGCGCGCCCCTCGGCGGCGGACTTCGCGATCCAGGGTCAGCTGTCGCAACTGGCGATCATCGAACCCACCTCGGCGGCGATCACCGTCCAACGCTCGCGCCGGGTCCGCGCCTGGCTGGACCGGGTCGAGGACCTGTCAGGCCTGGAACCCGACGTGATGCACTGGGCTTCGCGGGCCGATCTCACAGCCACTCTGCGGCCGCTGTTGAGCGAGATCGGCCGGGTCTATGCGCCGTTCCTGCTGGCCAACGCCAAGGCCGCGATGGACGGCGCCGAAACGGTCGATGCGGTGATCGACGGCCGCCCCTGGACCCAGCCGACCTTCCCCTACCAGGCCAAGTGCCTGATGGCGCTGCGGCAGGCCTACGGGGCGCTGTCGGCCGCTGACCGCACGGCGGCGGACGCGGTGTTGGCGGGGACGGGGTGCGAGGCGTTGTTTGGGGCGGGGTGAGGGGGGAGCTAACAGCTTTCCTTAAATCCTACTCAATTGATATGAATTGAGCGCAATCCCCGCCCCGCCTTAGAGATCGCTCATCAGCGCTCAACCTCCGGCGGACCACAATGCCCCTCCCCAACCGAGACGCCACGCCGCCGATCCTGATCGTGCCGGGCCTCTACAATTCGGGTCCTGACCACTGGCAAACGCACTGGGAGCGAGCCTTGCCCAACGCCGAGCGCGTCGAGCAACAGGACTGGGAGCGCCCGCTGCTGGGCGACTGGACCATCAGCCTGGCCGAGGCCGTGCGGCAGCGGCCCGGCGCGATTCTGGTGGCCCACAGCCTGGGCTGCGCGCTGGTGGCCCACTTCGCCCAGGTGACGGGCGGACGCGGCGTCGCCGGGGCCATGCTGGTGGCGCCGGCCGACGTCAATCGCGAGGGACCGGCCGGCCGCCTGCTGGTCGGTTTCTCGCCGATCCCGCGTCAGCGCCTGCCGTTCCCCAGCCTGGTGGTGGCCAGTCGCAACGACCCCTATGTCGAGATCGACCGCGCCGAGGCCTTCGCGCGCGGCTGGCGCTCGCGGTTCGTCGACCTGGGCCGGGCGGGCCATATCAATGTCGACTCCGGCCACGGCGCCTGGCCCAAGGGCCGCGCCCTGCTGAAGGGCCTGATCCATCAGGTCGAGGCGGCCGACACGCCTAGACGTTCGCCCGCAGCAGGCCCCCTGGCGTCAGGGCGCGTGGCGTAAAGCGCGTCTCGCGGATCGCGCCCTTGAAATAGTCGACCTTGTTCATCCGCGCGCCGACCGACGATCGCCCCGGCCCTTGCGGCTTGAAGGCGATCTCGGCCTCGCCCTGCAGCTGGCCGTCGACAAAGGCGCGATAGGTCTTGCCGTCATAGCTCTGGGCCACCCAGTACCACTTGCCGACCGGGAACAGCTTGTCCTGGAACAGCAGGGTGTGCTTGTAGCCCGGCCCGGTGGTGAAGGCGTCCAGGGCCCAGGCCTCGCCGGTCACCCGGATCTCGAACAGCATGCGCGTGACCGAGGGCGGCGCGCCGGGCGTGGGGTCTTCCTCGTTCAGATGGAACCAGCGCTGGGCGAACACCCCGCCGTCGGGGCGGAACAGGGCCTCGAAGGTGAACTGGCCCATGCCGGCCAGCGGGTGGCGGTCGATCACCAGCCGGTCGTCGACGCCGTCGAACAGCACGGCCTTGCCGTACGGGCTGTCGATCAGCTGCGGTTCGCCCTCGACCGTGGTCCTGGCCCCGCCGATGTCGGTGAGACGATCGAACACCCAGCGGGTCTGGTCGGGCGCGTCCTTCAGCGGCTTGGGCCGGCGGCCCATGGCCAAGACCCCGCTCCCACCCGACAGCGCGCCCAACCCGCCAAGCACGGCGCGACGGCCGACGACGCGCAAGCCCGCGCGGGCGCTGTTGGATGTGGTCATGACGTCTCCTCCCGGGGGCGCTTGATGACACCGGTATCAGGGCTGATGCTGGAGCGAGGTCCGGGCTTTTTCAAGCCGAAACCGGGTTCGTCCGTCTGGAAGATAAAAGGAGTTGGTGCGGGCGGTCGGGGTCGAACCGACACTCCTTTCGGAACCGGATTTTGAGTCCGGCGCGTCTACCAGTTTCACCACGCCCGCACGTCTTCGCCGGAGCGAAGGGTCGTCTTCCTAGCAGGCGTTCGCGGCGAATTCCAGAGGCGCGATGGACGGTTTAGCATTGCTCCACACGGAGATTCCCGATGCCCAAGCCCGGCCCCCGCAATCTGATCACCGACGTGCCTGGCCTGAAGGTTGGCTGCGTCGAGGATGAGGCCGTCCGCACCGGCGTCACGGTGGTGCTGTGTCCGGAAGCCTGGACCGCCGCCGTCGACGTGCGCGGGGGCGGCCCGGCCGTTCGCGAGACCGATACCCTGCGGCCCGAGAACAGCTTCTCCAAAGCGCACGCGATCTGCTTTTCGGGCGGATCGGTGTTCGGGCTCGGCGCGGCCGACGGCGTGGCCTCGGCCCTGTCGAACCGCGACGTGGGCGTGCGGATCACGGCGGGAACGCCCGCCATCCCGATCGTGCCCGCCGCCTGCCTGCACGACCTCTCCAACGGCGGCGACAAGGCCTGGGGCCTGACCCCGCCCTATCGCGCCCTGGGCGTGCGCGCGGTCGAGGCGGCGGGCGAAGACTTTCCGTTGGGGCCCGTCGGCGCGGGGCGCGGGGCGATAGCGGGGCTGCGACCGGGCGGGCTGGGCTCGGCCTCGCTCGACCTGGGCGACGGGCTGATCGTGGCGGCCCTGGTGGCGGCCAATCCCGTGGGCTCGGCCTATATGGCCGATGGCGAGACCTTCTGGGCCTGGCCGTTCGAGATCGACGGCGAGTTCGGCGGGCGCCGCCCGGGGACCATGGCGCCGGCGATCGAGCCCCTTCCCGACGATTCGAAGCTGGGCGCGCGCCTTAAGGCCGGCGCCAACACCACCCTGGCCCTGGTGGCCACCACGGCTGACCTGTCGACCGCCGAGGCCCAGCGCATGGCGATGATGGCCCATGACGGCATGGCGCGGGCGGTGCGCCCCTGCCACACGCCCTTCGACGGCGATGTCGTCTTCGCTCTGGCGTCCGGCGCCAGGCCGCTGGGCGCAGATCCCATACGCAGCGTGCTGCGGACCCGGATCGGCTCGGCGGCGGCCGACTGCCTGGCGCGCGCGATGGCGCGGGCGGTCTATGAGAGCAACAAGGGCCGCTAAGGTTTAGGGCGGCGTGATGGTCTCGCCGCCGGCCAGCTGGATGGCGGCGGTCTCCAGGTGATCGAGCAGGCGCTTGAAGGTCGCCACCTCGCTAGGGGCCAGGCCCGCCAGCAGCGTCGCCTCATAGGCCAGAGCAAGGGGCGCGATCTCGGCGAACAGGCGCCGCCCGGCGGCCGTGAGCTCCAGCGTGTGCGACCGCCGATCCGAACGCACCGTAGTGCGAGCCACCAGCCTGCGGACGACCAGTTCCTGGGCGGCGCGACTGACGCGAACCTTGTCCATCGCCGTGCGCGTGACGGCCGTATGCTGGGTCAGCGGCCCCTCCGCCAGCACCGACATCAGCCGCCACTGCGGGATGGTCAGACCGAAACGATCTTCGTAGGCGCGCGCGATCAGACGGCTGACCGCCGCCGACGCCGTCGCCAGACGGTAAGGCACATAGTCCGAGAGACTGACATTGGCTTCGGGCGCCTCGGGCGCGCCAGACGTGATCGGAGAGACCGTTGCGGTCATGTCCCTACCCCTCGACCTCCCAGGCGCGGCCGCCTTCGGAAGGAGCGACCTTTCGCTTGATCCGTTAAGCCCGATCGCCGCCCTGATGGGGACGCCGCCAGTGCTGTCTGTTTGGGCTTCGGCGCCGCTGGAGCTCAATGCTCGTCACGGTTTAAGCCGAAGATGCCTCATGATCGCACGTCACTTGAGCAGAGAATAGTCATCTCGCCTTCCTGAACGGCGATCCGTCAGTGATGGGCGGCGGCGGCGTGCTTGTCCTTGGGCGGCTCGGGGGTCGTCAGCAGCGCCTGCTGGCAGGCGCGCAGTTCGTCGAGGCACGTCTTGCGATTCCAGAAGTCGGAGAACTCGGCGACCGCCAGGCGGAGCAGCTGGATGTGCTCCTTGTACTCCAGCGGCTTGGGCCCTTCGTCGTGAGGGTCGTGCTCGCCATGGTCGGGCTTAGTGTCGGTCAGCAGCACGGTCTGCGAGCCGACGATCGTCACGTTGCGGCTCAAGACCTCGACCCCGGCCTTGGCGGGCGTGGCCTTCGGATCGTCGTGGTGACCACCGCCGGCGTGATCGTGATCCTTGTCGTGCCCCTTGTGGTCATGGCCCTTGCCGTGACCGTGCTTGTCGCCCTTGCCGTGATCGTCCTTCTTGTCCTCGGGACGCTCGCCCTTCATGGCCTTGTTGAGCAACTCGAAGGTCTTGCCGCACGGGCCGCCGAACGCGAGCACCGGGCCTATGCGCAGCTTGACCTCGTCGATCAGGTCCTGGGTCTTGGTGACCAGCTCGCCCGAATGGGCGCTGCTGGCGGCCACGCACTTGGCCTTGATGGTCTCGTGGATGATCTTGGGGGTCTCGGCGTGCTTGTCGCCCTTGTCGCCCCGCCCCGTCAGGCGACCGGCGAAGAAGGCCAGGGCGATGATCGCCAGGCCGGCCAGCACAAGAAGGAAGACCAGCGTCGGATCGAAGACCGGCACAGGTTGATCCACCGGAAATTCTGACTGGTACACCCGACTTCTCCGCCCCACGCGACGCGCCATTTGATGACGCACGATATGGTTAACGCAACAGCGTTACGGATGCACGGCCAAGGTGGCTAGGACGGGCGAGAAATAATGGCGGAGACCCGCGCACCGTGCTCGTAGCGCGACGGGCCGCCATAGACTGCGACCTCGCAGAGGATGTCGCCGCCCTCGCCTGCGGCCCAGATATAGCTGCGCTCGACCTCGACATGACGACCGGCGGGCGAGATGCCCTCGAAGGTGTCGCCCCAGGGAATCACGCCCTTCAGGTCCTGCCAGCGCAGCGTCATGGCGCGCGAGAGCTCGTCGCGCGCCATCGCTTCAAGGTCGGGGTCGGAGGTCGACAGAACCTCAGCCCTCGGCCGTGTCGCGGAAATAGGCCTCGACCTCGCCCTGGAGCTTGATCGTCATCGGATTGCCCTTGCGATCCAGGGTCTTGCCGGCCGCGACCCGCACCCACTTCTCGCTGATGCAGTACTCTTCGACATTGGTCTTCTCGACGCCCTTGAAGCGGATGCCGATGCCGCGTTCCAAAAGGTCAGCATTGTAGTGGGGGCTGTCCGGATTGACGGAGAGGCGGTCGGGGGGCGTGTCGCTCATGGTCTTCAGCTTTCGGTGCGGGCCGCGCGGCCCCTGTCTTGGCCGGGGGTGATAGCCACGAAACGCGCAAAGTCCAAATCTTGAAGAACGGGAGCGCTCCCGATGGAGCGCCCCCGCGACGCTTCAGGTCGTCTGATCGCTCTTGATCGGATCGGCGGCCGAGACCGCGCCGTCATTGTTGGTGTCGTGGGTCACGAACATCCGCCAGCCGGAATAGTCGAACTCGGCCTTGGTGATTCCGCCGCTCTTGTCGGTGTCGAGCACGCCAAAACGAATGTCGGTCTGCCGCATCTGGCGCATCCGTTCCTCGGCCTTCTTCTCCGGCGTCATGTCCGAGGCGGCCAGCTTGGCCTCCAGCCGCGCCTTGAACTCGGCGACGTATTCGGCTTGCGACAGCGCGCCGCTGTTGTCGGTATCGGTCTTGGCGAACTGGATGGCGCGCGTGGCGGCGTACTCGTCCTTGGTGACGACGCTGTCGCCGTTCTGGTCCTGCTCCTTAATGAAGATGTCGCGAGCGTGCGAGGCGGCGTGGGCCGCGCCGGCGATCAGGGACACAGCCACGGCGGCGGTCAGGAGAGTGCGGGTCTTCATGACGGGTCTTTCGCTCAACGGAGGGATTCGAAGGTCAGGGCGTAGGTGAAGCTCTGGCCCGGCTGGCCGGGGGCCCGCGCGGCGACGCGATAGCGCGACTGGATCTGGTAGACGCCCGACTGATCGACCCGGACGGTGAAGCGGCCGCTGGCGTCGCTCTTCAGCGTCCTGGGCGCCGACTTGGTGTCGGCGTAGCGGTCGTCAGCGCCGTGCAGGGTGATCGGCTGGCCGGCCACGGGCTTGCCGTCGAACAGCACCTCGAACACGGCGTCCTGGCCGGTGACGATCTTGCTGGGATGGGTCACGGCCCGGAACTCCAGGCCCTTGCCATGCGGCGCCAAGGCCGCATCGCTGGGCGCGCCGCGCGTGACATAGACGTCGGCCAGGGTCAGGCTCTGCATGTCGATGGCGTCGGCCGGCGCCTTGGAGCCTTCGAAGAACTCCCACTCGCCCTTGACCAAGGCCGCCTTAGCCACGCGGCCGGCGCGCAGACCGGTGGTGATCCGGTAGGTTCCGGGCTTCTCGGTCGCGGCTTCAACCAGAGCCAGTTCGCGCGTGTAGACCGGAACCAGGGCGGTGCGGACGCCGTCCGGCCCGATCACGGCGTAACCGTCGGACTTCATCGCCACCTCGGGCGTGAAGAAGCTCTCGGTGAAGGCCCCCTGCACCGTGACGACCTTGCGGTCGGACGCATCGAACACCGTCGGCAACAGATAGGGCGAATGGGCCTGGGCGGCGGGCCCGAGCACGGCGAGCAGGAGCGCGCCGCCTGTCAGGCCGGCGCGAAACGAACGGATCATTGGACAAACCCCAAGCGCCGCATCGGCTGCGGCGGCTCCGCTTTATTGCGATTGCTTCTGAGAATCAATATTAATTAGCTTGACCTCCCCCCTCGCCGGCTTTAGGCCCCTCGACGCCAGTTGCGAGCTATTCGCATGTTTTAGTGTTTAGAGGGGATCTCGATGTCGCGCCTGAAACTCGCCGCCGTCGCCGCTGCTTCCACCGCCGTTCTGATGGCCACGGCCGCCCGCGCCGACGACGTCAAACCCGAAGCCGACGCCGTCGAGGTCGACAAGGTCACCGTCACCGCAACGCGCTCGGAGAAGGCCCTCTCCAAGGCGCCGGCCAGCGTCACCGTCATCTCCGGCCAAGAGATCGAGGACGGCTTGATCAAGGACATCAAGGACCTGGTCCGCGACGAGCCGGGCGTGTCCGTCCGCAGCGCCCCGGCGCGTTTCACCACCGCCGGCGCCTCGACGGGCCGTGACGGAAACGCCGGTTTCAACATCCGCGGCCTGGAAGGCAACCGCGTGCTGATCGTCGTGGACGGCGTGCGCGTGCCCGACAGCTTCGCCTTCGGCGCCCAGTCGGTCGGTCGTGGCGACCATGTCGACCTCGACACGCTGAAGTCCGTGGAGATCGTCCGGGGCCCCGCCTCGGCGCTGTATGGCTCCGACGGCTTGGCCGGGTCGGTCAGCTTCATCACCAAGGATCCGTCCGACATCGTCAAGGCCGGCAGAAAGTTCGCGGGCCGGGCGCGCGTCGGCTACGCCTCGGCCGATCAGAGCTGGACCGAGAGTGTTCTGCTGGCGGCCCAGTCCGGCCGCTGGGAAGGCCTGCTGACCTATACCCGCCGCGACGGCGAGGGTCAGAAGACCGCCGGGACCAACAATTCGGCCGACACAGACCGCACCACCGCCAATCCGGAGGACAATCAGTCCAACGCCATCCTGGGCAAGCTGATCTACAGCCCCAATGACAACAACCGCATCCGCCTGACGGTCGATCACCTGGACCGCGACGTCGACTGGACGGTGCTCTCGGCGATCGCCAAGCCGCCTCTGGCCGCGACGAGCGTCGTCGGCATGACCGCCTTCGACAAGGTCAAGCGCGACCGCGTCAGCCTCGATCACCGCTTCGACGGCGGCCAGGGCCTGATCGACACGGCGCAAACCACGCTCTACTGGCAAAAGAGTACGACTCGGCAGTTCTCGGCCGAAGACCGCAACACCGCCGCTGACCGCACGCGGGACGCCACGTTCAACAACCGCGTATTTGGCGGCAGCGTCGAACTCCACAGCCGCTTCGACCAGGGCGCGGTGACGCATGACGTGGTCTGGGGCGGCGACGCGTCGATCACGCGCCAGAGCGGCACGCGCGACGGCACGGTTCCGCCCGTCGGCGAGTCGTTCCCGGCCAAGGCCTTCCCGACCACCGACTTCACCCTGGGCGGACTCTACGTCCAGGACGAGATCACGGTCGGTCGCCTGACGCTCTATCCTGCACTGCGCTTCGACTACTACAAGCTCGATCCCAAGGCCGACCCGCTGTTCCACGCCTCGGCCGCCGGCCAGAGCGACTCGCACCTGTCGCCCAAGCTGGGCCTTGTGTGGGAAGCCAGCGACGTCGTCACCGTGTTCGCCAACGCCGCGACGGGCTTCAAGGCCCCGTCGCCCTCGCAGGTGAACACCGGCTTCTCCAATCCGGTCTCAAACTACCAATCGATCTCGAATCCTGACCTCAAGCCGGAAACCAGCCGCACGCTGGAGGCCGGCCTTCGGCTGGCGCAGGGACGCTGGCGAGCCTCGGTGGCCGGCTTCACCGGCGAGTACGACGACTTCATCGAGCAGGTTCAGGTCGGCGGGAACTTCACCGCCGCCAGCCCGGCCGTCTACCAGTATGTGAACCTGTCGGGTGTGACGATCAGCGGCGCGGAAGCCAAGGGCAGCGTCGATCTGGGCGGCGGCTTCACCGCCCGCGCCGGGGTCGCCTACGCCAAGGGCTCGTCGAAGGCGAACGGCGTCACCACGCCCCTGGTCTCGATCGATCCGGTCAAGATCACGGGCGGTGTGGCCTATCGCGCACCGTCGGGACGTTTCGGCGGCGATCTCGCCGTCATTCACGCCGACCGCAAATCGGCCAGCCGCGCGGGCGTCACCTGCGCCGGCGGTTGCTTCATCCCGGCGGCCTTCACCGTCGCCGACGCCACGGCCTGGTGGGCCGTGACCGACACCGTCACCGTGCGTGCAGGCGTCTTCAACCTGACGGACGAGAAATACTGGTGGTGGAGCGACGTCCGCGGCCTCTCGAACACCTCGACGGTCAAGGACGCCTACAGCCAGCCTGGCCGGAACTACAGCGTGTCCCTGGCGCTGAAATTCTGATCAGGCGGAGCGGCGCGCGCGGGCGGGAAGCCGCGCGCGCCGACATCCTTGCGGACAAGCGCCTCCGCCCCTGCTAGCAAGGCGCGGTCACGACATCGGAGTTCGCATGCTGCGTCGCCTCTACGACTGGGTCATGGGCCTAGCCGCCTCCCGTCACGCCTCCAAGAGCCTGTTCGCCGTCTCGTTCGCCGAGAGCTCGTTCTTTCCCATCCCGCCGGATGTGATGCTGGCGCCGATGTGCTTGGCCAAGCCCGAGAAGGCCTGGCGCTACGCCGCGCTCTGCACGCTGGCCTCGGTGCTGGGCGGCGTTCTCGGCTATGCGATCGGCTTCTTCCTGCAGGACCTCGGCATCTGGATGATGAAGGTCACCGGCCACGCCGGCGGGCTGGAAGAATTCCAGTGCTGGTATGGCAAGTACGGTGTCTGGGTGATCCTGGCCAAGGGCCTGACGCCGATCCCCTACAAGCTGGTGACGGTCGCCTCCGGTCTGGCGGCCTTCAGCTTCCCGATGTTCATCATCGCCTCGGTCATCACGCGCGGCGCCCGGTTCTTCCTGGTGGCCTTCGTGGTCAAGAAGTTCGGCCCGGCCCTGCTGCCGGTGATCGAGCGCCGTCTGGCGCTCTTCGCCGGAATTTTGATCGCGCTCCTTGTCATCGGCCTCGCCGCCAGCCACCTCCTGGGCGGAAGTGGAGACGCCGGAGCCTGCGTGGCATGACGAACGACGACCCGAAGGTCGAGAAGGCTGGTCCGATCAGCGGGCTTGAGCCGCAAGCCACGCCCGTGCGCGGCCCGGCGCCGGTCGAGGCGCCCGCGCCGTCGCTCGTGGACCGTACTGTCGACGTCGTGACCCGGCACTGGCCGCTGATCGCGCTGCTGTCGAGCGCGCTTTTGCTGGCCATCGCCCACGCCTTCGAAAAGTTCGGCGGCCTCGCGCCCTGTCACCTGTGCCTGAAGCAACGCGAAGTCTATTGGGTCGCAGGGACGGTCGGTCTGATCGGACTTGTCCTGCAGCGCACGCCGCTCTGGCCGCGTCTTCGTACGCCCGCTCTTTTGCTGTTGGGCGCGATCTTCCTCTACGGCGCGGGCCTGGCGGCCTATCACGCCGGCGCCGAGTGGAAGTGGTGGCCGGGCCCCAAGACCTGCTCGGGCGGCGATGCTGCGGCGGCTTCAAACCTCGAGGCGATGCTGAAGGGCACGGCCGACATCAAGCCCCCGGCCTGCGACAAGGCCGCCTGGGTGTTCCTCGGCCTGTCCATGGCCGGCTGGAACGTGCTGATCTCGCTGAAGCTGGCCGCTTGGTCCTTCCTGGCGGCGTTCCGCAAGTCGGAGACCCTCGCATGAGCCGCGCTGTCCCCCCGCGTCCTGGCGCGGCCGCGTCAAAGGCGCGTCTGGCCGAGATCCTGCGCGTCGACCAGGCCGGCAAGCTGGCGGCCGTCCACATCTATCGCGGCCAGGCGGCGGTCATGCGCGCCGCGCCCGGGCGCGAGCGCATCGCCGACCAACTGCGCGAGATGGAAGGGCACGAGCAGGTCCACCTGACCCGCTTCAACGAACTGCTGACCGAGCGCGGCGTGCGTCCGACCCTGATGTCGCCGATCTGGCGCGCGGCCGCCTTCGCCCTGGGCGCGGGCACCGCCCTGCTGGGCGACAAGGCCGCCCATGCCTGCACCGAGGCCGTCGAGACGGTGATCGAAAAGCACTATGCGGGCCAGATCGAGGAACTGAAGGATCGCGACCCCGCGCTGGCCGCCGAACTCAGCCAATTCCGCGACGACGAACTGGCTCACCGCGACCTCGCGGTCGAGGAAGGCGCGCACGAGGCGACGGCCTACCCGCTTCTGACGACGGTCATCCAGGCCGGCTGCCGGGCGGCGATCAAGATCAGCGAGAAGATCTGACGCGCCCCGCGCGCGTTTCGACTCCATTTTCTTGGCCGGATGCTTGGCGTCTCGGGCGCGCGCGCCTACCGATACCCTCCTGATCGTCCGGGTTGGGGAGTCGTTCATTGTCGCGCCGTATCCGCGTTATCGCCGCCTGCGCGGTTTCCGTCTTGGCGCTCGTCGCCACCGGAGCCTCTGCGGAGAGCCTTAAGACCAGCCCACTCAGCCTCGAGACCGGCGGCGCCATGCCCGCCGAGCAACAGGCGCTGGCGTTCGATCACGCCGATCTGAAGCTGAAGATCCTGCCTGAGAAGAAGGCCATCGAGGGCGAGGCCACCCTCACCTTCACGGCCCGGTCGCGGCTCGACAAGCTGGTGGTCGACTTCGATCGCGTCTTTACGATCCGCAAGCTGACGATCGACGGCAAGGCGCTCAAGCCTGACGCCTGGAGCAACCCGGAGGGCCGGCTCACCGTCACCCTGCCCCGGAAGGTGGCCAAGGGTCGGTCGGTGACCCTGGTGATCACCTATGACGGCGTTCCCCACGAGGCCAAGCGCGCGCCCTGGGACGGCGGCTTTGTCTGGGGCAAGACCGAGACCGGCGAGCCGTGGATCGCCACGGCGGTGCAAGGCGACGGCTGCGACCTCTTCTGGCCCTGCATCGACTATCCGACCGGTGAGCCCAAGCTGGTGGACCTGCATATCACCGTGCCCGCTCCGCTGGTGGCTCCCGCCAACGGCGCCTTCAAGGGCATGACCGAGAAGGACGGCTGGCGCACCTATCACTGGCGGGCGCGCAACCCCAACACCTACGCCATCGCGCTGAACGTCGGTCCCTACGAGGAGCTGACCGGCGTCTATAAGAGCCGGTTCGGCGACAGCATTCCCATGTCGTACTGGCACCTGAAGGGCCGCGCCGAGAAGGCCAAGGGCCTGTTCGCCGAGTTCACGCCGATGGTCGACTTCTTCGAGCAGATGATCGGCCCCTACCCGTTCCGGGACGAGAAGATCGGCGTCGTCGAGACCCCGCACCTGGGCATGGAGCACCAGACCATCAACGCCTACGGCAACGAGTACCGGCTCGACGGCTATGGCTTTGACTGGCTGCTGCAGCACGAGTTCGCGCACGAGTGGTTCGGCAACCAACTCACCAACGCCGACAACGACGACATGTGGCTGCACGAGGGGTTCGGCACCTACATGCAGCCGCTCTACTCGCAGTGGCTGCACGGCGACATGGAGTATATGAGCCGGCTGAACACCCAGCGCCTGGCCGTGCGCAACAAGTTCCCGATCGTCTCGGGCCGTCCGCTCAAGGAGGACGCCGTCTACAATGGCGATCGCGGGCCGGGGAACGACATCTACTACAAGGCCTCGAACGTCCTTCACACGCTGCGCACGCTGATCGGCGACGAGGCGTTCTTCAGGATCACGCGGATCGCCGTCTATGGCCGCGATGATCCGAAGCCCGGCAACTTCAAGCCGCGCCACCTGGGCACGAAAGACTTCGTGAAGATCGTCAATCAGGTGACCGGCAAGGACTATGGCTGGTTCTTCGACGTCTATCTCTACGACGCCGCAGCCCCCGAACTGGTCGAGACCCGCGAGGGCGTCGATCTGGTGCTGACGTGGAAGACCGCCGGCGACAAGCCCTTCCCGATGCCGGTGGAGGTGAAGGTCGGCGATCGGACCATCACGCTCGCCATGACGGGCGGAACGGACCGGGTGAGCGTGGGCGACGCCACGCCGGTGATCATCGATCCGGCGTCCAAGGTCCTGCGGCGACAGCCCTATGTCGAGGCCTATCAGGCCTGGAGAGCCGCCGCCGACAAGGCGGCCGCCGAGGCCCGCAAGAAGGCCGCAGAGGAGAAGGCGGCGGCGGAGAAGAAGTAGTCTTCAGCGCAGGCGGACGGGTCTGGTGATCTCTCACTAACCCTGTCGCTTTACCGAATGGCGCGATCTTTCCCCTAGGGTCAGCAAGCCCCTAGGAGATCGCGTTCTTGCTTAAGCCCACCCACTTCGTCGTCGCCGCCCGCGTCACGCTGGTGCTGGGCGGTCTTTCGGTCGCGGTGCTGGCGCTGGGCCCGTTCCAGGGCGCAGAGCGGATCGTTGGCCTCAATGACAAGGCGGCGCACGCCATCGCGTTCGGGGGCCTCTTGGCCGTGTCCTTCCTGGCGTTTCCGCGCATGCGCCGCAACGATCTGGCGATCGCAGCCCTGGTGCTGGGCGCCGGGGTCGAGGTGGCCCAGCTGTTCGGCGGCCGTAGCGCCAGTCTCCTAGACTGGCTCGCGGACGCAGCCGGGGTGCTGACGATCTATGGCGCCAGCATGATCGAGACCGTCCGCAAGATGGTTCGCGAACAGGGCGACATGACCTTCGCCGAGATCGCGGCGGCGGACCGTCGCCGGGCGCGTCGCCGCGCACCGGCCGTGTTCACGCCCCTCGTCGAGGCGCCGCGGGTCGAGCCCGCCCCGCAGCTCAGCTTCGCTCAGCGCGCCGCGCGCCGGTTTCCGGTCAGGTAATTCGCTTGACGCTTACGGGGTCGCTCGCGGGGAAGCTCTCCTCGATCCCTTCGTCGAGCAGCGCCTCCTGGCGGCTTTCTGACTGGGCGACCTTGCCGGCCAGCTGATCGTGCTTCTCGTCTTCGGCCAGCGGTTGAGGGGCCTCACGCGCGTGCGGCGCGTCGAAAGACTTGTCCTCCGAACGGATCTCGCCATCCGACGCCATGTCAGCTTTGGAAGCCGCGGCGGCGTCGGTGAACGGGTGCTTTTCGGTGTCGTTGGCGGGGGGGTGGCTCATCTGGGGTCTCCATGGCGACAGCCTTGAGGAAACCCCCACCCAGCGGCGCGGTTGCATCCGACCGCTGGGCAGGCGGAGCCATCAGGCCTCCAGCTCGATGTCCCAGTAGAGATAGTCCAGCCAGCTGACGTGCAAACGGCCTGGCGGGAACCGGCGCCCGCGCTCCTGCAGCTCGTACATCGACGGCCGACGCGCTGTGTGGAACGGCTGCATGCCGGCCTCGCGCGGCGTGCGTCCGCCCTTGCTGAGATTGCACGGCGCGCAGGCGGTGACGATGTTCTCCCAGGTGGTGCGGCCACCGCGTGATCGCGGGATCACGTGGTCGAACGTCAGGTCCTCGGGCGAGCCGCAATACTGGCAGCTGAAGCTGTCGCGCAGGAACAGGTTGAAGCGCGTGAAGGCCGGCGGGCGCTCCTGTGGCACGTACTGCTTCAGCGCCACCACGCTGGGCAGCCGCATCTCGCAGGACGGCGAATGGATGACCTGATCGTAACTGGCGACGACATCGACGCGGTCGAGGAACACCGCCTTGATCACCTCCTGCCAGGGCCAGAGGGACAGCGGATAATAGCTCAGCGGCCTGAAATCGGCGTTCAGGACCAGAGCGGGCATGCCCGAAGGCGGGCGGGTGAGGACCTGCATCAAGTCCTCCTCACGAGGCGACCAGGGCCTCGGACGATGGGGTACGCGACAGGACTGAAGACGGGCCTCCTTCCTACGCTATTCAGGGAATCGCCATTCATTCCCGAACGCACAGGAAGGATGATCCGACTCAGCGACAGAACCAAGACATCTATGGCTCAAGGTCAAAATGGCGCGATTTCGCGTCGTTTGACGGCGCCGTAGCACGCCCAGAGCAGATGGGCGGCGACGCCCCGGTAGGGCCGCCAGAGCTCGGCACGGGCATAGGCCTGCTTTTCGGTCGGACGGGTCTCGGTCCTGTCGACCCAGCGCATCGCTTCCTGCAGCGCCACATCACCGCCGGGGAACAGATCCAGCCGCCCTTGCGTGAACATCAGAAAGACCTCGGCCGTCCATCGGCCAACACCCTTGATGGCGGTCAGGGCTGCGATGGCCTCTTCGTCCGATAGCGCGCGCAAGGCGTCGAAATCGCAGGCTCCGGAGAGATGAGCCTCGGCGATGGCGCGGGCATAGCGGGCCTTCGGTTGCGAGAGGCCCAGCGTGCGCAGGTAGGCCTCATCGTGATCCGCGACGATTTCAGGCGTCATCTCCGGCAGCCCGGCCTCGACCCGCGCCCAGATCGCCGCCGCCGAGGCCAGCGAGACCTGCTGCTGCACGATCATCTTCAAAAGCCCGGGGAAGCCGCCCAGACCCACCCGCCAGGCGAAGGGCGGCGTCACCGCCTCCACGGTGGCCAAGGCGGGATCGGCGACGGCGAGCGCCTTGCGGGCGGCCAGGATCGCTTCGGCGGAAGGCGGTTCGAACATCCAGGCTTGGTCGCTCTGACGACGCCCGCGCACAACCCGAAACTTGCGAGTCTATTCGATCGCCGTGATCTCGATCTCGCCGCCGGGCGCAGCGGAGACCTCGCCGACCGCCTTGCCGAGCAGGGCCCGGGCGATCGGCGCGATGTAGGAGATCGTCCCCATGGCGGGATCGGCCTGATCCTCGCCGACGATGCGGAAGGTCTGGACGCGGCCGTCCTCGCGCTCGAACGTCACGCGGTCGCCAAACTGCACGACGGACTTGGCGGGGTCGCGCTCCATCAGCTGAGCGGTGGCCCGGCGCGCGGACCAGTAGCGGAGGTCGCGGGTCGCGCGCGCCATGGCCGTGCGGTCGCCATCGGCCGCGCCGCCGGCGCTCTGGGCGGCCGCGTAGGCGGCGCGGGCGTCGGCCAGTGCGCGCTCGATTTCGGCGAGGCCGTCGGCCGTCACCAGGTTCGGATGGGTGGAAATCGGACGATCCGGCAGGTCGGCGGCGAAGGCTTCGCTGTCGCCTTCCTTGGTAAAGGCGACGCTCATGGCCGGGAGACGTTCTGAATCATGGGAAAAGGCCCGCTACGCATCGAAAACTGAGCGCCTGGGGGCAAACGCATCCCGCTTTGGTTAGCTCCGCCTACGGTGCGGTTCAAGCCTGCGGTGCGGCGCGCGGCGGCGGGCGGTCTCTGCGACCAGCCCGTCGATCGCGAGTCATCCGTCCTAGAGAACAACGCCGACGATGGCGGCGGCGACGCCCAGAGCGATGACCAGGAAATAGCCAGCGGCCAGACGGTCGAAGGCGGTTTCAAAGGCGTTCAGCGTGCGGTTCATGATCGTGGTCTCTCTCAATGGCTTTGTCCCGATCCCCTATGGATCATCAGCCTCGCAGCAGCGAGCTGATCTGGACGATGCTTAGATAGCACCAATCTAAACGTCGTCAAGATGGTCTTTACAGCGTTTAGATGAAATTTTAGAAAGCTATGGTTAGAGTGAAGCCGATGAGCACCGCGACCGCCGAATCCCGCCCCTATCACCATGGCGATCTGAGCCGCGCCCTGATCGACGCGGCGCGCAAGATTCTGGAGACCGACGGTCCCGCCGCCCTGTCTCTGCGCGCGGTGGCGCGGGAAGCCGGCGTCAGCCCCGCCGCGCCCTATCACCACTTCAAGGACAAGGCCGAACTCTTGGAAGCCGTCGCGCACGAGGGCTGGCTCGAGCTTGACACGGCGCTCTCCAAGGCGCGGGGCGAAAACAACGCCGCCCGTGACCAGATGACCAATCTGGGGGTGGCCTATGTCTGCTTCGCCCGGGACAACCCTGCGCTCTATCGCGTCATGTATGACTGCTCACGCGACCGGGACGCCCTGCCCGACCAGCTGAAGGAGGACGGCGCCTATTGCCAGGTGCGCGACACCATCGGCGAGAACAGCGGCGGCCGCGCCAGCGAGATCGATCTGGAGCTGGCTACGATCGCCGCCTGGTGCGCCGGCCACGGCCTGGCCGAGATGATCAGCTTCAAGCAATTTGCTCCGCTGAAAGACCTGCTGGGCGGCGAGGAAGCCTTCCTGCGCGCGGTGTTCGAGCACCTGGGCATGTTCGCCAAGATCATCGACCAGGATCCGGCTTGACTTTCGTCACCCGGTTCGCCCCCTCCCCGACCGGCTACCTGCATCGCGGCCACGCCTATTCCGCGCTGACCGCCTTCGAGGCGGCGCGCGCAGCCGGTGGGCGCTTTCTTCTCCGTATCGAGGACATCGACGCCACCCGTTGCCGGCCGGAGTACGACGCGGCGATCCTGGAGGACTTGGCCTGGCTGGGCCTGCGCTGGGAAGAGCCGGTCCGCCGACAGTCCGAGCATCTGACTGACTTTGAGACGGCCATAGCGGGGCTGCGCGACCGAGGGCTCGTCTATCGCTGCTTCAAGACCCGCAAGGAAATCGACATCGGACGCGCGCCGCACGCGCCCGCCGTCGCCTATGTCGGCGCGCCGCTCGACGCCCGCGAGGAGGCCGAGCGGCTGGCGCTCGCCGAGCCTTTCGCCTGGCGGCTCTCTCTGGCTGCGGCGCACAAGGCTCTCGACGGCTTCGACCACCTCACCTTCGTCGAGGAAGGCGTCGACGGATCATCGCCCCGGACCGTCCAGGCCCGGCCCGAGACCGCCGGCGACATTGTGCTGGCCCGTAAGGACGTCGGCGTGGCCTACCATCTGGCGGTCGTCCACGACGACGCGCTGCAAGGGGTCACCCATGTGATCCGGGGCGAGGACCTTTTCGAGGCCACCCACATCCAGCGCCTGCTACAGGCGCTGCTGGACCTGCCGACCCCGGTCTACCGCCACCACGGCCTACTCACAGGGGCGGACGGCAAGCGCTACGCCAAGCGCGACAAGGCACAGACCCTGCGGGAGCTCCGGGCGACAGGCGTGGGCGCACAAGATCTTAGGGCGGAGCTGGGCTTTTCTTAAAGCACCGAGCCTACCGGCGAATGCCGGGACCCAGATCGAACCCACCGACGTCTTTCCGCTCAGCCCAAAGAGATGTCGCACCATCGCTGACCGCCCCGGGTGAATCTGGGCCCCGGCATTCGCCGGGGGGGGTCGGAAGGACTTGGATCAGCCCCCGCCCGCCTGCTCCACCAACTGGCCCATGGCCTTCAGGTAGTTCGAGAACGCCGCCCGACCGGTGTCGGTCAGCCGCACCCGGGTCAGAGGCTTGCGGCCGACGAAGCTCTTGTCGATCGACACGTATCCCGCCTCCTCCAGCTTGCGCAGGTGGATGGAGAGATTGCCCTGGGTGACCTCGAGCACGTCCTTGAGCTCGGTGAAATCGGCCACCTCGGCGCTGGCCAGATAGGCGACAATGCCCAGCCGGACCCGGCCGTGGATCACATCGTCCAGCCCGCTGATGTCGAACTTGGGGGCCACCGAGCGCCTCAGGCCGCCGACCGCATGGCCTGGCGCATCATGTAGAAGCCCGGGGCCGCCATGAACGCGAACAGGCCAAAGCTGGCGATCAGCAGGTAGAGATCCGCGCGCTCGATCAGAAGGCCCATCGCCACGCCCGAGACCAGCCAGCCCAGGGCGACAACCAGCATCCACATCCGGCGGCGCAGCACATAGATCACCTGCCACACCGCGCCCTGCAGGATGAACACCACCGCCGGATGGAAGAGCCAGTAGTGGAAGTCCTTGTGGCGCGAGGCGGCCGCCGCGAAGACGATGATCAGGGCCAGGTTCGCCACACCAGTCGCCTGGAACGCGGCGTTGACCGCCCGATTGGTGACGCCGCGCTGCGGGTTCTTGTGATCCTTGATGATGACGATGGTCATCAGCACCAGGAAGATCACCGTCGGCGCCCAGGCCAGGATCAGGTTGCCGAGGCCCCCGAGGCTGATCACCCCGCGTTCCTGGACGACATAGATCAGGGACTGGAGGCCATAGAGCAGCCCGGCCGCGCCGTAGAGCGCCCCGCCGGCGACGCCCAGCCCGCCGCGTTCCTGCGAGCCCTCGGCGAGGCCGCGCAGGAAGGCCAGGTCGTCCTGGACGCTCTTCAGGTCTTTGCTCATGTCGGCCCCTTTCAGCGCGGCATCATGGACGGTCACAGGATTCGACCCAACAGCGGCAGGCGGCGAAGCGCCATGGTCAGGATCCAGCTCAGGACGACGGCGCCGCCGAACACCGCTGCGCCCTTGGCCAGTCCACCCCAGGCTTGAGGCAGCAGCAGCCAGGCCAGCCAGGCCGTGAAGACGTAGTGGGTCAGGTACATGCCGTAGGCGTTGGCCTGCAGGCTCGCCCCCAGCGGACCGGTCTTCTTCACGAATCGCAGGAAGGTCGCCAGGGCCGCGAAGGACAGGGTGGCGCAGGCCAGGGCGAACATCACGCCGCCGCCGATATCCAGCGCTACGCGCGGCGGCGGTTTGGGCGAGAAGGCCATGATGATCACCGCGATCACGCCCACGACGGGGAGGATCGGCGCGGCCTGCCAGGCCCACCAGCGCTTGGCGAGCTTGCCTTCGGGGTCGGTGAGACCTTGCCCCACGCCGCCGGCGCCCACCGCGACGCCGGCCAGGAAGTAGACGAGGTAGTGAACGACGCGCGAGGTCTGGACCGTGAAGGGGCCCAACTGCGTCCAGTGCATGAAGGTGAAAGTCGCGCTCATCGGGATGTAGGCCACGGCGCTGGCGATCACGAGACCCAGGAAGAACAGGCCGGGCTTGCGATCCGCGCCGCGCACCAGCCGGCCCAGGGCGTCGATCACGCCCGGCGCGATGAGGTTGAGCAAGGTTATGACGGCGCCAAAGGCGAGCAGCACCCACAGGAACCAGGCCGGACCGCTGGGCCAGGACGGCAGGTCGAGCCAGGCGCTTGCAAAGCCGGCGATAGAGACATCCCCACCCGCCTGCAGCCAGGCCGGAAAGTAGGCCAGCGGCGCCAGCAGGCCGGCGGCCAGCACGAACGGAACGCCCAGTCGCGCGGCCCTTCCGCGCAGGAAGCCGCCATTCCCCTTGGCCTTCAGGCCATCGGCGACGAACAGGCCCGAGATGAAGAACATCAGCGACATGAAGAAGAGGTCGTTGATCAGGGTCAGCAGCCCAAACAGCTCGTACTTCTGCGGATCGCGGACCGGGAAGGCCTGCCAAAGGTAAGGGGCCTGGCTGAAGTCGCCGATGGGCGGCGCGTTGGGCGTGTAGGCCAGCACCGTATGGTGAGCGATGACCAGCAGCGTGACAAAGGCGCGCAAGGCGCCGATCGGGGCGTTGCGGCCGCCGATCTCGGCGATCGTCGATCGTTCGGTGGCGCTGATGGGCGCGTGCATGGGTTGGCTCCCCTTCCTCAAGTGGCCGCACCATGGATCAACAAGTTTGTTCTGTAAACTAGTCTACCAAAGACCTAATCTCTCTCACCGTGTCATCCCGGGCGGCGAAGCCGACCCGGGACCCAGGGGCCAAGCGCAGTGAGGTTACCCCTGGGCCCCGGCTCTCCGCTTCGCTACGGCCGGGGTGACACGATATAAAACTCTGATTTTACTATGCTTAGAGCGCTCACCGCGCCCAGTAGCGATACCGATACGCCGGCTCGAAACCCTCGTCGGCATAGAGGGCGATGGCGGGCGCGTTGTCGGCCTCGACCTGCAGCCAGGCGCGCTCCGCACCCAGCGTCGACGCTTCCGACAGCAGAGCGCGCAGCACCAGGCGGGCCAAACCCTGGCGACGATGGGCCTGGGCCGTGCGCATGCCGAAGATCCCCGCGAAGCCGCTACTGACGGCGCTGGCGCCGATCGCCGCCGGTCCGCCGTCGACGTCCAGGCGCGCGAACCGGGCGGGCGCCGGGATGCGCCGGAGGGTCTCCAGACGCTCGCGGCCGTCCTCGGGGTCGCCGGCGGTAGCGGAGAACACCGCCTCGAAGGCGTCATCGGGCGTCGTCGAGACGACCACGAGATCGCTCCCCTGCCCGCCCGTCGGGCCCAGCATGACGAGGGTTTCCTTGGTCGGCGCATAACCGCGCGCGGCGAGCCGGTGGTCGAGGTCCGCAGGCGCGAAAATCCCGTCCGTGAGCTTGAAGCGCGGCGGCAGGCCTCGCTGCTGCAGCCAGGCCTCAACCGCCGTGATCGCCTCATCGACATCGCGATCGGGTGCGCCAAGCGGCCAGCAGGCGTTGATGCGCATCGAATGGCCCGACGCCGCATTCAGCCGCCAGCCGCCCAGGACGGCCCGCTCTCGCGCGGGCCAGGCGTCGTCGGCCAGCGGCTCCAGCCGCGCCGGATCGATCACTTCTCGGCCAGAAGCTTTTCGACGATTCCCCGCACCTCGGGGGCAGACCAGTCAGCCGGACCCGCCAGGCGCGCGCGCTCACGGCCCTGACGGTCATAGATGATCGTCGTCGGATAACCTTGGGCGCGCGGCTGCAGATCGAAGGACAGCTTGTAGGAGGGGTCGCGATAGGTCACGAGCGGCGGGTTGGCCGCCATCTCTTCGCGGACCAGATTCAGATCGCTGTCGCGGTCGACGCTGATCGGCAGCACGGTGACCGGCTGAGTGGCGTAGGCCGACTGTAGCTTGGCCAGGGTGGGCATCTCGGCCTTGCACGGGGCGCACCAGGTCGCCCACAGGTTCATGACCACCACGCGCCCCTTGAAGTCGGCCAGGGTCGTGGGCTTGCCGTCCATCGAGGTGAAGACCGTCGTCGGCGCAGGACGCGGCGTGGCGGGCACGTCCAGCTTCTCGAAGGCGCCCTTCTTGAATTCTGTGAGGTCGGCGGGACCAGAGGGTTTGAACGAAGCCGACGCGATGACGTATAGAACCGCCGCGACGCCCAAGAGGATGACGCCCGCCAGCGCCATTCTCATAGGATTACGCTTCTTGGCTTCCTCGCCGTTCTGACCCGACTGGACTTCGTTCATATGACCGACAACGCCTCCAACACGCCCAAGGCCAAGGGCCAGGGCCAAGCTATGTGGGGCGGCCGGTTCTCGGCCAAGCCGGCGGAACTGATGCAGGCGATCAACGTCTCCATCGGCTTCGACAAGCGCCTGTGGGCGCAAGACCTGGCAGGCTCCCGCGCCCACGCGCGGATGTTGATGAACCAAGGCGTGATTGCAAGCCATGACGGCGAGGAAATCCTGGAGGGTCTCGCCCGCGTCGAGGACGAGCTGCTGTCGGGGACGTTCCCGTTCCGCGACGAATACGAAGACATCCACATGAACATCGAAGCGCGGCTGCGCGAGCTGATCGGCCCGACGGCGGGCCGGCTGCACACCGCCCGCTCGCGCAACGATCAGGTGGCTGTCGATTTCCGCCTGTGGGTGCGCGACGCCTGCGACCGCACGGTCGGCCAGCTCGAAGCGCTGCAGAAGGCGCTGCTGACCCAGGCCGAGACCCATGCCGACGCCCTGATGCCGGGCTTCACGCATCTGCAACCGGCCCAGCCGGTGACCTTTGGCCACCACCTGATGGCCTATGTCGAGATGTTCGGCCGCGACGCCGGCCGTTTCCGCGACGCCCGCGCGCGGATGAACGAGTGCCCGCTGGGCGCCGCCGCCCTGGCCGGCTCGCCCTTCCCGATCGACCGCCAGCAGACGGCGAGCGCCCTGGGCTTTGACCGTCCGACCGCCAACTCGCTGGACAGCGTCTCGTCGCGCGACTTCGCCCTGGAGGCCCTGTCGGCCGCCTCGATCACCGCCACGCACCTGTCGCGGCTGGCCGAGGAGATCGTCCTTTGGACGACGCCGATGTTCGGCTTCATCAAGCTGACCGACGCCTTCACCACCGGCAGCTCGATCATGCCGCAGAAGAAGAACCCCGACGCGGCCGAGCTGATCCGCGCCAAGGTCGGCCGCATCCTGGGCTCGCTGACCACCCTGACGGTGGTCATGAAAGGCCTGCCGCTGGCCTATTCGAAGGACATGCAGGAAGACAAGGTCCCGACCTTCGAGGCCTTCGACGCGCTCGAGCTGTCGTTGCTCGCCATGGCCGGCATGGTCGCCGACCTGACGCCGAACACCGAAAACATGGCCAAGGCGGCCGGCGCGGGCTTCTCCACCGCCACCGATCTGGCCGATTGGCTGGTGCGGACGCTGAACATGCCTTTCCGTGACGCTCACCACGTGACAGGCTCCGCCGTGAAGACGGCCGAAGGCTTGGGCGTCGATCTGGCGGATCTTTCCCTGGCGCAGTTCCAGGCGATCGAACCCCGGATCACGAACGACGTCTACGCCGTCCTGACCCCGGCCGCCTCGGCGGCCAGCCGCATGAGCTATGGCGGGACGGCCCCCGCCCAGGTGCGCGCCCAGATCGCGCGTTGGAAGGAACAGCTGGCATGAGCCGCACTCTGACGACCCTCGCCCTGGCCGCCCTGGCCGTCACGGCCGCCGCTTGCGGCAAACAGGGCGCGCTGGAGCGCCCGGCCCCGCTGTGGGACGCCCAGAAAAAGGCCGCCTGGGCCGCCGAACGCCGTATGGCCTCGGCCCAGGCCAACCAGCCCGCCCGCGCCGGCGGCGCCCAGGAGATCCGCGACCCGGCCTCCAGCAACCGCACCATCCGCGCCGCACCGCTGCCCGGCACCCGCGACCCGTTCGGCGGTCCGTCCGCCGCCGGCTTCCCCGGCGCCACGCCCAACTAAGAGACTCCGTTGAATCACTTCGAGTACGGCCCGCAGGGCCTGGCCTGCGAAGGCGTGCCCCTGGCCAGGATCGCGGCCGAGGTCGGCACGCCGGTCTATGTGTACAGCCGCGCCACGCTGGAACGGCACTTCGTCGTGTTCCGCGACGCCTTGGCGATGTCCGGCGTGGTCGATCCGCTGATCGCCTATGCGGTGAAGGCCAATTCCAACGTCGCGGTGCTGAAGGTGCTGGGCGAGCTGGGCGCCGGCGCCGACACGGTGTCCGAGGGTGAGGTGCGCCGCGCCCTGGCCGCCGGCATTCCGGGTGAGCGGATCGTCTTTTCGGGCGTCGGCAAGGCGCGGCGCGAGATCGCCTTCGCGCTGCAGGCCGGTGTCGCCGAGATCAATGTCGAGTCAGAGCCGGAGCTCAACCTGATCGCCGACGTCGCCGCCGAGCTGGGCGTGCGCGCCAAGGTCGCCTTCCGGGTCAATCCGGACGTCGCGGCCGGCGGTCACGCCAAGATCGCCACCGGAAAGTCCGAGAACAAGTTCGGCGTCTCGTTCGCCGAGGCCGCGCGCCTCTACGCCAACGCCAGCAACAACGCCAATCTCCAGCCCGTGGGCGTGGCCTGCCACATCGGCAGCCAGATCACCGATCTGGCCCCCATGCGCGCGGCGTTCACCAAGATGCGGGGCCTCGTGGAGCAGCTGCTGGGCGAAGGCCTGTCGGTCGAGCGCCTGGACCTGGGCGGGGGCCTGGGCGTGCCCTATTTCAATCACCCCGAACCGCCCTCGCCGGCCGAGTTCGCAGCCATGGTCGGCGAGGTCACGCAAGGCCTGCCCGTCACCCTGGCCTTCGAGCCCGGTCGGGTGATCGCCGCCAACGCCGGCGTCCTGGTGTCGGAAGTCATCCACGTCCACGAGCGCCCCGAGGGTCGCAAGTTCCTGGTCATCGACGCGGCCATGAACGACCTGGTCCGCCCGGCCATGTACGACGCCTTCCACGACATTCGCCCGGTGATCCAGCGTCCTGGGGAAACGGTCTATGATGTGGTCGGTCCGGTCTGCGAGACAGGCGACACCTTCACCCGCGACCGCGCCCTGCCGCCGTTCGCGGCGGGCGACCTGGTGGCCTTCATGTCGGCGGGCGCCTATGGCGCAGCCATGGCCAGCGAGTACAACACCCGTCCGCTGGTGCCAGAGGTGCTGGTCGACGGCGACCGCTATGCGGTGATCCGCAAGCGCCCGACCTATGACGAGATGCTGGCGCGGGATCTGGTGCCGGACTGGGTGTAGGGCCCTAAAAATCCTCCCCCTCGCGGGGGAGGTGTCGACGAAGTCGACGGAGGGGGAAGAGGCCCGGCTGGGGCGACTTCCCCCTCCGGCCTTCGGCCGCCTCCCCCGCTAGGGGGAGGATTTCCATCTCATCAATCCATCGCCCCAATATACGGCAGGCCCCGGCTCTTGCCCTCGTCGTCCAGACCGTAGCCGACGAGATAGCGCGCCGGCGCTTCCCAGGCGACGAAGTCGGGCTCCATGCCGCGATCCTTGGGCCAGGGCTTGCGGGCGAAGACGGCGGTCAGCACTTCGCTGGCGCCGGCGTCCTTCACCAGACGCGCGGCTTCCGACAGCGACAGGCCGGTGTCGAAGACGTCGTCGACGACCAAGGCGCGGCGGCCGACCAGCGGGCGCTGCAGATCGGCGCGGACCTCGCAGCGGCCGGAGCTCTTGCGCTCGTCGTGGTAGGAGGCCAGCCACAGGGCGTCGAAGCGGACGTCGCGTCCGGCCTTCCACAGCGCGCGGGTGAGGTCGGCGGCAAACCACAGGCCGCCGGTGAGCAGGCAGACCACGACGGTGTCGTCGTCGATGCGCGGCGCGATCTGCTCGGCCAGTTTTTGAACCCGTTCGGCGATCTCGGCTTCCGAGATCAGGACTTCGGGCTTGGGAAGGTCATTCATGATGAGCGGGTTCGTGAGAGTCTGAAGGGGGAGTTTGGTCCCCGCTCTCATGTCCCGGGGGTTCCTGTCCAGCCGCTTCGTGCGCGGCGGGCGCGTCCTGGGCGCCGCGCAGGGCGACCTCGGGCTCGGCGCCATGGGCTTCCGGCTTCTTCAGCGCGGCCTTGACCGCCTTGGCCGCGCCCGGCTCGGTGGCGAAGGCGATCTGCAGATCCTTGGCGGTGCGCGGCGGGTCCAGGAAGGTGATCGAGAAATGGCGCACCTCGCCCGGCGGGATCTTGGCGTCGGCGGCCGCAGCCAGTTGCCCCGCCACGCGCTTTTCTTCCTTGCTCAGCAGCTCCACGCGCAATGGCGGCGCGATGACCTCATGCTCGGTGATGTTGCGGATCGAACCGGTGATGGTCACCGCCGCGCGGCCCTCCTGCATCGAGGGCTGGGCCTTGATGCTGCCGGCGTCGATCACCAGGCCCACTGTGTTCACCGGCAGGCCCACGGCGGCGTAGGCGCCCGCCGAGCCCGGCATGATGCGCACGACATCGATCCGGAAGATCAGGGCCGCGACCACGACCACCGCCATGGCGGCGGCCATGCCGGCCCAGATCACGCCCGTAGCGGTCGCCGCGCGCAGGCGACGCTCGGCATCGGCGCGCGCGCGGAAAACCTTGGGAAGTTCTTCGCCCGGAAGCGCGCTGACCGGCGGCTCTTCGGCCTCGGCGGCGACGGCTTCTTCTGCGGCTTCGTCGCGATCACCTTGGGATCTGGCGCTGGCGGCGGCCGGCTCTTCGAAGAGGTCGAGCGGCTCTTCAGCCTCGTCCTTGAAGGCGGTCCAGCGATTGCCGCAAGAGGCGCAACGCACGACGCGACCGTCCGGCCCGACCTTGGAGTCGTCGACGAAATAGCGGCTGGCGCACTCCGGGCAGGTCAGTATCATGGCCGCGAATCGAACGAACCCCACATGACTTACTGGGGTCGCTGATTTTAACCCTGATGTCCAGAAAGCCCAGTGACGCGCCTTGCGGATCGACACAGAACAGGGCGATGACGCCCTTCCGGTGGTCCGCTTTGAAGGCGTCTCGATGCGCTATGGGCGGGGCCCGGAAACCCTCAGAGATATAAGCTTTTCCCTGGAGCCGGGATCGTTCCACTTCCTGACCGGCGCGTCGGGTGCGGGCAAGAGCTCGCTGCTCAAGCTGATCTATCTGGCGCACCGTGCGTCACGGGGTCGCGTGGAGCTGTTCGGGCGTGACGTGAGCCTGACCCACGCCTCGGACCTTCCCTTCCTGCGCCGTCGCATCGGGGTGGTCTTCCAGGAGTTCCGGCTGCTGGAGCACCTGTCGGTGTTCGACAACGCCGCCCTGCCCCTGCGGATTCTCGGTCGCAAGCCGGCCACCTATCGCGAGGACGTGGCCGAGCTTTTGACCTGGGTGGGCCTGGGCGAGCGGATGCACGCCCTGCCCGCCACGCTGTCGGGCGGCGAGAAGCAACGCCTGGCCATCGCCCGCGCCGTCGTCGACCGTCCCGACGTGCTGCTGGCCGACGAGCCGACCGGCAATGTCGATCCGGCCATGTCGCTGCGCCTGCTGCGCCTGTTCGTCGAACTGAACCGTCTGGGCACCACGGTGCTGATCGCCACCCACGACGAGGACCTCGTGGCGCGCGCCGCCCGGCCGACCCTGCACCTGGAGCATGGACGCCTCGTGGATCTGGGAGGCCGGCCATGAGCGAGTTCTTTCAGGTTTCGCGCTGGAAGCCGGGCCCCTTGCTGCCGCCGCGCGACGCCCGTGACGGCGCGCTGGTGTTCGTGGTCGCGGTGCTGTGCTTCCTGGCGTGTCTGACGGCCTTCGCCGCCCTGGCGGCCAATCGCGCCGCGCACGGCTGGACGGCGCAACTGAGCGGCTCGGCGACCGTGGTGGTCCGCGCCCGCAGCAATGAGACGCCCGACAGCGCCGCCGCCCGCGCCGCCGAGACCCTGGCCGGCGTTCGCGGCGTGATCGAGGCCCAGGCCCTGCCGCGCGAGAAGGCCGAAGCGTTGCTGGCGCCGTGGATCGGGGCCGAGGCCCTGGTCGACGACCTGCCCACGCCGCGCCTAGTCACGCTGGAACTCGATCCCAAGGCGCCGCCGACGGCGGGCATTCTGGACCGCGCGCTACGGGCGGCGGGGGTCGACGCCACGGTCGACGACCACAGCCGGTGGATCGCCGATATCGAACGCGCCGCCAACATCGCGCGGTTCGCGGCGCTGGGCGTGTTCGCCCTGATCGCGGCGGCCACGGCGGCGGTGATCGCCTTCGCCACGCGGGCGGGCCTGGCGGCGCGGCGCGATGTGATCGAGGTGCTGCACTTCTCGGGCGCCGAAGCGCGTTTCATCGCAAGCCTGTTCCAGAACCGGTTCGCGACCATGGGCGCGCTGGCGGGGTTGCTGGGCGGCGCGGCGGCGGCCATCATCGGCGCGCTCGCGCGTTACTTCGCCGGCGGCGCAGGCGTCGCACCGGTTCTGCCGCTGGCCTGGATTGACCTGCTGGCCGCCCTGCCCGCGCCGGTGCTGGCGGCCTTGATCGCCGGCGTCTCGGCCCGCCTGGCGGCGTCGCGCATCGTGGGGGAGATGCCGTGAAGACCTTGGCCGCACTGCTGATCGCCCTGATGATCTGGGGCCTTGGACTTCTGGCGTTCACCGGCCGGGTCGATCAATCGACCCCCGCGCCCGAGCCGCCGATCTCGGACGGCGTCGTCGCGCTGACCGGCGCCTCGACCCTCCGCCTGGAAGCCGCGACTCGCCTGCTGGAAGACGGCAAGGGCCAGCGCTTGCTGATTTCCGGCGTCAATCGCGAAGCCACCCGGGCCGAGATCCAGGCGGTCACCAAGGCCGTGAAGCCGATCTACGACTGCTGCGTCGACTTGGGCTTCGCCGCCGCCAACACCGTGGGCAATGCGCGGGAGACCGCGGAATGGGCCCGGTCCAAGGGCTATAAGAGCCTGATCGTGGTCACCGCCGACTACCACATGCCCCGCTCGATGCTGGAGCTTCGCGCGGCCATGCCCAATGTTGCGCTGCATCCCTATCCGGTGAAAACCGATCTGAACGCCCGTCGCTGGTGGAAGACTGGCGTCAGCGCCCGGCGCATGATCGTGGAGTACTGCAAGTACCTGGCGATTCTGGGTCGCGAGGCGTTCCTGGGACTTGGCCCAGAGGACAAGGCCGCCCCGGCGGCGAAGGAAGTGTCTTGATCTATCTGCGTTCGTTCCTGTTCCAGTTGGTTTTCTGGCTGTGGTCGGCCAGCATGGCGGTCTTCATGCTCGTCACCCTGCCGATGCCGCGCGCGGTGAATCGCGCCTGCATGGCCACATGGTCTTGGGGCTTGCGGCTGCTGCTGCGCGTCCTGGTGAACGTGAAGATCGAGATCCGGGGACAGGAGAACATTCCCCACGCCGCTGGCCTGGTCGCCGCCAAGCACCAGTCGATGTTCGACGTCTTCAGCCAGTTCTCGATCCTGCCGGACGCCTGCTTCGTCATGAAGAAGGAGCTCTTGATGGTGCCCCTCTTCGGCTGGCACGGGCTGAAGGCTGATATGATCGTGGTCGATCGCGACGGTCACTCCGCCGCGCTCAAGAAGCTGGTTCGCGACGCCGTCGGTCGCATGAAGGAAAGCCGCCAGATCGTGATCTTCCCGGAAGGCACGCGCGGCAAGGTCGGCGAGCCGGGCGACTACAAGCCCGGCATCGCCGCACTGTATCGTGAACTGAACATGCCCGTGACGCCTCTGGCCCTGAACTGCGGCTCGCACTGGAACAAGAGCCTTCTGATCCAGCCCGGCACGATCGTGTTCGAATATCTGCCCGCCATCCCCGCCGGCCTGAAGCGCGGCGAATTCATGCGCGAACTGCAGACCCGAATCGACACGGCGACCAAGGCGCTGGAGGATGCGGGGCTTTAAGCCGCCTCGCGCGCCTCGACCATCTTCAGCAGCTTTTCCATGGCATGGTCGCGCACGCCGTCCTCGTGCAGGTGCATGACGAGGTCGCGGAGATAGTCGATGTTCGGCCCCGACAGGCCCACAGCGCCGGCGATCAACGCCGCCTGCTGCTCCAGGGTGAGGGCCCCCGCCCATTGGCTGTGCTTCATGTCCGAGAGGAAGACGAGGGCGGGCGTGCGCGCGCCGCCGTCGACCTTCACCTCGCGCCAGGTCTCGAAATAGGTCTCGGTCGGCTGCTCGCGCTCGCGCAGATAGGCGTAGACGCCCTCCCACTCGGCGGCGGCGACGCGATAGGCCATGCCGCGCACCGAACCGCCCGGCGCCAGGCCCAGCACCAGACCGGGCCGCTCGTAGGTGCCGCGATGGTGCACCGAATAGATGCAGAACGCCCGTCGCCGACCGTGGAGCACGGCGGTTCTTCGGTCTATGAACGGGAACCCGGGCCGCCACATCAGCGATCCGTATCCGAACACCCAGCGATCCTCGCCGCCCTCTGAACTCATCACCGATCCCGACTGGACGCGCCCTAGAATGACCCATAACGACGCCGCCCCGTCCCGCAAAGCCCCCGCAAGAGCCCGGCGCAGCCGCCTGTTCGCGCCGTTCATCCTGGCGGCTGTTTTGGCGGGCGCCTGGAGCTATGGCTGGATCTGGTTGCGCGGCCAGGCCGAGCAGCGGATGGACGCCCAGGCGGCGGATCTGCGGTCGCGCGGCTATGACCTGTCGTGGAGCGCGCGGACTTTCTCGGGCTTCCCGTTCCGGATGAACATCCAGATGTCCGACGTCCGGGTCGCCGAGCCGAGCGGCTGGGCGCTGCGGCTGCCGCAACTGAAGGGCGAGGCGGCGGTCTACAACCTGACCCACTGGGTGCTGGTCGCCCCAAACGGCGTGGTGCTGACTCGCCCTGAGTCCGGCGACGTCACCATCGCCGGCGACGCGCTGCGCGCCAGCATCTCGCACATCACCGAGTACCCGCCGCGCATCTCAATCGAGGGAGCCAAGCTGACCTTCGTCCCTGGCGCCAACGCCAAGCCCTTCACCCTGGTCTCGGCCGACCGGATGCAGCTGCATGTGCGCGGCGGCGGTCCCGACGATCAGGGCGCGGTGTTCTTCAAGGCCGACGGGGCCAAGACCGCCTTCCCGGGCCTGCTGGGCCGCATCGCCCAGGACAAGACCGCCTCGATGATTCTGGAGACGCATCTGACCCAGGTCTCGCAACTGCGCGGCCGCAACTGGCAAGCCGCCGTCAAGCAATGGAGCGAGGCCGGTGGCCAGATTACCGTACAGAAAAGCCAGATCCTGGCCGGAGACGCCGAAGGGCGGGCCAAGTCCGGCGTTCTGGGCGTTGACTCCGATGGCCGCGTGACCGGCCTGTTGACCGTCGCGATCAAGGAGCGCGCCGACCTTTCTCAGCCGATCCGCACGCCCGAGCAGGCGCTATCCGCCGCCGCCCAGGCCATGGGCCAGGAGCCGGTCATCGAGGCCGACCTGCGATTCGACAACGGCCGCACCTATCTCGGCGCCATCGACACCGGCCCCGCGCCCACCGTCTACTGAGCGGGCAATCGCGCCTCACACGCAATTTTCTTCCCATGAAGGCTAGCTATTGCGTGTTTGACGGCAAAGACTATGGTCCGCCCTCCAATTTCGGGGAAGAACATGGGCAGCGACGCGACGGAGGCCACGCCGTCTCTCGAAGAGGTTCGATGGCGGCTCGACGCCATCGACGGTGAACTGCTGAAACTGCTCGACGAGCGCGCAGGCCTGGCCGGCGCCGTCGCAGCGGCCAAGCGCGCCTCGGGCGATACCGGCTTTGGCCTGCGCCCCGGCCGCGAGGCCCAGATCGTCCGCAAACTGCTCGCCTCGCCCCGCAAGGGCGCTGGCGCCGCCCTGGTGATCCGCATCTGGCGCGAGATCATGGCCGACAACCTGGCGCGTCAGGGTCCCTATCATCTGGGCGTGTTCGGCGGGCGCGAGCCGGCACGAACGGTCGAGCTGACCCGCCTGCGGTTTGGAACCGCGCCGCGTCTGTCGCTGCTGCCGAGCGCGCAGGACGCCCTGGCCGTGGCCCGAACGCCGTGGGGCGTCGGCGTGCTGCCGCTCTCGTCCGAAACCCCCCTGGTGGGGCCGCCTACTGGCTGAGCCCAAGCTGAAGGTCTTCTCCGCCCTGCCCTGCCTCGCCGCCTGGGGGCCGCAAGCCGCCCTGGCGGTGGCCGAGGTCGAGGTGGAGCCGACCGGCGGCGACCAGACCTTCTGGGTGACCGACTCGCCCAAGAGCGCTGGGGCCATCATCGAGGCCCTCAGCCAGACCGACGTGGCCGCCGAGCTGATCGCCGACGCCGGCGGCCTGAAGCTCTTCTCGCTCTCCGGCTTCTTCCAGGCCGACGACCCGCGCCTGGCGCGCGCGCCGGGCCAACTTACGGGGGTCATCGGGGCTGCACCGGAGCAGTTCGACGTGTAAGAGACGGCCGTCTCCTATGAAGACATCCGTCAACCGAGTAGTCCGATGACCGCCGCCTCCAACGACCGCTTCGCCGCGCCGCGTCCCATGCCCAAGTCCGGGATCATGGACATCCACGCCTATGTCGGCGGCAAGTCCAAGGTCGAGGGCATCGCCCATCCGGTGAAGCTGTCGAGCAACGAGAACATCCTGGGCAGCAGCGACAAGGCCAAGGACGCCTATCGCAACGCCGTCGATCGCCTGCACATCTATCCCGACGGTAAGGCCAACATCCTGCGCGCCGCTGTGGCCGAGCGCTACAAGCTGGAGCCCGAGCGCCTGACCTTCGGCGACGGCAGCGACGAGATCTTCGCCCTGCTGTGCCAGGTCTATCTCGAGCCCGGCGACAACATCGTCCAGGGCGAGCACGGCTTCGCCGCCTACGCCATCGGGGCCCGCGCCTGCCAGGGCGAGGTGCGCATGGCCAAGGAGGTCAACCACCGCGTCGAGATCGACGAGGTGATCAAGTGCGTCGACGAGCGCACGCGCCTGGTGTTTATCGCCAATCCCGCCAACCCGACCGGCACCTGGCTGACCGGCGAAGAGATCCGCGCCCTGCACGCGGGCCTGCCGCCTTCGGTGGTGCTGGTGCTGGACGGGGCCTATGCGGAGTTCTGCACGGACCCGCGCTTCGAGGACGGGCTGGAGCTGGCTCGCACGGCCGAGAACGTCATCGTCACCCGCACCTTCTCGAAGATTCACGGCCTGGCCGCTCTGCGCGTCGGCTGGGGCTATGCGCCCGAGCATATCATCGCGCCGATCGAGCGCATCCGCCCGCCGTTCAACACCTCGATCCCCGCGCAGGAGGCCGCGGTCGCGGCGCTGTTCGACGACGACTTCCAGGACCGTTCGCGCGCCCTGGTCGAGCAGTGGCGGCCGTGGCTGGCCCAGCAGCTGGGCGGCCTTGGCCTGGAGGTGACCCCGTCGGCGGCCAACTTCGTCCTGGCCACCTTCCCGACCACGCCGGGCAAGACCGCGCCGGAGGCCGAGGCCTTCCTGGCCTCGAAGGGCTACCTCGTCCGCGCCGTCGGCAACTACAACCTGCCCAACGCCATCCGCATCACGATCGGCCTGGAAGAGCAGAACCGCGCCGTGGTCGAGCTCCTGTCCCAGTTCATGGGGCGCTAGAGACCCATGCCTAACCCCGGCGTCCTCTATCCGAAGCTCACCGTCATCGGCTGCGGCCTGATCGGCGGCTCGGTGATCCGCGCGGCGCGCCAGCACGGCGTGGTCGGCGAGATCACCGTGGCCGACGCCAGTGAAGCGCATCGCGCCCGGGTGACTGAACTGGCCATCGCCGAGCACGTCACCGGCGATATCGCCGAGGCGGTGAAGGACGCCGACCTGGTGGTCATCGCCACCCCGGTGCTGTCGGTGCCCGAGCTCGCCAGCGTGGTGATCCCGGCCATGAAGCCGGGCGCCACCCTGACCGACGTCGGCTCGACGAAGGGCAATGTCGCCGAGGCCTTCCGGGCCCAGGACCTGTCGAAGATCTACGCCATCCCCGGCCACCCGATCGCCGGCACCGAGCAGTCGGGTCCTGACGCCGGTTTCGCCGAGCTGTTCGAGAACCGCTGGACGATCCTGACGCCCTTCGAGAGCGAAGACGACCACTACGCGGCCGCCGTCGCCAAGCTGTCGGCGTTCTGGCGCGCCTTCGGCGCCCAGGTCGAGCTGATGGACGACAAGCACCACGACCTGGTGCTCGCCGTCGTCTCGCACCTGCCCCACCTGATCGCCTATACGATCGTCGGCAGCGCGGCGGATCTGGAGAACGTCACCGAGAACGAGGTGATCAAGTATTCGGCCTCGGGCTTCCGCGACTTCACCCGCATCGCCGCCAGCGACCCGACCATGTGGCGCGACATCTTCGTGGCCAACAAGGACGCGGTGCTGGAGATGCTGGGCCGCTTCACCGAGGACCTGCAGGCCATGAGCCGCGCGATCCGCTGGGGCGACGCCGACACCCTGCACGCCCACTTCACCCGCACCCGCGCCATCCGTCGCGGCATCGTCGCGGCGGGCCAGGAAAGCGCCGAACCCAACTTCGGCCGCGATCGCGGGAAGCACTGAGGCCCCGGACTGATCGCTAGTCCGGCTTCCGCGCGTTGCTACGACCAGCCGGGCAGACCCGCCGGGATCCGGTCTGCCTGAACTCCGCCGGTCGGATCTTCGACTCGTGGTCCGGCGCGCCGGGCCGCCCGTCCGGGTGCAGGCCGCGATAATAGAGCTTCTGCCACTGATCGGCCGGCGTCTTAGGCTTGTTCTGCTTGATCCATTCCTGGAAGGCGGCGCGCGAGGCGGCCCAGCCGCGGTAGCTTTCCAGCAGCTCGGGCGCGTCCTCCATCGGACGCAGTTCCGGCTTCAGCCGGTCCATCACGCCGCGCGGGGTCGGGAAGAAGAAGCAGAACGGCTCATTTTCCTCGAACCGCACCCAGTGATTGGGCCGCGTGAAGCGCCAGTTCATGGTGAAGGTGTACGGCGCCCAGTCGCTCTCGATCACCCCGCTCATCGGCGCGATGCCGTCCTTCATGGCGTTGGGCGGACCGCCGACCCAAAGGTTCCAGCCCTCGGAGGTGCGCATGACCCCTTCGACATGGAAGGTCAGGGTGCCACTGCCAAACAAGGAGACCGGCGCGCGCTTCTTGTCGGCGCCTTCGTCGAGGACGATCTCGACCGAATGGGTGCCCACATCGCCCAGCCAGCGGGCGGAGAAGCCGCAAGGGTTCAGCATGACCCAGCCGTGCGCGTTGGCGATGGCCAGGGGCAGACACCTGTAGGCAAAGCTTTCGGGCGTCGCCGTCATCCAGTCGCGCTTGGCTGACGCAGGCTCGACCTTGGGCTGCCAGCCCTCGTGGACGTAGCAGATCAGTTCAGTCTCGGCGGCGCGGAGCGGAGCGTTCCGGGGACGCTCAGGAACCGAGCCCTTCAACCGCTTCCGCATCGTTTCGCCTCAAAGCTGACCACCGCTCGGCCTATCGGTCTGGCATGACAGTTTCGTGTCACTCGCAAGGCTCCCACGGGCTCGCGCCTTCAGCCCGCCCCTTCCTGCCGCAATCGCGAAACACCGCCGCAACAATAGAGGCTCAATCACACCGCCCAGGGACATCACCCTGGAAGGAATCGCCTACATGCGCCGCACGCTTCTCGTCGCGCTCGCTTCGCTCACCACCCTGGCCGCCGGCGCCGCCGTGGCCCAGCAGGATGGTCCGCCCCCTGGGCCGCCGCGTGGCATGCCCGCGCCGGAAGACGTCTTCAAGCGCTGGGACGCCAACAGCGACGGCGCCGTCGACAAGGCGGAATGGACGGGCGCGGGTCGCCCCGAGGACCGTTTCGCCATGATCGACGGCAACAAGGACGGCAAGATCACGCTCGACGAGCTGAAGACTGCGTTCGAGACCATGCGCCAGCGCCGGATGCAGCAGGGCGAAGGCCCGCCTCCGGGCCCGCCGCCGGAAGGCGCTCCGCCGCAAGACTAACCCCTTCGACGGAACGTCGAACGCCGCCCGGTCAGCCCACCGGGCGGCGTTCTTCATTTGGGGCGCAAGATCGCCGGGATAACGGTAACAAAGCTCGTGACAACGCTGTCTCTATGCCGCTAGCTTCCCGCCAAGGCGCGCGAGCGACGTGCCGTGGAGGAAGCGTCGATGATCCGCCTGTCCGCCCTTTCATTTGTCTCCGCCCTGGCCGTGTCGAGCGCGGCCCTGGCCGACGAAACGCCCCGCCAGATCCGCCTCAATCAGACGGGCTTCGAAGCCCAGGGCCCCAAGCGCGCCATCCTCGCCGATCCGTCCAAGACGCCGCTGGACTGGACGCTGCACGACGCCGCCGGTGTCGCGATCCTCAAGGGCAAGACCCGTGTCTTTGGCGATGACGCCGCCTCGGGCGAGCATGTCCATCAGATCGACCTGTCGGCGTTCCGCAATGCGGGCGACGGCTATCGGCTGAAGGTCGGCGCCGCCGAGAGCCGTCCTTTCGCCATCAAGGCCAAGCCCGATGGTCGCCTGACCCGCGCGGCCATGTCCTTCTTCTATCAGCAGCGCGCCAGCGTCCCGATCGAGGCAAGGTACGTCGAGCGCCCCGACCTTGCGCGCCCGGCGGGTCACGCCCCGGACAAGGCGACCTGTTTCGATCAGGCCGACGAGCGTGGTCAGGTCTGGCCGGGCTGCGACTACACGCTCGACGCCAGCAAGGGCTGGTACGACGCCGGCGACCACGGCAAGTACGTCGTCAATGGCGGCATCACGGTCTGGACCCTGGTCAACGCCTGGGAGCGGGCCACGCTGCTCAACCGCCGCGGCGCGCTGGCGGCGCTCGGCGACGGGGCCTTGGCCCTGCCCGAAGCCGGCAATGGGGTTCCGGATCTGCTGGACGAGGTCCGTTTCCAGCTGGACTTCCTGCTGGCCATGCAGGTTCCAGAGGGCAAGACCCTGCAGGTCCCGGTCGGCAATCAGCGCCCGGGGAACGGCAAGCTGGCTCTGAGCGCAATTGACGCCTCGGGCATGGCGCACCAGAAGCTGGCCGACCGCTACTGGACCGCCCTTCCCACCGCCCCGGCCGACGACAAGCAGGTGCGCTATCTCTATTATCCGACCACCGGCGCAACCTTGAACCTCGCCGCCGTGGCGGCCCAGGCCGCCCGCGTCTGGAAGACGATCGACCCGGCGTTCTCGGCCAAGTGCCTGGAGGCCGCGCGCCGCGCCTTCGCGGCCGCCCAGCGCCATCCGGACATCTACGCCATCGGCCCCTTCACGGGCTCAGGCGGATATGGCGACGGCGACCTGACCGACGAGTTCTACTGGGCCGCAGCCGAGCTTTACGCCACCACCGGCGAGGCGGCCTATGAGTCCGCCCTGCGCGCCTCGCCGCTGTTCCTGGCGTCACCGACCGAAGGAACGCGTCCCACGGGCGACATCGGCTGGAACGGCGTCGGCGCGCTGGGCACGATGACGCTGGCCTTGGTCCCCAATGGCCTGAAGCCCGCAGAGATCGCCCAGGCCCGCGCCAATCTTGTCGCCAGCGCGGGAAGATACCTCTCGGATGATGTCAGCCAGGGCTACGCCCTGCCCTACGCCGCGCCCGGCTATCCCTGGGGATCGAATTCCTCGGTCATGAACCGCGCCTTCGTCCTGGGCCTGGCCCACGACTTCACCGGAGAGATCGCCTACCGCTACGGCGTGGTCGACGCGATGGACTATGTACTGGGCCGCAACCCGCTGGATCAGTCGTATGTATCAGGCTTCGGCGCGCGGCCGATGCGCCACCCCCACCACCGCTTCTGGGCCAAACAGGCCGATCCCGCCTATCCCGCCCCACCGTCGGGCGTGCTCTCGGGCGGCCCGAACTCGACCAACATGAGCGATACCGTGGCCAGCGCCATGAAAGGCAAATGCCGCCCGCAGACCTGCTGGACCGACGACTACCGCGCCTTCACCCAGAACGAGGTCGCCATCAACTGGAACGCGCCGCTGGTCTGGGTGTCGGCGTTCCTCGACGACACCGCGCGTTGATCGCGTCTGGAGCAAGGGATAGCCGCTTGAGTACCAAGACGTCCCGGGCTAAACGGAGCGTCTTCTGAGCGGGCGTAGTTCAGAGGTAGAACGTCAGCTTCCCAAGCTGAATGTCGGGGGTTCGATTCCCCCCGCCCGCTCCAAAAACTTCAATGACTTAACCATCAGCTTTCAAGACCGCTTCGTTCGGTTTTCCAACGGTTTTGCAAGTCAGGCGTTTTGACCTGTTCGGCTGAATCACTGGCGCGCGGTTCTTGGGTTGAATCTTGGCGCGCAGGCGGGCGCCGCACCGCGCATGGCGGTCGATGGTTTTCTGGACCTAGGACCTCCGCCAGGGCGACGGAGATGGAATGGACGGCGCTCCGTTAGCCTGAGCATCGTCACCGCAGTCACGTGTCAGCTTGATCGCTCCGCTCCCCCAGCGTTCGCCGGAGAGAGCGGAGGGCCATCAGCCAGGCGTCATCACGCCTAGGGGGCGTCACGAGCCCCCAGCACGGTGGACGCAGACAGTTCCGGCGCCACGACGGCGAGGTCGTAGCCGCGGATGAGCGCGCGCCATTCAGGCGTCAGGGCTTCCAGATCGGCGCCGCGCAATTGGCGCAGGTCCACCAGGAACCAGTCGCCCGGCGGCGTGTCTGATGGGCGGGCCAGCATCACATCCTTGCGCCAGTCGCCGTCCTTGGTGGTCGCATCGAAGGTCTTGGCGGTCACCTGGCGGCCGACGCCGGCATATCCGCCCAGCGCGCCTTTCGCGCCGGCGACGATCAGGTTGATGGACTTCACGCCCTCTCCGTCGGCATGTTCAGCGACGAAATTGCCCAGGTCGCGTTGGCCGAGCGGGTTGTAGCCCTTGTAGAGATGGTAGGCGCCGAACTTCATCAGCAGGCGCGCCTGCGGCGCCTCGGCGAAATGCGCCGCCAGCGTCCGCTTCATCAGCCGCGCCCTGCGCCCGTTCGGATCGCCGGTACGGGTCCGCGAGCCTTGATAGATGGCGCGTGTTTCGCGCAAGGCGGCGAACAGCGCCTTGGCCCGGTCGCCGCCGTCCTGGTCGATGGCCGTCGCTGCTTGATCCAGCGTCGGATCAGTGACCTTGAGCAGGAACAGGTCGAAGGGCGAGCCGGAGGCCAGCGCGGCCTGCGTCGCCGCCCGCTCCTGTTCGGCCAGAGCCATGATCTGGGCGCGGGCGAGCGGTCCTGGACCGGCCGCCAGCATCTGTTCGAACAGATAGCCGCTGACGCCGAAGAACTCCTGGTCCAGCCCCAACAGCTTGAAGTCCGGCCCGGCGAGGCCCGCGCAATCGGCCGCCGTCTGACCTTCGTCGCGGCCGTTGAGGAAGGCCAGGGCGTCGGGATGGGCGCGCATGAAATCGGAAATCTGCTGTTCCCGGTTCGGCGCTCTCAGCCGTGCGTTGATCACGCCGGCCGCCTCCGGTCCGGTCTCGACGACCATGGCCGTCAGGCCGCCCGGCGCCATCAAGCGACAGATGTTCGTGGTGAAGGCGGGGATCTCGCGCGAATGATGGCTCTCGCCGACCAGAACGTACCGGCTGGTGTTGACAGCCTCCGATAGGATCGCGGCTCCCGGACCGGAGAAACCTTGCGGCCGGACGGTCAGCGGCGCTCCCGCTTGCGTCAGGCGCTCAACGAAGGTGAGCGGCTTAGCGGTCTCGGCGTGGGCGGAAGCCGCGCATGAGCTTGCCAGCGCCAAGGCGGCCACGATGGATTTCAGACTCATATCACTCACCCCTTTGCATGAAGCGGCCTTACGGCGATCCCTGAACAACCGCGAGTTAAATCGCGGCTGCAGATCGCTTTGCTGCTTGGCGAGGCTTGGGGAGAAGGACGTTGAACCCATGATCCCGACGCCTGAAGCGCGGGCGGGAAGCCCTAGAACGGATCCACTAGGCCCACGAAAAAGCCCGCCCGGACGAACCGGGCGGGCTCTTCAGGTCAGGTGCGACGTGACCTACTTCACGCGCTCGGCCTTGATGCCGAGCTTGGCCAGCTGGGCCTGGACGCTCTCGGCGCCGACCAGGTGGCCCGAGCCGACGGCGACGAAGCTGACGCCCGAACCGGCCAGCTTGGTCTTGAGCTGGTTGGCCCAGTCGACGTTCCGCTTGACCAGCAGCAGCTCATAGAGGTCCGGATACTGGGTCTTCATCTCGGTGATGAACTGGGCTTCCAGCCCGCTCACGTCGCCCGCCGCCCAGGCTGCCACCATCTTGTCGAGCTTTTCGACGCCGCCCTCGGCGTCCTTCAGGCTGGACTTGAGGAACTCGATCTCGGTGGCCGAAGGCAGGTCGGCGAAGAAGCGGATCTGCTGCTCGGGGGTCTCCAGGCCGGCGATCGGCTTGTTGGCGGCCTTGACCTCGCGGGTCAGCACGCCCTCGACGCCGCTCTTGGGGTCGTAGCCGGCCTTGATCATCGGCGCCATGGCCAACGAAACGGCGGCGAGCCACGGACGCATCATCTCCAGCGCCTGGGGCGGCATGCCGGCCGACTGGCCGATGTCCGTGGCGCGCTTGAAGTCCTCAGGACCGATCTTGGCCGACAGCTTGTTGGCCTGGTCGAGGCCGTAGCGCATGACCAGCGGCTGCATCACCGCTGGATCGTCTGCGCCGACCAGTTCGAGCGTCAGGTCACCGCTGTCGGCCAGGGCCTTGTCGATCTTGGCCGAACGCCACTGAGTGTCGGGCTTGAGCACGTGGATCGTGCCGAACAGGTAGATGGTCGAGTCCTTGTCCTTGATCGCCCAGAGGGCCGGTTCGGCCAGGGCGGTCCCGGCGAAGCCGAGCGCGACGACGGAGACCATGCCGGCCAGCAGGCGACGGGCCGAGCGATTGAAGGTGTTGAACATGAAAACCCCGATGGTTGGCGTGAAAGAAGTGAGGTGGGTCAGGGACGTACGCAAGGCCAAAACAGACCCAGGGTTGTTTTCGGTAGGCGCTACTTGAGGAAGTCAGCGACCGCCACTGCGAACGCTTGAGGCTGGTCGAGCATGATGAAGTGGCGCGCATCATCGATGCGGGTCGCCTTCAGGCCCGGCAGACCGGCATAGGCGTCGACGAACAGCCGGTCGGCGGCGGTCGACGGCATGCCCATGGCGGTGTCGTAGGCATAGAGCAGCGTGGTCGGCGCCTTGACCTTGGCCAGGTCGCCGCGCGCATCGGTGACCAGGAGGTCGTACATGGCGCGTCCGACCACCGAGGGCGACGAGGCCCCGCCCCAGGCTATGACCTGCTTCTGGCCCTCCGCCGACTTCACAAAGCGCGGCGCGCCCATGGCCTGCTGGCCGGCGAAGGCTTCGGCGCTCATCGCCACCGTCGCGTCGCGCATCTGAACGGCTTGCGGGCGCACCATCTCGGGCGTCGCCGCCGGCGAGAACAGCAGCGAGAAGAACGGCAGGCTGTCGACGATCATCAGACGGCCGATAGACTCCGGATGGCGCTGGGCTAGCAAGAGGCCGGTGAACCCGCCCAGGGAGTGGCCGATCACGGCGGGCGACTTCAGGCCCTTGGCCTTGATGTAGCCGTCGACCGCCTCGACCAGCGGCGCAACCACTGCGCCGTCGGCGTTGCCGGCCACCGGCGCGCCGGCGAAACCCGCCACCTGTACGACGTGGACCCGATGGGTCGCCGACAGCTGCTTGACGGTGGCGTCCCAGACCGCGCTGGACGAAGCCAGGCCCGGGATCAGGATGACGTCGGGGCCCTGGCCGACGACGGTGACCGTCATGCGGTCAGCGGCGGGGCTGGCGGCGATCGGCGCCAGGGGCGCGGCGTGGGCGTGGTCGCCGCCGAACACGCCGGTGGCGGCAAGAATGGCCACGAGAACCGCTGAAGCGCCGAGGCGGTTGCGACGGGAGCACGAGGTCTTGAGGGTCACGATCTTTGTCCTTGGATAGGGGCGCGCGGAAGGCTTCAGCGTCGCGCGCCGGTGTTGGGGTGACGAAGGGTTTGGTGGAATGGCCGCCCGGGTGGTCCGGGCTTGGGGCGTAAGGACCTAGCTGGCCAGGCCCCGGCGCCAGGTGATGAACAGACCGATCACCAGGTAAGCGGCCATCATGACGCTGGTGGCGTCCCACAGGGTGAGGTGCGGCAGCAGGCCCAGCTTCTCACCCGCCGCCCACAGGAAGAGCAGGCCCTGCAGGATCGCGAAGCTGACGGCGGCGCTTTCGCCCATGGCGCGACGCATGAACTCGTCGCTGCGAACCCAGATGGCGATGTTGCCCACCGTCTGGATCAGCAAGAGCGCGATCAGCCCCGCCATCGCCGCCGAGGCGATCATTGGCGACAGCGGCGCGAAGACGAGCGGAACCATGACCGGCGTGGCCATCATCACCCCCGCGAGAATCAGCACGAAGCCGTTTTGGGCGTAGAAGACCGCCTGGGCGGGAGTCGCCGGTCGCACCTCCTCGGGATTGATCTGGCGTCCCAGGGCGCGGCGGCTGAAGCTCGTCAAAAGGGTGATGAGACCGGTCAGCGCCATCATGGCCGCCAACGCCACGGCCAAAACGTCAGACCAAGACAGGTCGACCGAAGCGGCCGCGCCAGCCTCTTCCAGCGAAACCAGATAGCCGCCGAACAGGTAGCCAAGCGGCGCGGCCAACACGGCGCCGACCAGCGCTTGTAGCGCGCGATTGCGGCGAGGCTTGGGAGACTTCGAAACGAGGTTCATGACCTTATCCTCGAACTGTACGGGCCCTTAGGCCTCGTCCTGGAAGATGGATTCGATGGGTTGCCCAAAGAGGCGGGCGATCTTGAAGGCCAGCGGCAGGCTGGGGTCGTACTTGCCGGTCTCCAGCGCGTTGATGGTCTGGCGGGAGACTTCGAGCCGGTCAGCGAGATCCGCCTGGCTCCAGTCGCGCTCGGCGCGCAGCACCTTGAGACGGTTCTTCACTTGTACCTCCAGCGGACCAGAGGCTGGGCCAGGCCGAAAGCGCCGCAGAACACCGGGAAGGCCAGATAGGTCGGCGCATGACCCAGCACCCCGAAGTTCTCGAGGAAGCCCCAGACGGTCGCGCCGGCCAGGGTAAGCCCCATCGCCCACAGCAAGGCCTGGACGGACATGTTCCGCTGGAACTCGTCGGTCTCCTCGGCGAGGTAGACGCCCATGATGGCGATCACCGCGACGATCGGGAGCGCCGGCGCCACCGCTACCGCCCAAAGCGCCAAGCCGGTCGGCTTGAAGTGCTCGTAGAGCAGGATCGAGCAAGGTAAGACCGCCACATAGGCCAGCATCGCGGGCGTGAACCGGAGCAGGTAGCGACGCATCGCGGGAGACATCTTCTGGGCCATCGCAATTCTCCTTTTCAGCGGCGCTCAACGCTGGCGCAGCCACCAGATCGACCAGACCAGGCTGTAGGCCGCCAGTTGCACGGCCATCAGGCTGAACATGCCGATCGCGAACCATTCGGAAGGCGAGTGCGGGCCGGCGATGGCGACGAGCCGATCGTCGCCGATCAGCAGCGCCACGCCCACGCCCAGCAGCATCGTGGTCGAACCGCCCCAGAACCAGGCGAACTTGTGCGCCTCGCGAGCGGCTTCATCGATGTTGCGCCAGTAGATGACCGAGATGCCGACCAGGATCGGGGTCAAGATCAGCAGCGAGATCCCCATCCATTGCGACGGCGGCGACACGCCCATCTTGTTCAGGAGCGCATAGCTCGCGCCGCAGACGGCGCCGAACATGCCGCAGCCCACGAGCATTCGCAGCGCGATCGCCTGTCGGCGGGCCTGGGTTCCGTTTTGTTCGCTCATCGGAAAAACCTTGCTCTGGATCGGGCGACTAGAGACCGGCCAGCGCTTCGACGGCGCCGTCCTGCTCGGTCTTTGCGGTGTCCTTGGGGCCCTTCGACGGGCGCTCCCGGAGAACCAGGAACAAGATCGCCCACAGCGTCGCCAGCCCCAGGGACAGGCCGACCGCCAGCAGCGGACCGCCCATCTCACGCGCCGCGCCGATCGCCACCACCAGCGAACCGGAGCTGGCGGCCATGCCAATGGCCAGCTTCTGGGTGCGGGTGGCGGGGGTGCGTTGAGCGTTCTTCTTCATGACAAGCCTCCTCGTCGAAATGACAAGGATGTTTGTCATGCATTCGCAGCGTTATGTCAAGCATGGTTGTCATTTTGTCTTGCGAGCACGACTAAATGACGGATCTGCTTGATGTTTCAGGCTGCGCGGCGGCCCAGGAAGGGGTCTTCGTTCAAGGTCTCGCCGACCAAACCGCGCCAATGGACCGCCACGAGTCGCCGCCGCAAGAGCGCGCGGCCCAGCACGCCGGTCGGCGGCAAAGCCATCACCTCCCAGCCGTAGCGTGAGAAGCGATCGCCAAAATCAGACCAGCGGATGACCCGCCCTTGGGCGTCCTGTCGCCACAGCGACTTGTCGCAGCCGGGAATCCGCATGCACCGTTCCCAGGCCTCGACGCGACCTTGGAGGATCAGGAACGGGTCATGAGCGATGCGGGCCAAGAAGGGCCTCCGTAGAAACCTGCGCCATCCTCCGCGTCGGACAGGACTGAGTCGCGCCCCAGGAGAACGACGACTAGGATTTGTGTAACCGCACGGAGTGTCCACTAGATGTGGTTGCGGCGCGTTGCCGCGCGACACCCCCTGCGACAGGTCATCGGACACGGCGCACCGCCGCTTCCGCCCGGGCGCGCGCCGGCGGCAGATCCGATAATCCCTGTGCAGCGTCGCGCGGCATCGCCAAAAGGCCCGTGTAAAAGCACGCGCCCAGCAAACCGCATCTCGGTTACCCGGCTCGTAACCCGGACCGCGACCTATCGCCCCAAGTCAGAAGACTTTAGCGCCAAGCCTTGAAGTGCTTGGACAATTTGAGGCCTTGCCGCTGGTAGTGGGACCCGCCCTCACCGTACAGCCGCGCGGGACGGGCGGTCAGCGGCTCGTAGACGAGGCGCGCAACGGTCTGGCCGTCCTCAAGCAGGAACGGCGTCTCGTGGCTACGCACCTCAAGCACGCCCTTGGAGCCGACGGCGGCGGCCTCCTCGGTGCCAAAGCCCGGATCGAAGAAGCCGGCATAGTGGACACGGAACTCACCGACCGATGGGTCGATCGGCGTCATCTCGGCGGCCTCCAGCACCGGGATCTCGATGTCGTCCTTGCTGGCCAGGATGTAGAACTCGCCCGGATCCAGCAGCAGCTCACCACGGCGCGCCTCCAGCGGCTCCCAGAAGTCGCGCGGGTCGTGGCCGTCCTCGTGATCGAGATCCACCACCCCGGCGTGGCGACGCCCGCGGAAGCCGACAATCCCGGTCTCGGACAGCAGGTCCACCCCGACGCTGCGGGTGGCCAGCTTGGCCGGCTCGCCGCGCTTCAGGCGCAGTTGGTTGAGGCGCGTTCCGGCGCGGACCAGAACCGAAAAGGTCTGCGGAGCGATCTCGATATAGAGCGGCCCGGTGTAGCCCGCGTCCACGTCGTCGAAGGCGCGGCTGTGGTCGGTCAGCAATCGCACGAAGACATCGACCCGGCCCGTCGAGCTCTTGGGATTGCCCCGCGCCGACACCGTCATCGGCAGGGCCAGGCGCTCCTGTATCTCGGCGATGTAGACACAGCCCTTCTCCAGCACCGCGCCCTTGGTCAGGTCCAGCTCATGCATGGCCACGTCCTTCAGGCGCTCGGGCACCCTTCGGGAAAGACCAGGCAAGAACGAGGCGCGAATGCGCCAGGCGCGCGCGCCCAGGCGCAAGTCCAGGCTGGCGGGCTGCACCTGATCGACGTCGAACGGTGTGGCTGAGGTGATGGCCTCTTCGGCGATCAGCTCTTCAATGGTCTGGCAGGGCAGAATCCCTGCGGCGTGGGCGTCGGTCATCGGCGCGACACTCGCCAAACCCGGCCGCAAACGCAAGGCGCGAGCGAATGGCGCTCGCCTGTGACACCGCACTTTTCCCCTATGACAATTCTCTGACGCTCTGGCAGGCGTTCTGGCTTGACCCCGCCCCCTCCCCCGCTCCTTATGCGCGCGTTTCTGCGTAGGAGGCGGGGCCGTGGCCGAGAACCCGAAGGACTGGGACGTCGCGACGAAATTGATCCGGGGTGGGATCGCGCGCTCGCAGTTCATGGAGACCGCCGAGGCGCTCTACCTGACTCAGGGCTTCACCTACGACAGCGCCGAGGGCGCCGACCGTCGCTTCGCGGGCGAAGATCCGGGTTTTGTCTATTCGCGGTTCAACAATCCGACCGTGAAGATGTTCGAAGACCGCCTGGCGCTGCTGGAAGGCGCCGAGGTCTGTCGCGCCCAGGCCACCGGCATGGCCTCGATCCACGCGGCCCTGATGGGTCTGGTCCGCGCCGGCGACCACGTCGTGGCCGGCCGCGCCCTGTTCGGTTCGTGCCGCTGGATCGTCAGCGAGTGGCTGCCGCGCTTCGGCGTCGAGACCACCTTCGTCGACGCGACCGACCCCGAGGCCTGGGAAGCGGCGATGCGCCCCAACACCAAGGCGGTGCTGGTCGAAACCCCGTCGAACCCGGTGCTGGAGATCACCGACATCCGCGCCGTGTCGGAGCTGGCCCACGCCGTCGGCGCCAAGGTCATCGTCGACAACGTCTTCGCCACCCCGATCTTCCAGAAGCCGCTGGAGCTGGGCGCGGACGTCGTCGTCTATTCGGCCACCAAGCACATCGACGGCCAGGGCCGGGTGCTGGGCGGCGCGATCCTGACCAGCGAGGCGATCAACGAGGAGTTCTACCGCGACGCCCTGCGCCACACCGGCCCGTCGCTGTCGCCGTTCAACGCCTGGGTGATGCTGAAGGGTCTCGAGACCCTGGATCTTCGGGTGCGCCGCCAGGCCGACAGCGCTTTCGCCCTGGCCAACACCATCGCCGAGCACAAGAAGGTGCAGACGGTGCTCTATCCGTTCCGCCCCGACCACCCCGGCCACAACGTCGCCAAGGCGCAGATGACCGGCGGCGGCACCGTGATCGCGCTGGATCTGGGCAGCCGCGAAGCCGCCTTCAAGTTCCTGAACGCGCTGGAGATCGTCGACATCTCCAACAATCTCGGCGACGCCAAGTCGATGGCCACGCACCCGCCGACCACCACCCACCGCTCGGTCCCCGAAGCCGAACGCCCGTCGCTGGGCGTCACCGAAGGCGGCGTGCGCCTGTCGGTGGGCCTGGAGAGCGTGGAAGATCTCAAGCGGGATGTGATCCGTGCGCTCGATCAGGCGTGAGACCTCCCCACCGATGCAACGCATGAGACGCCGCCGGGGCAGCGATAGCGCCGCCTATGAGGCCCGCACGCGCGACATCGTCGTGCGCGTTTTTCCGGCCTATGCGGCCGAGGAGAGCTCGCCCGAGCAGGGCCTCTATCTTTGGTCCTACACGGTCGAGATCGAGAACCACGGGGAAGAGACGGTCACCCTGATCGCGCGCCGCTGGACGATCATCGACGCCTTCAATCGGGTGAATGAGGTCGAGGGCAGCGGCGTGGTCGGCGAACAGCCCGAGCTGAAGCCGCGCGAGGCGTTCCGCTATGTCTCCAACTGCCCTCTGCCGACGCCGTCAGGCGCGATGCGGGGGAGCTACCAGATGGTCACCGACGAGGGCGACCTGTTCGACGTGGCGATCCCGGAGTTCTCGCTGCACCTGCCGGGCGCGGCGATGAAGCTGAACTGAAAAAGCCGGCGCTCAACGCGCCGGCCTTTTGCAGGGTCCGTCCTCTGATCAGGCCGCCCTCGGCGGATCCAGCTTGTAGATCCGCGAGCAGTATTCGCAGGTCACGTGGATCTTGCCGTCAGGCTCGACCATCTCGGCGACCTCCTCGGCCGAGAACGAGTCCATCACCACACCGATGCGGTCTTCCGAACAGCGGCAGAACGCTTTGAGCGGCTTCTCGTCCAGCAGGCGAACGCCGTCCTCGTTGAACAGGCGCCACAGCAGCGTCGGGGTCGAAACCGTCGGGTCGATCAGCTCGTCCTCGCCGGTCGTTTCGAACAGCGCCTGCACGTGCGTCCAGGCGTCCTGGGTCTCGCCCCGCGCCTGATCGCCGGCGATCACCTGGATCAGGATGCCACCCGCGCGCCAGGTAGCGCCCTGCCCTGTATCGGCCTGCCCCACAGCCAGACGAACACGGGTGGGGGTCTGCTCGGACTGGGCGAAGTACTGCTCGGCGCACAGGGCCAGGGTCTCACCTTCGATCGGCGTGACGCCCTGGTAGCGATCCATGTCGGGTCCCTGATCCAGGGTCATGATGAACACGCCGCCGCCCAGCAGGGTCTTGGCGCCGGGGCGCACGAACCCTTCTGAGACCGCCGCCACTTCTGCGGGGTCGAACCGGCAATAGCCGCGCAGGCCGCCGCTGGTGTCGTAGTCGACGACCACATAGCGCACGGGGCCGTCGCCCTGGGCCTGGACGATCAACCGCCCCTCGAACTTCAGGCTCGACCCGACCAGGGCCGCCAAGGCGCAGGCCTCGCCCAGCAGGTTGGCCACCGGCTCGGGGTAGTCGTGGCGTGTCAGCACCTCGTCGATCGCCGGGCCAAGGCGCACGACCCGGCCGCGAACGGGCAGGTTCTCGATCTGGAACGCGGAAACGACGTCGTCGAGGACGCCGGTGTCGGGGGCGATGTCGGTCATGGGGAGGCTAGATAGGGGGTTCTGGCGAAATTGCGAGCCCGGATCGAAGACACACCGCAACGGGGCCCCGCACCAGGGTCTCCCGAGATCGGGTGCATGCGACCGAACGCCTCGTTGCGACAACGAGGGATTCAGACTCACTTGGGATCGCCGCCGCTTTTGCCCATATGCGACGGCGACACCGGCCAGCGTTTACCAACCGGCGCTGGCCGGTAACCTTATCCGATCGCGCCGAAGCACCAGGCCAGGACGGACTTCTGGGCGTGGATGCGGTTTTCGGCCTCGTCCCAGACCAGCGAGCGCGGGCCGTCCAGCACCGCGTCGGTGACCTCTTCGCCGCGATGCGCCGGCAGGCAGTGCAGGAAGACGCCGTTAGCCGCAGCCAGATCCATCAGCCTGTCGTCGACCTGATAGGGCTCGAGCGCCGCCAGGCGCTCGTCATGGTCGGTGTCGCCCATCGAGACCCAGGTGTCGGCCACGACCACGTCCGCGCCACTGACGGCGGCCTTCGGATCAGTGGTCATGCTGACCCGCCCTTGCAGCCCCTCGGCGCGGGCCAGGTCATGCAGGTCGGCGTGATAGACCGCCGGGCAGGCGATCTTCAGCTCAAAGCCCAGCAGCGGCGCGGCGTGGATGAAGCTGGAGCACACGTTGTTGCCGTCGCCCACCCAGGCGATGGTCTTGCCGGCGATCGGGCCGCGATGCTCCTCGATGGTGAGGATGTCGGCCATGATCTGGCACGGATGGCTCTTGTCGGTCAGGCCGTTGATGATCGGCACGGTCGAGACCTGGGCGAAGCGCTCGACGTCGGCGTGGCTGTTGGCGCGGATCATCACCGCGTCGACCATGCGTGAGAGCACCTTGGCGGTGTCCTCGATGGTCTCGCCGCGGCCCAGCTGCATGTCCGAAGCGGTCGAGATGATCGCGCTGCCGCCCAGTTGGCGCATGGCCGCGTCGAACGAGAAGCGGGTGCGGGTCGAGTTCTTCTGGAAGATCATCGACAGCACCCGGTCCTTCGCTGGCGCGTCGGCGTCAACCTTGCCCTGAGGCCAGCCCTTGCGGGCCGCCTTGCGGGCATGGGCGTCGTCCAGCAGCAGGCGCAGGGTCGCACCGTCCAGCTTCCACAGGTCGATGAAGTGGCGGGGTTGAGTCATCGAACGATCCCTATACCCGCCTCCCCGGCGAATGCCGGGGCCCAGAGTCATCCGGGAACTAGACGGGCTTAATCTGGGTCCCGGCTTTCGCCGGGAAGGTCGGAAAAGGAGTTGGTTCTAGGCGGCGGCCTTGGCGCGCGCAGCCTCGCAAGCCTTTTCGAGCTTGGCGATCGCCTCGCTGGCTTCCTCGATGGTCAGGTTCAACGGCGGCAGCAGGCGCACGCAGTTGTCGCCGCCGCCGGCGATAAGAAGCTTCTCATCACGCGCCAGGACCATGAAGTCGCGGTTGTTCGGGATCAGCTTGACGCCGATCAGCATGCCCTTGCCGCGCACGTCGACGATGACGTCCGGGAAGCGGTCCTTCAGGCCGTTCAGCTGTTGGGTGAAGAAACCCGAGACGGTCTCCACGTTGTCCAGCGTCTCGGGCGACTTGATGATGTCCAGCGCCGCCTTGCCCACGGCCATGGCCAGCGGGTTGCCGCCGAAGGTCGAACCGTGCGCCGCGACCGTCATGCCCTTGGCCGCCTCGGTGGTGGCCAGGCAAGCGCCGATCGGGAAGCCGCCGCCCAGGGCCTTGGCCACCGCCATGATGTGCGGCTCGCCGCCCTCGGCCCACTCATAGGCGAAGAGCTTGCCCGTCCGGCCCATGCCGCACTGGACTTCGTCATAGATCAGCAGCACGCCGTGCTCGTCGCACATCTGGCGCAGGCCCACGAGGCACTGGGTCGGGATCGAGCGCGCGCCGCCCTCGCCCTGCACCGGCTCGACAATGATCGCGGCCGTGGTCGGGCTGGCGATCGCGGCCTTGATGGCGTCGTGGTCCCCGAAGGTCAGCTGGCTGTAGCCCGGCAGGCGCGGGCCAAAGCCGTCGACATAGCTCGGGTTGCCCGACGCATTCACCGCCGCATAGGTGCGGCCGTGGAACGAGCCGTCGAAGCCATAGATGTCGATCCGCTCGGGCTGGCCGTTGGCCGAGTGATACTTGCGGGCCGTCTTCAGCGCGCACTCCACGGCTTCCGTGCCTGAGTTGGTGAAGAACACCACATCGGCGAACGAGTTGGCGCACAGGGCGTCGGCCAGTTCTTCCTGCTCAGGGATCCGGTAGATGTTGGAGACGTGCCAGAGCTTTTCGGCCTGGGCTTTCAGCACCTCGACCAGCGCCGGATGGGCGTGACCCAGGCCGTTGGTGGCGATGCCCGCCACGCAGTCCAGGTACTCTTCGCCTTCGGTCGAGATCAGGCGCGCGCCTCGGCCTCGCTCGAACGCCAGCGGAGCGCGATTGTACACGCCCATGATGTGGTGCTGCGAGGTGGTGGACGACGTCGCGGTGCTCAAGACCGGCCTCCCTAAAAGGAAACAAGCCCCCGCGCCTTGAGCGCGGGGACTGGAAGGCCGCAGGTTGTCGCCGTGGAACGCCGTCGTGTCAATGAAAGCCCCCTCAAAAAGGCCCTGAAACGCCGGCGAAACTCCGGGCTATGGCGCGTTTGCCTCAGCTCTTGAGACGGTAACCGGTGACGAAGAGCCTCCAGCACCACAGGAACATCACTACGGTGAGAAGACCGGTGGTCACGACGCCGATCGCGATCGAGCCGTCGGCATGGCCGATGAAGCCGTACCGGAAGCCGTCGATAAGGTAGAAGAACGGGTTGAAGTGGCTCGCCGACCGGAACGGCTCGGGCAGCTTGTCGACCAGATAGAAAGTGCCCGACAGGAAGGTCATGGGCATGATCAGGAAGTTCGTCACGGCCGCCAGCTGGTCGAACTTCTCGGCCCACAGGCCGGCCAGCACGCCCGCCAGTCCCAGGATCAGCGACGCGGTCAGGCCGAAATAGAGCACCGCCCAGAGGTGAGCCACCGACAGACCTGCGCCGGGCAGGACGCCGATCACGATCGCCGTCACCGCGCCCACGACCACGCCGCGCGTGGCCGCGCCCAGGGCGAAGGCCGAAACCTGCTCCAGCGCCGACAGCGGCGGGGTCAGGAAGTCCGGCGTCAGCCCCATCATCTTGGCCTGGATCAGCGACGACGACGAGTTGGCGAAGGCGTTGTTGAGGATGGCCATCATGATCAGGCCCGGGGCCACGAAATGGCCGAAGGTCACGCCCCCCACCGCCGGACGGCTGGCGCCGACGGCCACCACGAAGACCAGCATGTAGAGCAGCGTCGTCACCACCGGCGCGGCCACCGTCTGGGTGCCGACTTTCCAGAACCGGCGGATCTCACGCTGGTAGAGCGTGACGAAGCCGGACCAGTTCCAGCCGCGATAATCGCGGGGCTGCGGCGGAATGACGCTCTCGGCCGTGTCTCTCATCAGCTCAAACCCTTGTTCTGCTTGGCCATGTGCGCCTTGGGGGTCCTTTTCGCAAGCGCGGGCTTGCCGGAATCAACATCTTGTTTCTGTGGACAGAGTCGATGGCGCCCATTGTGCGCTTTAACGCATTCTTTACGATATGTAGTAGGACGACCGCCGGCGGGGCGGATCGATCACCATATATAGGGTGACGGGCGTGGGGACGCCCTCACCCTCTCTCGAATGGCGGAGACGGGTAATGAGCTGGACCGACGAACGGGTATCCACCCTGAAGAAGCTCTGGTTGGACGGCCTTTCGGCCAGCCAGATCGCCAAGCAATTGGGCGGCGTGACGCGTAACGCCGTGATCGGCAAGGTGCACCGTCTGGGTCTATCGGGCCGCGCGGCTCCCTCGCAACCGGCCCGTCCGGCCTTCAAGGCGCCGCGCCCGGCGCGTCCGGCCGCCCAGGCCATGCCGTCGGCGCCGCGCCGCGTGACGCCGGTCGAGGCCCCCTCGTCGGTTCCGGTCGCAGCGGCCCCGGCTCCGCTGCCGGCTTTCCGTCACGAAGAACCCGGCTCGGCCACCGTGCTGACCCTTGGCGCGCACATGTGCAAGTGGCCGATCGGCGATCCGTCGTCGGAAGGCTTCACCTTCTGCGGTCGTCGCTCGTCGGAAGGCCCCTATTGCGTCGAGCACGCGCGGGTGGCCTATCAGCCGCAGCAGACCAAGAAGAAGAGCGGCGGCGCCGAACTGGCCCGCTCGCTTCGCCGCTACATCTAAGAAGAACAATAGTCTCTCAGAGCGGCGGATCCCGGGAAGCTCACGCTTCCCGGGATTTCTCATTTCTGGAGGTCGGCCTTAACCGTCATCCCGCGACTTGTTCGCGGGACCCATTTGTCCGCCGCATGTGCGGAGCAGGACGATACTCTCACGTGGCGGCTGAACGATGGGTCCCGCGCATAAAGCGCGGGATGACGAGGTTGAGGCGGGCTGAGAAGGCCGATGACCTCCCCCAACTTCCCCCCTAAAACGCTCCCATGAGCGATCTGCCGCCCTCCGATTCCAACGCGCCGCCTTATTCGGTCTCCGAGCTGGCCTTCGCCTTGAAGCGCACGCTGGAGGACCGCTACGGCTTCGTGCGGCTGCGCGGGGAGCTCTCCAAAGTCACGCACCACTCCAACGGCCACGTCTATCTGACCCTCAAGGACGACAAGTCCGCGATCGACGGCGTGGTCTGGAAGGGCAATGTGCGAGGCCTGGGGGTGAGGCCCGAGCACGGGCTCGAGGTGATCGTCACCGGCAAGATCACCACCTATCCGGCCGGCTCTCGCTACCAGATCGTCATCGACAGCATGGAGGCCGCCGGCGTCGGCGCCCTCTTGGCGCAGCTGGAGCGCCTGAAGGCCAAGCTGGCCGCCGAGGGCCTGTTCGCGCCGGAGCGCAAGCGCCCCCTGCCCTCGATGCCCGCCGTGGTCGGCGTGATCACCAGCCCGACCGGCGCGGTCATCCGCGACATCCTGCACCGCATCCGTGACCGCTGGCCCTGCCAAGTGCTGGTCTGGCCGTGCGTGGTGCAAGGCGACGCCGCCGCCGGCCAGGTCAGCGCCGCGATCCGAGGCTTCAACGCCATCCAGCCGGGCGGGCCCGTCCCACGCCCCGACGTCCTGATCGTCGCGCGGGGCGGCGGATCGGTCGAAGACCTCTGGGCCTTCAACGACGAAGGCCTGGCGCGCACGGTGGCCGAAGGGACCATCCCGCTGATCTCGGCCGTCGGTCACGAGACCGACACCACCCTGATCGACTTCGTCTCGGACCGCCGCGCGCCCACCCCGACGGCGGCCGCCGAGATGGCCACGCCGGTGCTGGCCGAGTTGCGCGCCCTGATCTCGGATCTCGATCGCCGCCTGAACCGCTGCGGCGCCCGCACCGTCGAGGAGCGCCGCACGCGCCTGGTCAGCGCCGCTCGCGGTCTGCCCCGTCCCGACGACATACTGGCCCTGGCCCAACAGCGCTTCGACATCGCCTCGGGCCGCCTGGACGCAGCCCTGCAGCGCAACACCGCCGTCCACGCCCAGGATCTGCTCAAGGTCACCGCGCGCCTGACGCCCGAGACGCTGGGCCGCCAACGCGCATTGAAAGCCGAGCGCCTGGCGGATCTGTCGCGGCGCCTGGACCTCGCCGCGCGGCGCGCGCCTGACCGCGTGGCCCAGCACGCCCGCCTGCCGGCGCTTTGGGAGCGCCTGAACGCGGCCGGCCGACGCCGACTGCAACGCGACGCCGACCGGCTCGCGAACTTGGAAAAGCTGCGCCAGTCGCTGAATCCCGAACGTCCGCTGGAGCTGGGCTTCGCCCTGGTCCGAAAGGCGGATCAAACCATCGCCCGATCGGCGGCCGACCTCGTCTCCGGTGAGCGCGTGAGCCTGAAGTTCAAGAGCGGCGAGCGTGACGCGGTCATCGACGGCGAAGGCGGCCTTGTTCCGCCGCCGACTCCGCCGGCGCCCGTCAGTAAGCCGCGCGCCAAGTCCGCCGCGCCGTCGGCGGGTCAAGGCGACCTGTTCTGAAACGGCGGCTTGGCGTAGAGTGGTTCCATGAACGCTTTCGATCGTGATCTCGGCAAGTCCGATGGCCTGGCCGTCCTGCACTATGGCGACGGCGAGTACGCCGTGCTCTCGCCCGGCCGCTTCGTGCTGTGCGCGGTGAGCAACAAGCAGATCCCTCTGGAGGCCCTGCGCTACTGGAGCCCCGAGCACCAGGAGGCCTATGCCGGACCCGCCGAGGCGCTGAAGCGTTGGCAGGGGGCCTGAGCCGCCGCGCGGTCCTGACCGCGCTTCCGCTGACCTTGGGCCTATCTGGCCTGGCGCGCGCCGCCGCGCCGGGCCTCTCGCTTTCGGGCAAGTTCGTCCAGGGCGGCTACGCCGTCGGACGCACCGCACCGCGCGCGATGATCGACCTCGACGGCCTTGTGCAGACGACCGCCTCGGCCGATGGCTGGTTCGTCATCGGCTTCGATCGTGACGCCCCGCCGACCTCGGTCCTGACGGTGACCACGCCCGATGGTTCCGCCGTGGACGAACGCGCCATCGCCCTCGGCGACTTCGACATCCAACGGATCGACGGGCTGCCCCCCGAACAGGTGTCTCCGACGGACCCGGCCTTGCTGGAACGGCTCGCCGCCGAGAACACACGCAAAGTCGCCGGCTTCGCCAGCCAGGCAGACATCGAAGGCTTCCGCGAGGGATTCATACTTCCGGTTGTGGGCGCGCGCCGCTCTGCACGGTTTGGCGGCCAACGGATCCTCAATGGCGAGGCAAGGCGTCCCCATTATGGGGTTGACCTGGCCGTCCCCGTGGGGACTCCGGTACGATCGCCGGCGTCGGCGATTGTGGCTTTCGCCGAGACCGGACTGCACTTCGAAGGCGGCCTGCTGCTGCTGGATCACGGCCAAGGCTTGGTGACCGCCTATCTCCACCTGTCAAAAATCCTCGTTTCTCCCGGGACTTACGTGAGACGAGGTGACGAGCTGGCCCTGACCGGCAAGGAAGGCCGGGCTACCGGACCGCATCTGTGCTGGCGGATGAAATGGCGGGGACGGAACATGGACCCGTCGCTTCTGGTCGGCGCAGGCCCGCTTCTCGGCTAACGCTGGGATCAATTCGCCCCTGGCGAGAGTTTCAATCATTCGTTAGCTATGCCGCCGATATCAAAAGCCGATGTCGCGGGGGAGCGACCATCGACTTCGGTCATCCCGCGAGATCCTTGAGGAGACGGCTCCCGCATGTCGGCGGTGCTCGAAAAGCTGCGTTTTTTGCTGGTGGACGATAACCAGCACATCCGCTCGATCGTCTCGGCGATCCTCAAGGGCGTCGGTGTTCGGCATATCCGGGAAGCGATGGACGGCGCCGAGGCGCTGCAGATTCTTCGCGACTGGCAGACCGATATCGCCATCGTCGACTTCAAGATGAACCCGCTCGACGGCGTGATGTTCACCCAGCTCGTCCGCAACTCGCCCGACACGGTCGACCCCTACCTGCCGATCATCATGCTGACCGGCTTCGCCGAGCGGCATCGGGTGTTCGAGGCGCGCGACGCCGGCGTCACCGAGATCGTGGTGAAACCGGTCACGGCGCGGTCTCTCTTGGATCGCATCAACACCGTGATCTTCCATCCGCGCCCGTTCATCCGGTCGCCGGACTATTTCGGCCCCTGCCGCCGACGCCGTGTGGACCCGCAGCACCAGGGTCCGTTCCGTCGCTCGGGCGAGAAGGACGCCGCCGCCCCGACCCTCGAAATCTAGCTGGACGGCTCTGCGGCGCGCTCACGTTCAGCCAGCGCGGCGTAGACCTCGTTGGGCCAGCGCCGATGGACCCAGAACCACTCGGCAGGGCGCTCGCGAATGCGATCCTCCATGAACGCGTTGATCATCCGAACGCCGGCTTCGATATCGGCTGTCCGATCGCCGGTCTTGGGCGGAACGATCGGATCATGGACCACCGCCCGGAACCGCGCGCCCTTCAGACGTTGTACCGACATCGGCTGAAGCACCGTGCCAAAGCGGATCGCCAGGCGCGTCGGGCCGGGCGCCGTATGTGCGAGATGACCGAAGAATGGTGCGGCGACGCCGCTGTTGAACTTCTGGTCGTTCATCAGGGCCACGGATTTGCCCTGCTTCATGCCTTCCAGCAGCTCCCGCGCGCCGTCGCCACCCTTCGGCGCGAACAGGCGGACGCCATAGCGGAACCGGCTCTCCTTGATCCGCTTGTCGACATAGGGGTTGTTGGCGGCGCGATAGGTCATCTCGCAGATCACCCCGCTGTCGACGATGGCCGCCGGCATCACCTCCCAGTTCGACAGGTGTCCCGAAACGAACACGACCGGGATCCTGTTCTCGGCGATCTCGACGAGGCGCTCCTTGCCCACCACTTCAACGCGGCCGGTGGACGGGAGAATCTTGTCCATCAGCGGAAACTCAGCGAACGAGCGGCCCAGACCGTCCCATTGCTCGCGCAGGATCGTCTCGTGCCAAGCCGCGTCCTTGTCTGGAAACGCCAGTTTCAGATTGCGACTGGCGACCTTGTGCGCCCCGCTCATCGGCCCGAACGTCCGCCCGAGCCAGCCGCCAAAGTCCGACGCGCGATCCACGCCCATCAGGCGCACAGCGCCGATAAACAGGTCGAAGCCCAGGGCTTCCAACCGCCACAACAGGTCCTGGACCCAAGGCTGACGCTTTTCAGACATGCGGTCTTAGTAGGCTCTCGCGCACGCCTCGCGCAACGGAGTCTCGCCCGGCACGCGACTTGCGGCTGCCAAGCCAGACCGTTCCGTTTCGGGACGGGTCGGGAGAAACAAGGGGGCATGGCTTCCATGGGCAACGACATCGACGTTCACCTGGGCAAGCGCCTGCGTCGCCGCCGTCGTCTGCTGGGTCTCACCCAGCAGCAACTGGCCGGCACGGTCGGCGTGCGCTTTCAGCAGATCCAAAAGTATGAGTGCGGCGCCAACCGCATCTCGGCCGCGCGGCTGTGGCAGCTGTCCGAAGCGCTCGAGGTCCCGGTCGGCTACTTCTACGATGGCCTGTCGGACACCCGTCGCGAGGCGACCAGCGAGTCGACCGAAGGCGGCGAGATGTTCGCGCGCAAGGAAACCCTGGATCTGATCCGGGCCTACTACCTGCTGGGCGAGCGTCCGCGCCGTCGCCTGCTGGATCTGGCCAAGTCGCTGAACGGCGGCGCCGAGCACGCCGACGCCTAAAGTCGACCACCGCGTACAGTCACTGGTAGCGTACCTGCGGCGGGGAGGTTAAATCCCCGCCCATGACGCTTTCCGCTGATCGGCTCACGGCGCTCGACGCCTTCATCCTCGACCTGAACCGGGCTTCGGCGGAGGTGATCCTGCCGCTGTTCCGGGCCGACCATGGCCTTGAGGACAAGGGCGCAGGCAAGAACCTGCCGCGCGACACCCACGCCGCCTTCGATCCGGTCACCGAGGCCGATCGCGGCGCCGAGGCGGCCATTCGCGCGCTGATCGCCGAGCGTTTTCCCGATCACGGCGTGATCGGCGAGGAGTATGGCGAAGACCGCCCCGACGCCGAGTTCGTCTGGGTGCTCGACCCGATCGACGGCACGCGAGCCTTTATCGCGGGCCTGCCGCTCTGGACTACCTTGATCGGCCTTCGCCACGAAGGACGTCCGGTGCTGGGCTCGATCGGCCAGCCTTACGTCAATGAGATCTTCGTCGGCCACGCCGGCGGCGCGCGCCTGGTCTCGGGCGGCGAAGCACGGCCGATCCGCGTGCGCGAGTGCGCCAACATCAATGACGCCGTCATCGCCACCACCGATCCCGACGCCTGTTTCGACGGCGCCGAGCGCGGGGCCTGGCTACAGGTCCGCGCGGCCGCCAAGCTGGCGCGCCTGGGCTGCGACGCCTACGCCTACGCCATGGTCGCCATGGGCAAGATGGACATGGTCATCGAAGCGGGCCTGAAATCCTGGGACATCGAGGCGGCCATCCCCCTGATCGAGGGCGCCGGCGGCATGGTCACAAACTGGCGCGGCGAGCCCGTCGGCCCGAACGGTGGCCAGATGGTCATCTCGGGTGATCGCCGCCCGCTCGACGAGGCGCTGGTCAGTCTGAGACGTTCGGCGAAATAAGCGGTTCGCGCGGGGCGATCGGATCGACCGTCTCGTCGAAGGCCTGCCAGAACAGCGCGCGGCGGGCGTCGGTCTCGACCAGGATCTCGTGGAAGGCCCCGGCGACCTCGACATAGCGCCCCTTCGGGATACGCCGTGCGATCGACTCGGAGTCGGCGTTCAGCACGCGGTTGTCGAGTTCGGCGCCGAGAATGGTCACCGGAATCGTGATCGCTTCGACCGACTTGCTGCGCCTGAGCCACGCGCACGCTGAGATGGCGAAATCAGCCCAGCCCCAGGTCATGCCCCCCAGAGCGATCTCAGGGTGGGCGCGCAGTTGCGCCTGGTAGCGATCATAGCGCCTCTCGTCGTGGGTAAGACCGTCGCCCTGAAAGGTCTGGGTCAGCGGGTCGTAGGGCGTCTGCACGTACTCGCCGGCCAAACCCACCCGCGACATCACGAAAGCCAGAGGCCGCGCCAGCCAAGGCGGCACGCCTGCGGTGTTCAGGCCCAGCATCGGCGCCGACAGCACGGCGGCGGCGAAACGTGTCTCACCCTGGGCCAGGGCCAGGGTCGTCAGGCAACCGCCCATCGAGTGGCTGACCGCCACCCATGGTTTGGGCATCCGCGCCTCGAACGTGTCGAGCAGCGCCTTGTGGTCGGAAACGAAGGTCTTGAAGCCTCGGGCGTGCCCCTTGAGGCGGTCCGGCAAGGCGCGGGCTGACAGCCCCTGCCCTCGCCAGTCATGCAGCAAGACGGCGAAATCGCGCGCCAAAAGGTCTTCGACGACCTCGAAATACTTCTCAAGCGGCTCGCTGCGTCCGGGGCTGAGCACCACCGAACCCCGGGCGGGGCCTACCGGGAAAAACGTCGCGGCGCGGAGGGTCGCCCCATCCGCGCCGCGGAACCATTCAGCCTTGCCGTGGTCGGGAACCGGGGCCTCGGGAATCGAGACCAGAGGCGCCGGTGTCGCCATGACTTAGCGGAGCTTGGCGAACAGAGCGCCCATCTTGGGCTGCAGGCCCATGGCCACGCCCATGTCCGACAGCTTCAGCTTGCCGGTCATGACGGCCATCGTCGGGTCCAGCTTGCCTTCGCCCATGGCGACCAGGTCGTCCAGGGCCAGGGTCATGGTCAGGTCGGCGGGCTTGTCTTCGTTGGTGACCGAGCCGCCATCGATGTGGATGACGCCCGCGTCCTTCAGGTCGAACTTCAGGGACTTGCCCAGGCCGCTGTCGTCGCCGACGGCGGTTTTGATCTTGTCGGTGAGTTCCTGGATGGTGGCCATGGCGCGATCTCCCTCTGCGCTTGTGGTTTGGTGAAAAGCTAGACCGGCTGACACGGATAAGTAAACACCGTTCAGACGACCAAGATCATTTCTTCTTGCTGTTAAAGTCGGGAGTCGAAGGCGGTTTCGCAAGGCGAACCTTCACCGCTCCCTTGAGTTGATCAGGACGAAAAACCGGCATGCCGTCCGAAAGCGGCAGCGGCTGGGTGCGGCCATCTCCGAAGACAGCGACACCCGACTCAGACTTGGGGAACTCGATGCCGGTCATCTTCGGCGCCGCCATCGCCAGAATGCCCCCAGCCTTGCCGATGACGGTGTTTCCCTCGGCGACGACGCCCGCCAGCTCGCGAGCCTCATACTCGGTTGCTGAGCGCAACACGGGCATGAAGCTCATGTTGAGGCTAAACTTCGAGTCCTTGGCCGCCTTGAGTTCGACAGTGGGCTTTGCCTGCAACTGAGCCAGGGTCGGGAGCTTGGTGAAGATGCCCCTTTCGTCAACAGACAGAGGCAACCGTCCCCCCGTAGCGTCCACCAGGGTCGCCTGGATCGGCGCATTGTTAGCGCTCCGCAAACGGTAGGACACCTTGACCTGGCGGCGCTCGTGAGCGGGGACCTTCAGGAAGGCCTCAAGATAGGGAAACAGCTTCGCCGCAGGCACGTTCTGAACCTCCTGCGCATGAGCGATCGGCGCGGCGGTCAGCATGATCGCCGAGGCTGCGGCGGCGAGAGGATAAGAGAAGGCGTTCTTCATTTCGGTTTCGCGAACTTCAAGGTCATGCGGTCGCTCTCCCCGATCGCATCATATTTGGAATGGTCGAAACCCGGCTCGGCCGGCTCGCCGCGCGGCGCCGACAGGCGCGTCGGCGGCAGGGTCCAGACCCCGAAGGGATGGTCCTTGGTATCCTTGGGATTGGCGTTGATCTCGCTGGTCCCGATCAGAACGAAACCGGCCTCCTTGGCCATCTGGATGACGTAGTCCTGCTGGACATAGCCATCCTCGGCCAGGACGTCCTGCACGCGGCCCGGCTGGCCGCGATGTTCTTCGATCCCGAGAATGCCGCCGGGCTTGAGCGCCGCCAGGGCGTCCTTGAACGCCTTCTCGGCGATGCCGCCGGCCATCCAGTTGTGCAGGTTACGCAGGAACAGCACGAGGTCCGCGCTGCCGTCCGGCGCGACCGGGCCGCTGGTGGGCCCAAAGGCCGTAAACGCGACCTCGCCGTAGACCTTCTTTTTCTCTGCCAGCTTACGCTGGAACCCCTCGACAATCCCCGCAGTCGCCGGATCAGCGGGTCCGGTGGTTTCCAGCAAGGCCTCGTAGAGCTTACCGCGCGTGTCGGCCAGGAAGGGCGCGAGGATGTCGGTGTACCAGCCGGCGCCCGGCCAGAACTCGACCACGGTCTGACCGGGCTTAAGCTCCCAGAATTTCAGGCTTTCGACAGGGTGACGCCAAACGTCGCGCGCGCGGTCGGCCGGCGGACGCCAATTTCCCGCCACCGCCGCCTCGATCGTGTTCGGCCCGGCCTTGGCGGCGGCCTTGGCCTCCGCCTTCGCCGGGTCGTCCTTTTTTCCGCACGACGCCAAGGCCAAGGCGCCGACGCCCGCCACCAAGCTTCGCCGCGACCACAGTTGAACTGGATCCATCATTCCCCCACAGCGCGGAAAAGCCTGGCGACAGACCTTGGCGAAAGTCAGGCCGGCTTGCGGAAGCGCAGGGTCATCCGGTCGCTTTCACCGATGGCGTCGTACTTGCTGCGGTCAAAGTTCGGATCGGCGGGCTGGCCGCCCGGCGCAGTGCGCTTCACCGGCGGCAGGGTCCACACCCCGAACGGATGGTCTTTGGTGTCCTTGGGGTTGGCGTTGATCTCGGACTGAGCGTCCAGCTTGAAGCCGGCCTTCTCGGCGATGGCGATCACCGTGGCGGTGTTGAGATAGCCGTCAGCGCCGGCGGCCTTCTCCGAGCGCGGATCGGCGCGGTGCTCCTCGACCGCCAGCACGCCGCCCGGCTTGAGCACCGCGAAGAAGTCGGCGAAGACCTTGTCGGCGACGCCCGGCTGCACGGTCCAGTTATGGACGTTGCGGGCCGTCAGCACGATGTCGGCCGAGCCCGGCGCGCCGAGCGGACCCGACACCGGACCGAAGTTCGCAAACTGCGGCTTGCCGTACTTGGCTTCGTCGGCGAAGCGGGCTTCGAAGTCCGCCCGCCCCTTGCGGGCGCCTTCCGACAGCTTCGGATTGGCCAGATCGGCGACGCCGGCCACGTAGGTTCCACCGGTGGCCTTGGCGTAGGGCGCCAGGATCGCGGTCCAGTAGCCGCCGCCAGGCGAGACCTCGATCACGGTCTGCTTGGGCTTGAGACCCCAGAAGATCAGGCTCTCATACGGATGACGGGCGCCGTCGCGAGCGACGTCGGCGGCGGGGCGGGTCGGCGAGGCGATCGCAGCCTTCAGGGCGGCGTCGGTGGCGGCGAAGGCGGCCGGCGCGGACAGAGTGAAAGCGGCGGCCAGAAGCAGAACTTGGCGACGAAGCGGCATGGGGAAGTGTCCTTCGGTCGGATGGGAGCGGCGACCTTAGCCATGGTTATCGGCGCGTCAAACGATTCACGTTCTATGAGTTGGCGCCCCTTGAACCCGAAAATCCGCACACCAACTACATCAACGAAGGCGCTGGATGACCGGGCCTTCCGGACCACAGGCGACGCCGATTTCGGGTCGCCGAAGGGACGAAACCCTTGAGACCTTGCTTGATGAGAAGGATCTGACCCTATGCGTACGATCGACCTTTCGCCCCTGTACCGCTCGCTCGTCGGCTTTGACCGCCTCGCCGACCAGCTGGACGCCGCCGCGCGTAACGAAGCGGCCTCGGGCTATCCCCCCTACAATATCGAACGCACCGGCGAGAACGAGTACCGCATCGAGATCGCGGTGGCGGGCTTCAAGCCCGAAGAACTGAACGTCGAGGTGAAGGAAAACCTGCTCACCGTCACCGGCCGCAAGGCCGCCAACGACGAAGCCAAGCAGTACCTGCATCGCGGCTTGGCTGAGCGCAACTTCGAGCGCAAGTTCCAGCTGACCGACTACCTGGTGGTGGTTGACGCCGATCTGTCGAACGGCCTGCTGTCGATCGCGCTGAAGCGCGAACTGCCCGAAGCGCTCAAGCCCCGCACGGTGGAGATCAAGACGCCCGCGGCCTCGACCCTGATCGAAGGCGAAAAGGCCGCGTAGCCCGCAGCCCTGCTGTTTCTGTCTCCCAATCCCCTCTGAACTTGGGCGGCGCCGAAAGGCGCCGTCTTTTTCGTGGGATCAGTCCGGCATCGAAAGATCCAGGCCCTGGATCTGGCTGAGATCCACGTCCCGGAAACTGGTCTTGACCACCCGCGCGCCAGTGAGGTCCGCGCCGCGCAGATCGGCGCCATCGAGGACGGCTTCGCTCAAATCCGCCGTTTGCAACAGCGCGTACCGCAGACGCGCGGCCTGCAGGCTCGACTGAGTCCGACGCTCCGGCCCCAGCGGCAAAGGCGACAGGACTGCTTGCCGCAGATCCGCCTTGGTCAGGTTGGCGCCCGCCAGCTTGGCGCCACGCAGGTCGGCCCCACGCAGATTGGCCGCCCGAAGATCGGCGTTCTGAAGATTGGCGCCCTGCAATTGCGCGCCCGACAGATCAAGACCGATCATGCAGGCGCCCTTGGCGCTCATGGCGGTCAGCCGAAGACCCTTGAGCTTGTCGGCGAGCGGACGCAGATCCTCGCCATCCAGGCGCGCCGCCGAGCCTTCCCGTCCGCCCGTCTGACACCAACGCTGATTGTCGACGCAGCGACGCAGGAGTTCTTCGGCCCGAGCCAAGGCCTCGCGGCTGGCGGCCTTGAGGGTCCCGTTCATGTGAGCGCCGCTGACCCGTGCGGTCGAGGTGTCGACCCCGGCCATGACCGCTCCCGACAGGTTGGCGCCTTCGAGGTTGGTTCCTTTGACGTCGGCGCCGTCGAGGATCGCGCCGCACAGGTTGGCTTCCTTGAGATTCGCGCCCGAGAGCTTGGCGCCCCTGAGCGAGCAATCGCTGAAGTCGGCCTTGAAGGCGGAGACGCCCTCGAACTGCGAGCCGTCCAGCGTGGCCCCGGAGAAGTTGACCTCGTCGGCCTCGCCCTGACGCGTTTCATGGCGCAGCGTATCGAGACCCTTCCGGGGATGGGGAATGGCGATCTGGCCCTCTCGGAAGTCGGCCTGGGTCAGATCCGCCTGGGCGAGGTTGGCGCCGCGCAGGCAAGCGCCGCGCAGGTCGGCGCGGACCATGGACGCCTGGCGCATGTCGCTCTTGCGCAGATCACAGCCAAACAGGCTCGCCCGGTCCAGCTTGGTGCGGACCATGCGGCAGCCCTCGAGGACCGAGGCGGAAAGGTCCGCATCGACCAGGTTCCGAAACGACAGATCTAGGCCCGACAGCTGGACGAAACGGAGCGAAGCCCGCTTACCCCCCTGCTTGCCGGTAACGAATTTCTCGTGCGCCGTTACGATCATGTCGAGCTCGGCTTGGCTCAGGCGGCGTCGCCCGGCCACGCTCTGCGCGGCGTTCATAACGAATTTCCCCGTATGACTTTGTTCTCTTGGTTACGGGGACTCTAACGCCGACCAACGAGCGAAGCGTTAAGACTGCGTCGGATTGTCGCAAAATATTTCTTAGATGACATCATCCAGGCCGCGCGCCGCCAGCCGGATGGCGCCGGTCAGATCCAGGTCGCGTAGCTGCGCGCCGGTAAAGTTGGCGCGCGAGACATCCGCGCCGGCCATTCGGGCCTGTCGCAGGTCGGCGCGCGCGAGGTCGGCGTTGGTAAGAATCGCCCCCGTCAGATCGACCGGCAGCAAGCGGTCGGCTGCGATGAGCAGCGGCCCCAGCTGGGCGTCACGCAGGTCCGCTCCCGTCAGCTTGGCGCCCTTCAACCGCGCACCCCGCAGGTCGGCGCGGCGCAGGTTACAGGCTCGCAGATCGGCGCCATCCAACTGCGCGCCCTGCATCTGCACGCCTTCCATGTCGAGGCCGTAGAACACCGCCCCCTTCGCCGACAGGGCCGTGAGATTGAAGCCACGGATGGATCGCAGATTCCGCAGATCGGCCTTGTCGAACACCGAGGGCTTACCCTCGCCCCCGCCGGTCTCGATCCATCGCGCGTGGTCAGCGATCATCTGCTCATACGGCAGGTCAGAGACGCTTGTGCCCGACGGCTTGTCGGTCAACGCGCCGTCCATATTAGTGTCGTTGACGTTCCAGGACAGGGTCTTGGCCCCAACCAGCACGGCGTTGCGCAGATCAGCGCCGGCGAGGTTGGCCCCGGAAAGATCGGCCCCCGCAAGGTTGGCGCCGTTGAAATTGGCCTGTTTGAGGTTGGCCCGCACCAGCTTGGCGTCCTTCAGGATCGCGTCGCTGAAGTCCGCCTTTGTCGCGACGATGCCCGACAGGCGCGAACGCTCGAGGTTGGCGCCCGACAGGTTCGCCCCGGCCGCGAAGGCTTCGCGCTGGGTCGGTTCGATGACGCGATAACCTTCCTTGCGGTCGGCGGCGGCGATCGTGCCTTCCCGCAGGTCGGCCTCGAACATGTCGGCGCCGGTCAGGTTGGCGCCGCGCAGACTGGATCCGCGCAGGTCAGCCCGCCGCAACGAGGCGTCGGTCAAGTCGGCGCCTTGCAGATCCGCGCCATAGAAGTTGGCGTTGTCCAGCTTGGCTTTTCGCAGGTCACAGCCGACGAGAATAGCGCCGGTGAAATCGGCGTCGCAGAGATTGCGCCCCGGCACGGAGAGGCCAGACAGGTCGCAGAACGCGAACACCGCGCGCGCGCCTCCCATCCGCGCCGACCACAGACGGTCGTGCTTGGCGCAGATGACGTCCACTTCGTACTGCGTCAGGCGCTTGTATTCTTGTGGCGTGCTGGCGGCGGCGCTCATGGCTCGCTGGGTGTCCCGAGTTAACGCGACACCTTGCGCAGAGCAAAATTAACGCCGTGTTTCCAACACCTTCCGCTTAAGCTTTCGGCGCTTTAACCAACTTTGGGAAGCGCTTCAGCCCGACTGTCGTCCAGGTAGCGCGCGCCGGTCGGCTTCAATGCAGCATCCAGGTCGATCACCAGCGGATTGCCGGTCGGAATCTCCACCCCGACGATCTGGTCGTCCGGCACGTTGAACAGGTGCTTGACGATGGCGCGCAACGAGTTGCCGTGGGCGGCGATCAGCACAGTCTCGCCGGCCTTGAGATGCGGAGCGATGTCGCTTTCCCAGTAGGGCAGAACGCGGACCAGCGTCGTCGCCAGGCTTTCCGTGCTGGGCAGGCTTGCGCCCTTGTAGCGGCGGTCCTTGCTGAAGTCGTACTCGCCCCCCGGCGCCAGTTGCGGCGGCGGGATATCGTACGAACGGCGCCAGATGGTCACCTGCTCGACGCCGTGCTTTTCGGCGGTCTCTGCCTTGTTCAGGCCCGTCAGCCCGCCGTAGTGACGCTCGTTCAGGCGCCAGTCCTTAGTCACGGGGATGAAGCTCTGCTTGGCGGCGTCCAGCGCCAGATTGCCCGTGCGGATGGCGCGGGTCTGAACCGAGGTGAACAAGCGGTCGATCTCGATGCCCGCTGCGGCGATCAGTTCGCCCCCCTTCCGAGCCTGGGCCTCGCCCTCGGCGGTCAGGTCGACGTCGACCCAGCCGGTGAAGCGGTTTTCCAGGTTCCACTGGCTTTGGCCATGGCGGAGCAGGACGAGCGTCGGCATCGGGCTTCCTTCGGAGATCAGGGCAATACCAGGGCGGGCTAAGGCCAGCCCGCTTCAGCGTCAAGCGCCGAAGCGGCCAAGGACGCGATCAGCCCGGTGCGCGCCCCCTCCCCCAGGCCGCCGCGCGTGCTATAGGCGAGCCATGCCTGATCGCATCTTCATGCCTCTCATGGGACTCATCGCCGCCGCGCTGATCGCCCTCTCCCTCGTCTGGCCCCAGGGCCAGGGCGACCGCTCCTGGGGCCCCTTCGGCCACACGCCCGTTCAGCAGACCCCGGAGATGAAGGCCAAAATTCAGCGGGAAAAGGACTCGGCGCGCCGTCGGGACGAGGCGGCGAAGAAGGCTGTCGAGGCCATGGATCAGCTTTCGCAATGAGCGACTTCGACGCTGTTCAGGTCGGCCGCCGCGTCCTCGCCGTAGAAGCCGATGCGCTGCGCGTCCTCGCCGACTCGCTTGGCGAGGCCTTCGCCAATGCGGTCGAGACGATCTTCAACGCCAAGGGTCGCGTCGTCTGCACGGGCATGGGCAAGTCGGGGCATGTGGCGCGGAAGATCGCCGCCACCCTCGCCTCGACCGGCACCCAGGCGATGTTCGTCCACCCCGCCGAAGCCTCGCACGGCGACCTGGGCATGATCGGGCCCGACGACGTGGTTCTGGCGCTGTCCAAGTCGGGCGCCGGCCGCGAACTGGCCGACACCCTGGCGTACGCCAAGCGCTTCTCGATCCCGCTGCTCGCCATGACCGCCGTGGCCGACAGCCCGCTCGGTCAGGCGGGTGACATCCTGCTGCTGCTCCCCGACGCGCCCGAGGGGACGGCGGAAGTGAACGCACCGACCACGTCGACCACCCTACAGATCGCGCTGGGCGACGCGATCGCCGTAGCCCTGCTGGAGCGGCGCGGCTTCACCGCCAGCGACTTCCGCGTCTTCCACCCCGGCGGCAAGCTCGGCGCGATGCTGCGCACGGTCGGCGACCTGATGCACGGCGCCGATGAGCTTCCCCTGATCGCTGCAGACGCCGCCATGCCCGACGCTTTGCTGGTCATGAGCGAAAAGCGTTTCGGCGCGGTCGGCGTTGTTGATGAGGCGGGTCGCCTCAGTGGCTTGATCACGGACGGCGATCTGCGTCGACACATGGATGGGCTGCTGACCCACACCGCCGGCGAGGTCATGACGCACGCTCCCCTGACCATCGGCCCCGGCGCCCTGGCCGCCGAAGCGCTGAAGGTTATGAACGAGCGGCGGATCACCGTGCTTTTCGTCGTCGAGCGCGAACGCCCCGTCGGCATTCTGCATGTGCACGACCTGCTTCGCGCGGGTGTGATCTAGATCACAATCAACGACTGTAAACTTCTTCATGTGAACGCGATAGCCGTCTGCGAAAGAGATAGCTAATGCGCCCCTGTAAAAACTGAAGCGAGCCTTCAATGTTCTCCGCGCCCCGCGCCGATCTGGTTCCCAATACGGCCGCCTACGAAAACGAGCCCCTGGTCAAGGCGACGGGCTTTCGCGAGTACGACGCACGCTGGCTGTTTGGGCCGGAGATCAATCTCCTGGGCGTGCAGGCCCTGGGTCTGGGTCTTGGGACCTACATCCACGAGCTGGGCCAATCGAAGATCGTGGTCGGCCACGACTTCCGCTCATACTCGACCTCGATCAAGAACGCCCTGATCCTGGGCCTGATCGGCGCCGGCTGCGAAGTGCATGACATTGGCCTCGCCCTGTCGCCCACCGCCTATTTCGCCCAGTTCGACCTCGACATTCCGTGCGTGGCCATGGTCACCGCCAGCCACAACGAGAACGGCTGGACCGGCGTGAAGATGGGCGCCCAGAAGCCCCTGACCTTCGGCCCCGACGAGATGAGCCGCCTGAAGGACATCGTGCTGAACGCCAAGTTCGTGGAACGCGACGGCGGCAAGCTGGTCCGGGTGCAAGGCGAGGCCCAGCGCTACATCGACGACGTCGCCAAGCGCGCCAGCGTCACGCGCCCCCTGAAAGTCATCGCCGCCTGCGGCAACGGCACGGCCGGCGCCTTCGTGGTCGAGGCCCTGCAGAAGATGGGTGTGGCTGAGGTGGTCCCGATGGACACCGACCTGGACTTCACCTTCCCCAAGTACAACCCGAACCCCGAAGACGCCGAGATGCTGCACGCGATGGCCCACGCCGTCCGTGAAACCGGCGCGGACCTGGCGTTCGGCTTCGACGGCGACGGCGACCGCTGCGGCGTCGTAGACGACGAGGGCGAGGAGATCTTCGCCGACAAGATCGGCCTGATGCTGGCGCGGGATCTGGCGCCGCTGCATCCCGGCGCGACCTTCGTCGTGGATGTGAAGTCCACGGGCCTCTACGCCACCGACCCGATCCTGGCTGCCCATGGCTGCAAGGTCATCTACTGGAAGACCGGCCACAGCTACATCAAGCGCAAGAGCGCCGAACTGGGCGCCCTGGCCGGCTTCGAGAAGAGCGGCCACTTCTTCATGAACGGCGAACTGGGCTACGGCTATGACTGCGGCCTGACCGCCGCCGCCGCCATCCTGGCCATGCTGGACCGCAATCCGGGCCTGAAGCTGTCGGACATGCGCAAGGCCCTCCCCGTCGCCTTCACCTCGCTGACCATGAGCCCGCACTGCGGCGACGAGGTGAAGTACGGCGTCGTGGCCGACGTGGTGAAGGAATACGAGGACCTGTTCGCCGCCGGCGGCTCGATCTTGGGCCGCAAGATAACCGAGGTGATCACGGTCAATGGCGTGCGCGTCCACCTGGAGGATGGCTCGTGGGTGCTGGTCCGCGCCTCGTCGAACAAACCCGAGGTCGTGGTGGTGGTCGAGAGCACCCGGTCCGAAGACGACATGCGCGCCCTCTTCCGCCAGGAGGTCAAGCCGCGCCTCGGCGACCGGGTCGGCAAGTACAATCAGGAAATCTGAGCGGGCGGCCGTCGTCCTCCCCCTTCGACAAGCTCAGGGTGAGGGCTATGTTCAGCGCCGCACTAGAAAACCTCACCCCGAGCCTGTCTAAGGGCGAGGTTTACGAACCAAGACACTTGTCATGATCAAGCTCCGCCCTTCCCGCCCCGAAGACGGCCCACGCGTCATCGAGATCTGGGCGGCCGCCGTGGATGCGACGCATGACTTCCTCTCGCCGGAGGATCGCGCCGCGATCGGTCGGGAGGTCGAGGCGTTCCTGCCCTACGCGCCGCTGACGGTGGCGGTGGACCGCCGCGATCGCCCCGTCGGCTTCCTGCTGATCGACGGCGCCCATATGGAAGCGCTGTTCATAGACCCCGAGCATCGGGATGCGGGCGTGGGGCGCATGCTGATCGAATACGCCCTGGCGGTGCACCCAGTCCTGACCACAGACGTCAACGAGCAGAACCTCCAGGCGCTCGGCTTCTACGAACACATGGGCTTCGAACGGACCGGCTGGTCGGCGACGGACGGTCAGGGACGAGCCTATCCGCTGATTCATCTACGCTTTGGCGTTTGACCCGAACTCGGCTTAGCTGCGGCGTCCCAGCCCAGAGTCTCCGATGCGCCGCATTCTGACCGCCCTCGCCCTCCTGCTCAGCCCCGGGCTCGCGTCCGCGGGACCATCGATCCTCCTGAAGCCCGACAAGGTCTGGACGGCGGAGAACGCCGGGCCGCCGCGCGAAGGCTGGGCCGTGTTGGTCAGGGACGGAAAGATCGCCGCCGTCGGCCCGGCCGCGCAGATCGGGGAGTCCGGCGCGGAAGTTGTCGAGCTACCGGGCGCGACGCTGATCCCAGGCCTGATGGACCTGCACAGCCACCTGTTCCTGCATCCCTACAACGAAGCCTCGTGGGATGATCAGGTGCTGAAGGAAACGCCGAGCTACCGAACTCTCCGCGCGGCGATGCAGGCCAAGGCCACGCTGGAGGCCGGGTTCACAACCTTGCGCGATCTTGGCACCGAGGGCGCGGGCACGGCGGACGTTCCCCTGAAGAAGGCGATCAATGATGGCCTGATCCCAGGCCCGCGCCTCTTCGTGACGACCCAGGCCATTGTCGCCACCGGCGCCTATGGCCCGGCCCGGAAAAACTACAATCCCGAGGCGGAGATCCCGCAGGGCGCGCAGGAAGCCAGCGGCGTTCTCGAGGTGGTCAAGGCTGTGCGCGAACAGTCCGGGGCCGGCGCAGACTGGATCAAGGTCTATGCCGACTACCGCATCGGGCCGGACGGTTCGACGCAGCCGACGTTCAGCGTCGAGGAGTTGAAGGCCCTGGTCGAGACCGCGCATTCCAGCGGCCGCCCTGTGTCGGCCCACGCAGCCAGCGATGAAGGGATGCGTCGCGCGATCCTGGCCGGGGTCGATACGATCGAGCACGGCTATGGCGGCTCGGAAGCCACCTTCAAGCTGATGGCCGAAAAGGGTGTCGTGTTCTTCCCGACCCTGACGGCGGTCGAGAGCACCTCGACCTATTTCGGCGGCTATGTCGCGGGCAAGACGGCCCCGACCCCGGCGATGCAGGCGGCCGAGCGCGCGTTCCGCCTGGCGGTCAAGGCTGGCGTAACCATCGGCATGGGCAGCGATGTCGGCGTCTTCAAGCACGGCGACAATGCGCGCGAGCTGGTTTGGCTGGTCCGCTACGGTTTGACGCCCGCCCAGGCGCTGCTCACGGCCACGGCGGTGGACGCAAAGGTCCTGGGCCGGGCCAACGATCTCGGCCAAATCAAATCCGGCTACCTCGCCGACCTCGTCGCGGTGAAGGGCGATCCGACGCGGACCATCGAGGCCACGCGCGATGTCGTTCTGGTGATGAAGGCCGGAAAAATCGTCGTTCGTCCCTGATCGTCGCGGCGAACGCCTTGTTGCGCTTGGGACCGTTCACACGGCCCGCTAAGCAAGGCTTGTCGCCTGAAGGAGTCGCCATGCGCCTGTCCGCTCTCGTCCTGGCCTGCCTTTGCCTGATCGCCTCGCCCGCCCTGGCGCAGAAGCTGGACGAGACGCCGCGCGTGGCGGTCATCTCGGCCTTTCCGCCGGAGATCGGGGCGCTGAACGCCGCCACCGCCGAGCACAAGGCCTACGAGGTCAACGGCGTGCGGTTCATGACCGGCCAGCTCGAGGGCAAGCCGGTGGTGGTGTTCCTCAGCGGGGTGTCGATGGTCAACGCGGCCATGACCACTCAGATGGCGCTGGACCGTTTCAACATCACCCGCATCGTCTTCTCCGGCATTGCGGGCGGCGTCGATGAGAGCCTCGACATCGGCGACGTCGTGGTCGCCGACCAGTGGGCCCAGAACCTGGAGAGCGCCTTCGCGCGCGAGACCGACAAGGGCTTCGAGATCTCTCCCAGCATCCGCACGACGACCCTGGCCAACTACGGGATGATCTTCCCGCGCGGCATCCATATGCCGGGCGACGCCCTGGGCACGCCGGCCCGGGTCTGGTTCCCGGCCGATGCGGCCTTGCTGGATACCGCCCGCAAGGTCGCGGCGGACGTCTCGCTCCAGCGCTGCGCGGCCGACAAATGCCTGCTCCATCCGCCGAAGGTCGTCATCGGCGGCAACGGCGTCTCGGCCTCTGTGTTCCTCGACAACGCCGCCTACCGCAAATACCTGCGCGCCACCTTCGAAGCCCGGGTGGTCGACATGGAGAGCGCGGCCGTCGCCCATGTGGCCCTGGTCAACAAGACCCCGTTCATCGCCTTCCGCAGCCTGTCGGACCTGGCCGGCGGCGGCGCGGGCGCCAACGAGATGCACACCTTCATGGCCCTGGCCTCGGATAACTCGGCCACGGTGGTGAAGGCGTTCGTCAAGGCCTTGCCCTAGATTTCCGAACGTCTTGAGTTCAGACCCCGGAGGAGCAAACCATGTCGTCTTTCGATCGCCGCGTCCTCATCTCGGGCGCCCTCGTCGCCGGCGCGACGCTGGCGACGCCGGCCAGCGCCGCGCCTGACGCGCCCATGCTGTTTCACCAGGTCTTCTTCTGGCTGAAGAACCCGGGCGACAAGGCTGATCGGGACAAACTGATCGCGGGGCTGAAGGCGCTGAAGGCCATCGACGTCATCCAGCAACTGCACGTCGGCGTGCCTGCTGCGACCGAGAAGCGCGACGTCGTCGACAACAGCTACGATGTCTCCGAGCTCATGGTCTTCAAGAGCGTCGAGGACCAGAAGCGCTACCGGGACCACCCGCTGCTCCAGAAGTTCGTGGCCGATTGCAGCCATCTGTGGAGCAAGGTGGTGGTCTACGACTCGATGTCGGTCTGAAAGGACGGACGCCCCGGCCTCTAAAAATCCCGTGTCATCCCGGAAGCCTCGCAGAGGCTATCCGGGACCCAGGGGTTGCAAGAGCGCTGTACGCGCCGCCCCTGGGTCCCGGCTCTGCGCTGCGCTCCGGCCGGGATGACACGGAAGGAGTAAGCGGCTACCGCGTCCCGAACGTACGGTCGCCGGCGTCGCCGAGCCCCGGCACGATGTAGCCGTGGCCATTGAGCGTCTGGTCGATCGCGGCCGTCCAGATCGGCACGTCCGGGTGCGCCTCGCGTAGCGCATCGACGCCCGCCTGCGCGGCCAGCAGGCAGACAAAGCGCAGGTTGGTCACGCCATAGTGCTTGAGGCGCCTGATCGCCGCGATGGCCGAGTGGCCGGTGGCCAGCATCGGATCGACCACGATGACCAGGCGGCCGGCGATGTCCTCGGGCGCCTTGAAATAGTATTCGACCGCCTCCAGCGTCTCGTGGTCGCGATAGAGGCCGATGTGCGCCACCCGCGCCGAGGGGACCAGGTCCAGCATGCCCTCGCACATGCCCAGGCCGGCGCGCAGGATCGGCGCAAAGACCAGCTTCTTGCCGGCGATCTCATAGGCCGTGGTCGGCGCCACAGGCGTCTCGATCCGGACCTCGTCCATCGGCAGATCGCGGGTGACCTCATAGCAGATCAACGTCGCGGTCTCGCGCATCAGGGCGCGGAACGTCTTCGTCGAGGTCGCCTTGTCCCGCATCTTGGTCAGCTTGTGCTGGACGAGCGGATGGCTGACGACGGTGACCTGAGACATGGGAAAATCCGGCTAGGAGCTTAGGCCCACGCTCCTAGCACGGTGTCTCGAAATCAGGCCAGTTGGTCGCCGATCGGCAAGGACCGGATGCGTTTGCCGGTCGCCGCGAAGATGGCGTTGCACAGGGCCGCCGGGGCCGGCGGATAGGCCGGCTCGCCAAGGCCCGTCGGATTGTTGTCCGACAGCTTGTAACGCACCTCGACGGGCGGCGCGTCGGCCATGCGCAGCAGTGGGAAGTCGCCGAAATTGCTGTTCACCGCCGCGCCGTTCTCGAAGGTGATGCTCTGGTAGAGCGTGCTGCCGATGGCGTCGAGGATCGAGCCCTGCATCTGCTGGTCGGCCCCGCTGGGGTTGACGATCTGGCGGCCGACATCGGCGGCGGCCCAGACCTTGTCGACCTTCACCGCGCCGTCCTTGACCGTCACCTGCATGACCACCGCCACATAGCCCAGATGGCTGTAGTGGCAGGCCACGCCCAGGCCCGTGCCCTTGGGAAGCTTTCGCCCCCAGCCCGACATCTCGGCCGCAAGGTCGAGCACGCCGCGCATGCGGCCGGTGTGGAAGCTGTCGCCCTTGCCCGGCTCGCCCAGGAGGCGCGGCTCGCCCAGCAGCTCGCGACGGAAGGCGACGGGGTCCTTGCCTGCGGCCAGGGCCAGCTCGTCGGTGAAGCTCTGGATCACAAAGCCGAAGGCGTTGTTACCCGGCGCACGCAGGAAGCCGGTCGGGAAGCCCAGCGGCATCACCGACACGTCGTGACGATAGTTAGCCACGGCCCGGCACGGGAACTGGGTCGAGTTCATCGCCGCGGCGGTGTTGAAGGTCTCGCTTTCGCCAAACGTGATGAAGTGGTTCTTCCAGGCGACCAGAGCGCCCTTGGCGTCCAGACCGGCGGTCAGGTTGTGCCAGCCGCCCGGACGATAGAAGTCGTGTTGCATGTCATCCTCGCGGGTCCAGATCAGCTGGACCGGCGCATTGACCTTGGCAGCGATGGCGGCGGCCTCAACCATGTAGTCGTTCATCAGACGGCGACCAAAGCCGCCGCCGCCACGGATCAGATGGATGGTGATCGCCGACGGATCGACGTTCAGCGCCCGCGCGACCAGGGCGCGACCGGACTCGGGGTTCTGGGTCGGAGCCCAGATCTCAACCTTGCCGTCCTTGACCTGCGCGGTGCAGTTCTGCGGCTCCAGCGCGGCATGAGCGATGAAGGGGTAGCTGTAGGCGGCGCTGACGGTCTTGGCAGCGCTCTTCAGCGCCGCCTCGACATCCCCGTCGTTGTGCAGGTTGCGATGCGGCGGCGCGGCGGCCAGTTCGGCCGCCTTGGCCGCGAAGCTCGCGGTGCTCTGGCCGGCCGTCGGGTGCTCGGCCCACTGGATCTGCAGCGCCTCACGGCCCTTGCGCGCCGCCCACCAGCTGTCGGCCACCACGGCCACGCCCGGCAACAGCCCCTGCAGGTTGGTCCCGCCCTCGATGACGAAGGCGTCGCGGACGCCCTTCACCGCCTTGGCCGGCGCCAGATCGACCGACGCCACCTTGGCCCCATAGACCGGCGCCTTGGCGAAGGTGGCGAACAGCATGCCCGGAAGGCGCACGTCGATGCCGTAGGTCGGCTGGCCGGTGACGATCGCGTCGAGGTTCTGGCTCTTGTGGCTCTTGCCGATGATCCGGAAGGCCTTGGGGTCCTTGAGCGTCAGCGATTTGGGGTCGGGCGGGGTGAGCGCCGCGGCGGCCTGCGCCAGCTCGCCGTAGGACGCGCGGCGCTTGCTGGCGGCGTGGACCACGACGCCCGGCTCGGTCGTCAGGCTCTCGGCCGGGACGTTCCAGCGCGCGGCGGCCGCGGCGATCAGCAGGGCGCGGACCGTCGCGCCCACCCGGCGCAGGCCGTCATACTCCAGCGTCGTGGCCATGCTGCCGCCGGCCACCTGGCGTCCGTAAACCTTGGTATCGGCGATGGCCTGCTCGACCGTGACCGCCGACCAGTCGACATCCAGCTCCTCGGCGATCAGCATCGGCAGGGCCGTCTTGATCCCCTGCCCCACCTCGGGAACCTTGGAGGCGATGGTCACCTTGCCGTCCGGCGCGATGCGGACATAGGCGTTGATCTTGGTGTCGCCCGCCGCGCGGCTTTCGGCCGACAGGGTGAAGCTGAGCAGCAGGCCGCCCCCGAGGGCCGCGCCCGATTGCAGGACAAGGCGACGGGTCGGGTCGCGCAGGATCTCGCCGTCCATGATCAAGCCTTCTCCAGACCGGCGGCGACCTTGATCGCCTTCTTGATGCGGATGTAGGTGGCGCAGCGGCAGAGGTTACCGTTCATCGCCGCGTCGATCTCCTCGTCAGTCGGCTTGGGCGTAGCGGCCAGCAGGGCCGTGGCCGACATGATCTGGCCCGCCTGGCAGTAGCCGCACTGGGGCGTGTCGACCGCCTTCCAGGCCGCCTGGACCTTGGCGCCGACCGCCGTCTTGCCCACGCCCTCGATGGTGGTCACCTTTTGCTGACCCACGTCGCTGATCGGCGTCACGCAGGCGCGCACCGGCGCGCCGTCCAGATGCACGGTGCAGGCGCCGCACAGCGCCGCGCCGCAGCCGTACTTGGCGCCGACCAGACCCAGCGTATCGCGCAGCACCCACAGCAGCGGCGTGTCGCCATCGACATCCGCCGTGCGGCTTTCTCCGTTGACGCTCAGCGTAAAGGCCATGGTCAAAGGCTCCTGATTGGGGTGGCGATGGTCGGCCGCCGAGGCGGCTTTCAAGCTCTGAACTCCAATGTGGCGTGGCGAGTCGCAATTGGGAAGCGCCCCGCCCCTCGCAAGACGACGCCAGACCGGGCTAATCATCCGCCCAAAGACATTTTTCCGCGACAAAGCCAGACGTGTCGCGTATGGGCCTCGCCTTGGCGAGCGCCGGGCCCGGGTCATCGCCCGCTGCGTCCCAATGTCCCGCCTTAGCGTAACGACCTCGACGACTCAGCCGATCGCGGGCGCTATGGGCGGCGTCGGCGCGGGGCCAAGACATGGCGACGGTGGCGGACTATCTCGGATTCTGAATGACGTGAGCCAAGCGGGCGAAAAGACAGAAGGACGCAAGAGCGGCAAGCGCCGCCAGATCGCCGCCCTGCCCTGGCGCGGCGAGGGCGAGGCCCTGCGCATCCTGCTGGTCTCCTCCCGTGAAACCCGCCGCTGGGTGATCCCCAAGGGCTGGCCGATGAAGGATCGCTCCGACCCCGAGGCCGCCGCCCAGGAGGCCTATGAGGAGGCCGGCCTGAAAGGCGTCATCGCCGCCAAGCCCTTTGGCGAGTACCCCTATCTGAAGCGGCTGAAGAACGGCCAGGCGCGCCTGGTCCGGGTCGACGTCTTCCCGCTCGAGGTCACCGCGCAACTCGAGACCTGGCCGGAACAGGGTCAGCGCACGCTGGAATGGATGACGCCGGTCGAGGCCGCGCTCGCCGTTCAGGAGCCCGAGTTGCGCGACCTGATCGCCTGTTTCGCCGGTGTGGACCTGGCCAGTGAGCACGACACCCCCACCAAGGCCCCGACGCCCGTGCGCGTGGCCTTCCAGCGCCTGCGCCGCCGCGTCACGGCGCTGTGGGGCCGCTACCGAAGCTAGGCGGTTTGATCAAAAGGCCTGTGGACAAGTCTTCGCCGCGCGCATAATGTTCTCATTATGTTCTAATTCGGCGAGGTTCCATGCAGCTGTCCCTAGCCCTGGCCCGGTCGCCGCTGGAAAGCGTCCGCGACGCCCTGCTCTGCGAGTTTGGACCGCAGCGGCCGGTGGCGCGAATGGACCCCATCTCGCAACTTGTGAAATCATCGATCAGCGGCCGCACGGCCGACGCGGTGTCGTGGGCGGCGTTCCTGCGCCTGCGCGCGGCGTTCAAGTCCTGGGAGGACCTGTCGCGCGCCAAGGTCGCCCACGTCGCCATGGCCATCCAGGACGTGACCTTTCCGGAGGACAAGGCCCGCCGCCTGACCACCGCCCTGCGCATGATCGAGGAAAAGGTCGGCTGGCTCTCGCTCAACCACCTGAAGACCCTGGAGGTCGACCAGGCGCGCTGGGAGCTGCAGGCCCTGCCCGGCGTAGGCGTCAAGGTGGCCGCCTGCGTCTTGAACTTCAGCGACCTGGCGATGCGGGCCCTGGTGGTCGACACCCATGTCGACCGCGTCGCCAAGCGGATCGGCCTGGTGGGCGCGGGCGATACGACCAATACCTATCACGCGCTGATGGCGATGGCGCCGGCGACCTGGACCGCTGATGATCTCTTCGAGCTGCACTGGCTGATGAAACGCGGCCTGGGCCAGATGCTGTGCCCGCACGAGGCCCCCAAGTGCGGGGCGTGCCCGGTCAAGCAGATGTGCGCCAAGGCGGGGGTGGGCCACAGCGCCGATGTGCTGGCTTGGCGACCGAGGGGGTAGCGGGGGACGGAGGCGAGGATGGCGGATTTCGAACCGTTGAAGTGATCCCCAGTATCCCGACCTCCCCGGCGAACGCCGGGGCCCAGATTCATCTTGGGCGTTTTGGGTGTGACGCGATATTGCGCGACGCGAACGGGATAGATCGTCCGTGGTTTCGATCTGGATCCCGGCGTTCGCCGGGAAGGTCGGGTTTCTGGAGGTGCGTTAGAGGTTGCTCACGACCCGATGCGGACATCGGAAAGGTCTGTTTGTCGGTCAAGTTTCCGGTGCCCACCAACCTCAAGATCTGGATCGGAGCTGTTAGGACGCGCTGGTCGAACTAGCAGGCCAACTACCTAAAGTTCCTCGACAGCATCGAGCAGGCTAGAACTGCCGCCGCGCCATCACCCTAAGTAGTTCGGCATACACGAGCGCGAACCAATGCGCGGCCTGCGGCACGAGCATTCGGCAGACCTGCTCAGAACCGCCGATCGCGCCCAGATCAATGTTGGCCTCCGCGACTCGGTAGTGGAACATTCTATTTCTGAACTGGACGAGAAGCGAGGGCATGGCCCTAAAAGGTACCCGGAAAAGATTGTCCGTATCGGGCTCGAATTCAAATCCATCAGTTTGGTGGATACCGCACTTCTCAATCTGTTGCCGCAAAGCAGAGATCCACCTGACTTCACATCCAGAGATGGAGAAATCAAATGTAAGGCCCGATATATTCGGAGCCTGGTCCGCGATCACGGGAATTGCTGAGTTCAGTACCTTGAGATCGCCATCGCGATCATTGTTCATTAGCGATTTCAGGAAATCGTGAGATCTTTTTAAAGTCAGATTGAGTGGTGGCATATAGTAGCGGAAAGGCGACAGCGATCATTTCTAAAATTCTATAGATGTATAGAAATGATTCTGTGTACCTCCTATCCTTCTGAGCGACTAGCGCTAGAGTGAGCTCTCGCCTAAGATTCTTGAAATAATCCACGTTTTTAGAAGATAAATTCTTGATGAAGTGTTCGTACTCATCGAGAGTTAGGTCGCCTTCAAATATGAATTTTGAAATACTCTTAGGATTGCACATCCTGCGAGATTTTTGACGGAAGGAATTGCTGTTAATTGCAATGAGCCTGCCACTAGAAACCTCTTTAACATTCACGCTTCCGAGCAGCAGCCGCAAGATTTCATGAGGAGCGGCCCCATCGTCGTAGAGTCCGAATGGCTTGGGTGGAGTATATCCCGCTAATTTCGGCTCTTTAAGCGTAAGATTGACCGTCACAGCTATTCGACCAGGGTGGCTTCGTGGAACTTCTCGGTTACCTTTTCCACGTCATAGTCTCTGAATTTCTCAGCTTTCTCAAAGAACAACATTGATAGCTCGCGTCGCATCTTTCCGACATTAATCTTCGAAACGTTGATGGCGTCAAACGCCTCTTCAAACATTCTTATTAGATATTCAAAGTCGTCGACGCCAATATCTGATAGGTATTTATGACTACGCTTGGCGCCGACAGTGAATCCAATCAGATTGTTTCCGATGCGAAGCCAATCTTTACTTTTCTGACTCGCCGCGAATTTCTCGACAAGTACTAGGACATCTCTAAACGATATGTCCGCTTCTGTCAGATCGCTATCCATGACCTTGCCGACGAGAATCTCGTCGAGCTTCGACTCGATTATTCTCGAATTCTGGTTGTGAACGCTGTCAGTTAGAAAAGCAGTATAGGCCTCGGCAATATCCGCCTGTCTGAACGCGCCTGCGGGTGCCTTTGCGTTCTCAGTATCTTTCTCCGAGAACATCTCAATGCCAAGATTGGCAGTGTCGAGCATCCCCTTGGTCAGCATTTCGATCTGATGGCGAGCGGTCATTGGCTTCTGACCGTTGTTGAGGGTGATCATCCGGTACAGTAGAAGATCGTACCGCTCGGCAATAATGATGTTCATCGGCAGTGTGATCGTATCGACGAAATCATCGCTCTGGGAGGCATCTTTCAATGTATTAAGGCGTTGCATGCCATCAAGAATATAGCCATCACCAATATTGGCGTTGACGAACCGCTGCAGAGCCTGGGCGTCGAGAGATTTAGAGTGGGCGCGATTTACGAACGCCAGGGTGATCGGCGGCATCTGACACCCCTTCAGGATGTCGTTCTTCAGCCGTTCATAGAACTTTCGACGCTGAACTTTTCGTTGTTCCTCAAACTTGTTGATCAGCGGGAACAGGCTGTCGAGCGCAAAGCGGTAGGTCGTACTTCCCTGTCCCACTGCACTTTTGATCACCTGGTCTTGGCTAACGACGTAGAGTTGGATCACGCCCAGTTCCTGATTCATTGGCGGCGCTCGATCCGAGCGCGCCGCTAGAGTGTTGCCCGCCCAGGTTTCCGATGCAATCGGAGTGTAGCGTTACGTTGTGCGAAGACCGGTTTCTTGGGGTGGTCCAAGGCGGCGAACGCGACGCTTAGGTGGGCCCATGAACTGGCAATGCCCCCTAACCACCCATCCCAGACGCTCCCAACGCTCCCTACCCCGCCGCCAGTTCCGTGAACGTCTTCGTTCCGATCGGGTAGCGGCGGTAGTCGCGATAGTCGAAGTGCCACCATTCCTCGGCGTAGACGGTGAAGCCGTCCGCCTCCATGGCCTCGCGCAGGATGGCGCGCAGCGCGCGCTGCCGGCTCGTGCCGCCGACGAAGTCGGCATAGGCGCGGGTCGAGAACTCATCGTAGCGGCTGGGCATCTCGACGGGCTGGCCGGTCTTGAGGTCGTAGAGGGTCAGGTCCACCGCGCAGCCCCGGTTGTGGCGCGAGCCCTGGGCCGGGTCAGCGACGAAGACGCGGGCCTCGGGCGGCGTGGCCTCCCAGAACATCCAGGTCACGTACCAGGGCCGGTAGGCGTCATAGACCAGGAGGCCATAGCCCTTCGCCGCAAGAGCGCGATGGATGCGCGCCAGCGCCTCCGCCGCCGGGCGCTGCAGATAGGCCGCCGACGCCTCGTAGAGCGGGATGCCCATGAAGTTCTTCGCGCCAGCATAGCGGATATCGCGCTTAATGCCCGGCGTGAGGCTGGTGACCTCCACGAGATCCGAGGGCAGCTTGTCGGCCGTCTCGACCGGCGGCGTCGCCGCCAGGGCCCGCTGGCGCAGCAGGACCGGGTCGGCCCGGACGGCCTTGCGGATCGCCGACTCGACCTCGGCGCCGAAGTCGTGAAAGGCCAGAGGCTTGCCGTTCAGGCGAACCGCGCCCGTCTCCAGGATCAGCTCACCGCCGCCCGCGATGGCGTAGCGCCCCCCGCCGAGCGGGCTCAGGCGCGCGCCCTTGAAGCCCTCGCCATCGATGTGGAGCACGCCCTCCTGTTCGAAGACGGTGAAGGGCGCGGCCTTGTCGCCGTACTGCCCGATGGCGGCCAGCTCGGCGCGGCTCTGGGCGAAGGCGGCGGGCGCGGCCAGGCCGGCGGCGGTGAGCGCCAGGAAGGATCGTCGCGCAAGATCACGCATCACAGCCAAGCCCTCACACCCTTAATCGTGTCATCCCGGCCGCAGCGTAGCGGAGAGCCGGGACCCAGGGGGTGAAGAAACGCCGTGCGCACCGCCCCTGGTTCCCGGATAGCCTCTTCGAGGCTTCCGGGATGAAACAGGTGATCGCTACTTCATCGTCGGAATGACGAAGCTCGAATCCGCAACCTCGCCCTCCGGCCAGCGGGCGGTGACCGTCTTGACCTTGGTGTAGAATTTCACGCCCTCGACGCCGTGCTGGTTGGTGTCGCCGAAGGCCGAGCGCTTCCAACCGCCGAAGGTGTGATAGGCCACCGGCACCGGGATCGGCACGTTGACGCCCACCATGCCGACGTTCACTTGCGAAGCGAACTCGCGCGCGGCGCGGCCGTTGCGGGTGAAGATAGCGACGCCGTTGCCGTACTGGTGCTCGGACGGCAGGGCCATGGCTTCTTCCATGGTCTCAGCGCGGACGATCTGCAGCACCGGGCCGAAGATCTCCTCGTGATAGGTCTTCATGCCCTTCTTGACGCCGTCAAACAGCGTCGGGCCGATGAAGAAGCCCTTCTCGAAGCCCTGCAGCCTGAAGTCACGGCCGTCGACCACCAGCTCGGCGCCCTCTTCCTGGCCGATGCGGATGTAGTCGGCGATCTTGTCGCGATGCTGGGCGCTGACCACCGGGCCGTAGTGGGCGTCGGGATCGGTGGAGACGCCGACCTTCAAGGACGCGATCTCTGCGACCATGCGCTCGCGCAGTTCATCGGCGGTCTTCTGGCCGACCGGCACCACCACCGGCAGGGCCATGCAGCGCTCGCCGGCCGATCCGAAGGCCGCGCCCGACAGGTCCTTGACCACCTGGTCCATGTCGGCGTCGGGCAGGACGATGCCGTGGTTCTTGGCGCCGCCCATGGCCTGGACGCGTTTCCCGTGCGCGGTTCCCGTCTGGTAGACGTAATGGGCGATGTCGGAGCTGCCCACGAAGCTGACCGCGCGGATCAGCGGGTGGGTCAGGATGGCGTCGACGGCGCTCTTGTCGCCGTGGACGACGTTCAGCACCCCGGCGGGAGCGCCAGCCTCCATCATCAGCTCGGCCAGCTTGACCGGTACCGTCGGATCTTTCTCCGAGGGCTTGAGGATGAAGCTGTTGCCCACCGCGATGCTGATGCCGAACATCCACATCGGGATCATGGCCGGGAAGTTGAACGGCGTGATCCCCGCGCACACGCCCAGCGGCTGGCGCATCGAATAGACGTCGATGCCGGGACCCGCGCCCTCGGTGTACTCGCCCTTCAGGATGTGGGGGATGCCACAGGCGAACTCGATGACCTCGAGGCCGCGCTGGATGTCGCCCTTGGCGTCGGCGATGACCTTGCCGTGCTCGGACGACAGGATCTCGGCCAGGGTGTTCATGTCGCGCTCGATCAGGCGCTTGAACTCGAACATCACCCGGGCGCGGCGCTGCGGATTGGTCTGGGCCCAGCCGATCTGCGCCTTGGCGGCGACCTGGACGGCGGCGTCGAGCTCGGCGTCGGTCGCGAACTGGACGCGGGCCTGGACCTCGCCGGTGTTGGGATTGAAGACGTCGCCGAAGCGGCCGGAGGTTCCGACCAGGGTCTGACCGTTCACGAAATGGGCGATGTCTCGCATAATGCGCTCCCTAACGCTGTTTTGCGCGTCAATAGCACCCCAGGATCACGCCGTATCGCGCGAAATCCTGCCGAGCTACTCCGCATCGACATGCACGCGGCGGAACCGCCCCTGCAGATAGACCAGCGGCTCGTGGTCGGGGTCATACCGCAGCTTGACCACCCGTCCGACATAGACCCGGTGATCGCCCGCGTCGAAGGCGTGGTGTGTCTCGCATTCGAAATTGGCCATGCATTCGGGCAGGATCGGCACGCCGGTCCGCCAGGTCTCGGTCTCGAGGCCGGCGAAGCGGTCGGTGTCCTTCTGGACGAACTGGCGGGCCAGTTCCTGGTGCTCGGCGTGCAACACGTTGACGGCGAACTTCTGCGCCGCGTCCAGCGCCGGCAGGCTGGAGGACTTGAGGTCAACGCAGATCAGGGCCAGCGGCGGATCCAGCGACACCGAGGTGAACGAGTTCGCGGTCAGGCCCACCCTGCGGCCGTCCGGGGCCAGCGTGGTGACGACGGTGACCCCCGTCGTGAAGCACCCAAACGCGTTGCGCAGGGCCCGGGCGTCATGCTCGGCGCCCTCCCCCAGTTCGATCGTAACCGCTTTACTCATCGGCTAAGCAGTGGGGCAAAGCAGGGCGACGGGCAAGCTTTAGGGTCGTGGCGGCTCGATCAAAACGCCCGGCCGCCCCGCATCCAGGCCAAAGGTGACCGGCAGGTGACGCACATGCGGCGTCTGCAAGCCCAGCGCCTTGGCGCCGCGCGCCACGGCCAACTTGCCGAGCGCGGTCGGTCCAAAGCCCTCCTGGATACGCGGATTGGCGCCGAGACGCCGCCGCAGCACGCCGTTGGCGTAGATCACATTGGCGCGCATCAGGGCCGGCGGGGTCATGAACTCGATCGAGATCGAGACATTCAGCATCGGGCCGTTCTCGATCCGATGCGGCGCGTTCTGGCGCCAGGTGACCATCTTGCCCGGCGTCAGGTCCACCTCCTGCGCGCCCTTGTCCCATTCGGGATCGAAGGCGAACTGCTCGGCCGTCTCGCGCAGCACGATCTTCTCCAGCGCCAGATCGCCGACATAGGGATCGGCCACCGGATAGACCCACACCTTCTTCTGGCCGCGGATCTGCCACAGCGACACCAGCGGCACGTCGAGATGATAGAAGACCTGCGCATTGGCGCTGGAGATCAGCATGCCCAGATCGCGCTTGAAGGTGCGCAGGCCAGGAACGTTCGCCTCCTTGTCGGCGAAGATCTCGTCCGCCAGAGCCGCATACTCGGGCACATGATCGTTGGTCTGGCGCAGGTTCAGCCAGATGCGGCCGGTCTTGGCCGCCTCTAGCAGCTGGTCGCCGGTCAGATTGCCGGCCGAGCCCTTGCGCCAGGTCGTCCAGGCCTTGGGGTCCCCCCCCATGGTGAAGACGCCCAGCTTGTCGCGGGGATAGAGGTCGAGCAGACGCGCCAGACCTTCATCATCGAACATCGGACGCTCGTGCAGAGCGTGCTGGAACGTCAGGTTCTCGCGGCCGAAGGCCTTGGCCTTCTGCGGCGTCCAGTCGGTGATCACGCTCACGCGGTCCTCCCGTAGAATTGGATCTTGAAGGGGCCCCACCAGAAGGTCTTGCCCAGCCCTCGAGCGGCGCGGTCCAGCCACTCGGCGCGGTCCTTGGCGCGGAAGGCCCATTTCACGGCGGCGACGAGACCAAAGACGGCGGCCTGGCCCAGACCGATGACCATCCAGCGGGCGACGCCCAGACTATCGCGCGGCACGGCGGCGGCGCAGTGGGCCGAGGGCCCCTGGCCGTAGGCGAAGGCGCGCTGGATCGTGTAGCCGAGGTTCAGCCGCGACGGGACCGGGTCTTCCCAGACCCAGGCCGCCGGCTCCCAGGCGAAGCGCTTGCCCGCCGCGCCCATGTGGCCGAACAGCAGGTCGTCCTCGCCGCCGATGAAGTTGCGCTCGACCGCAAAGGGGGCGACCGGATCGGGCAGCGCCGAACGACGGATCAGGCTGTCGCCGCAGCCATAATGATAGTCGATGACGCCCGCTTCAGCGGGGCCGATGCGCGAGAAGAAGCGCTCCAGATAGTCTCGGTGCTGGTCGATATGGTCCGGCGCGCGGGCCTTGACCGGCCCGAAAACGACGTCGGCGTCGTAGCGGTCCTGGGCGGCCAGCAGCGCCGCCAGCCAGCCGCTGGGCGCTTCTTCGTCGTCGTCCAGAAAGGCGATGAGGTCGCCCGAGGCGCGCGCCATGCCGGCGTTGCGCGCGAAGGCGACGCCGGGGCGCTTCTCATTGACATAGATGACCGGACAGGGTGCGCCCTTGCCCAGGGCGTCCACCACCGGCTTGGCCGAGGGAACCTGGTCGTTGTCGACGATCACCAGCTCCAGCTCGGCGAAGTCGACGCCGACCTGGCCAAACACCGAGCGCGCCGCGACGGCCAGGCCGTCCGGACGCCGCTGGGTCGGGATCATGACCGTGACACGCGCCATCAGGCCTCCGCATGCTCTCCGCGCCCGCGCTGCGCCCGCGCCGCCACGGCTTCGACAAAGCCACGGACGCGGCCCGTCATCGTCAGCTCGGTGCTGGCGATGGCGTCCATGCGGCGACGCAGTTGACCGACAGGGCCCGCGCCGTGGGCGCCCGCCAGATTCCAGACGCTCTCCATGGAATGCGCGACGCGCCCGGCCACATTGGCGGCGGTCGCCGCGCCCTCGCCGATCTGAACGGTGCGCAGGCCATAGGCCCGCTTGTAGTGATCATGGCCGGGACCAAGATCATAGCGCGTCAGCCCCATTCCCGGCATGGCCGCGATGGCCCGCAGGAAGAAGATCTGCCCCGGAGACCAGGCGGCCATCTCGGGGTTCGTCGAGGCGATCCAGGGGTGATAGGTCGCGCCTTGTCGGATGCCAAAGTGCCCACCCACCAGGGTATCGCCGGCATAGAGGTTGATCATCAACCCCTGCATCGCGCCGCTCCGCGTCGTGAACAGGTCCGCCAACAGCTCGCGGGTCCAGTCGGCGCGCAGGAAATCATTGGCGCCCGTTCGGGCAAGCTGTTCGCGCTTCCAGTCGATCAGCAGATTGAAAGCGTCGCGCGAGACGTCGCTCGCCACCAGACGCACCGCACCGACCTCCCGGTCCAGCTTGTTGTCGAGGCGGCGGTAGTTCTTGATCTTCTTCGGGCTCTCGGCCCGAACGGCCTCCAGATAGGCCTCGACGGTCGTCCCGGTCAGGTCGATCAGATAGGCCATGCGATCGGTCTCGGGCGAGGTCGGAAACACGGCGTGGGGATCGATCAGACCCGAATAGCGGAACACGCTGACCTCGGCGGCGCGCAGGACGTCGCTGATCCGCAGTCCCGCATCGGGACGCGAGACAAGGCCATGATAGTCGGAGAGCGGCGCGCCGATCGGACGCGCCCGCCCCCCCGGCCGCCGGTGGAACGGCAGGAAACCCACGGTTTCGCCGCCGCGACGGATCACCGCGACACGAGCGTCTTCGCGAACCTTTCCAACGGCTTGTGCGAACTCATGCCCCAGAAGCGGATTGCCAAAGCCCTCCGCCGAAGCGGCAAGGCTGCGCCACAGCGCCGCGTCGGCGGGGCTCAGAAAGCTCGGATGGATAGTCTCGACGTCCAGCATGTCCAGCTGTCCTACTCCGACGCGGGTTAGGGAAAGATGGATCGCCGGCTGCAATCGACAGGCCATTCCGGGGCCCATCAACGCAAAATGGGTATCAGCCGAAGGTCGCCTTCAGAATCTTCTCCAGCCACGCCTGGTCGATCTCGTCAAAGGCCGCAGGCTTGTCGGAGTCGACATCAAACACCGCGATCAGCCTGCCGTCCGGGTCGAACACCGGGACAACGATCTCGCTCTGAGAACGACCATCGCAGGCGATGTGTCCGGGAAAGGCATGCACGTCCGGCACCAGTTGGGTCTGGCCTGTCGCCGCCGCCGCGCCGCAAACACCGCGACCAAAGGCGATCCGCAGGCAGCCCAGTGTGCCCTGATACGGCCCGACCACCAGCTCGCGCTCTTTGGTGGGATCGACCACGTAAAAGCCTGCCCAGAAATAGCTGTCGAAGCTGTTGGCCAGCATCGAAGCCACGGTGGCCATGCGAGCGGTCAGGTTCGGCTCGCCATCCAGAACGGACGCGATCTCGTCGGCCACCTCGGCGTAGCGGGTGGCCTTGTCGGCGGAGAGGGTGATGTCGTTGAACGCTTCGGCCATGGCGCGGATATAGCGTGGCCTTCGCGATATGTCAGAGGGCGGCGCAGAATTCCTCAGGGCGTGGCGCCTGCCCCCAAGCCCCGGTCCACGTCCCTGTGGATCGTCGAAGAGGCGCCCTTCCGCCCGCGCCGCGAATCCCGCGACGGTGACCAACGCAAGGTGACCCGGACGACCGCCGGGCGCGTAGAGGGGATTGAGCATGGCCGACGGATCGAGCGCTTTTGGCGAACCGGACGTGCGCTTCGTGAGCCTCTATCACCACGATGGCCGGTTCGTGCGGCGGGAAGGCGCCTTTGCTTTCTGCCGCCGTGACGCGGACGGTGGACGCACGGTTCTGCACCTTGAATCGGCCGCCGACATCAGCCGTGTGGCGACCCCCGGTCACGCCCATTGGGACTGGGCCGTCGCCAATGGCATGAATGAGCTCCTGGTCAGCGTTCGCGAAGCCGAAAAGGCCCAGAACGGTATCGCTCTGTCAGAGCTCCGTTTCGCCCTGCGCACGGCTGAGAGCGGTCAGGCCTAGAACTCCTCCCATTCCCCGGGACGGGAGCTGGGGGCGACCTTCAGGGCGTTGGCGCCCTGCACGTAGCGCTGCCGGAAGCTCTCGCGCGTCGGAGCGGTGGCCGGACGCGACGTGGAGATGGCTGGACGTTCGGAGCGCGTCTGCAGCTCGTGGACTTCCGCGCCGACCTGGAAGCGAGCGATCAGACGTTCCAGCTGAGCAGCCTCGTTCGACAGCGCATGGCTGGCGGCCGTAGATTGCTCGACCATGGCGGCGTTCTGCTGGGTGACCTGGTCCATCTGGTTCACCGCCTGGTTTACCTCGGCCAGACCAACGGCCTGCTCCTTGGACGAAGCGGCGATCTCGCCGACCAGTTCGTTGATCTCGGCCACCTGGACCAGGATTTCGCGCAAGGTCTCGCCGGTCTCGCCGACCAGTTTCACGCCCTTGCCGACCTGCTGGGTCGAGGCGCTGATCAGGCCCTTGATCTCCTTGGCGGCGTCCGCCGAGCGCTGCGCCAGGGCGCGCACTTCCTGGGCGACCACCGCGAAACCACGACCAGCCTCGCCCGCGCGCGCCGCCTCGACGCCGGCGTTCAGGGCCAGAAGGTTGGTCTGGAAGGCAATCTCGTCGATGACGCCGATGATCTGGGTGATCGACTGCGAAGACCGCTCGATACCGCCCATCGCCTCAACCGCCTCCTCGACCACCGCACCGCTCCGCTCGGCGGCGGCCTTGGCCGTCATGGTGACTTGTCGCGCACGTTCGGCGCCTTCTGAACTGCGGCGCACGGTGGCCGTGATCTGGTCGAGCGCGGCGGCGGTCTGCTCCAGGCCGGCGGCCTGGCGCTCGGTGCGCTGGGCCAGATCGTCAGCGGCGATGCTGATCTCGGCGCAACCGCTCTTGATGCTGCGCGCGGCGGTAAGGATGCCCGCCATGGTGGCCTGAAGGCTCTCGACCGCAGCGTTGAAGTCACGCGGCATCTTCACCGCATCGCCTTGGAACTCCTCCTCGCGCATACGCCAGATGAGGTCGCCATCGGCCAGGCGCTCCATGCCTTCGCCGAGCTTGGCGACAGATCGGGCCTGCGCCTGGGCGAAGGCTTCCGCTTCCTCGGCGTGCCTTTGTCGTTCGATTTCGGCGGCGGCCCGCTCGGCCTCCTGCTCGGCGCGCCGGCGCTGGCCGTCGGCCAGATCGTGGCGGAAACCATCGAGCGCCCGCGCGATCGCGCCGATCTCATCGCCCCCGTCAACGCCGGGCACGGCCTCGTCATAGCGACCGGCGCTCAACTTATCGACGGACCGTGTCAGACCGGTCAGCGGGGTCTTCACGAGGGTTGCGCTGGCCAGGAACAAGGCCGCCAGAACCGCCAGGGTGATCAGCACGCCGCCGGCGAACAGGATCTTGGCCAAGCGATCTGCGGGACCTGTGATCGCCGCCACCGGGACATCCATCACCAGCGCCCAGCGGGCGTTCAGTTCGGGAATCGCAATCGGGCGGACAATACGGATCATCGGCGTATCGCCATCGGCGACGCCCTTGACCTCGACAGCGGCGCCGCCGGCCAAGACGCCCCGCACGGCGTCGGCGCCGGTGTCTGCGTAAGGCTTCATCCGTTGTTCGGGATCAGGGTGCGCCACCCACTGCCCCGCCGACGACAGCAGCATCACCCGTCCGCCGTCGAGGGGATGCATCTGCCCCAGCACCGTCGACAGATTGTCCAGCGACATGTCAAGGCCAGCCACGCCGATCATGCGCCCGCCCGACTTGACCGGATAGGCCACCGAGGTCATCGCCACCTGCTTGCCGGCGATGCTGTCGAAATAGGGCTCGGTCAGGCGCGGCTCACCGCTCTTGGCCGTGTCGTTGTAATAGTCTTCGGCGAAATCCGAGCCGTCGGATTGCAGCTCCAGTGTGGGCTGGCCAGCGTCGTTGACCCAGTAGACCGAGAAGCGACCATCCTTGTTGGACGCGGTCGCCGCGTCGCCGATGTGATCGGCGTCCTTGCCGTCCAGCCCATTGGGCTCGGCCATCAGCCAGGCGCCCATGACGCTCTTGGTGGCCATGGCGTTCGGCTTGACCAGCGCCATGAACTTGTCGCGTTCGGTCAGCCCGGCCTCATGCGCGGCTGAGATCGACCCCTGCATGGCCTTGGCGGCCGCTGCGGCTGCGTTGATGTCGGCCGTCACCTGCTCGATCGCCTCGTCCGCCACCGCCCCGGCGTACTGATTGGTGAGCTGTGAAACGATCGCGCTGGTGTGAGACGACACCGCCACAGCCGCGGCGACAAGCAGGAGTCCGATCGCAAGACCCGCCACGAGGACCAGTTTCCAGGCGATGGTCAGTCGACGGAACGCTTTCATAACAAAGGCCTCCGGCCGTGAGCTAGGCGATTACGCCCAAGTTCACGGCCTAATGCCTAAAGGCCCGTTAACCACGTTTCAGGAATGCGCGACCGCGACATTGTCGCGCACCTTTTTGGTCCCTCTAGCGCGCGTACCGCGCCTTCACGGGCGCATAGTTGTCCCAGACCTGCCCGTCGCTGACCGACCGCAGCAGCTTAACGTACTCAGCGTGGCTCCAGGCCAGGGGCGTGGCCGAATCGGTCCCTTCGCCCCGGATATAGCCATGAGCGCTCTGCGCCCCGACGCCGTCCCAGACCTGCTCTGGGATCATCAGCCCGTCGTTGGCGAACAACTCCATCGCCTTGACGTAGGTCTGGCGGATCTTCGTCAGGGCGGCAGGATCGGGCTTGCCCGAGAGGCCCGCCAAGGCCAGCTCGTAGTGTCCACGCTCGCCAGTGAAGATCGGCCACACCCGGCCCCTTTGACCGGAACGCATCTGGTTGTCGGCGCCGTAGTTCGCGCCGGTCTTGGTGTCCTCGCCGTAGCCGTCGACACCGTAGCGGCGCCAGCCGGGGAAGCTGCCCTCCACGCCCGTGAACGTGAAGCTGTAGCGAACGCGGTAGAGGTCTTCGAGAGCCTCGTCATCAATCTCCGGAAGGCTGGCCAGGATCGCCGGATCATCGGCCCGGCGCACGCCATAGCGCACCAACTCCAGGAAGCCCGCGTCCAGCATCTTGTCCTCGGCCACCGGGGCCTGGCCGTTGCGCGCCTCGACCGGGCTCTTGTTGTTCGGGTCCTGGTCGCTGTTGAGACGCAGATAGTAGTGGCCGTCGCCGAAGGTCCCCTTCGTCGTGACCATCCGGGCCTCGAGCTGGCCGGCGTAGTCGTCGGCGGTCTTGCGATAGAGCTCGGCCGAGCCGGCGTCGCCGGCGGCGTCGGCGATGTCTCCGGCGACCACCAGGCCCGCGATCACGGCGGCGGTCGTCGAGGGCGAGTGGCCGCCCTGCTCCTCCCAGCGCTCCTGCTGGGTGAAGGGCGGGGTGATGGTCGCGGTGTTCCAGTCCAGATTGACCTTGCCGCCCTTGACCAGGAAATCGGCCGCCGGCTTCAGCATCTGGCCGTAGAACGCCTTCAGCTCGGCGTCCGGCAGCCAGCCCAGCTTCCAGAGCTTCCAGCCCAGCATGATCGGCATGGCCGTCTGGTCGAGCTGGACGCCGACCCACTCGGGCGTGCCGTCGACATGCGACTTCTGCAGGAACCAGCCGCCGTCGCCCTTGTTGCCCGGCGTCTTGGGCCCGACCTGAACCGTGGGCAGATAGTGGAAGGCCGCCAACGGCGTCTCCTTGTCGCCCAGAGCCGCCAGCGCCATGGCGCACTGATAGAAGTCGCGCGGCCAGACGGCCTTGTAGCCGGTCGAGGACTTGGTGGCGTCGACCGTGTCGCCCCAGGGATTGGACAGCGAGGCGATCAGCGCGCCGGCATGGGTGCGGTCCTCCTGCACCTTCAGCATCAGGGCGCTGGCCTGGAGAAGCTTGCCGCCGTCTTCCGACGCTTCGCGCAGACGCGGCAGTGCGTTGAGCGAGGCCAGATAGTCCTCCCAGCCCACATGCGCGCCCTCGCCGTTGTAGCGCGCCAGCACCTCGGCGTAGCCGGTCTTCAGCGTGGCGGCGGCGGCCTGGTCGGCGGTCTTGGCGTCAGGGCCGAAACCGATCACGACGTCAAAGGTCTCGGACTTGGCGACCTTGGGCAGTTGCCCCGCCAGGACGATCGCGCCCTCGGCCGAGCCGGTGGTCGCCTTCAACGCGGCCAGGGCGTCGCCGTCCTTGAGCACACTGGCCGAGGCCTTGGCGAACGGCTTGCTGGCCTTGAGGCTGAGGAACGCCTTGCCCTCGCTTGCCGTCAGCGCCGAGGTCGAGGCCGCGCCGATGTCGCCGCCGCCGGTGTTGGCCATGTGCGGCTCCAGCAGCAGGGTCGGCGTCACCGCGCCCTTCAGGGCCGTCACCGTCAAGCGCACGAACAGCGCATTGCGATCGGGATCGGTGAAGATCCGCTTTTCGATGACGAAGCGGCCTTGGCGGTCGGTGGTGGTGATCTTGTAGGCGGGCGACAGCGGCCGTCCGGCGGCGTCGACATGCAGGTATTCGGTCTTGGAGGTCGTGTCGGCGCCCTCGACGGCGACGCCGGTCGCGGTCTCGACGGCCACCCGCATCTGCTTGATCTGGGCCTCATGGATCAGGCCGTACATCGTCTCGGTGAGGACGCCGTCGGCGATCGAGAACCAGACCTTCGACACCGCCCCGGTCTTGCCACCGGCCTTGTAGGCGCCGTCGACATAGGCCTCGTAGGACGCGCCCACGCCGGTCTTGGCGGAATAGGCCCAGGTGGTGGGCGCGGCCTGGGCGGCGGTGGCGATCAGGGTCGCGGCCGAAGCCAGGGCGAGAGCTTTCAGGGTCGTCATGGGGTACGGCCTCTTCAAACGGAGCCCGCGGGGGACGCGAGCAGGAACTGCAGGGGACGGGCGAGGCGAGCCCGCCAGGAGGGTTCGTCGTGCGCGGCGCCCGGAAAGCCCCGCGTGAGGATGTCGCGGCCTTGGACATAGCCCTTGGCCGCAAAGACGGCGTCGGCGACGGCCTGATACGGCGCATAGGCTGCGTCGAGGCCCTCCGTGCCCCAGTCGAACCACCAACGCGGCGCTGTCGGACCCGCAGCGGGCGCGCCCGCTTCCAGGAAGCTGCGGATCGCTTGGCTGACCGGATTGAACCAGGCCGGATCCAGGAGGCTTGCCTTGTCCGCCAGGAGAAGCGGCCAGTGGGTGGAGAGGCACCCGACCCGACCAAAGATCTCGGGGTGCTTCATGCCGGCGTAGAGCGAGATGAGCCCGCCCATGCTGGATCCCATGATCGTCGTCGCCTCCCGCTCGGGACGGGTGCGATAGCGCGCGTCAATCAGCGGCTTCAGCTCGCCGACCAGGAACTGCAAATAGGCGTCAGACGCCAACGGGCCGTCCAACTGCGCCCGTGCGCGGGCCGCAGCGGAGGGTTCAAGCCTGGCTGCGAGATCTTCCGGCGCGTACTCCCGAAAACGCTTGGCGGTGTTCCAGACACCGACCACCAGCGTGGGCGGGATCACGCCGCGGGCGATCAGGTCGCCGAGACTCTCGTCGACGCCCCACTCGCCGAACGGCGCGATCTTGGAGTCGAACAGGTTCTGGCCGTCGTGCATGTAGAGCACGGCGTGCGGCGTCCGACCGTCATAGGTCGGCGGCAGCCAAACCGAAACCTTGCGCGTGTCGACAAAGCGCGAGGTGACGGCCGGAACAAGCTCGATCCGGCCGGTCGCCACGCCCGCTTGGACCGGCGGGGCCGCCAGGCCCGCCAGCGTCAAACCCAGGAAGGCGCGGCGCGCGATCACGTCCGATCCTCCACGGCGAACGTCGCCAGGGCGGCGATTACGAATCCGGCCGCGCCCAGCGCCAGCGCATAGATCGCCTGTCCCTCGAAGAAGGTCTTGAGCAGCAGCCCCAGCAGGGTCGCCGCCAGCAATTGGGGGATGACGATGAAGAAGTTGAAGATGCCCATGTAGACGCCCATTTTCCGCGCCGGCAGGGCTCCGGCGAGGATCGAGTACGGGGCCGAGAGGATCGAGCTCCAGGCGAATCCGACGCCCACCATGCCGATCAAGAGCAGCTTGGGATCGCGGATCACCAGGAAGGACATCAGACCCAGCGCGCCGAGGCACAGGCAGATGGCGTGGCTGACGCGCCGGTTGGTGATCTTGACCATCAGGGGAATGAGCAAGGCCGCCAGCGCCGCCACGCCGTTATAGACCGCGAACAGGACGCCGACCCAGTCCGCGCCGTCGTTATAGGCCTTGGACGCGGTGTCGGCCGCCTGGAAGTGGACGGTGGCCACGGCGGGCGTCGTGTAGATCCACATGGCGAAAAGGCCAAACCACGAGAAGAACTGCACCACCGCCAGCCGCCGCATGGTCTTGGGCATGCGAAAGGCGTCGGCCAGCACCTCGGAAAAGCCGTTGTCGGTGCGGCCGATGCGCTTCAACCCCGCCCCCGCCAAGCCGGCGACGCCGAAACCGAACAGCAGAGCGGCCAGGACGTAGAGCTCCTTCTCAAGGCCGGCGCTCAGGACAACCAGCGCCAGAGCAACGCCGAGCACGGCGCCGCCAACCCCGAGCGTGACATAGGCCTTGCCCGACGGTTCGGCTTCCACAGGCGCGCCGAGCCCAGCGGCCTCGCGCTCGGCGGTCTCGAAGGCGGAAAGCTGCTCGGGGCTGTATTCGCGGGTGGTGAACACCGTCCACAAAACCGCCAGCAGCAAGCCCGCCCCGCCGGTGTAGAAGGCGATCCGCACCGAGTCCGGCACCTGGCCGGCGGGCGCGGTGTTGGCCACGTCGAACCAGTTGGTCAGCATCCAGGGCAGGGCCGAGGCTAGCACCGCGCCCAGCCCGATGAAGAAGCTCTGCATCGCATAGCCGGTGGCGCGCTGCTCGTCGGGCAGGTTGTCGCCGACAAAGGCGCGGAACGGCTCCATGGTGATGTTGATCGAGGCGTCCATGATCCAGAGCGCCGCCGCCGCCACCCACAGCGTGGGCGAGTTGGGCATGACCAGCAGCGCCAGGGTGGTCAGGATCGCGCCCCAGAAGAAGTAGGGCCGGCGTCGCCCGAAGCGCCCCCAGGTCTTGTCGCTGAAATGACCGATAATCGGCTGAACCAGCAGCCCCGTGGCCGGCGCGGCGATCCACAGGATCGCAAGGTGGTTCACATCCACGCCGAGAGACTGGAAGATGCGGCTGGTGTTGGCGTTCTGCAGGCCGAAACCGATCTGGATTCCGAAGAATCCAAAGCACATGTTCCAGATCTGCAGGAAACTGAGCCTTTGCCTGGCCATCGGTCCTCCGCCGCCCCGACCGCCGGTTAGCCCGGCTGGTTCGCAAAATTTTTCATTGCGCTTTGCAGGCTATATTTGCGCACGCACCGCCGTCACACGCAACGTCAAATGCATGACTGATTGAGTAATTTTGACATTCAGGAATTCCCAAAAAGCGCCGGATCGCTCGTAGCGCCACCAGTTGACCGCGAATCTTTGCATTAGTTTTCAATGTCGAATTTCGACCCAGGGCCGGCGAGGCGCGCTTGCAAACGCCGTCGAAGCGCGTCTTATGGGGCTCTGAAAATATTTGCAGAAATCTTTGCATTAGGGGCGAGTTCGGAGTGAGCAAGGGCGCGACGCGACTGGAAGACTTGGCCAAGTTGGCGGGCGTTTCGATCTCGACCGCCTCGCGCGCCCTCAACGATAGCCCGGCCGTCAACAAGCGCACCAAACAGCTTATCTGGAAGCTCGCGCGCGAGATGGACTACCCCTTCCGCCGCTATATGCCCGCCGGTCCGATCGGCGCCGAGGCGACCATCGCCATCGTCACCCCGCGCCCCCAGGGCCGGGGCAGCAGCATGTCGGATCCGTTCTTCCTCGAACTCTTGGCCGGCGTCGGCGAGGCGGCCCGCGAGCGCGGCTGCGACGTCATCCTGTCCCACATCGCGCCGACCAACTTCGACGACCTTTCCGAGGCCATGACCACCAGCCGGGCCGAGGGCGTGATCTTCCTGGGGCAAAGCTCGCTGCACGCAGCGTTCAATCGTCTGGCCGAGACCGAGAACCGCTTCGTGGTCTGGGGCGCGCAACTGCCGGACCAGAACTACTGCTCGGTCGGCTCCGACAACGTCATGGGCGGTCGTCGCGCGACGCTGCACCTGCAGCGCCTGGGCCGCAAACGCATCGTCTTCCTGGGCGACACCGAGGCGCCCGAAGCCATGCAGCGCCATCGCGGCTATCTCGACGCCCTGGAGCACGTCAAGCTGGGCGTCGATCCCGACCTGATCGTACCGGCCCACTTCGAGGTCGAGTCGGCCGAGGCCGCCGTCGACAGCCTGATCCACAATGGCGTCGCGTTCGACGGCGTCGTCGCGGCTTCGGACCTGATCGCCCTGGGCGCGATCCGCGCCTTGAAGCACGCCGGGCTGTCGGTCCCGGGCGATGTCTCGGTGATGGGCTTCGACAATGTTCCGTTCAGCCGCTACGCCAGCCCGGCCCTGTCGACCATCGCCCAGGACACGACCAAGGCCGGCAAACTCATGGTCTCCAAACTGCTCGACAGCGGCGAACGGGCCAGCCGCTCGGAGCGCGTGCCGACGGATCTGATCATCCGGGAAAGCTGCGGAGGCTGAAGCCTGGCTCGGGACGACGCGGAAGCGGCGCCTAGGGCGCGGCCGCGTGATCGATGCTGAACGTTCGTGCCATCCGCCAATGTCCGTCAGCGCCAAGCCGCCAGAGGATTGAGAACCGCGCGCTACCGGCCAACCGTTCCGCGCCGTCGCCCCTTCGCTCGTAGAAGCGATGCGCCCCCTCCTCCACGGCGCCGAAGCCCGGGATGGCGTAAACCTTCAGCGTTTCGGGGATCAGCTCGCGGCGAGACCGCCAGGCGTCCGGCGCAAGCTTGGCGGCGCAGCTCTTGGCGTAGTCGGCGACAAAGGCCTCGCGATCCATGGCGCCGCCCTTGTCGTGGTAGAACTCCATGTCGTCCGTCACGAGGGCCGCCAGGGCGGCCGGATCGCACTTGGCGAACATGACGTTGAACAGCACGGCGTCACGCGCCGCGATGGTCTGGGTCAGACCGGGCTCCGGCGAGGCCAGAACCGAGGTCGCGACGAAGGCGGCGAGAATGGCGGACATCGCAGCTCCACGGCTTTGCGCAGCCCTGGATCCTGCATTCGCCGCTCAATGTCGTGTGAATTCGCCGTCATCCGGCAAGCGTGCGTCGCCCGTGCGCTAGCCGCGCCGAGCGATCAGGCTCGCACACACCGGCATCTCGCCTTCGCCGTCCAGATTTACGCCATCGACCAAAGTCCAGCCGTCGGGAAGCGCCCAGGTCACCGGCTGGAACCCGAGGTTGAAAGCGAGCAAGACGGCGTCCGCCCCCTCGCCGCGCTGGAAGATCAGCAAGGGCGTATTGGTATCGACGAAGCGGATCACGCCCGTCCGTAGCGCTGGGAAGGCCTTGCGCAGAGCAATCAGGCGACGCGCGACGTTCAGCGTCGAGGCGGGGTCGGCCTCCTGGGCGTCAACGGCCAGGGGGAGATGCTCAGGGTCAACGGGCAACCACGGCTCTACCGCCGAAAAGCCGGCGTTGAGCGCGCTCGCGGTCCAGGGCATCGGGGTCCGGGCTCCGTCTCGCCCTAGGGTCTGGGGCCAGTTGGCGATGGCCTCGGGGTCCTGCAGGCGCTCGAATGGCACATTCGCCTGGGGCAGGCCCAGTTCTTCGCCCTGGTAGACGAAGACATTACCCCGCAGGCCCATCAGGAGCAGAAGGCACATCTCGGCGAAGGCCTTGCGATCTCGCCCCTCCGCCCAGCGCGACACGGCGCGCGGCGCGTCGTGGTTCGAGAAGGTCCAGGAAGGCCACCCCTCCCCCGCCTCGCCCGGCCAGATCGCTGCGCCCTGCGGGACCATCTCGCGCGTCAGTTTGTCGGCGTACAGGTAGAGGAAGCCGTAGGCGCTGTTCAGGCGGTCGTCGCCGGCGGTGAACAGCTTCATCTCGCGTTCGGCGTGATCGCCCCCCACTTCCGCCACCGAGAAGCGCCCGCCGGCCGCGTCAGTCAGGGCGCGCAGACGGCTGAGGAACTTCGGGATATCGGCGTGGCCCTGGTTGTGGATCTTGTCCTGGAAGTCGAACGGCCGGGTGCGCTTGCCGCCCGGCGGAAGGGGCGGGTTATCGGTCAGGGCCGGGTCATGCATCGAGAAATTGATGGCGTCGAAGCGGAAGCCATCTACGCCTCGATCGATCCAGAACTGGGTGACGGCCAGCAGAGCTTCCTGGACGGCCGGATTGTGCAGGTTCAGCTGCGGCTGGCTGCTGAGGAAGTTGTGCATGTAGTACTGGCCGCGGCGGGCGTCCCAGGTCCAGGCCGGACCGCCGAACACCGACTGCCAGTTGCTGGGCGGGCTGCCGTCGGGCTTGGCGTCTGCCCAGACGAACCAGTCAGCCTTGGCGTTGGTCCGGTCCTGGCGGCTTTGCGTGAACCAGGGGTGCTCGTCCGAGGTGTGCGAGAAGACCAGATCGATGATGATCCTCAGGCCCAGCGCATGGGCGCGCGCGATCAGCGCGTCGAAATCGGCCAAGGTCCCGAAGATCGGATCGACATCACAGTAATCCGAGACGTCGTAGCCAAAGTCCTTCATCGGCGACTTGAAGAACGGCGACAGCCACACCCCCTCGACGCCCAGCGAGGCGATGTGGTCGAGGTGCGCGGTGATCCCCGGCAGGTCGCCGACGCCGTCGCCGTTCGAGTCGGCGAAGCTGCGCGGATAGACCTGATAGATCACCGCGCCGCGCCACCATTCGGCGTTCATCGACATCTCCGCATCGGGGCGCTCTAGAACCTGCACTGTCACGATCGTCCCTCGGAAACGCAAATCATGTAGTCGAACGGCGCCAGTTCGACGCTGTAGCTGCCTGGCGCGACGGCGCTTGAGACGCAGGTTCCGTGCAGGCTCTTCCAAGCCCCGGAGTCCGTCTCGACCGGCACGCGCGCCTTGATCGGTTTGTCGCTGGTATTGAAGACGGCCAGAACCTCGGTTCCCGCCGCCAGCCGCGAGAACGCCAGCAGGCCGGGCTTGGCCTCGGCGACACGGACCACCTGCCGCCCCTCGCGCAGCGCAGGCGTCGCCGTCCGCAGCTTGGCGAGCGCCGCGATCCGGCGATAGAGGACGCTCTCGGTCTGGAACGCCGACCGCGCGCCCCTGTCGCTCGAGCCGACCAGGCGGTTGTCGTTGTAGCTGGTGACTTGGCTCGGGAACATGTCCTCGCGGCTGTCGGCATAGTCGCCGTCGCCGGTGAAGCCCTGCTCGTCGCCATAGTAGATCGTCGGCACGCCGCGCGCGGTCAGCATGATGGCGTTGGCCAGGGTGACGCGCGCCAGCAGCTCATCGTCGCTGATCTGCGGACGGGCTTTCAGGACGAAGTGACCGATACGGCCCATGTCGTGGTTGCCCAGAAAGGTCGGAAGCTGGCGCGCCGTCGCCTCGCCGCCTTCATAGACAGCGTCGCCGGCGAAGACCGTGGCCAGCCGGTCAGGCCCGGCGCGGCCGGTCACGACATCCGTCACCGCCGCCTGGAAGGCGAAGTCCAGAACCGCCGGCAGCTTGTCGACCTTCACATGCCGCGCCAGCGTGGCGACATCGGGGTCGAAGACCTCGCCGAAGATGTGGAAGTTCGGGATACCTCTGGCCTTGGCGCGCGCCTGCATGGCCGGGACGAAGGCCTGCCAGAACTCCGGGTTCACATGGCGAGCGGTGTCGATGCGGTAGCCGTCGATCCCGAAGTCGTCGATCCACCGGCCATAGACCTCGATGAAGCCCTCCACCACGCGCGGATTGGCGGTGAACACGTCATCGAGCGTGGCGAAATCACCCAGCAGCGAGCTCTCGCCGGCGAAGGTGCTGTCACCCCGGTTGTGATAGTGGATCGGATCGTTCAGCCAGGCCGGTGTCTTGGCGCGCTCTTGCCCTGCGGGGACATAGGGCGTGTAGGCCCAGTCCGGCCGGGTGAGCTTGCTGAAGTCCTTGCCGTCGAAGCCGTCATTGATCGGCGCGCCGTCGAGCCCGCCACGACGCACATACGGATAGTCGGCGACACCACGATAGGCGCAGCGGTTGTCCGGGCATTCCTTGTACTGAATGACGTCGGCCGTGTGGTTCACGACGATGTCCATATAGACCTTTATGCCGCGCGCATGGGCCGCGTCGACCAGGGCCTTGAAGTCGGCCTTGGTTCCCAGATGCGGATCCACGTCGGTGAAGTCGGTGATCCAGTAACCGTGATGGGCGGCGGATTCCTGGCCGGGCGGGCCCTGCACGGGCCGGTTCACGAAGATCGGCGCCAGCCAGACAGCCGTCGCGCCCAGCCCCTGGATATAGTCCAGCCGGCGCGTGACGCCCTGGAGGTCGCCGCCGTGATAGAAGCCCGCGCGCGTCGGATCAAAGCCGTCGATCAGCGCCCCTCGGGCGGGACCGCCGTGATCATTCGTCGCGTCGCCGTTCTCGAAACGATCGGGCAGAACGAAGTAGATCACCTCGTCCTGGGGCTTGCGCTGGAGATGGGGGCTGGGAGCCGCAGAGACGGCCGTCGCCAGGGCGCCCATGCCGAGCGCGCTCAAGGCCGTCATGGCCAGCAGCGTCCGCCGCCAGGGCGTCAAGGCCCTCATCGCTCCCTCCCCCTTCAACGTACGCCCCGACTTGCGAGCCGCATTGCAATTCTTTGCAAGAATTTGCAGTCCGTTTAGCAAGCTGTCAATCCGTCAACTTGAGGAGATTTTCGAACCAAGAACCTCCCAGAGCCGGTCTAAAGTGGCGCAAAGAAGCCACACAAGGCGCATTTCCAGCGCCCCCAGGATCCGCCGCGGGCCGAGTTTGCAATTTTTTGGGTTGATTACGGTCCGTTAATTTGCAGTAGTTTGCAGCAACGGCCCGTCGCATGACCCAAAGCGCAGAGCCGGACAGGGAGGGAACTCGTATGAACACCCAATTTTCGCGCCGTCGCGCCTGGCTGATGGCCGGCGGAGCCACGGGCCTTGCGCTCGCTTTCGCCGTCGCCGGTTCGGCCCAGGCCCAGACCGCCACCCCCGCTGCGGATGAGACCAAGGTCGAGGAAGTCGTCATCACCGGCATCCGCGCCGGTCTCGAAAACTCCATCGCCCTCAAGAAGACCTCGACGTCGATCGTCGAAGCCATCTCGGCCGAAGACATCGGCAAGCTGCCGGACACCTCGATCGCTGAGTCGCTGGCTCGCCTGCCCGGCCTGACCGCCCAGCGCCTCGACGGCCGCGCCCAGGTCATCTCGATCCGCGGCCTTGGCCCGGACTTCACCTCGACCCTGCTGAACGGCCGCGAACAGGTTTCGACCGGCGACAACCGCGGCGTTGAGTTCGACCAGTACCCGTCGGAAATCCTCTCGGGCGTGGTGGTCTACAAGACCCCGGACGCCGGCCTGATCGGTCAGGGCCTGTCGGGCACCGCCGACCTGCGGACGATCCGCCCGCTGACCTACGGCAAGCGCATCCTGTCGGCCAACGCTCGCTATGAAATGAACAGCGAGAAGAAGCTGAACCCGGACGCCAAGGACACGGGTCACCGCTTCAGCGCCACCTACGTCAACCAGTTCGCGAACGACACGGTTGGCCTGGCCCTGGCCGTTTCGGACATCTCGACCCCGACCCAGAGCAAGCGCTTCAACGCCTGGGGCTATCCGACCATCAACGCGGCCAATGATCGCGTGATCGGCGGCGCCAAGCCCTACATCCAGTCGAACAACCTCGAGCGCTTCGGCGCCATCGGCGTTCTGGAGTACAAGCCGAACGACAAGGTCACGACCTCGCTGGACGTCTACTACTCGGAGTTCCAGGAAGAGCAGATCCTGCGCGGCATCGAGCTGCCGCTGCAATGGTCGTCCGCGACGCTGCAGCCGACGCGCACTACCAGCAACGGCCTGATCACCAACGGCACGTTCTCGGGCGTCAAGGGCGTGATGCGCAACGACCTGAACACGCGCGACACCACGCTGAAGTCGGCCGGCTGGAACCTGAACTACCTGACCGATAACGGTTGGTCGCTGACGACGGATCTGAGCTACTCCTCGGCCGACCGCACCGACGTGATCTTCGAATCCTACGCGGGCACCGGCCCGAGCGGTGTCGGCGCGACCGACACCCTGGGCTTCACCACCACGCCGGGCGCGGGCACGATGTTCGCCTCGACCCTCGACTACACCGACCGCAACCTGTTCAAGCTGACCGACCCGCAAGGTTGGGGCGGCGGCGCCTCCGGCGGCGCTCTGACCCAGGCCGGCTTCTACAACACCCCGTCGATCACCGACGAACTGACGGCCGCCCGGTTCACCGCCAAGCGCGACCTGGATTGGCGCCTGATCAAGTCGGTCGAGTTCGGCGTGAACGCCAGCCGCCGTGAGAAAGAGAAGGAAGTCCACGAGAGCTTCCTCACCTTCGGCGGCCGCATCGCCGACGGCGCCCCGACCAGCCGCGCCATCCCGCAGGAAGCCATCATCGGCGTCGCCAAGCTGGACCTGATCGGCATCAAGGCCATGCTGGCCTATGACCCGACCTACCTCTTGAAGAACGGCTACTACACCCTGATCGCCGACGCGAACCCGGCCGTGCAGACCCGCAACTGGTCGGTCCGTGAAGACGTGCAGGTGGCCTACGCCAAGTTCGGCGTCGACACCCAGGTCGGCGCGATCCCCGTGACCGGCAACTTCGGCCTGCAGGTGGTTCGCACCGACCAGTTCTCGAAGGGCGTCGCGGTCAACCCGTCTGCGCCGGCCAATCCGACGGTCACCGACGACGGCGACAAGTACACCTACGCCCTGCCGAGCCTGAACCTGACGTTCGACGCGGGCAACGAGCTCTACATTCGCGTGGGCGCGGCCCGCACCCTGGCCCGGGCCCGGATGGACGAACTGCGCGCCAGCCAGTCGTTCAACCAGAACACCTCGCGCCTGACCTCGACGGACCCGAACAACTCGTACTTCAGCGCCAACGGCGGCAACCCGAACCTGCGCCCCTACATCGCTGACGGCATCGACGTGGCGGTGGAAAAGTACTTCGGCCGCTCGGGCTATCTGTCGGCCGCCGTGTACCACAAGGAGCTGTCGAACTTCGTCAACTCCAACTCCTCGTCCTACAAGGACTTCTCGGACTATCTGTTCCTGCTCAGCGCCGCGCAGCAAGCGCAGCTGGGCACTAAGATCGGTCTGGTTTCGGGCCCCGACAACGGCGACGGCGGCTACATCCGCGGCCTGGAGCTGTCGGCCTCGCTGCAGGGCGACCTGCTGTGGGAACCGCTGAAGCCCTTCGGCCTGATCATCAGCGGCTCGTTCACCGACAGCAAGGTGACGCTGGAAAAGGGCACCAACCCGATCACCATCCCGGGCCTGTCCAAGACGGTCATCAACACCACGTTCTACTATGAAAAGAACGGCTTCAACGCCCGGATCAGCAACCGCTATCGCGGCAAGTTCCTGGGCGAAGTCGCCGGCCTGAGCGCCGCGCGCGTCTTCCGGACCGTCGACAAGGAGTCGGTCGTCGACGCCCAGATCGGCTACGAGTTCCGCGATGGCCCGATGAACGGTTTGTCCCTGCTGCTGCAGGCCAACAACATCACCAACGAGCCCTTCAAGACCTACGACAACGACGATCAGCGCCAGACCATCGACTACCAGAAGTATGGCGCGACCTACATGGTCGGCGTGTCGTACCGCTTCTAATCCCCAAACCTCCTCCTGCAATCTCGGAGCCCCGCCGGATCATTCCGGCGGGGTCTTTTTTATGAGAGCCTCCGCGCAGAGAGGCGGGCCTGGGCAGGACGCGAATGACCGATACGGCGATCAAGGCCGTGACCATCGTGGGCGGGGGAACCGCCGGCTGGATCAGCGCGGCCCTGCTCTCGCGTACGCTGGGCCCCTCTGTCGCCATCACCGTCGTCGAGTCCGACGAGATCGGCATCGTCGGGGTCGGCGAGGCCACCATTCCGGCCATCCGGCTGCTCAACGGCCTGCTGGGACTGGACGAGAACGACTTCCTCGCCGCCACCCACGGCACCATCAAGCTGGGGATCGAGTTCGTCGACTGGCACACGGTGGGCCAGTCCTATCTGCACGCCTTCGGCCCCATCGGCCGCCCGCTGGGCATGGCGCCGTTCCATCACTACTGGCTGCGTCGGCGCCAGGCCGGGCATGACGAGAGCCTTTGGGACTATTCCCTCAACGCCCAGGCGGCCAAGGCCGGGCGTTTCGACCGCATCGCCCAGGTGGGCGGCGGCTATCTGGAGGGGCTCGTCTACGCCTTCCACTTCGACGCCGCGCTCTACGCTCAGTACCTGCGCCGCTACAGCGAGGCTCAGGGCGTCACCCGCGTCGAAGGGCGCATTGTCGGGGTCGACCAGAACCCCGAGAGCGGCTTCGTCACGGGCCTCACCCTGCAGGACGGCCGCAAGGTCGGCGGCGAGTTCTTCATCGACTGCTCGGGCTTCCGCGGCCTGCTGATCGAGGAGACCCTGAAAAGCGGCTATGAGGACTGGCGCGCCTGGCTGCCGATGGACAGCGCCATCGCCGTCCCCTGCGCCTCGGTCACGCCCCTCACCCCCTATACCCGCGCCACCGCCCATGGGGCCGGCTGGCAGTGGCGCATCCCCCTGCAACACCGCACCGGCAACGGCCACGTGTTCTGCAGCGACCATATCGACGCGGCCCAGGCGACCGACGTGCTGATGGCCAATCTGGACGGCGCCCCGCTGGCCGAACCGAGACAGCTGCGGTTCACGACGGGCCGGCGCAAGCAGTTCTGGAACCGCAATGTCGTGGCCCTGGGCCTGGCCAGCGGCTTCATGGAGCCGCTGGAGTCGACCAGCATCCACCTGGTGCAGTCCGCCCTCAGCCGGCTTCTGGCGCTCTTCCCCGATCGCGGCTTCAACCCGGTCGAGATCGCCGAATACAATCGCCAGACGGCCCTGGAGTACGAGTACATCCGCGACTTTCTGGTGCTGCACTACAAGGCCACGACGCGCGAGGACACGCCGTTCTGGCAGGCGGTGCGCCGGATGGAGATGCCCGACAGCCTCAAGGCCCGCATCGCGCTGTTCTCCCAGTCCGGCCGCCTGTTCAGCCAGGACGACGACCTCTTCAAGGAGGCCAGCTGGATCCAGGTGCTGATCGGCCAAGGCGTGATCCCCGAGGCCTTCCATCCGCTCACCGGCGTCGTCTCCGACGCCCAGCTCGACGAGTATCTGGCCAATCTGCGCCAGATCATGAGCCGGGCGATCGACGCCCTGCCCGCCCACGGCGACTTCATCGCCAAAAACTGTCCCAGCCGGCCTGCGCGCGCCTGACCCGATAGGCGCGAGCGCTCCCCCCGTCACGGACGCTCCAGGCGCTCGCTAGCCCGCCGGCGCACGGCGCGCCGATCTGCACACAGCCATAGACGGCCACGCCGCCCATAGCGCCCAGGATCGCGCGCCGCCCCCGCGTGCCTAGCGACGTCCTACGCGAGCCACACTCTGACGTTCGGAATTGGGACCTTAGGACTTATGCGGGATGTCACCGGCGCCTCGCCGGCCCGTATAGGCCCGCTTTCTTCGGGATATGGGGCGGCGGACGTCACCCGGGTTGCGGGAGGGGCATGCGGCAGCAGGCCTTCGATCGCGCTACGGCCGGTGTAGGGGTTCAAGATCCCGTAGAGCTCAACCTGAAGTCGCGATCTGTATCCGACATGCGCCGGATTGCTTCAAGCGCCCAAGCGTCAACTTCAGTGATGCGACATCTGGCGCCGAGTATGCACGCCACTTGTGACGCCCAACCGCTTCTTTTTTGGAGACCCTCGCAAAGTTCCAAGATTTCAATCTCTTCAGACACTCCATTCCAGGCCTGAAAGCTAGTGTCGGTGTCCACTGCCAAGAGCGAGGATCACGGGAAGATCAATCTGCTGCCCCAATTTTTCGTTAGACTGTCGAAACAAGCGTATGGCCGTCGCTGAGCTAGGATCACCCTGCGTAACACAGTGTAGAAAAGTGTCTGTCTTGCCAGACAAGGTGGTTCACTTGTTAAGCAAGTTTGATAGAAGTGCGCTGCTCCGGCGTCACGCCGGCGGCGTGGGGGCCTTCATGAAGAATTTCGTTCGAAGGGCGTCAGCCTTCGCCGGACATCTTTGGCGCGAGTTCGCAGGTTCGTGGCGGCGCGCGCTCATTAGCTTTTGTGCCGGCCTCGTCGTTTTGGCGCTCATTCGGATTCCGGTCGTCGAGCGCTCAATCATCGGCGAACCGGACCGTGAGATGCTGAGCACGGCCTTTAAGCTGACCAAGGACGCCGTGGTTGGCGACGGACCTCCGGCTGTGCTGCTCGATATCGACGACGCCACCTTGCGCCAACAGACCTATGTTCCTGTCCGGCCCGGCCGAGAACCGACGGCCTCCGCGCCACGGGGCATGTTGGCCGATCTGCTGAAGTTCATCCTGGCCACACCCTCTTCGTCCATGCCGGGCGCGGTGATTGTCGATGTCGATATCGGCGCGCCGGCGCCGGACGATCCACAAGGGTCGGCCGCTCTAAGGCAGGTTCTGGAAAACTGGGCGGCGACGCCCCATGCCCCACGGCTAATCATTGCTCGCGAGGCCTTCGCTCCAGCGGTTCTGGGCCTGGAGGGCGAGAGCCCCATGCTGCCCCAGACCGACTATGATCCTATTGTCGCCAAGGCTCAGAATATCCACTGGTCCACCGTCCGGGTTCTCGCCGACTTGCACGGAACAGTGCGCGAATTTCTACCCTTCCAATGTGTTGTTCAGAACGGCCGTGTGGCCCCCCTTTACTCTGCGGCGCTGCTGGCCAGTGAGGCGTTGAGTGGAAAGCCGCCCGCCGGCAGTCCCGCGGCGCTCGCGTTCGAAGAGGCGCCGAAAGCCTGCGCCAACTCGCACGCGCCCGCGCACGCTGCAAATCATCACATGGATCAGGATGGGGAGGTGATCCACTTCCAGCTTTCCCTGGCGCCGCGGCATGAGGAACCAGCCTGGGCGCTGCTGCCGGCCAGCTGGCCAGGGTTCAAGACCTGCGGCGCGGACTCCGACGCCTCTGTGTTCCGCCGCGTATCGGCAGGCGACATCCTGGCGGCGGGCCCAGATGCCGGTCGAGAGTTCCTTTGTCGTCGCTTGGCGATCATCGGCGGCACCAACTCCGTCGCCAACGACTTTCAACAAACGCCGCTGCACATGATGTCAGGCCCCATGATCCTCACCAACGCAGTGCGTGGGATCAGTGGGACTGATGGCGGCCTGCGTCAGGCGGGGCTCCCCGCCCAGATCGCCGCCCTCTTGTGCATCAGCTTGATGATCACCTTTGGCTTCGCGGTGTCTCGAGCGCTGCGCGAGCGCTATCACCACCGCAAATCCCGCGCGAGCCACTGGGCGCACCACGTGGTCCTGCTGCCGCTGAACCCGGTCGTCATCAACCTTCTCATCGGCCTTGCGGCGCACTGGGTCGGCGTCGCGATTCTGCTGGTGACATTGAAGTACGGATTTTGGGGCTTCATGTCTGCGCCGGCCTTCGGTGCGGCAGTCGCTGAAACTATTCAGGAATTCTCGGAGTAGAACCCATGAAGTCTAAGGTGTCATTGCTCGCGTTCGCTGCTGCGTTTACTGTCCTGGGAGCCTCCAGTGTCCAAGCGTCCTGCTCGGGCGCAGGGGTTATTACCCGAATTAATGGCAAGCCACAGGACGTGATCATCACACGCGCCGGCGCGCCTGTGGCTCGGCCGCGTGTGTTGGACGTGGTCTGCGACCAGGATGTCATCAAGACTGAGAACGGGGCCACCGTCCTGGTGTCGCTGGACGGTGCGGGTAAGGTCACTGTCGGCGCAGCGCCCTACACCGTGAAGGGCCGGGCTAAGGCCCAGGTTTCCCATAGCGCTTACAGCGCCCTGGTTGATCACCTGATGCCAGACATGAAGCGCCAACCTTGGGACGTGCGCCTTCGTGGCGGCGAACCGCCGCTGGATTTCGCGGTCGCCTCACTGTCGACCGGCGGCCAGCAACTTACCGCTGGACGCACGCAACTGCTGGTTCGTCTGATAGGCGGGACGCCCGGCTACAAGCTGTCTATCCTGTCTGGTGATAAGGTGTTGGCTAACGGGGCTAGCGCTGACGGCGACGTGGCGCTGGCCACCCCTGCCCTAGCGCCGGGCGACTATGTGCTGAAAGCCACGGACGCTGCAGGCGCCGTTCAGACGGGCAAGATCACGGTCGTGGCCGATGCGCCGCCCACGCCTGCTGAATTCAAGACCTTTGAAGATCTCGAAGTGCAGCAGGCAGCCACAGCAGCGGACCTGGCGCGCGTGTTGCCAGACGTCTGGAGCTTTGAAGCCGAGCAGATCCTTCATTCCGCCCCGCTCAACGGTCTCGATCGCGGCAGTGTTTACCGTCTGATCGAAAGCTATGCGGGCGGCTGAGACGTCATCCTAGCCGGTGGGGGAAGGGCGAGGCCGAGGCCTCGCCCTTTTTTATTGGATCCGAGAGGCGCCGTCGCCGATGAGGACGAAGGCGGCCCAATAGAACGGATGGCCGGTCTCAGGGTTGCTATAGAGGCTCCGTTGAGAGCTGGCCAACGCCTTGGCCAAGGGCTGGCTCGCGGCTCCGGCGTTCTCAAAGAAGGCATGCATCTGAGCGGCTGAAGAGGCTGAGTCCACCTTCCACTGGGTGGCGAGGACATCCGAAGCGCCGGCGTAGATGAAGCCTCGCGCCAAGCCGCTAAGGGCCTCGCCGCCGTCGGCCATGCCGCTACGCGCAGCGTCGAGCTGCCCGCCGCCTGCAGTGTCGCAGGCTGACAACACGACCAACCGTGCGGTCAGCTTCAGATCCAGCAACGCCGAGGCTTCGATCAGCCCCAGACCTTTCGGACCGAGCGACGTCAGAAGGGCTGGCTCGGGAAAACAGGACGAAAGGCCCAGAACGCCGTGAGTGGCGATCAGCACGACGTCGGCCTGGGCCACTTCGGGCGCGCTGAAGAAGTCGCTGTCGGTGAAATCCGCGCCTAGTCGAACGCGCGCTGCGCTCTTGAAGATGTCCGCAACTGTCTGAGCCTCGCGGGCGGTATCGGGCAAGGCGTCGAGGAACGTCAGGCTGCGCTCGATATCGCGGCGGCAGCTTTCGGACAGGCCGCGCTCGGCCGCCAGCCGAGAGGCCACGGCGCCCGGGTCTGGGCGGAAATCTCCGTAGATGGCGACCGAGCCTGAGGAGGCGCGCTTCGCCGCACTCTGCCGCAGCCGCACGAAGGTGGCCGGTCCCAAAGAGGTCGCCATCGCGATATGGCGGCCCAGCCAATCGACTTGGCTGTAGTCGCCCTCGGCCTTGACCTTTGCGAGGAGCGCTGGGCTCGGGACCGTACGGGTGAGAGCCGCGAAGGGGATGGACGCCAGCGAGCCGCCAGCGTCGATCTGCAAGGTCTCCAGACCGTCGATCAGCTTGGCGACGGGGCTGAGCAATGCTTGGTAGAGCTCCGCCGAACTTCGGAGATCAAAGTCCGGCAGGCGACCCCGCTTTAGACTTGTGGTGCGGCGAATGGCTGTCACACGCTTTTCGATTTCGACGGCGGACATGCCGATCCGATAGGGCGTCACGCCGTCGGCGGTGATCAGCGCCGCATAGCCAGCTTGGCGAGCGAGCACGATGCGCAGATAGCCTTCCTTAGCCGCCAGCACACCGCGTACATCGGCGCTCGGTCCCTTGGGATTGACGAGTTCCAGATAACGCGGGGCCAACTGTCGCAAGGAGTCTTCCGCGACGCGCAAGCGCTGCGCCGCCGCTTCAGTCGCCCTTACGGCGGCCTCCTGTTCGTTGGCGCTGGCGCCTTCGCTCTGGGCCCGCTGCTGGGTAGTCAAAGCCGCGCGATACAGGCGTTCGGCGTCCTGGTAGGCGCGAGCCTGAGCGCCACCGTCAGACAACGCCATGCGCGCGGCCAGTTGCGCGGCCGAACGGGCGGCAGCTCCATCCCAGACCAAGGCCAGGGTCTCAAAGTACTCCGCCGCCAGGGCCGGGTCGGAGCGATCATTGTAAGCCGCGAGCAAGACCTCAAGATGCCGCGCCGCGATATCGCCGGGCATGCCTGGCGTTTCGGTCTGGCGGGAGAAGATCGCGACGCCGCGCCGTCCACTCGCCAAGGCCTGATCGCGTGCGCCAAGCCCGACCTGAGCAGCCTCCAGCGTCAGCCAGAGATGGGCCTCGGTGCGCGTCCCGGCGGCGGTCGTCGCCACCAGGGCGAGACCGCGCCGCGCTTCAGATTCGGCGCCCTTGTAGTCACCACCGTTCAACAGGGTTTCAGCCCGCTCGGCGAGGATTTGAGCCTCGAGCCAGGCGGGCGGCTGCTGGATATCGTTCAACACGGTGAGCGCATTATCGAGATCCGAAATCGCTTCAGCCTTGCCGAGTCCGCGCGCGGCGACGGCGGCCAGATAGAAGCGCTGCGCTCGCAGAATGGCCGCCCGATCCTGACGAGACGCCTCGCCGAGCCCCGCCAGCATGCTTTGCGCTTCGCTGGGCACACCGTTGAGCCGCGTCTGCGCAGGCCCGGTGTCGCTGGAATCGCCCTTGCGCGTAGCCCTCGCAAAGCCCAAGGCCTTATCGAATTGGCGCCGGTTGAGCAGGTCCATGATCCGATAGTTGAGGATCTTGGCGTTCAGGAGTTCGTCGTTGCCGGCGTTGACGTTCGCCTGATCGAAGATCGCGGCTGCTTCATCGAAGCGCCGGATATTGGATAGATTGAGCGCGATTTCGGCGAGGATTTCGCCTTCACCGGCCCGGTCTTCCGGCGCGATAGCCTTATGCAAGCGAAGCAACTCGGAGAAGTCATCACTGGCCGAGCCAAAACTCCAGACAGCGTTGTGCTCGTAGGCGCGCCGCCGAACGAGTTCGTACTTGGCGCTCGCCGCCTGGCCCGGCGCGCCTTGCGGGTAGGCAGTTTGGATCTGATCTTGGCCTGCAGTCGCCGCAGCCGCGCTGCCTATGGCCTTGGCGCTGATCGTTCCGCTCATCACCTTGGCGGCCGCCAAGAGAGAAGGCCAATCCGAAGGAAAGGCTGCGCCAACCGCGACGCGGCGACCGTGGCTGGCGATCAGACCGAATCGGCGGGGTCCCGATTCTTGTCGAGAACAGGCAATCTGGTTCAGATCGGAAAAGTCCGGGTCGCGAACCGCCTGCCCAACGCCGTCACAGAGCAGCTTCAAGGCCGCAAGGGCCCGCGTACGATCGGGAAACACCATGACGCGGCCAGAGGGAGTCTCCCAAGCGCCGCAATAGATGTCGGCCGCGTCGACGCCAGGCGGAACATCGAAGCGCAGAACGGCGCGGCAGGCCTGAGCCTCACTGTTCTGGCCAAGTTGGAAGTCCTTTTTTGGCGCGGCTGTGGCCGTACCTGAAACGGCGTACAGAAGCGAGCCGCCGAGCATGAGCGCGGCGACAAGCGCCTTTACCGGCGATCTTAAACCGATCACGGGCGCACCTCCGTCTGATATCCGATCCACAGGTCGCGGTTGCCGCCGCTCGTCACTTGGTCGGGGCCAAGGCGGATCGTCCGGTCGGCTCCCCGCGCCCGGATCGGAAAGATTGTCTTGGGTTTGCCTTGCGCGCTCGCCGTTGCCCCCTCAGCCGCGGCTTCGCCCTGGCCCACCGCGTCGCTTTGGCCGGCGGTCTCGCTGTTGCTGTCGCTCGTCGGGCTGGCGACAGTGCTTGTCATGACCAGCGGCGGTGCGCCGTCTCGACAGCCCAAGGCGCAACCGTTCATCCGATAGGCCTCGCTCAGCGGCACCTGGACGCCGATGGCGGCGGCGTAGCTTGAGCCCGTCGAGCTCCAAGGCGTGCCCTCCGGAGAGCGCACCACGCCCGAGAGTGCGATCCGGGTCGGATTGAGTTCGCCCAGTGACCAGCTGTTGGTCCCCCCGATCTTCACGGCGCTGAGGTCGGCAGGGTGAACGACGAGGGGCGCAGCGCCGGAGGGCTCGCCAAACTCCACACCCCCGAAGCCGCCGCTCCCGGAGGTGTTTTGCTGCAGGACTCGTCCACGAGCGGCGAATTGCCATTGATCCGCGACGAGCCACAATCGACCGACGTCCGAGGCGGTGACCGGGACACTGCCCGGATCAAAGTCGCTACTGGCTGCAGCCCCGGCGACAAATCGGTCGTCGCCGAGCAGGATGTCGCGGCTCGCGAGCATTCGGACCGAGCCCAGCTTGGCGTTTGCGGCGCCAAGCGCTCCGGTCACCACGATGCGTTCGGGCGCATAGTCGGCGGCCTTGCCGGAAATGGGCGTCTCGATAAACCCCAGATTGACGCTGACGGGCCTGACCGTCGGCGCGATACGGCCGGACACGAGGATCTGGCCCGCACCGCCTGCGCCTACCCAGAGGGCTGAGAGCTTGTCGGACGAGAGCGAAAGATCGCCGATCCGAACGGTCGCGCCGATGTTCGCTGCGCCACCTTCGATCGCGATGTTCCGCCCGACGACCGACTGTAACTCGGCATTGGTTAGTTCGAAGCCGGTATGATTGGGGGAGCCCAGGCCGCCTAGGCTGACATCGCCATTGGGAGGCTTGGCGACGATGAGCACGTCGCCGCCCGTACTGACCGTTCCTTGCAGCACAAGGTCAGCCGCAGTCAGGGCGATCGCCGCATCATCGGCCGACCAGACCGGCCACGCCGATGCGGCTCCTGCTTTGGCGCTGCTCACCGTTGCGTTTGGTCCGATCGTCAGGAGGCCTGCCGCGTCGATATCGAGCTCTTGTCCCGTTCGCAGGGAGCCGCGCACTTGGATCGCGCCGCCGTTAGCGCCGACTTTCGAGGCCTGCAGGCCTATTGACCGGCCAGCGATCTCGCCCGTCGTCAAATCTCCGCCCCGGCCGGCTAACAGTCCGGCCACCGGCGCGCCGGCCGAGATGAGTATATCGCCTGATTGGCCATCGCCCGTTCCACCCACCAGTTTCCCAGCGGACGTGTCTACTGACCCAGAAGCTGACAAGCCGATGATGCCGTTCGGCTCGCTTTTGGCGCCGCGGACGAGCGCGCCGCTTGTCAGCCGGATAGAGGCGCCCTGCAGCAACAGGCTTGCGCCGGTGGAGATATCGGCCGCCACCGTCACCGCGGCGGTGCGCGACTGGGCGAGTAGGCTTCCGCTCACCTCCAGGGGCCCCATAAGCGAGACGCCGCCATAACTGGCCAAATAGGTATCCCGGCCGCCGGTCGTGGCTCCGAGGGTCAGGGCCTCGCCAGAGATATAGATATCGCCCGACTTCGCCGTGATGGTCGCTTTCGATGAGTCGAGCGCCATGGTGGAGCCGTTGAAGTTGCTGGCGGAGCGCGCCGTATCCCGGCCAGCCAGGATAACGACGCCTCTGACACCCCCCGGTTGGACGCCGGCGGCTTCGATGACCCCGGAAAGGTTGATGATCCCGGCGAAGTTGGGCGCGTTCTGGCCTGAGGGGGCGACGATCTCAATATGACCGCCGGCCTTGGAGAGCCCTGTGTGGTTCAGGTTGGGCTTGCCACGTCCGTTAGCGTCGGCCGCGCCGGATGCGTTTAGCGCCGTTCCGACGTCGCTTGTGGTGAAATCGATCAGCGCCCCTTCGGCGGCTTGATAGCTGATCGCTCCGCTCGCCTGGACCTGACCACCTTGGTTCAACGTCTCCGCCTGAAGCAGGACAAAGCCATTCGTCGCGTTGATTTGGCCGCCAGTCTGGACGTTGAGTGACCCATTGCCCGACGGCGCGCCGGGCAGGAGCGAAAGCCGATTGGCGCTCATCGCCGCGTCAACATCGAGCGCTGCGGTAGAGGCCACCAGCGAGCCTACATTGATCCGCGCGCCCGAACCGATCAGCAGTCCGCTCGGCGAAAAGAGCCATACGCCGCCATTGGCGTTCAATGCGCCAGCAATATTGATTGCAGACCCCAATGGCGTCCGATTGAACGCGATAGCCCCCGCATTGGGTTGGGTGAAGGTTACGGTTTCACCTGAGGCGACGTTGAATGAGCTCCAGTCGATCACGACGCGCTGACTGGTCTGCTGGATTGTCGCGCCATTCGTCGTTGTCGTGATCGTCGCCGCGCCGCGTGTCACCACGCCCCCGGCCGGTCCTCCTTGGGAGGGCGAGGCCAACAAAGCTACTGAAAGGCCGCCGATACAGGCGAGAGCCGATGTATATCTCATCGCGTCGCTCCGGACGTTTTTCGGCGCAAGACGTTATCGGCCAGGGCCTTCAAGCCGACCGACGCGCTGAAGAGCACGGTCGGGGCGGGCTTCTTCTCACCCAGGCCAAGCGGCGGCGCCGACGGAAGGGCATAGAGGAGTTCAAAGCGCGCCGGTCCCGGGACATCGAAGCGCAGGCCTCCCCCGATCGAAGAAAGATCCCGCCGGTCAAACAGTCTTTCGATGTCTTTTCGAGGGTTGGAGAGGCGCGCGGCGTCGACGAAAATGAAGGGCTCAGCCTTGATCGAGCGGGATAGCTTAACGCCAGGGCGACGAAGCTCCAGGCTGACCGCGACGGCGGAGTCGGCGAAAGCGGAACCCGGCTGGTAGCCGCGACCAATAGTTTGGTTTCCGATCACATATTGGTCGGGCGTGGTCAGCGACGAGCCCGTGTCCTGGCCCTCGAACCGAGCCGCCAACACCTGGCTAGCCACGCGCCATTCGCCTTCGAACTTCCAGCGGACCATTGCGGCCTTGGGGTCCGCCGAGGCGCGGGATAGGTCTTGATCGCCCGCCTTACTTGCGCCGAGGAGGCCCACGCCTTTACGCAACTCAAGGCTGGCCGAGGCCTTGAGGTTTTCTCCCTGCAGGGTGACCTCGCCGCCTAAGCTGAGCGTGCGCAATTGCTCGCGGCTGAGGCGTTCTGAGCCGAAGACCAGGGTTTCCTGGTCATTGATGTCCAAGCCCGCCTTGAGGCTGATGGCGATGACGCCGTCATCAACAAGGTTCTGACCCACCTCCAATCGCGCGCCGATGAGATTGGTGGCGAGGTTGAGCTCGGCCACCGCACCACCCGGCTTCGCCTTGGCGGCGGTGATAACGGCGTCGGCATAGGTTCCATAAGCATTGAGGCGACGCTCATAGCGCGCTTGAAAGCCATACTGGGCCTTGAAGTCGGGGCTCGCCGACGCTTGGATCGAGGCCTGATCGCCGTAAGACGAGGCCCCGAAATAGTCGGCCTGAACTGTCGCGACCCATGGGCCGACCGGTCGTGCGGCCCAGTTATTGACGCCAGCCGCCACACGCCAAGGATCGCGTGCGGCCTCGACCACGAGATCCATACCCCCCGGCTTGGTCCCCCGCCGCAACGCCCCGGCGACCGCCAAACCGGGAGTGGCGCGCGCTGTCGCATAGGCGCGCTCAACCGCTACCGCGGGTAGTGGTCGCATGCCCACGAGCGGCTGGAAGATCCGGGTGGCTTGTCGCCGCGCTGAGGCGTCTTGCCCCAGCACGGTCAGGTCGCTGATCTGCCCCTCGATGACGTCCAGACGAACAACGCCATCGACGACGGTCTGGGCCGGCGGAACAACGACGACAAAAGGATAACCGCGTCCGGCGTAGATGGCCTCGGCGTTACGGGCGATCGTCTTAAGATCGGCCAAGGCGACGGGCTTGCCGACAAAGTTCTGCCAAGCGGGCTGCAGGTCGTGGGGCGGAACAACCGTGGCGCCCGGAAAGTTCACCTGCTTGAGGATGATGGCTGAAGGCGCCGAGTCCACTGCGCCCGCATTGGGCGTCGAGATGACTTGCACGCTGCCCTGAAGAGGAGCCGCCAGGCCCCACCCATCCAATATTCCAATCACGAAAGGCCCCCACCTTTAGAAACTACATGAAGCGTCAGTTTCTAAAAAGCAAGTCCGTATTCTCAGAGCCTATGAAATCGCAAATGCATTTTCGCGTGCTTGGCATTTTTCAAGACGGATAGTGTCTTTTTTCGGGACGATTTCGTTACGTCACTTTGCTCATGACGCGAATGTGGTTGGAATAGCATTTTATGTGTGTCGGGTTCGCGCACCTCAAGATGAAGTAGATCATCGCTTCTTGATACGTGGCGCTATCGGACGCGCCGTCACACTCACGGTGGGGACCACTTCACGCTGTCCGCGTAGGAACCAACTCGCCCGGCGCCCGGCCCCGGAACCGATATACGGCTGCGCGCCGCGTTAGATAGGTCTGTCGCGCCACCCGCGCTTCGCCCCCGTGTGATACAGTCTCGCGCGTCACGGGCGCTCTATAAGACCTTGAAATTCCTAAATTTCCAGCAAGACCGACGCCTTAGCGGAGATGTGGTAGGCCCGGAGGGACTCGAACCCCCAACCAGACCGTTATGAGCGGTCGGCTCTAACCATTGAGCTACAGGCCCGCGCGGAGTTGCGCCGAAGCGCACGCGAGCCGGCGGATTAGCATGAGCCGAACGCGGCTTAAAGCTCCGGTTCAGGTTGGAGCTGTCACGAAGGAACCATAGCCGTGCGGCGACGCTTTCTGCGCCGGACAGCCCCTGGAGAACGATCGATGACCCACACCGCCCGCCGCCTGCCCGCCATCGCCCTGCCCGCCCTGCTGGGCGGCGCGCTGCTGCTGGGCGCCGCCGCTCCGGCGTTGGCGCAAAGCAACGACGCGGCCTTCAAGGCCACCACCTTCAACCTGTCGGCTTCGGGCGAGACCCTGGTGGCGCCGGACATGGCGACTATCAATCTGGGCGTCCAGACCGACGCGGCCACGGCGGCCGAGGCGCTCAAGGCCAACGGCGCGCGGATGAACCAGGTGATGGCCGCCCTGAAGAAGGCCGGGATCGCCGATCGCGACATCCAGACCTCGAACCTGAATCTGAACGCGCAGTACGCCTATGAGCAGAACCAGCCGCCCAAGCTGACCGGCTACCAGGCCTCGAACCAGGTGACGATCACGGTGCGCGACCTGGCCAAGCTGGGCGCGGCGGTGGACGCGACGGTCAGCGCCGGCGCCAATACGGTCAACGGCATCAGCTTTGGCCTCGCCAACCCGCAGGCGGCCGAGGACGCCGCGCGGCTGGAAGCTGTCAAGGCGCTGCAGGCCAAGGCCGCGCTCTATAGCCGCGCGACCGGCTACAAGATCATCCGCATGATCAATCTCAGCGAAGGCGGCGGCTATTCGCCCGTGCCCCCGCCCATGCCGGTGTTCACCATGGCCAAGCGCGAGATGGCCGACGCCACCAGCATCTCGGCCGGCGAGCTGAAGGTCCGCGTCGACGTCAGCGCGGTGTACCAAGTCACCCAGTAGGCGCATGAAAAAGCCGCCGTCGGGATGTGCCGGCGGCGGCTTGTCAGGGTCAGAAGCCGGCCTTCTTGAAGGCCTGCTCGACGCGATCCTTGATCTCAAGGCCCGGCAGGGCGCGATCGCCTTCCATGACGGCCACATAGGTGAGGTTGCGCGCGGGCTTGCCTTCGCCGGTCGGCACCGGGCCGATCGCCCAGCCGACGGTGGCGCCCGGGGCCGTGCCGCTGTCGCAGCTGAAGAAGCGCGCGGGCTTGCCCAGATTGTCCTGCAACAGCTTCTCGGCCGTGGTCACGACCCCATCGCAGGTCGGCAGGTTGCGCGCGCAGGTGATATAGCCGCCGCCGCGCCAGACCATCCGGCCGTTGGCGGCGTCAGCGATCACTACGCAGGTCGAGGCCGAGCCGATCTGGCGACCGATGGACTGGGCCAGCACGGTGTCATCAACGCCGTCCGGCAGCTTGGGCGAACACGCCGCAAGGCCGGCGACAGCGAGAACGACAAGCGCCCCGCGCAGGATCGTGGGGCGCGTCATCGATCAGGCCGCCTTCTTGATCAGGTTGCCCTCGTCCAGCAGGACGACGGTCGGGGCGTAGTTGCGCGCCTCCTCGGCGGGCATCTGGCAGTAGGTGACGACGATCACCAGATCGTTCTTCTGCACCAGACGGGCGGCCGCGCCATTGACGCCGATGACCTTCGAGCCACGCGGGGCCTCGATGGCGTAGGTGGTGAAACGCGCGCCGTTGGTGATGTTCAGCACGTCGACCTGCTCGTTGGGCAGGATGCCCGAGGCGTCCAGCAGGTCGCGGTCGATCGCGATCGAGCCTTCGTAGTCGAGGTCGGCCTGGGTCACCGTGGCGCGGTGCAGCTTGGCCTTCAGCATGGTGAGCAGCATGGCGGGGAAGCTTATCCCTTTGAATGAACTGGAGTCTTCTGGGCCGCCACACACAAGGCCCCAAAACAGGTACCGCCATATAGCCACGAACCCGCGCGGGTTCAATCGCGCCGCAATCCGCCAACAAAGGTTAACAGCGCGCCCACTTCGCGTTAAGGTTTGAAAGAACGCGGTTCGGTGGGGACTAACATGCGTCATGGAAGAGCGTGGGCGGCGGCGGGTCTCGTCGCCGTGTCACTGGTCGCGGGGGCGACCTGGATCTCGGCGGGCCAGGCCCAGACACGGCCTGACACGGCCGCGCCGGCGCCGGCGCCAGCATCGCGCCCGGCGATCGCCGCGTTCGTCGCCCGCCCGCGCGGCGCCGTCGACTGGCAGGCGGCGGTGGGCGGCCTTCGTCAGTCGGCGAATGTCGGTGAGAGTCTCGCCGCCAACCTGAACCGCGAGCAAGTCGACAAGACCGCCGTGCCGATCCTGTTGCCACGCGATCCCAAACTGACGGCCGGGGCGCGGATCTACAGCTTCGGCGACTACTACACGATCACTGCGGACACGCTCGGCGGCGGGGTGTCGCTCAGCGGGACGACGACGACGGTTCCGTCCGGCAAACCGCTGAAGGTCGAGAGCGGCCCCGAAATGCTGACCGTGCAGCGCACTGTCGATGGTCAGTTGGCCAGCTTCGTGCGCTTCGGAGTCCTCTACACCGTCGAGATCCGCTGCGACTCGGCGGGCGATCCGCGCTGTGTCGACGACAACTATCTCCTGGGGCTGGTTGGCAAGACCACAGCCGTGGTGATGGGCAAGGCCGCGCGGCAAGCCGCCGGACTGGGAGGCTGAGATGCGCACCGCTGCCCTCCTGCTGATCGCCGCGCTCGCCCTGGCGCCGCTGGCGGCCTGTGACGACACCTCCAAGCCGGCCGCGGGCGAAACGCCCAAGCCGCCCTCCCCCGAGCCTGGACCGCCGCAGCCCGACGACTCGCCGGCCGATGGCGGCGCCGAGCAGCCGGCCAGCGAGCCCATTCCGCCCAGCCCCGATCCCGCGCCGCAACCGGCTGAGCCGCCGCCGCCGACCTCGGCGACCTTCGATCATGCGCCGGCGGGCGCCATCCCCGCGGGCCAGGGCCCCGGCTATCTGGACCGCACGGTCTGGTCGCCCAACATGTGCTGGCCCCTGGCCGAGGCCGGTTTCCCGAACTCGCAGGTCTATGGCCCCGGCGGCGGCATGGGCCCGCCCGGCAAGCCCAGCCAGTGCGACAGTCTCAACTACACCCTGCCCTGGCGCGACACCTTCTGTGAGGCGCGCTCACGGACCAACCCGCTTTGCGCAGGCTCGGGAACGGGTCACCAGGGCCAGGACATCCGTCCTGCGAGCTGCAAGAAGAACCAGCACTGGGCCGTCGCCGCCGAGGCCGGGACGATCACCGACATCGGGTCGTACTCGGTGACGCTCGTGGGGCAGGCCGCGCCGCACTACACCTATCGCTATCTGCACTTGCAGATGGCCACCCTGACCGTGAAGGAAGGCGACAGCGTCGCCAAGGGCCAGCAGTTGGGCAAGGTCTCGAACGACTTTGGCGGCACGCCGACGACGATTCACCTGCACTTCGAGATCCGCGCGGGCGTCGCCGGGACCACGACGGACGGCAAGCCTGTGGCGCTGCACACCTTCCTGCCGCCCTATCTGAGCTTGGTCGAGGCCTACCAGCGCAAGCTGAACGGCCAGACCTGTGGTTAGGCGGTAACGTCCTTCAGGAAGGCGGTCATGTCGGTCAGCAGGGTCGCCTTGCGCCGGAACGGGCGCGAGAGGGCCAGCACCGCGCCCGCGTGGTCGACGCCGGGATAGTGCCGCTCCTCGACCCTGGCGCCCTTGTCACGCAGGGCTGCGGCCAGCTTGCGGGTGTTGCGCGGATAGACCGTGGTGTCCTTGTCCCCCGTCGCCAGGAAGGCGGCCGGCGCATCGGCGCGAGCGAAACTGACCGGCTGCGTGGCCGCCAGGTCGGCCGCGCCCCCGAAGGTCCGCTCCGTGATCGCTCCCTTCAGCGGCAGGAAGTCATAGGGCCCCGACAGACCTGCGAACGCCCGGACGGTCTCGGGATCGACCCCGACGCCACGCAGGTAACGCGGATCCAGCGCCAGCATGGCCGCGTTGTAAGCCCCCGCCGAATGGCCGATCAGCACGATCCGCTTAGGATCGCCACCCAGGGCTGCGGCGTTGTCCACGGCCCATCGCACCGCCATGGCGCAATCATCCAGAAAGTCGGGAAACCGCACCTCGGGGTAAAGCCGATAGTCGGGCGCCAGGGTGAGAAACCCTTGTGCGGCGATCGCCCGCGCCGCCCAGCCATAGTCACCCCTGCGGCCGCTGTCCCAGGAGCCTCCATAGAAGAACACCGCGACAGGCGCCGGCCCGTGCGCGATCGGCGGCGCATAGATGTCGACGCCGCCGCGCGGACCATCGGTGTAGCGCGCGCCTTTCGCCTCACGGCGGGCGGCGTCTTTGGGCGTGACGGTGGCGAAGATCGACAGCGGCGAACACGCCGCCGTCAGCGTGGCCGCCATGGCGGCGAGGCCGGCGCGCCGGCTCACCTTGAGCTCCACCATGTTCCCCCCTCCTGCGCCCTTTGCGATACGACGACGCCCGGAGCGCGGAGTCGGATGGGAAGACGGGCCATCATGGCCTCCGCTACAGCCTGAAGCCGCCGCCCTCGATCTTGGCGCAGAGCGTCTTGGTGATCTTCACATAGCCCTTGGCCGGATCGCGGAAGTACAGCGGATCCTTGGTCTTGGACGGATCAAAGCCCTCGTTGACCAGATCGATCTTGCGGTACTTGAAGGTGCCGGTGGTCTCGATCGCCTTTTGCAGCCGGACGAACAGCGGCCGGGCATAGCTGGGCAGCGCCTCGTCGACGTACTTGGCGAACGCCTCAAGATCGAAGTCGCCTTCGGTCACCAGCGAGGCCATGCCCGCCTTGCCGTCGAGGTCGCCCACCTTCACGCCATAGACATTGACCTCCAGGACCCCCTCGAAGCCGGCGAGCCGCTCAGCCACCTCTGAGGTCGCGACGTTCTCGCCCTTCCAGCGGAAGGTGTCGCCGATGCGATCGATGAAGTAGATGTAGCCGTCGTGGTCGACCTTCATCAGGTCGCCGGTGCGGAACCACGCGTCGCCCTTCTCGAAGACGTCGTGCAGCACCTTCTTCTCGGTCGCGGCCTTGTCGGCGTAGCCGGTGAAGTTCGAGCGCGCGTCGCTGCCGATATGGCCAATGCACTCGCCGACCTCTTCGGGCCCCGCCTCGATGCAGCAACCGTCCGAACCCCGGATGGGCGTCTCGGTCTCGACGTCGAACTTGACGATGCGAATGTTGAACTTCTTGCGCAGATAGCTCGGAATGCGACCGATCGCGCCGCGCTTGCCGTCGAAGTTGAAGAACGAGACATTGCCTTCGGTCGCGCCATAGAACTCCAGCACGTCGCCGACCTTGAAGCGGTCTAGCATGTCGTCCCAAACGTCCGCGCGCAGGCCGTTGCCGAAGATCATGCGGAGCTTGTGGGCGCGTTCCAGCTCGTGTTCGGGCTGGTTGGCGAGGTAGCGGCACAGCTCGCCGATATAGACGAACATGGTGCACTGCTCGGCCACGATCTCGGGCCAGAAGTGCGTCGCCGAGAACTTCTTTCGCAGAACGACCGAGCCGCCGTTGAGCAGCGCCGCACCCAAGGCGCAAAGCCCTCCGGTGGCGTGATAGAGCGGCAGGGTGATGTAGATGCGGTCGGTGTCCTTGGCCCCGGTCGAACCGGCGAACCCGCGCATATAGAGCTGGGCGCGCATGTGCGTGATGCGCGCGGCCTTCGGCAGGCCGGTCGTGCCGCTGGTGTAGATGTAGAGCGCCGTATCAGAAGCGGTCAGCCCCTCCCGGGCGGTCTCGCGATCGGGGCGCAACTGGCTGCAGCTCTTGAGCGCCTTCAGCAGGTCGCGCTGGTCATCGTGGACAGGCCCCAGCACCCACTGCTGCATGTGCCGCTCGAGTTGCCCCTTCACGTCCTCGAAGCAGGGCGAGGTCTCAGAGTCGACAATGCAGTGCATGGCCTGGGAGATATTCAGGCAGTGGGCCAGCGCCGCGCCGGTAAGCTGGTTGTTGATCAGGGCGGTTGCGACCCCGACCTTGGTCAGGCCGTACCAGATCGCCAGATACTCGATCCGGTTGGGCATGAAGAGCGCGACGGTCTGCCCGCGCGTCAGGCCCAGGCCCTTGGCCCAATGCGCGTACCGGTTCGCCATGGCGTCCAGATCGGCATAGGTGATCGTCTTGCCTTCGAACGTGATGGCCGGGCGCGGCCCCCACTTGTCGACCGCGGCCTCCAGGTCGTCGCAGATCAAGTTGGGACTATCCGGGGCGATCGTCTTTACACGCTTCAGCGTGCGCGACAGTCCCTTCAGAAACCGGATTTCCCGCTTAATCTTCTGACGCAAACGCATTCGTCTCTCCCTTGGTAGCAACCATTGGAGAGGGCCGCGCGACCGGTCAAGACGCCGCGTGCTGCAATGCAAACCTATCAGTGTTCTTGGAAGAACCCGCCCCGCGAGTCGCGCCGAAGATTACGCTACGGCGCCCTGGGCGACCTGAGCTGATCTCGGCGGGCGGGCTTGCTGCGCGCCCGCCGAGGACGTGTCTCAGCCTGCGGCTAGGCGGCGCTGGTCGTCGCGGGCCGCCTTCAGCTTCTCAGCCACCAGGAAGGCCAGCTCCAGCGCCTGCTCGCCGTTCAGGCGGGGATCGCAGTGGGTGTGGTAGCGGTCGGCCAGGTCCGTCTCCGACACCGCGCGGGCGCCGCCCAGGCACTCGGTGACGTTCTGCCCCGTCATCTCCAAGTGGACACCGCCGGGGTGAACGCCTTCGGCCTGGGCGATCTCCACAAAGCTCTTCACTTCGGACAGGATCCGGTCGAACGGACGGGTCTTGTAGCCGGTCGAGGCCTTCAGCGTGTTGCCGTGCATCGGATCGGTGGCCCAGACGACCGAGCGGCCCGCCGACTTGGTCGCCTTCATCAGGCGCGGCAGACGGTCGGCGATCTTGTCCGAGCCGAAGCGCCCATAGAGGGTCAGTCGGCCCGGCTCGTTGTGCGGGTTCAGAACATCGATCAGGCGCAGAAGGTCGTCGCCCTCCATGGTCGGACCGCACTTCAGGCCGATCGGATTCTTCACGCCGCGCATGAACTCGACGTGGGCGCCGTCCAGCTGGCGGGTGCGCTCGCCGATCCACAGCAGGTGGGCGCTGGTGTCGTACCAGTCGCCCGAGGTGCTATCGACGCGGGTCATGGCTTCCTCGAAGCCCAGCAGCAGGGCCTCGTGGCTGGTGAAGAACTCGACGCGACGCAGGTCGGGCTGTGTGTCGGGCGTGACGCCCACGGCCGACATGAAGGTCAGGGCCTCGCTGATCTTCTCCGACAGTTCGCGGTAGCGCGCGCCCTGCGGGCTGTCGCCGACGAAGCCTAGGGTCCAGCGGTGGATGTTGTAGAGGTCGGCGTAGCCGCCACTGGCGAAGGCGCGCAGCAGGTTCAGCGTCGCCGCCGACTGGCCATAGGCCTTCAGCAGGCGATCAGGATCGGGAACCCGCTCGGCCTCGTTGAAGTCCATGCCGTTGATGATGTCGCCGCGATAGGACGGCAGGGTCACGTCGCCCTGGACCTCGGTCGGCTCCGAGCGCGGCTTGGCGAACTGGCCGGCGATACGGCCGACCTTAACCACCGGCTTGCCGCCAGCGAAGGTCAGGACCACCGCCATTTGCAGGATCAGACGGAAGGTGTCGCGGATGTTGTCCGCGTGGAACTCCTTGAAGCTCTCGGCGCAGTCGCCGCCCTGCAGCAGGAACGCCCGCCCCTCGGCCACCTCGCCCAACTGGCTCTTCAGCCGGCGCGCCTCGCCGGCGAACACCAGCGGCGGCATCTGGCGAAGCGTTTGCTCGACCCGTTCCACAGCGCCCATGTCCGGATAGTCGGTGGGCATGTGCTTGGCGGGTTTGGCTCTCCAGGCGGCGGGGGTCCAGCGGGCGGTCATGTCGAGGCTCGATCACTACAAAGGGCGCGGTAGATACCGCAATCGGAAGAAAAAGGCAAAATCGTGCGGCAAGAAGCCGCCGACCCGTCTCAGCGAGAATATTCGTTGTCGCTTCGGCCGCATATAGCGCCGGTTTTTTGCGCCACGCCACAGGCGATCGCCGCAAGGGCGCCCAGCGCCAGCCACCACTCCTGCCAGACGCCGAAGCTCAGCCCGCCGACCACCACATAGGAAACGGTCACCGCGGCCGCCATGGCCCCGTCACGTCGGTTCTCGCCCGTCCAGCCGACAATGCGATAGAGAACCCAGGCGAAGAACGCCGCCGCCATGGCCGCCCCCACCGCTCCCAGCTCCAGCCAAAGCTGCAGCGCGGCGTTGTGGGTGTGCAGCGGGATGGCGGGCCCGAAGGTCCGGCTGGCGTCGATGCCCCAGCCACGAATGGCGTGCTCGACAATCAAATTGCCGCTGAACGCCCAGATATTGAGGCGATGATCCCAAGAGGCCGGCGCGATCACATACAGCCAGGCGAACAGACCAGAGCGTACGCCCCAAAGCACGACCAACGGCGCGAAGATGAAGAGCGCCGAGACGGCCGGGATCAGCCCGCGCACGAACGGTTTGCCGATGACCCGCGTTCCCAGCCAGGCGACGCCGCCGAGGATCAGCGCCGCTATGGGCGCGTCGGCGCCGGTGAGATGCGCGCCCGCCACGATGCACACCGCGATGAGGGCGATCGCGATATTGCGCCCCCGAAAGTTCCAGGCGTCCAGGATTCGGACGCACGGCCAGAACAGGAGGATCGCCGGATAGGTGGCCATGGACACCTTCACCATCGCCAGATCGGGACGGATGGGCTCCTCGGTCAGATCATGCAGGACCCGATAGATACCTGCCTTGAGGACGCCGTCGGCGAAGGTGATCAAGGCCAGGAAGCCCACACCGACGAGCATAATCCTCCCCGCCAGGCGCGCCGATCGGCGCGACATCTGCGCGAGACCCGCGACCGCCGCGCCATAGAGCGCCAGCTGGAGAACCAGCTTCAGGACGGTGAACTTCTCGACGTCCTTGTCGCGCTGAAGATCGGCCAGATGCGGCGCAGCAGGGCTCCAGTTCAGGCTGACGAGCGCCCAGCCCACAAGAACAACCAGCGCCAGCATGGGCAGGAGCGGCGCGCGCGCGCGCGCCAAGGTCGGCGCGACCAACAGGCCCACCAGACTGAGCAAGCCTGCGTACCAGAGCGGGATGAGGTAGCCGATAAGGGGCGTCATCACCATCGCGAAGACGGCGAGCGCGCCCAACCATCGGGTCCGCCGCTCTGGTGCGGAAATCAGCGTCATCCAATCCCGCCGACGTCGGCCGGGACGTACTTCTCGCGCATCGTCACCAACTCCTCAGCCAGGGTCGGGTGGACGGCGCAAGTAGAGTCCCACTGGGGCTTGGTGACGCCCATCTTCACGGCGATCGCCGCCATCTGGATGATCTCGGGAGAGTCGGGACCGACAACGTGGACGCCGACGATGCGCTCGTCGTCCTGCTTGACCACCAGCTTGATCAGGCACCGCTCCTGGCCGCCGTAGAAGGTGACCTTCATCGGCCGGAAGACCGAGCGATAGATGTCGACCTTGCCGAACGCCTGGCGGGCCTCGGCCTCGCTCATGCCCACAGCGCCGACCGGCGGCTGCGAGAAGACCGCCGAGGCGACCAGGTCATGATCGAAGGTGGTCGGGTTGCCGTAGAACTCGGTCTGGGCGAAGGCCGCGCCCTCGCGGATCGCCACCGGCGTCAGGTTGATGCGGTCGGTGACGTCGCCGACGGCCCAGATGCTATCGACATTGGTCTTGGAGTACTTGTCGACCGCGATCGCGCCCTTGTCGTTCAGCTTCACGCCGGCCTTCTCCAGGCCCAGCCCCTGGACATAGGGCTCGCGACCGGTGGCGAACATCACCGCTTCGGTCTCGAAGGTCAGGTCGTTGCTCAGCGTGCTCAGCAGCCGGCCGTCTTCCAGCTTCTCGATGCTCTTGTGCGAGCAACCAAGCACGACCTTGATCCCGCGCTTTTCCAGTTCGTCGGCCAGGTGCATCCGCACGTCGTCGTCGAAGCCGCGCAGGATGTTGGCCCCGCGATAGAGCAGCGTCGTCTGAACGCCGAGGCCAGCATAGATGCCCGCGAACTCGACGGCGATATAGCCGCCGCCCACCACCAGCACGCTCTTGGGCAGGGTCGGCAGATGGAACGCCTCGTCCGAGGTGATGCCCAGCTCCGCGCCCGGAAACTCGGGACGCACCGGACGTCCGCCGGTGGCCACCAGGATCTTGCGGGCCGTGTAGGTTCCGGCGTCGTCGCTGCCGTCCTTGGGCAGGACTTCCACGGTGTGGGCGTCGACGATCTGGGCGCGACCGTGCAGGAGGTGCGCGCCGGCCTTCTGGAGATTGGTGACGTAGATGCCCGACAGACGCGCGATCTCGACGTCCTTCTCGTGCAGGAAGGTCTTCCAGTCGAACCGGGCCTCATTGATCGTCCAGCCATAGCCCTTGGCCGTCTTCAGCTGGCTGGTGACCTCGCTGGCGTAGACCATGAACTTCTTGGGCACGCAGCCGCGCACCACGCACGTGCCGCCGACCCGATACTCTTCGGCCACAGCCACCTTGGCGCCGCTCAGCGCCGCGAGCCGCGCGGCCCGCACGCCGCCGGAGCCCGCGCCGATGACGAACAGATCAAAGTCGTAGTCAGCCATCATCGGCCTCCGGAAGCGAAACGGGTCGGCTAATGTAGGACGTCAGGGCTGCAGACGCACCACGCCCTCGTCCGTGCCCACCAGGGCCTCGTCGGCGAGGTCGAGGAACAGGCCGTGATCGACAACGCCGGTCACGCTTTTCAGCGCGGCAGCCAGCGCGGTGGGATCGTCGATCTTGCCCGAGGCCATGTCGTAGATCAGGTTACCGCCATCGGTGACCACCATGCCGCGCTCGGCCGCGCGCAGGCGCGGCGGCGGCAGGTCGAACTCGGCGGCGATATCGGCGAGGCGATGGCCGGTGTGGACGTGACCGAAGCGCACCACCTCGATCGGCAGCGGGAATTTGCCCAAGGCCGGCACGCGCTTGGCCGCGTCAGCGATGACGACGCAGCGGGTTGAAGCTTCCCAGACCAGCTTTTCGCGCAGCAGCGCCGCGCCGCCGCCCTTGATCAGCGACAGGCCCGGACCGATCTCGTCGGCGCCGTCCACGGTCAGGTCGACGGTCTTCACATCGTCCAGCGCCGCCAGCGGGATGCCCAGCTCGCGGGCCAGGGCGGCGGTGGCGTCCGAGGTCGGCACGCCGCGAATGTCGCTCAAGCCCCGCGCGGCCAGCGCCTTGACGAACCAGGCGGCCGTGGAGCCGGTGCCCAGACCGACCACCATGCCGTTCTCGACAAGTTCGGCGGCGGCTTCGCCCGAAATGCGCTTCTGGTCGTCGGCGCTCATGCCTTCTTGTCCTTCTTCTTGTCCTTCTGGGCCTGCTTGATCGCCCGGAACTTGGTGGCCCAACCGGCCTTGGTCTTCTGGTCGGCGCGCGACAGGGCCAGCGCCCCGTCCTCGACGTCCTTGGTGATCACCGACCCCGAGCCGGTCATCGCCCCGTCGCCGACCCGCACGGGCGCGACCAGGGCGCTGTTGGAGCCGATGAACGCGCCCTTGCCCACATGGGTCTCGAACTTCTCGAAGCCGTCGTAGTTACAGAAGATCGTGCCGGCGCCGATATTGGCCTTCTCGCCGACCGAGCCGTCGCCCAGATAGCTGAGATGGTTGGCCTTGGCGCCCGCGCCGACCTTGACCTTCTTGACCTCGACGAAGTTGCCGATGTGCGCCTCCGCACCGATCTCGGCGCCGGGTCGCAGGCGCGCATAGGGACCGATCAGGGCCCCCTCGCCCACCACTGCGCCTTCCAGATGGCTGAAGGCCTTGATGACCGCGCCGCTGGCGACGCTGACGCCGGGGCCGAACACCACGAACTGTTCGACCACCGCGCCGCCGGCGATCTGGGTGTCCCAGGCCAGATGGACGGTGTCCGGCGCGGGCATGGTGACGCCCTCGACCATCAGCGCCTTGCGACGGTTTTGCTGCCACACGGCCTCGGCGGCGGCGAGCTCGGCCTGGGCGTTGACGCCCTGCACCGAAGCCTCGGGCGCAAACGCGGTGCGGGTCGACAGGTGGCGCTCGTGCGCCAGGCCCACGACGTCGGTCAGGTAGTACTCGCCCTTGGCGTTGTCGTTGCGGACATTGGCCAGCAGGTCGAACAACACCGCACGGTCGGCAGCCAGGACGCCGGAATTGCAGTGCTTGACCTGCTTGGTCGCCAGGTCGGCCTCCTTTTCCTCGACGATCCGCAGCAGCACATGGCCCGGCGCCAGGATCAGACGGCCATAGCCCGTCGGGTTGTACGCCTCGAAGCCCAGCACGGCGACATGCGCGCCGTTGGTGATCAGGTCGAACAGCGGCGCGATCACCGGCGCGGTCGTCAGCGGGCAGTCGGCGTAGGTCACGACCACGTCGCCGTTGAAATCGGCCAAGGCGTCCTTGGCGGCCAGCACCGCATGTCCAGTACCCAACGGCGGATCCTGGATCACGGTGGCGTCGGGGCCCAGGCGCTTGCGGGCGCTTTCGCCGACCTGCGGGCTATGGGTGCCGACCACGACGATGATCCGCTCGCAGCCCAGCCCCTCGGCGGCGTCGATGGCGTGGTCCAGCAGGGTCCGACCCGCCAGCTTGTGCAGCACCTTGGGCGTCGGCGACTTCATCCGCGTGCCCTGCCCGGCGGCCAGGATCACGGCGGCGCGCGGGCGAACAGGCTTGGAAACGGACTCGGTCATGGTCCCGGCGACTCCCTGGAGGCGAACCAAAGTTGCATTAGCCGTGCAATTGGCCGAAAGGCCAGACCCATGAGCACGCTTCATGACCTGAACGGGGCGACCATCGCCTTCGACCTGGATGGAACCCTCGTGGACACCGCGCCCGACCTGGTGGGCGCGCTGAACACCATCCTGACCCAGGAGTCGCTGCCGCCACTGCCCTTCGACGATGTGCGCCTCATGGTGGGCCGAGGCGCGCGGGCCCTCTTGGAGCGTGGCTTCGCCGCCGCCGGCGCGCCGCTCGACGCCGAGCAGGCGCCCGCGCTAGTCCAACGGTTCATCGACGTCTACCTCGCCCGCATCGCCGATGAGAGCGCGCCCTTCCCAGGCGTGGTCGAGGTGCTGAGCGACCTCAAGACGGCCGGGGCCAGGCTTGTGGTCTGCACCAACAAGCTCACCAACCTGTCGACCGCGCTGCTCGACGCCGTCGCTCTATCGCCGTTCTTCGAAGCGGTGATCGGCGCGGATCTGGCGCCCGCAGCCAAGCCGGACGGCCGCCACGTCGCCGCCGCCGTCGCCGCCGTGGGCGGAGACGTAAGCCGCGCGGTAATGATCGGTGACAGCATCAATGACGCGCTCGGGGCCCGCAACGCTGGCGTCCCCGGCGTGCTGGTCTCGTTCGGCTACACCGAGGATCCGGTCGAGACCCTGGGCGCAGATCTGGTCATCCACAGCTTTTTGGACGTGCCCAAGGCGTGCATCACGCTTTTGACCTCTTGCCCCGCGCCGAACACCGGGCTATAGGCCCCCTCCTCTCGCGGATCGGTCCCTTTCGGGGCCCTCCACACGGCGGATGCGTAGCTCAGCGGGAGAGCACCTCGTTCACACCGAGGGGGTCACAGGTTCAATCCCTGTCGCATCCACCATTCTTCTCTTCTCCTGTGCAGACTTAACCCTCGGGAAACCGCGACCTTGGCGGTTGCGCTCCAGCCGCCGCGCGCGGCCTTGCGCGCCGCACACATCGGGCGAGGTTGCTTGCATAACAAGACCGTGGTGCTAGGCTTCGGCTAGACCGCTAGCGAACCGGGACGAAGAGCCCGGTCGCTCGTCGGGCTTTATGTGGGAGGAGACGGCGCCCATGGACATCAAGGACAGCATCGTCCTGGTCACCGGCGGCAATCGCGGAATTGGCGAGGCCTTTGTGCGGGCCTTCCTCGCGGCCGGCGCGACGAAGGTCTATGTCGGCGCCCGTGATCCGGCCAGCGCCGCGCACCTCGTCGCCGAGGCCCCGGACCGGGTGACGGCCCTACGGCTCGACGTCAGCGACCCGGAGACCATTTCAGCGGCGGCCGCGCAGTGCCCTGACGTGACGATCCTCGTCAATAATGCGGGCGCCTTCACCATGCAGACTCTGATGGGCGCACCGGACATGAGCGCCGCCCGCCAGGAGATGGAGGTCAACTATTTTGGCCCGCTGGCGATGAGCCGAGCCTTCGCGCCTATCCTGGCCAAGTCGCCGAAGAGCGCGATCGTCAATGTGCTGTCGGCCGGCGGCCTGGTCGCCGTGCCCGGCATGGGGGGCTACAGCCCTTCCAAATTCGCCGCGCGCGCCATGACCACCTGCCTGCGCGCCGAACTGGCGCCCCAGAACACCCACGTGCTGGCGCTGAATGTCGGCTCGGTCGACACCCGCATGGCCAGTCATGTCGAGGGCTTCAAGGAGGCGCCGGCCACCATCGCCCAGGCCGGCCTGAAAGCGCTGAAGCGCGAGGCGGACGAGGTCGACACAGACTTCATGGCCATCGACGTGCGCGCCCATCTGGCCCGCGACCCCAAGGGCCTGGAACTGGCCATGCGGCGTGCGCTGACCAGCGACCGCGTCAGCACCGGCCGTTAGGAGAGGTCCTTGCCTCAGATCGACTACGAAGCCTTCGCCCAGCGCTTTGTCGCCGCCATCCAGGCCGGCGACGCCGAGGCCGTGCGGGCCTTCTACGCCCCCGACGCCAAGATCTGGCACAACATCGATCACATCGAACAGACCGTCGACCAGAACCTGAAGTCGCTGGCCTGGTTCGTCAGGGTTTTGCCGGATCGGACCTATCGGGTGCAGCGCATCGCGCCCCTGGCTGACGGCTTCCTTCAGCAGCATGTCCTTGAAGCCACGCTGCCGAACGGGGAGCGATGGGCTATGGACGCCTGTGTCGTCGTGCGGGTCGAGAACGGCAAGATAACACGCCTCGACGAGTACCTTGACTCCGCCAAGACCGCTCAGCTGGTCGCGGCGACCCGCTAGATTATCTTTCGCAACACCAAGGCGCTCATGTCCCGACTTTTCCCCATTCTCTCGCGGGTGATCGCCGCATGGCAGGCCCACGAGATCGAGACGGTCCTTTCGCACATGACCGACGACATCGTCTGGCACTACGCGGCGCCGGGCCTGCCGCCGGTGCGGGGCAAGGCGGCGGCTGAAAAGCTGTTGCGGAAACTGCAGGCCGATATGCACGACATTCAGTGGCGGATCTTCGCCCACGCTGAAACGGGCGACCGACTCTTCCTGGAAGGCGTCGACGAGTATCGCACCGCTGACGGCAAGCGCATGGCCCTGCCCTATGCGGGTGTGTTGGAGTTCCGCGGCGACCAGATCGCCGCGTGGCGGGACTATGTCGACCTGGGCGTGCTCGCCGACCAGAAGGCCGGCAAACCGTTCACGCCGCAGGTCGAAGCCCTGCTTGATCGCGTCGCGGCGACATCAGCCTAGAGCATTTTCCGACGAAGTGGATCCGGTTCGTCGTCAGAAAATGCGTTAATACAAAGGGCTAGAGCATTTCTCCGATCCAAACAGATCGGAAAATGCTCTAGCCGGGCTGAGCGGCCGTCAGATCCCCAGTGGCTTGCCCCGTGGGACCGCCGGTCAGCACGGCCACGCGACGGGCGGCGACCACCAAGTCCCCCTCTGTGGCAAGCCGGCGCGCGGTCGCAGCCAGCAGGTCGCGCTGGGCGTCAAGCAGGTCGACCATGGGTCTCTGACCAACCCGGACCTCGTTCCTGAGGCTGTCGACGGCGCTGGTCGCGGCGACCGACTGGTCCCTCGCGGCGTCGGCGGCCAGGCGGATCGCGTGAAGTTCGCTCCAGGCGTTGATCACCTGGGCCTTGAGAGCCGCCCGAGCCGTATCGCGCTGGGCCTCCGCCACGCGGCGCGCCGCCGAGGCTTCGGACCTGGCGGCCTGCACGCGGCCGCCGGCGAAGAGGGTCCAGCGCCCCTGCACCCCGACCGAAACCGCGTCTGAGCGATAGCCGGGGAAGAACTGGTCCCGCATCTGTTCGGTCCGAGCGGTGAGCGCAAAGCTGGGCAGTCCTTGCGCCGCAGCGGCGCGCTCGACGGCGATGGCCGCGCGGACGCCAGCCTCGGCGGCCTCCAGCATCGGACTGTTCGCCTCGGCGCGGGCCAGGGCCTCATCCAGGGTGAGCGTGGTTCCCCCGTCGGTCGCGGCCGACAGTTCCACCGGCTCGACACCTACCAAGGCCGTGTACTGCGCACGCGCGGTTTCGTATCCGGATTGCGCCCTGGCCTCGCCTGCTCGCGCCTCAGCCAGGTGCGCGATCGCCAGTTCCAGATCACTTTTCGGAATCCCGCCCGCCTGGAACCTCAGCCCCGCCTGGCGTGTCCATTCTTCGAAGGCGGCGACCTGTCCACGACTGGCGGTCAGGAACGCCTCGGCCGCCCGCACCGCCACGAAGGCGCGCGCGACTGAGACCTCCAAGTCCAGTTCGGCCTGCCGACCTTGAGCCCTGGCAGCCTCTTGCCCCGCACGCGCCTGATCGACGCCAGCGGCGATCCCGCCGCCCGCGAACAAGGGCTGGGTCATCTCCAGCCGAACCGCGCGCGGATCGACATCGCTGGCTCCGAAGCCAAAGAAGCCGCCAAGATCGTTGCGGCCGCTCAGATACTCGCCTGTGAGGCTGATCGTGGGCAGGCGCGCGCCCTTGGCCGCTCGCAGCCGGGCGTCAGCAGCCTCGGTGCGCGCCATGGCGGCGCGCAGGTCGGGATTGTTCGCGCGCGCCGTCGCGATCGCCTCAGCGAGAGTCGTCGCGCTGGCAGAGAGCGGCAGGGCTAGCGCCAGAGCGGCGCTGGCGAGCAGGACGGCGGCGCGCATCAGCGGAAGGCCGTCCCGGGCTTCACGCCGAGCTTCTTGAAGATCATCGCCGCCGGGCAGAACCCCGTGAACGCGGCCTGGATCATGTTCAGGCCGGCGAAGGCCGACAGGCCAATCCAGTAGGGATGGACGAAGTGCGCGAGCGCCAGGCCGATGAGAACTACAAGGCCGGCGAAGGCCAGTACGGCGCGGTCGAGGGTCATTCCTTGTCTCCTTCTCGATGTCAGACGGCGGCTTTGGCGGCGGCCAAGCTTACCCAGTCGACGATTTGATCTGCGGACATCAGACCCGCCTTGCGGGCGATCAGTCGCCCGTCCAGGAACAGCAGCAGAGATGGGAGGCTCTGCACGGCGTACTGCGCGCAGGGACCTGGGCTCTCGTCGGCGTTCAGCTTGAGGAAGCGCGCGCTTGCGCCGACCCGCTGGGCGGCCGCCGCGAACTGCGGGGCCATGGCGCGGCAGGGCCCGCACCACGGTGCCCAGAAGTCCACGAGCACCGGAACACCCTTCGTACCGGCGAGCTGGCGACCGAAGGCCTCGGCGTTCACCTCCAACGGCTCGCCCGACAAGACCTCAGCCTTGCAGCGGCCGCAGCGGGCCAGCGCCGGATCGCGATCCTCCGGAATCCGGTTTCCGGCGCCGCAGCTGGGACAGACGAACTGGCGCATGACGCTAGCCGCCCTTGATCTTGTTCACGCCCAGGATGTCGAGGGCTAGCTTCTCGTAGAACGGCTCGCTCTCGCCGCGCTTGACCTTGCCGAGGAAATATTTCTCGAAGCCGACCTTGGCCAAGTGGACCCACTTGCCGCTGGCCGACCAATTGACGTTGCGGGGCGGGATCTGCGGTTGGGCCACGAAGGCCACGCCGCCGTCGCCGAAATCGGCCAGGCAGATGGCGTTCCAGCTCGCTTCGTGGGTCGGCGGCTTTTCGTCGAGGATTTCCTTGAAGTTGTGAGCGATGGCCGTGACCATGCTTTCGATCATGAAACCGGTCTTGGGCACGCCCACGGGCACGGGCGTCTTGCCGGTCGGGGCGATGGCGACGCAAACGCCCAGCGCCATGACGTTCGGATAGGTCGGATTGCGCTGGTGCTTGTCGATCAGGATGAAGCCACGCGGATTGACCAGCCCCTCGACGCCCCGCACCGCTTCGACGCCGCGGAACGCCGGTAGCATCATCGCGTAGCCGAACGGCACATCATGGCGCACGCGTACGGAGCCGTCGTCGGCGATCTCCTCGACGTGCATGAGTCCTTCATCGACCGAAGCGACCTTGGCGTTGGTGATCCACTTTATGTGGCGCTGGCGCATCTCGCTCTCGAGCAGGCCCTTGGTGTCGCCGACCCCGTCCAGCCCGAGGTGGCCGACGTAGGGCTCGGAGGTGACGAAGGTCATCGGCACCTTGTCGCGGATCTTGCGGCGCCGAAGCTCGGTGTCGAGGATCAGCGCGAACTCGTAGGCCGGGCCGAAGCATGAAGCGCCCTGCACGGCGCCGACAACGATCGGGCCTGGATTTTCGCAGAACCTATCGAAGGCGTCCGCAGCCGCCTCGGCATGCTGCACGTGACAGACCGACTGGGTGTGGCCGCCGTGCGGACCAAGCCCGGGGATTTCGTCGAAGGCCAGCTCCGGCCCTGTGGCGATCACCAGATAGTCGTAAGGCAGGATCGAACCGTCACGAAGTTCGAGGGTGTTCGACTTGGGATCGACGCGAGTCGCGCCGACACCGGTAAACTCGATGCCCTTCTTCTGGAACACGGGCGGCAGCTTGACCTGAATAGCCTCGCGCTTGCGCCAGCGAACGGCGACCCAGGGGTTCGACGGGACGAAGTGAAAGGTGTCTCCCTCGGAGACCACCTGGACGTCGGCGCGCTTGCCGACCGCGAGCTTGATCTCGAAGGCGGCGATCGCGCCCCCCAGACCAGCGCCCAGAATTACGATGCGAGGCTTGGCCACCTTGGCGTCTCCCTGCCGGTTGATCCTGCTCAGCGTCGTGGCCGGCCGGAGCGGCCATGGTGCTTGTCCAGCGACCGCGCTTGACTTCATATTATATTTTACGCATATTCGCAATTGCGAATTTTAAGGCCATTCTTCGGCCCTCGGAAGGAGACAATCATGTTCGGCGCCCCCAAGGTGAAGGACCTTACCCCTGCGGATGTGAAGGCGGCCCTGGACGCCGGCGACACCCTGCTGATCGACGTGCGTGAGCCGGCGGAGTTCGCCGCCGAGCGGATTCACGGCGCCCTGAACTTCCCACTGTCGACCTTCGATCCGGCCGCCCTGCCCGTGGCCGACGACAAGCGCATCATCATGCAGTGCGGGTCAGGTAAGCGCTCGGCGATGGCGATCGAGCGCTGTCGCGCGGCGGGCCACAAGCTGGAAAGCCATCTGGGCGGCGGCATCCTGGCCTGGAAGGCCGCCGGCCTGCCGACCATCAGCCTCGACAGCGAGAGCGGCCAAGTCCGCGACCGCGGCTGATCCGACAACGCCCAGGGGGACCCCGATGACCGCCAAACCCTTCCTGATCGGCGCGCTGGGCCTGGCCACGCTGTTGAGCGCGTGTGGCGAGGAGAAAGCCGCGCCCAAGCCGGCGACCGTCATGGCGCCGGCCGCCGATCGTCTGACGGTGCGCGCCTCTGTCGTCGACGACCTCAAGCCGGTCCCCGCCACCCTGACCACCCGCGACATGGCCGACGCCCGCGCTCGGATCGGCGGCACGGTGACGCAGTTGTTGGTCAAGGAAGGCGACACCGTCCGCCAGGGCCAGACCATCGCCATCATCCGCGATGACCGCATCGGCTTGCAGACCTCGGCCTACGACGCGCAGGTGGCGGCCGCAGCGGCGCAAGCCGCACAGGCTCAGGCCGATCTCGCTCGGACCCAGGACCTCTATGACCACGGTGTCTACGCCAAGGCGCGCCTGGATCAGGTGCAAGCCGCCGCCAAGGCCGCCAACGCGGGTCTCGCCGCAGCCCGCGCCCAGGCTCGCGCCAGCGCGGAGCTGGGTCATCAAGGCGCCGTTCTGGCCCCGACCGCCGGCCGTGTCCTGACCGCCGACGTCCCGCTGGGGTCGGTCGTCATGCCCGGTCAGTCGCTGGCCACGATCACGGCCGGTCCGCCGGTCGTCCGCATCACCGTTCCCGAAGGCGAAGCCGCCACTCTGAAGGTCGGCGCCGCTGTCCGTCTGGCCGCCGAGGATCTGGGCGGCGTCGCGGCGACGGGACAGATCACTCAGGTCTATCCCGCCGTGACCAGCGGCCAGGTCATCGCTGACGTGACCGCCACGGGCCTTCCGCAGGCGCTGGTCGGCCGAAAGGTCCGCGCCTTCGTCGCGGTCGGCCAACGCCAGGCCTTGGTGATCCCGCGTCGCTACATCGCGACACGCTTTGGCGTCGACTATGTCCGCCTGGTCGGCAAGGACGGCGCGGCGATCGACAGCCCTGTCCAGACGACCCCGGCCGCCGACCCGGCCCGGGTCGAGATTCTGTCTGGCCTGCGCATTGGCGACATCCTGACTCCCGCGGAGCCCCGCCGATGAACCTCGGACTATCCGGCCGCCTGACAAAGGCCAGCATCCGCTCGCCCCTGACCCCGCTGATCCTGTTGGCCGCGATCGCCGTGGGGCTCCTGGCGCTGTTCTCGATCCCGCGCGAGGAGGAGCCGCAGATCAGCGTGCCCATGGTCGACATCATGGTCGCCGCGCCCGGCCTCTCCGCGCCCGATGCGGCCGAGCTGGTCGGCAAGCCGCTGGAAGCCATCGTCAAAAGCGTCAACGAGGTCGAGCACGTCTACACCTTCGCCGACGATCACCAGGTGATGGTGACGGCGCGCTTCAAGGTCGGCGTTGATCCCGATGCGGCGGCCGTGCGGATTCACGAGAAGGTCCGCGCCAACTACGACAAGATCCCGGCCGGCGTTCCCGAGCCCCTGATCCAGACGCGCGGCATCAACGATGTGCCGAGCCTGGTGCTGACCCTCTCGCCCAAGCCGGGCTTCGAGAACCGCTGGACCGACGAGGCGCTGCGCGAGATCGCCGGCAAGCTGAAGACCGAGGTCGCCAAGGTCGACGATGTCGGCCTCACCTTCATCGTCGGCGGACGTCCCCGAGAGATCCGGGTCGCGCCCGACCCAGCCCGTCTGGCGCTGCGCGGCGTGTCGATGGGCGCGCTGATGGACACGATCCGTCAGGCCACCCGCGCCTTCCCCGCGGGCGACGTGCGCAACGGTGGCGAGGCGGTCGCCGTCACCGCCGGCCGCGACCTGAAGAACGCCACCGAGATCGGTCTTCTAGCCCTACCCTCCGCCAAGGGCGAAGCGGTCTATGTGCGCGATGTCGCCGACGTGACCGAAGGCCCGCGCGAAGACCAGATCCAGGTTCGCCGCTATGCGCGCGCCGACAACGGCTGGAGCGAGGCTCCCGCCGCCAGCTTGGCGATCGCCAAACGCAAGGGCGCCAACGCCGTCGTCGTTTCCGAGGCGGTGCTGGCCCGAGTAGAGGCGCTGAAGGGCTCGCTGCTTCCCGACTCGCTGAACGTCGATGTCACCCGCGACTACGGCGCTACGGCCAACGAGAAGGCCAACGAGCTGCTCTTCCACCTGGGGCTGGCCACGGTCTCGATCGTCGTGCTCATCGGCCTGGCCATCGGCTGGCGCGAGGCCGCCGTCACGGCCGTCGTCATCCCGACCACGATCCTGCTGACTCTCTTCGCCTCGAACCTGATGGGCTACACCATCAACCGGGTCAGCCTGTTCGCCCTGATCTTCTCGATCGGCATCCTGGTCGACGACGCCATCGTCATGATCGAGAACATCGCCCGCCACTGGGCCATGAACGATGGCCGAGGCCGGATCCAGGCCGCCGTCGAGGCCGTGGCCGAGGTCGGCAATCCCACGGTCGTCGCCACTCTGACCGTCGTTTCGGCCCTGCTGCCGATGCTGTTCGTCTCGGGCCTGATGGGTCCCTACATGGCGCCGATCCCGGTCAACGCCTCGGCCGCCATGGTGTTCTCGTTCTTCGTCGCCGTGGTCATCGCGCCCTGGCTGATGGTTCGCTTCGCCCGCAAGGCGCTCGACGGCGGGTCGCATGGCCATGGCCATGACGATGAAGGCAAGCTGGGCGCGCTCTACCGCCGGGTCGCCGGCCGGGTAATCCGCGACCGCCGCACCGCCTGGATGTTCCTGGGCGGCGTGGGCGTCGCCACGGTGCTGGCCTGCGCCATGTTCGCGACCAAGACCGTGACGGTGAAGCTCTTGCCGTTCGACAACAAGTCCGAGCTGCAGGTGGTGCTGGACATGCCGGAAGGCACGTCGCTGGAGATCACGCAGCGCACCCTGGCGCAAGCCGCCGCCATCGCCGGGACTCTGTCCGAGACGGTCGCCATCGACTCCTATGCCGGGACCGCCTCGCCGTTCAACTTCAACGGCCTGGTGCGCCACTACTACCTGCGGAACCGGCCCGAGCAGGGTGACCTGTCGGTGACCCTCGCCCCGAAGGATGAGCGCAAGCGCTCCAGTCACGCCGTGGCCCTTGACCTCCGCGAGCGCCTGTCGCGCCTGGCTCTTCCGGCCGGCGCCGCCGTCAAGGTGGTCGAAGCCCCGCCGGGACCGCCGGTGATGGCGACCCTGCTGGCCGAGATCTACGGTCCCGACGCCGCCACGCGCCGCGCGGTCGCCGAGAAGGTCAAGGCCACGTTCCACGCCGTGCCCTACATCGTCGACATCGACGACAGCTGGGGCGCGCCCCGCCCCACCCTGCGCCTGGTCCCGGATCGTACGCGCCTGGAAGCCCTGGGCGTCTCCGACCGCGAGGTGCTCGACTCGATCGGCGCGGCTTTCGGGGGCCAGGTGGTTGGCTATGCTCACCGCGGCGAGGGCCGCGATCCGCTGGAAATCGCCGTCCGACTGCCGCAGAACGCCCGCACCTGGGGCGAGACCTTGGGATCAACCCCCGTGGCCCGCGCCACCGACGGTCGCCTCGTCGAACTGTCCGAAGTCGTCGAGGCCAAGCGCGAGGCCGGCTCGACCCACGTCTTCCGCCGCGATGGCCGCGACGTCGACATGGTCATGGCCGAACTGGCCGGAGCCTACGAGGCGCCGATCTACGGCATGATGGACGTGAACAAGCGCCTGCGCGACATGGACTGGGGCGCGACGCCCAAGCCCGACATCCGCCTGAACGGCCAACCCACCGACGAAAGCCGTCCCACGGTGCTGTGGGATGGCGAGTGGGAGATCACCTGGGTCACCTTCCGTGACATGGGCGCGGCCTTTGGCGTGGCGATCCTGGGCATCTATGTGCTGGTGGTCGCGCAGTTCAAAAGCTTCCGCCTGCCGCTGGTGATCCTGACACCGATCCCGCTGACCCTGGTCGGCATCGTGCTGGGCCATATCCTCTTCCAGGCGCCGTTCACCGCAACCTCGATGATCGGCTTCATCGCCCTGGCAGGCATCATCGTGCGTAACTCGATTCTGTTGGTCGATTTCATCCGCCACAGCGCCGAGGACGGCAAACCCCTGCGCGAGGTTCTGCTGACGGCAGGCGCGATCCGCTTCAAGCCGATCGTCCTGACCGCCCTGGCGGCGATGATCGGTGCGGCGGTGATCCTGACGGACCCAATCTTCCAGGGCCTGGCGATCTCGCTGCTCTTTGGCCTCGCTTCATCCACCATCCTGACGGTTCTGGTCATCCCGGCGATCTATGTCGTCCTTCGCGACCCTGATGCGCCGATCACGTCCAAGGCCGCTTGATCCCGCTTCCGTGGTTTCTACATTGCCTCCAATGAACGCTCCCGCCCTATCCTGCCATTCCCCGTCGGACGTGGCCGACCTCCGCGCCTGCGCCGGCGAAGCCTCGCGGCTGCTCAAGCTCCTGGCGAGCGAGCAGCGCCTGCTTCTGCTTTGCCGCCTGGCGGATGGCGAGGCCTCGGTGGGCGAACTGTCTGAGCACGCAGGCCTCGCCCAGTCGGCGACCTCGCAGCATCTGGCCAAGATGCGCGCCGAGGGCTTGGTGGCTACTCGTCGCGAGGCGCAAACGATCTACTACCGGCTCAGCGACGAGAACGCCGCGCGCGTGCTGGCCACGCTCTCTGACATCTACCGCACGGGCGGCTGAACGGACGCGCCTGTTCTAGAGGGCGTTGAGCGCGCGCCAGGCGACATAGGCGGCCACGGCCAAGACCAGCGACGCGAACAAGCGCCGCGCCAAGAGCGCACGGGTCGCCAACAGGGCGGCGGCCTTGACGCCGAAGACGCCGCCAGCAGCGCCCCCCAGGATGAAGACGCCGGCGATCCTCCAATCGACCCAACCCGACAGCGCGTAGTTGACCGAGGTCGCCGCGCCGAACAGGGCCACCGACACCAGGGACGACGCCGAGGCGTTGGCCAGAGTCATGCCGGTCGCGGCCATCAGGCCCGGCACGATCAGGAAGCCGCCGCCGATACCGAAGAACCCCGCCGCGCCGCCGGTGAGCACGCCGATGGGAGCCAGACGGCGCATCAGCGGCCAGGTAATCTGGACCTCGGGATCGCCTTCCGCGCGAGGCTTGCGCATCATGGATATCGCGATGGCGGCCATGGCGAAGGCGAAGAACAACAAGAGCTTCTGGCCATCGACCAGCTTGGCGATACTGGAGCCGAGCAAGGACCCGATCAGCCCCGCCCCGGCGAAGACGCTGGCGCAGGGCCACTTCACCCGCCCGCCTCGCCAATGGCCGACGAGGCTTGCCGCCGCATTCACTGAGACCGCCGCGGCCGAGGTGCCAATCGCAAGGTGCGGGTCATCGACACCCACGACGTAGAGCAACAACGGCGTCGCCAGAACCGAGCCCCCGCCGCCGAACACCCCCAAGAGCGCGCCAACCAAGGCGCCGCTGGCCAGAACCGCGATGATCGTGAGAGGGTCCACAGCAACCTCGGGCGGTTGATATATTCATATATTCGAATATATATGTTCAAGCTACTTTTCAACCCGGAACCGCACCATGTCGCTTCATGACGCCGCCCTCGTTTCGGCCCAACACCTCGCCCGAACCAAGGCTCACGCCGAGGTCACCGGGTTCTTCGATCAGGATACCTTCACCGTCTCGTACGTGGTGAAGGATCCGGCGTCGGACGCCTGCGCGATCATCGACAGCGTTCTGGATTTCGATCCTGCCTCGGGGAGGACCAGCCATGCCAGCGCAGACAAGATCATCGCGCACGTTCGCGGCCAAGGTCTGAAGGTGGAGTGGATCCTCGAAACCCACGCTCACGCCGATCACCTGTCGGCCGCCCCCTACCTTCAGTCGGCCCTGGGCGGTCGCATCGCGATCGGCGCGGATATCGTGGCGGTCCAGAAGGTGTTCGGGACGCTGTTCGCCATGGGTCCTGATTTCGCGGCGGACGGGCGCCAGTTCGATCACCTGTTCCACGACGGCGAGCGGTTCTCGATCGGGTCGCTCGACGCCGTCGTCCTGCATACGCCCGGCCACACGCCGGCCTGCGTCAGCTATGTCATTGGCGACGCGGTGTTCGTCGGGGACACCCTGTTCATGCCTGACTACGGCACGGCGCGGTGCGACTTTCCGGGCGGCGACGCCGCCACCCTGTTCGCCTCGGTGCGTCGCCTTCTGGCGCTGCCGGACGAGACCCGGATGTTCCTGTGCCACGACTACCTGGCGCCCGGTCGCACGGAGGTGCGCTGGGAGACGACCGTCGGCGAGCAGAAGTCCGCCAACATCCATGTCCGCGAGGGCGTCGAGCAGGACGCGTTCGTGCGTCAGCGTCAGGCGCGCGACGCCACACTGGGCATGCCGCGCCTGATCCTGCCGTCAGTCCAGGTCAATATTTGCGCCGGGCGGTTGCCGGAGCCGGAAGCCAATGGCGTCCGCTATCTGAAATTGCCGATCGACGCAGTCTAGAGGTCCGCCCCCCCTGCAGCCTTCCACATCAGGACGGTTATCTAGGGGGCTACGCCCTCTGAGGCCTCAAAGACCGCGAACTGCGCTGCAAAGGCGCGCTGAAATGCGGGCCGAGCTTCGCCGCGCGCGACGTAGGCGTCGAGCCTTGGTTCGCCCCCCAACAGATCTGCGCCCTTCAGTCGACGGAGCACGGCGACCATCATCAGGTCGCCGGCGCTGAAGTCGCCCTCGAGCCACTCGCGCTCTCCCAGCCGCACGGATAGCTCAGCAAGCCGACCACGGACACGTCGATCCAGAAGCGCTTGGCGCGCCGAAAACCAGGGCTCTTCCCTTTCCAGGAGGATCGCCATGGAACGCTCAACGATAGGCGGCTCAACCGTACTCAGGGCCGCGAACATCCAAGCGATCGCGCGGGCCCTGGCCGCCGCTTCCACCGGCAGGAGACCGGGCCCCTGCTCCGCGATATGCAGGACAATGGCGCCAGACTCAAAGAGGGCGACGCCATCGGCTTGAAAGGTCGGGATCTGGCCGAACGGCTGTAGCGCCCTGTGCGCGGAGGCCTTCAGCTCTTCGAAGGTCAGGAGCTGGACGTCATAGTCCAGACCGATCTCCTCCAGCGCCCAGCGCACCGCCATGTCGCGGGCCAGCCCACGGCCGCGATCGGGAGAGGCCTTGAACGCGGTGATGACGGGACGCATGTCGACGCTCCGGGGCTACTGACACCCAAGGACGAGCAGACGAACGGAAATCCGACAAGCGCCAGTTCCGAAGGAAGACAGATGCCCCTGCCCGCCTCCAGGAAGGTCGGCGATCAGTCCTCGCCCTGGATCGCCGCGCGCAGCCGGGCGGCGACATCGCCCAGGGTGATGGCGTTGAGGGAGTCGTTTACTTCAAGAACGCCCTGCCCGTGTTGTTGGGACAGGTTGCCGGTGAAGTCGGTCAAAGCCGTGATGTGCTGCGCCAGCAAATCGACCGTATGCAGTTCCTGCATGACCGAGAGGCGGTGCTCATCCGGCACGACTTCGAGGATCTTGCCCAGCGCCACATCAAGATGCCCGCAGGCGACGGCGGCCAGCGACATCTCCCCAGAGATCGCCTTCAACACCATTTCAACGCTCGCCGGCGCCAGCTTATCCGACATCTCAACCCCCTGATTCCTTCCGTCGAAGTCAGCATGCGCGGGGCGCCGACCGCAAGGCCTTGATTTGTGCGACGAATTATCGCGGGGCGTAACACTGATCGAAAAACAACGTCAGATAGCGCTTCGCCCCTTCCCCCTGAGCAAGCAACTCTCTCGGCTTCGGCGGCCTAGGCCGCCTGGCGCAGGCCCCAGGGATGCGCCGGATAGAAGCGCTCCATCATTCGACCGACATAGGCCACCAGACGGGGATAGCGCTCGGCCTGACGGCGTAGCGGCGAGTCGAAGAACGGGGTCATGATCGCCGCCAGCATGGCGAACGCGGTCGCATCCACGCCGACGGGATAAGCGTCCCGCATCAGGTAAGCCTTGTCCTCCAGAAGTTCGTCCAAGGCTCTGAGCGACAGCCCGCCCAGCCAGGCGACCTCCTCCCGCAGGTGACGCCCGACGCCGACCGCGCGGATATTGGCCGCGACCGCCTCTCTCAATCCCTGCCGAAGCTCGTCCCGCAGGTGGGCCGGCGCCTGATCGAACGCCCGCGCAGGTCCCCTTTCGAAGTTTGCGGGCTCCAGAAAGCGGAAATAGGTCGACACCCAACCGAGCTGGTTCTCAATCATGCGCTCGATCGCCCAGGCCTGAGCCCGCTCCCGGCCGGTCAGGCCGAAATCAAGGTCGACGTCGTACTTCCGCTCGATGTGTACGCGGATAAAGGTCGAATCCGCGATCGCCTGGGCGGCATCCTCGATCCAGGGCAACTGCCCTTTCGGCGCGGTGTCGCGACTGCCTTTTGTCTTCCGGTAGTCTAGGCCCGCCATCATCAGCTGGACCTCGGTCTTGGTCACGTACGGGCTGATCTCTGGCAATCCAAAGCCGGCTCCCGTGGCGTACAGCGTGATCATCGCCCCCCTCCATCTCGAATGTCGCGATGACGACTTGCTACCGCCAGCCTCCTGCCAGCATGCTGTCAGCAACGATCCTGGATAGTGAAGCCATGAGACGCGCCGAACGCCTTTTCCAGATCATCCAGATCCTGCGCCGCAGCCGCGCGCCGGTCACCGCCGACGCCATCGCCGCCGAGTTGGAGACCTCCAAGCGCAGCGTCTATCGCGACATCGCCGCCCTGGTGGGTCAGCGCGCGCCCATTCGCGGCGAGGCCGGGGTCGGCTATGTGCTCGATGCGGGATTCGACATGCCCCCGCTGATGCTGACGCCCGACGAGATCGAGGCGGCGGTGCTGGGGGCGCAGTGGGTGGCCGGCCGAGGCGATCCGGTTCTGGCCAAGGCCGCCCGGGATCTGATCAGCAAGATCGCCGCCGCCGTGCCTGACCGCTTGCGTCCCTACGTGCTGGAACCGGCCGCCGCCGCCGCGCCGGCGTGGAAGCCGCAGACGGACAAGATTGATGTCGCCCAGGTCCGCGCGTGGATCCACGCCGGCCGCAAGATCCGCCTGAACTACAGCGACGAAGCGGGCGCGATCAGCGAGCGCGTGATCTGGCCGGTCACGGTCGGTTATCGCGAGACGATCCGGATGATCATCGCCTGGTGCGAACTTCGGGGCGCGTTTCGCACCTTCCGCACCGATCGTGTCGTCGGCGCGGAGTTCATGGACGAGCGTCACGGCAAGCGCCCCGCCGTGCTGCGGGCCGAATGGCTGCGCTTCCGTGACGCCGAGATCGCCGCCTGGGAGGCGCGCGAAGGGGCTGAGTGCTAGAGCCCGTGACGCTTGGCGAAAGCCTCGAACAGGCCCGGCCAGGCCGCCACAGGCTTGCCCGAGACGAACCGGAGGCCAAATCCGTGGCCGCCCTCTTCGAAAATGTGCATCTCCGTGGGCACGCCCTTGGCCTTCAGCGCGGAGAACATCAGGAGAGAGTTCTCAACCGGCACGGCCTTGTCGTCCGCGGCATGAAGCTGGAACACGGGAGGCAGCCCCTCACGCACTTGCTTTTCCAGGGACAATTCGGCCATCCGCTCGGGGGTGTCCTGCTGGGCTAGCAGTTGCTTGCGGGACCCGCCGTGCGCGAACGCGGGATCAAGCGTGATCACGGGGTAGATCAGCGCCGACAGATTGGGCTTGGCCGGCAGCCCGTCCGCCGCGTCAAACGGCGTGTAGGTTGCAACGTCGAACCGGGTCGTGAGGTTGGCGGCCAGATGCCCGCCCGCCGAGAAGCCCATCACGGCCACGCGGTCGGCCGAAAACGCCATGGCCGTGGCCTGGGCGCGGATCAGGCGGACAGCGCGCTGGGCGTCCTGCAGCGGCGTATCCCCTCCCGCAGCCCAGCCGTCGCCGGGCAGGCGATAAAACAGAACGAAACAGGTGTAGCCGCGCGCGGAGAGCCACCGCGCCGTCTCATAGCCTTCCTTGTCCAGAACGACGCGCTCATAGCCCCCCCCCGGGATCAGCATCACAGCCGCGCCGTTCGGAGTCTTGGGTCTGAACACCGCCAGTTTCGGAACCCGGGTGTGAACCTGGGCCCTATCTCGCAAGCCCTTCGGATCGCCGCGCTCGAGGATCTTCTCCTCGACGTCGACGCCGTCGCCGCCCGGTGCGCCGTTCGGCCATAGCAGCATGGTCTCGGTCGGATCCGGCGGCGAGATCTCCGGTTTCGCCATCTTTTCTGCCCTCGCTTCGCCCGCCGACCAGAGTCCGAGGACGCCCGAAACAAAGGCGCTCAAGGCGCCGCGCCGATTCATCATGAAATCCTCGACCTGTCCGCTGTCTTGGCGCGACTCTAGGGCCGACGCGGCGCCTTGGGAAACCGGTTTCCTAACCCCCAAGGAATCGCAGGTGATGCAAAACGATCCCGCTGGTGGTGGCCACGTTCAGCGAGTCGAAGCCGTTGGCCATCGGAATGCCGATCCGACGCGCGCGCGCCATGACGTCCGGCGAAAGACCAGGTCCTTCGGTCCCCAGCAGCACAGCGGTTCGGGCCGCAGGTTTCAGCGTGGCGAGGCTCTCGTCCGCCGAGGGGCTCAACGCCAGCCCCTCGAAGCCGGTGACGTCCAGCAGATCCGCGATCGAGTCGTCCCGCGAAAGCCGGGCCGTCGGAACGGACAACACCGCGCCCACCGAGACCCGGATAGCCTTTCGGTAGAGCGGATCACAGCAATCGGCGTCGAGGACGACCGCATCCGCCCCAAACGCGGCGGCGTTGCGATAGATTCCGCCCATGTTGTCGTGGTTGGCGATGCCGCAAAGGACCAGCACCACCGCCCGCGCCGGCAGGCTCGCCAGAAGGTCGCGGGCGGCGACCGCCGGCGGCTTGCGGCCCACCGCCAGGATTCCCCGGTGCAGGTGGAAGCCGGCGATCGCGTCCAGGACCCCCTGCTCCGCCAGATAGATGGGGGTGGACTCGGGCAGGTCCGCGAAGAGATCCGCCAGCTTTTCGCGCCGCTTGGGATCGATCAGCAGCGACACCACCCTCTGGGGCGCGTCCCGCGTGAAGGCCCGCAGCACCGTCTCGCCCTCGGCGATGAACAAGCCCTCGCGGCCGACGAGATCGCGCTCCTTGATCGCCCGAAAGGGCGCGACAACCGGATCATCCGGATCCGAGACGAGGTGAAACCGAGGCAAGGCGAACTCTTGAGGCGCGGCGAAAGTCAGCGCACCCCTCGTATCGGCAGGATCGCCAGTCCGCCAGCCAGCGCGAGGGCGCTGGCCACCAGGAAGAACATCTTGAAGTCGCCGTGCGTGGGTCCGAGGCTCCACACCGCCAGCGCCGGCGCCAAGGCCTGCGGCAGCGTGTTGGCGAGGTTGATGACGCCAAGATCCTTGCCCGCGTCGCGTTGCGACGGCAGCACCTGGGTCACCAGGGCGATGTCGACTGCCGAAAAACATCCGACACCGCAACCATAAACGATGAACGCGACCACAAGAAGCGGCCAGCCGGGGGACATCGAAAACACGATCAGCGACAGCGCGACTGTGAGGGCGGCCCCAAACGCGAAGAGCTTGCGGCGACGCAGGCGGTCGGACAGCACCCCGCCCAGCATGGCGCAGATCACGTTGAAGACGGTGGACACCGCCGCCAGGATCGCCAGCCCCTCCTCGGCCCGGCGGCCGGGGAACAGATGCGGATAGTCAACCTCGTCCTTCAGGAAGTAGAGCATGTAACTCTGCACCAGACTGAAGGCGACCAGCACCAGAAAGCGCCCCAGCCAGGCGAAGGCGAAGTCCGGGTGCTTTCGAGGACTGACCCAGAGACCCGCCACAAAGGCCCGAAGGTTGAACGGCGGTACGGCGCTCTTGGGCAGCGGCGGATCGCGAAGCCGGATCACGAAGGGGGCCAACCCCAGCAGCAACGCTGCGGAGATCGCCGCGTACCGATAACTTTCGGTGACGAGCAGCCCGCCGACCACCACCGCGCCGATCGCGGTGCCGATGGGGTTTCCCAGGCTCAGAAAGGCCGCGACCATACCCTTCTGTGTGTCCGGAACGCGGTCGGGCATCACCGCCATCAGCGCCGAGAAACAGAGGTTGAACGCCAGCTGGAACAGAATGACGCCGCCGATCAGCGCAGCCGGCGTCTTGGCGTGCATGATCGCCAGATAGGCCAGGGAGGCCGCCAGGGCGCCCACCACCATCCAAGGACGACGCCGCCCGAAGCGCGAGGTGGTGCGGTCGCTGATCGCCCCGGCCAGCAGGTTGGCGATGCTCGCCGCAATCGCCCCGTAGAACGCCACCTGCGCCAGAACGATCGCCTTGCCGGCCGGATCGATGGCTTCGGCCTTCAGGGGCAGAAGAACCTGTAGCAATGGCTGGAAGGATACGAAGGCCGCGATCTGCGCGAGGGTGTACGCGGCGATGAAATTCGCGCGCACCGGCTCCTTGGGCCGCGCCACATCATCAGGCCGCATCTCACCTCCCCGCGCGATCTATCGTCGCGTCTCCCCCCCACACTGGCGAGCCAAACGCTGCGACACAAGGGCTGGCAGCGCTTTCAATCGAGGAGTTTCCTTCCTCCGCCTAGACGCACTAGGCTGTCTGCGATGGGCATGAGTCTCAAGGAAGTCGGGGCCAACGAATGAGTTCGGTGACGATCTACGACGTCGCCGCGAAGGCGGGCGTCTCGATCAAGACTGTTTCGCGCGTGATGAACAACGAGCCGAACGTCCGGCCCGTCATGCGTGAACGCGTGCTCGCCGCCGCCGGCGAGCTGGGATACAGCCCCAACCTCTCGGCGCGCAGCCTTGCCGGGTCCCGATCCTTTGTCATCGCCGTCTTTGTCGACGCCGCGCTGACGATCGACCACTGGCAGAGCGAACGCGGCGCCGACTATCTCAGCCGTATCCAGCTGGGCGCCACCCTGGTCTGTCGTGACGCGGGCTATCACCTGTTGATCGAACTGATCGACCACGAAGGGCCTCAGGTCCGTCAGGAGGTCGCCGCGTTGCTGGCCGCCCTGAAGCCAGACGGCGTGATCCTCACCCCGCCCTCCTCCGACAACGCCGTGGTGCTTGAGCTCCTCGACCGGGCGGGCACGCCCTATGTCCGCGTCGGCCCGGAACGGGCGGAGGGTCTGGGTCCGCGCGTCCACATGGATGACGTCGCCGCCGCCCGCGAGATGACCGATCACCTGATCGGCCTGGGCCATAAACGCATCGGCTTCATCGTCGGCGAGCCGCGCTATGGCGCCAGCCAGGCGCGGCGCGACGGCTATCTGGAGGCGATGCGCGCGAAGGGCCTTTCCGTTCCCGAATTCTGGGTCAGGCAAGGCGACTTCACGTTCCAGTCCGGCCTGGAACAGGCGAAGGCGCTGCTGGCGCTGCCAGAGCGCCCCACCGCCATCTTCGCCAGCAATGACGATATGGCGCTGGGCGCCATCGCCGCGATCGCGGACGCGGGCCTGATGACGCCAGGCGATGTGTCAGTCGCCGGCTTCGACGACAGTCCCAGCTCCCGGTTCAGCCGACCTCAGCTCACCACCGTGCGCCAGCCCGTCGCCGAGATGTCTTCGGTCGCGGCGAAGCTGCTGATCGGACGCTCGCGGGGTGGCGCCTCCACAGAGCGCCCCGTGGACGAACTGCTGCCCTTCACGCTGATCCACCGCGCCTCGACGGCCCCGCCGCCTCGCTGAGGCGACAGCCGCCACGCCTCAGTCGAACGCCGAGTGACCTTGCTGATCAGCGCCCGGGACGGGCGAAGGCGGCGACGCGCGCGCGGGCGGCGTGCACGGGATTCTCGGCGGGCTGTTCCTGGTGGGTCGGCTGTGACCGAGCCCCCAGGCGGAAAGCCCCGACGCGGTTCGACAGATCGGCCGCCTCGACACGGAGCGCGTGGGTGGCGTCGGTCGATTGCGAGACCATGGCGGCGTTGCGCTGGGTCACCTGGTCGAGCTGGGTCACGGCGGCGTTTACCTGCCCCAGGGCGGTGGCCTGTTCGCTGGCGGACGCCGCGATGGCGTTCACCAGTTCGTCGATGCCGCCGACCTTCTCGTGGATGCCACGAAGCGCTTCGCCCGTCTGGCCGACCAGGTCCACGCCCTCGCTGACCTGACGGCTGCTCTGGGTGATCAGAGACTTGATATCGCTGGCGGCTTGCGCCGAACGCTGGGCCAGGGCCCGCACTTCCTGAGCGACCACCGCAAAGCCCTTGCCCGAGTCGCCAGCGCGCGCCGCCTCGACGCCCGCATTGAGGGCCAGAAGGTTGGTCTGGAAGGCGATTTCGTCGATCATACCCAGGATCTGGTTCACCTGCTGCGACTGAGCTTCGATCTTCGTCATGGCCTCGGCGGCGCGCGTGACGATATCGCCGGAACGTTCGACCTCTGCGGAGGCCTCGCTGACCCGTGAGGAGACTTCGCGCGCGCCGCGGGCGGTCTTGCCCACCGCGCTGGTCAGCTCCTCCACCGCCGCTGCGGTCTGCTCAAGCGTTGCGGCTTGCTGCTCGGTGCGCTGCGACAAATCCTCGGCGCTATGGGCGATACCGTCCGCCCCGGCGCGGATACCGCCAGCGGCGCGCTCAACGGCGCTCATGGCTTCGGTCAGGGCGGAGGTGGCCTGCTCAAAGTCAGCCTTCAGGCCATAAAACTCCGGCGACAGATCGCCCTCGACCCGCGCCGAAAGATCGCCTGCGGCCAGGCGCGCTAGCGCCTCCCCCACAGCCTTGACCGCCGCAGCCTGGCGATGCTCGGCTTCCTCGCGTTCACGCTCAAGGGCTTCGCGCTCCTCCAGCAGGACATCGATGTAGGTGGAGACCGCCAGATCCATGTCGAGGAACGCGGCCTTGATCAGCGCCGACAGCCCGTCGGCCAGTTCGGCGTCCGACTTGGCGCTGTTGAACAGCCCCTTGGCCCGCTTAGACACGAGGGCTCGCATCACTTCCTCGACCACGAGCGCGTAGCCGCCGATGTACCATTGCGGCGCAATGTCGGCGTCGGCATGGGAGCGGCCGATGCGCTCGACGTCGCGGACGTAGCCTTCGCCGTAGCCGGCCTCAGCGATGCGGCGCCAGTGCGCCGCCTGGGCGCGTTCGGCGCCGGCCATGTGGCCGTCATCGCGGAACTTCACGCGCGTGTCGGGGAACAACCGCACCTGGCTGTAGAACTTGCCCAGCGCGGCCCCGATCTCGGCGTCAATGACGGGCTTGATCGCTCGCAGATGGGCGCGAGACCGCTCGTCAAAACGCATGAAGGCCATGCGCTGATCAAGCTTGGCGTTGGCGCTCATGCCAGGGAACTCCGACTCGCTGGTAAGAATTGGTTGACCATGTTGGTGAACGGAATCTGTTAACCAAGATTGAAGTTTGGCGCGATGCGCCCCGTGGCCGCACCGTCTCCCAATCTTCGCCATAGTGAGAACCAAGCTGCGCTTTGGCGCGTTTTGGGCTTGTCAGGCCCTTGCGTGGGCTTGGATATAACCGGGACCAGACCCCAAGGACTTCATGGCGCTTCCGGCGGACTTCACCCTTACCGAACAGGACGGAGGCCTGGTCGCCGTACTCGCCGGGGACTGGACGGCGCGGGGCCTGTTTGACGCCGGGCCTCGCCTCGCCGAGGCGCTCGAAGACCGTCGCGATCTGCGCTTTGACCTTACCGGCGTCAACCGCTGCGACACCGCCGGCGCCTATGCGATCCTGCGGGCGGCGGGGGATCGACTGAAGTCAGACAGGATCATCGCTCGCAAGCAGGTCTTGCGCCTGCTGGAACTGGTGGGCGCGGCCATCCAGGTCGAACCTCAACGCGCCGCCCGGCCAACCGGGTTCTACGCCCTGCTTGAGCGGATCGGGCGCGGGGTCTTCGGGCTATTCGCGGACGGCTATGGCACCCTGGTTTTTCTGGGCCACCTCCTGGTGGCGCTCGGCCGCAGCATCGTCTCTCCGCACAGAATTCGCTGGGCGCCCATCGTAGCGCTTTGCGAGCGTGCGGGGCTGGACGCCATGCCGATCATCGCGACCACAACCTTCTTCATTGGCGCGGTGGTGGCGTTGCTGGGCGCCAACATGCTGACAGACTTCGGCGCGCAGGTTTACGCGGTCGAGTTGATCGGCATCTCGGTGATGCGGGAGTTCAACATCCTGATCACCGCCATTCTGCTGGCCGGCCGGTCGGCCTCCAGCTTCGCGGCCGAAATCGGCTCGATGAAGATGAACCAGGAAATCGACGCCATGCAGGTCATGGGCGTGGATCCCTATGAGGCGCTGGTGCTGCCCCGCTTCGCCGCGCTGCTGCTGACCATCCCGCTGCTGACCTTCGTGGCGACGATCGCCGGCCTGGCCGGTGGCATTCTCGTCGTCTGGAGCGTGCTGGACCTGTCCCCAACGTTCTTCCTGCAGCGGATCGTGGATTATGTCGGCGCCACCCATTTCTGGATCGGCCTGTCCAAGGCTCCGGTGATGGCCATGGTGATCGCCGCGATCGGCTGCCGCCAGGGCATGGAGGTCGGCAAGGACATCGAATCCCTGGGTCGTCGCGTGACGGCGGCGGTGGTGCACGCCATCTTCGCCATCATCCTGATCGATGCGGTCTTCGCCCTGATCTACATGGAGTTGGACATATGACCGCCCCCGCGTTCGACGCGCCGGGCGCCGAAACCCCCGACGCTGAAAGATATCCGATCGAGGTCCGGGGCCTGGTGTCGCGGTTTGGCGACAACGTCGTGCACGACGGCCTCGATCTGAAGGTCGAGCGGGGCGAGATTCTGGGCGTCGTGGGCGGTTCGGGCTCGGGCAAGTCGGTTCTGCTCAACAGCATCATCGGTCTGAAGATCCCCGATGACGGGCATGTGCGGCTGTTCGGCGGCGACATGCGTATCGCCTCGCGCCGGCGGTGGTCGTCGGTCGAGCGGCGCTGGGGCGTCCTGTTTCAGCAAGGCGCGCTGTTCTCGAACCTGACGGTGCGCGAGAACGTGGCCGCGCCGCTCTATGAGCACACGCGATTGCCGCGCAGCGAGGTCGAGGCGATCGCCGACTTGAAGATCGCCATGGTGGGTCTGCCCGCCAGAGCCGCGACCCTCAAGCCCGCCGAACTGTCCGGCGGCATGAGAAAACGCGCGGGCCTGGCGCGCGCGCTGGCCATGGACCCGGAACTGCTGTTCCTGGACGAGCCCACCGCCGGCCTTGATCCCATCGGGGCCCAAGCTTTTGACGCCTTGATCAAGGACCTCTCCGACAGCCTCGAATTGACCGTCTTCATGATCACCCATGACCTGGACAGCCTCTACACGATCACCGACCGGGTGGCGGTGCTGGCCGACAAGAAGGTGGTGACCGTGGCGCCGGTTGGTGAACTCGAGCGTTCAGACCATCCCTGGATCAAACAGTACTTCCTAGGCCCCCGAGGGCGCGCCGCCGCGGCCGCCAAGGAACACGCCAAGTCGAGGACCGACGACTGATGGAAAGAAACGCCAACTACGCCCTGGTCGGAGCCATATCGCTGGCGCTCTTCATGGGCCTGGTGATTTTCGCGGTCTGGCTGGCCAAGCTGAGCTTCAACCGCGACTATGACGTGTACGACATCCTGTTCGTCGGTCCGGTGCGCGGCCTGTCCCAGGGCGGTGAGGTGCATTTCAACGGCATCAAGGTCGGGGAGGTCACCCGGATCGAGCTCGACAAGACCGACACGAACCGCGTGATCGCGCGCGTGCGGGTGACGTCTGACGTGCCGATCAAGGTCGACAGCTACGCGACGCTGGAGCCGCAGGGCATCACCGGCGTGAACTATGTGCAGATCACCGCCGGCGCGCCGAACAAGGAGCTGCTGAAGGACACCGTCAAGACCGGCAAGGTGCCCGTCATCCGCACCCAGCGCAGCGCCCTTTCCGATCTGCTCGAAGGCGGCGGCACGGTGCTGACCCGAACCATCGAGGCGCTCGACCGCGTCAATCGCGTGCTGTCCGATCGCAACATCAAGAGCTTCGGCGCGACCTTGACCAACGTCCAGGCCGTCACGCAGGAAATGCGCGACCGCAAGGAGATCCTGGCGGACGCCCAGAAGGCGCTGCAGAGCATCGACCAGACGGCCCAGTCGATCACCGAACTGTCCAATAGCGCCAACACCCTGGTTGAGAGTGACGCCAAGCGCACCCTTACCGAACTGGGCGACGCGGCCGCCGAACTGAAGGCCGCCGCCAAGGACGCGCGCGGCATGATCACGAAACTGGAAGGCCCCGCCAGCGACTTCGCCACCACCGGCCTGCCGCAGCTGTCGTCCGCCATCGTCACGCTGCAGTCGGCCGCCGAGTCGCTGGACCGCTTGGTCGGCGAGGTCGAACAGAACCCCCGTGGCGTTGTCGGCAAGGCGCCCGCCAAGGAAGTGGAGGTCAAGCCGTGAGCCCGATGAACCGCAAAGCGCCGCGCCGTGTCGCCAAGGTCGTCGCCGCGACCGCTCTCGCCTTGAGCCTTTCGGCCTGTATCAGCGTCTTCCCGGAAAGCGAGCCGGCGACCCTTTACCGTTTCGGCCAGGCGGACGTCAGCGTCCCCAAGGGCCCCAAGGGCGCAGTATTCAGCGTCCTGAAGGCGCCGACCACGTTCACCCGCGCCTCGGCGGGTGATCGCCTGCTGACCAGCACCCGCGGCGAGGTCGCCTATATCGCCGACGCACGCTGGGTCTCGCCGGCCTTCGTCCTGTTCGAAGAAGCGGTGGCGAGCGCCTTCCAGACCGATCAGGGGCGCGCGCGCCTGATTGGCCGGGGCGAGATCGCCAAGGCGGACCTCGTGCTGCGCCTGGAGGTCCAAACCTTCGAGGCCCAGTACGTCAATGGCCCCAAGAGCGCGCCAGAGGTGGTCGTGCGCGTACGCGGCGTACTCAACCGCAACCAGGACCGGACGCTGGTGAGCGATCAGGTCTTCGAGGCCCGCATCAAGGCCGACGACAACCGCGTCTCGGCGATCGTTCCCGCCTATGACCAGGCCCTCGCCCAGGTGCTGGGCGAGGTCGTGACCTGGGTCAACGCCGCCGGGCCGGCGATCCAGAACTAGAGGGCGTCCAGAGGCTCGGTCACGGCGCCGTACCCGGCGTCTTCGGGGATGCGCAGGACAGCCCCGTCCACCCAGGGCTCGACCGTCACCAAAGGGCGGCTGGTCGAGCGAGAGACGGCGTCCGAAGGATCCTGGCTTTCGGCGAGCAGTTGCAGGTTCATGCGCGTGGGAAAGATAACCTTCCGCTCGCCCGAGGCCGCCAACTCCAGAGCCCTGGCCGGCGCGATCCACTCGGCGTCCACGGCCTCGTGGCCGTCGCAGATCGCCTGCTGGGCCAGCGGCGCATGAGCGACGTAGAACCATGTGTCGAAACGCTTGGGCATCAGCTTGGGCGTGATCCAGCGCGCGAAAACCGTCAGCGCCGCAAGGTCGAGCTTCAGCCCGAGATCCTCGATGACATCAATGAAGGCGACCTTGTCCTCGGCGACAGCGGCGCGAATGTCCTTGGCCGCCTCCCCCGCATAGAAAGCTCCGTCACGGTCGCGAGCGAGCAGGATTCCGGCTTCTTCATAGGCCTCGCGAAGCGCGGCGATGCGCAAGGCCGCGCCGTCCTGGTCAGTGACGTCGAAGCCGATCGCCAGATCACGCCAGCGCGGGTCGCTATCGCCCTGATGGCTCTTGCCGCCGGGAAAGACCAGGGCGCCCGCCGCGAAATCTATCTGGTGGTGCCGCTTGACCATCAGGACTTCGAACGTCGGCACATCTCGAAGTAGCAGTATGGTCGCAGCGGGGCGGATCGCGCTCAGGGATGACTCAGCCATGTCGAGAAGTCTGGCGCCCGCGACGACGCTTGCCCAGACCCCTTTCGAACAAGTGTTAGGTTCCGGAGACTCAGGCCGACTGCGCGCGGCGCTTGCTGGCGCTGCGATCCATCCGCTCCAGCAGATACTCGCTGTCCTCGCGCGACGCGATATGGGACGAGGTCAGGAAGCGCTGGATCATGTGCTCCTGGAAGCGCTCGCGATCATGCGCGCCGCCGTCGAACTCCAGCCCGTGGAACGCATCCACACCAGCCCGGAAGGCCGAGTAGAGACGCGAGGGCAGACCCGCCCGCTCGCAGATCGCCTTGAGACCCAAGGGGCCAGCGTCGTGGATCATCAACCACGTACGGTGGTGCGGGACACCCGCCAACTCAGCGACGGCCCACTCGAAGAAGCTCATGTGCCCATGCGCGAGGGCGCGGAGGATCAAGGAAGGCGACAGACGCCCCATCTTGTTGAGGTGAGCGACGAACGCCTTGGGGTCCGCCGCGCGGCCCGCCTGATCGACGAGGTCGATCGTCGCGCGCTCGGTGGCGCCGAGGATCAGCTCCATGGTGCGTTCGGGCGACAACGCGTGGCTGGTCAGGATATGGTCGCGCAGCTGCTCGCCGACCATGTCGATCAGGCGTTCGGTGACCGCCAGCGGCAAGGCCGACCGATAGGCCACAGCCTGCAGCACCTGCTCGGACTTGGCGAAGCGGTCGAGCGCCTTTTGCAGCGAGACTTCCGAGAAGCGCGCATTGTCGTTAGCGCAGACCGTTGCGACCACGTCCTCCGTGCCCTGTTCGACCAGCAGGGTCGTGATCTTGCTCGACAGCTTGGGGCGTTTGGCGACCGCCATCTGGCGCACAGGCCCGCCGACCTTGACGATTTCGGCGAGGTCAGTGTCGGTGAAAACGGGCGAGAAACTGATGATCGGAAGACTGACGCTTTCGACATCGCGGGCGAGCCTGTTGGCCACATCCGGCGGCAGGGCCAGCGAGTTCTTGAGCGTTACCGCCATGGCCCGACGCACCAGTTCGGCGGCGTCGGCGGCCATCACGCGAAGAATGTCGTGCGCGACCTCTCGCTCCTCCTCCGAGAGGACCGAGCGATCGATGCTCCGACAAAGCTTGTGCGCCGCAAGGGCGCGTTCGTCGGGCGTCGCGCCCTTCACAAGCATGCGAATGTCGGCGTCGGTGAGTGCTGCGCGTGTGGTGGCCATGGTTCGCCCGCTGGGAGCTATGCGTAGAGTCGCATCCTCGACGGTTAGGCTTAATGATTGTTTGAGCCAGGAAGCTGTGGATTAACGATAAGCCGTAACGGGGCGCAAACCACGCTCGACTAATCTCCTCCCTCAACCGAGAGGAGCGCGACCTTGTTCGCCGAGCGCCGCCCAGCAGTGACACCGACGGACGGCGCCCAAGTGCTCAAAGCCCTGGACGCCCAGGCCGCGCTGTTGCCTTACGCGCTCGGTGTTTTCGCCGTCAGCCTGCCCCTGTTCGTCTGGGTCGGTTCGTTCGCCGGCAATCCCCTGTGGATGACCGCCAGCTTCGCCATCTTTGCGATCAACTGGGGCGTCTTCTACGCAGCGGTGAGCTGGATGCGCGACGAACCGTCGCAAGATCTGGCCCGACGAGCCCGTGTTCAGGTGCTTTGCGGCGTCCTGTGGGCGCTGGCGGTGATGCAGATCTCGGCCTTCGCCCATAACGCCGGCCCCGCCCGCGAGACACTGCTTTTGCTGGCGACCGCCGGAGCCGTGCTCTGCGCCTTCTTCGCCGCGCCCTATCTGCCGGGCCTGCTGATCATTGCGCCGCTGGCCGCCGCTGGCCCGCTGCTGGCGCAGTTCTCAAGCGCCGACAGTCGCCACGCCGGCGAACTGACCTTTGGCGCCACCGCCCTAGCGATGACGCTGGCGCTGATCCTCAACCGCATGTTCCGCCGGCAGCACGACCTGGCGATCTCCCACGAGCAGCTCGTGGTGGAGCGTCTGCGGGTGCTGGAGGAGGCCGAACGAACCGCGCGCTCGAAGTCCGACATCGTCGCGACGCTGAGCCATGAAATTCGCAACGGCCTGACCGGCGTCACGCACGTGCTGGCCGCGGCCGCCGGTCGAGGCGGCCGCGCCGCGCCTTCGCGCGAACAGCTGAACGCCGCCCTCGACGCAGCCCAAGACCTGATCGCCGTCCTGAACGCCACCCTCGATTCCGAGACCGCCGAGTCCGGCCGGCTTCAGGTCGACGCCCGTCCCTTCGATCCGGTTCGATTGGTTCAGGATCTGGCCCTGCTGGACAAGCCGCATGCGGCGGCCAAGGGTCTGGAGCTGTCGGTCCACGTCGACCCGCTTCTCCGAGAGCGCGCCAAGGGCGCTGCGATCGCAGACGCGCTACGCACCCGCCAGATCGTCTCGAACCTGCTGGGCAATGCGGTCAAGTATACGGTTCGCGGCCGGGTCGAAGTGCGGCTGGAACTCCGCGACGACCGGATCGCCATCGAGGTCGCAGACACAGGACCGGGCCTCTCCACTGAAGAGCTGGAGCAGGCGTTCGAACCCTTCCGGCGCGTCGAGCGCACCGGTGCGGGGGTGAACGGGGCGGGCCTTGGCCTGTCGCTGTCGCGTCAGCTGGCGCGGCTGATGGGCGGCGCGCTGGAGGCAAGCAGCGCAGTGGGCGTCGGTAGCTGCTTCACCCTCACCCTGCCCTTCGATCTTGTCGCGAAGGACGAACAGGAAGAAACGCACGACACCGCCGTAGCGGAGACCCCTGGGGCGCCCCGCACCCTTCGGGTTCTGATCGCCGAGGACGACGCGCTCAACGCCGCCATGCTCCGTGCGGTGCTGGAGCAACTCGGCCACCAGGTGGTGCATGCCGCCAACGGCCGACGGGCGGCGGACCTGGCCAAGATCGCCGAGTTCGACCTCCTGATGCTGGATCACCGCATGCCCGTGATGGACGGCCCGGAAGCCGCATCCGCTCTGCGGCAGGGCGATGGCCCGAACCGACAAACCCCGATCGTCGCGGTCATCGATGGCGACGCCGAAGAGGCGGCCGAGTTCCTGGAAGCCGGCGCCGAGATCGTGCTGCGCAAACCTGTCAGCGTGGCCGGTGTGGCGCGTGCCCTGGCCGATGCAGCCGCCCTGGAGCGGACCGATCCCGCCAAGGTCGCCGCCTAGAGCGTTCTCCGATCCGTGTGAAACGGTGATCGGATCGAAGAACGCCCTAAACTTTTGAAACAGAGCCCTTTCCGCAGAGTAAGCCTTCCCTCGGCAAGCCCCCTCGCCCATCCTCGTAGGCAACGAGAACAAGTGGGAGGGAGCGATGCTGGAAGGCCTGCGCGTCGTCGAACTGGCGACCTACATCGCCGCCCCCGGCGCCGCCGGCGTGATGGCCGATTGGGGCGCCGACGTCATCAAGGTCGAGTCGCCCGAAGGCGACCCGATGCGGCGGTTCTTCGACACCATCGGCTCGGATCAGGACGCCAATCCCGTCTTCGAACTCGACAATCGCGGCAAGCGGGCCGTTGTGCTGGATATCCGCAGCGATCTGGGGCGCGAGGCGCTGAAGGCCTTGGTGGCCACCGCCGATATCTTCCTGACCAATGTGCGGTCGGCGGCCCTGGCTCGGGCCAGCCTAGACTATGAAGCGCTCAAGGCCGTCAATCCGCGCCTGATCTACTGCAGCCTTTCGGGCTATGGCCTGACCGGTCCGGATGCCGACAAGCCGGGGATGGACGTCGCCGCCTTCTGGTCGCGCGCGGGCGTCGGTGCGATCACCGCGCCCAAAGGAACCGAACCCTTTCCGATCCGGACGGGCATGGGCGACCATGTGACCTCTCTGGCGACCGTGTCAGCCATCCTGGCGGCGGTTCACGAGCGCACCCGGACCGGCGTCGGCCGACTGGTGGAGACCTCGCTGCTGCGCACCGGCGTCTATGCGATCGGTTCGGACATGGCGATCCAGCTCCGGTTCGGGAAACTGGCTTCCACGCGCGGCCGTCGCGAAGCCGTGCAGCCCTTGGCCAATTTCTACAAGACCTCCGACGGCCGCTGGATCTGCTTGCTGCCGCGTCAGGGCTCGGTCGACTGGCCGCAGATCGCCGCCGCCGCCGGACGACATGAACTGGTCGACGATCCGCGCTTCGCCACAGCCAAGGCTCGGCGCGAACATGGCCAGGCGCTGGTCGATATCTTCGACGAGGCCTTCGGGTCGATGACCTATGACGCCGCCGCCGCTGCGCTCGACGCGGGAGACATCACCTGGGCGCCCTATCAGACGCCGCGCGAACTGGCGCTGGACGCCCAGGCCGAGGCGGCCGGCTGCTTCGTCGACACGCCGGACGGCGCGGGCGGGACCTTCAAGGCGCCGGCGGCGCCGGCCCGTTTCCCTGGCGCGCCAGACGGTCCGCGCGGTCCTGCGCCAAAGCTCGGCGCGGATACGGCGGCGGTGTTCCGGGAACTGGGATGGTCAGAAGATCAGGTGGCGGCCCTGACCAGGGTCAGCGCTGCTTGACCTTGTCATTGGCCTCGGCGAGCACACGCAGCATCTCGGCCGAGAACATAGAACTGGCGATGCGTTGCCCTGCGCCCATGCCGCCGCCGCTGTCGCCGAAGGGGCTATTGACGTCCTGAGAGCCACGCAGGATCAGGTCCACCACAGCTTCCTGCTGCCGGATCCGTTCCAGACGGCGTCCGGTGGCGTACTGGATGAACCCCTGATCGTCAGACGCGCCACGCCCCGGAGCGGGATCAGCAACACGCGAGGCGCCGCCCGTCTTGGTCAGGTTGGCATAAAGCTCGCCGACGGTCGTGGGACGGCCATCACGATAGAAGATCGAGCGATTGGCTTGGGCGGCCTCCGGGAACATCGCCGCAGCGTTGGCGCCGGGCGAGACCGAGACGGCCTGGATCAGGCGCGCCGAGCCCTGCGGCCCCAGAAAATGCGCGGCGTAGAGCTCTCCTGCCGTGGGCGTGCGCCCGACCCGACCACGCAGGTAGGAGGCGTGATCCGACGCCAGCTCTCCCGCCATCAATGAGGCCGCGTGCGGATCCATCTTCAGCCCCAGCACCGCCTTCCGCGCCTCGTCGCCCTCGACCCGATAGCGGCCGTCGGCGCCCTGGCTGATCAGGTCGGCATAGCGCGCGTAACCGTACTTGGAGCCGTGCTTCTTGAGGGTCGCCAGCCAGGTCTGGTCGACGAACTGGAAGAGGCCGGACGCCGATGACGTCCTGGCCTTGGCGCCGGGATTGAATCCGCTCTCGCGTTTCGCGGTGCCCATCAGGAACGTGAAGTCGACCCCCGTCGCGTTCGACGCGCGCTGGATCGCCGACTCGACGACATTGCGGAGGGAGTTGACGGCGGGCATGTGCTCAGGAGTCGCCGATCATGGTTAATCCACGATTAACCACGTTCTTCGAGGGGTGCGACCAGAGCGCACGCCGCTCCATGTCTTACAGGCGTAAGAAAAATCGAAGCCCGGATTACGATTGTCAATTTACAATCACCACACCCCATGCTGACCTGATCCTACAGTCGTAATTTTCTGTGGGAGGTAGATATGGCCCTGGCCCTGAATCCCAATGGCTCCGGCATCCCCGGACTGGACAACCCGCCGCCCAAACCCGCCAAGGTGCTGCTGATCGGGCTGGGGATTTCCGGTGCGCTGCATGTCGCGCTGATCGGATATCTCGCCTATCAGAAGTGGACCCAGCCCCTGCCGCTCATGTCGCCGGACACCGGCTTCATCGTCGAAACCGTGCCTCTCACGCCGAAGCCGCCGCCCCCGCCGCCGCCCACGGAGAAGCCTCCCCCAGCGGCCGCCGCACCGAAACTGCACATTCCCGCGCCGACGCCGCTTGAGACCCCGCCGCCGCTCTTCGCCGATCCCCGGATCATTGCGGCGGGGCCCGCCACAACCGGCCCGGTCACCACCCTGGCGCCCACCGCGACGACGCCGCCATCGCCGCCCCAACCGCCGCCCAAGGTGATCACGCGCGCCAACTGGCAGCGAATTCCCTCGGCCGATGAGATGGCTCGCTACTATCCCGAAAGCGCCCAGCGCCGCGGACTGTCGGGGCAGGCGACCCTAAGCTGCACGGTCGCGCTGAACGGCACGGTGCGGGACTGCGTGGTCGCCGCAGAGACGCCTGCTGACGAGGGCTTCGGCGTCGCCGCGCTGAAGATCTCGCGGTTTTTCAGGATGAAGCCACAGACCGAAAACGGCGAACCGGTCGATGGCGCGACGGTTCGCATCCCCATCCGCTTCAACGCGGGCGCCTGACAGCCCCTTGACGCAGACGCCCGACCTCCGGCGTTGAAGCGGAGGCCGGGCCGCAAGCCTTCCCGCGGCCCGGCCATCTCCGTGTCAGTAGCTCTTGGGCAGGCCCAGAACGCGCTCGGCGATGAAGTTCAGGATCATTTCGCGGCTGACCGGCGCGATGCGGGCGATCATCGCTTCGCGGAAGTAGCGCTCGACGTCGTATTCCTTGGCGTAGCCCATGCCGCCGTGCGCCAGCACCGACGCCTCGCAGGCGTGGAACCCGGCCTCGGCGCCCAGATACTTGGCGGCGTTGGCTTCGGCGCCGCACTCCTTGCCCTGGTCGTAGAGCGACGCGGCCTTGAAGGCCAACAGGTTGGCGGCCTCCAGCTCGGCCCACGACTTGGCCAGCGGATGGGCCACGCCCTGGTTCTGACCGATCGGACGGCCGAAGACGATCCGTTCGTTGGCGTAGGTCGTGGCCTTGGCCAGCGCCGCGCGGCCAAGACCGATGGCTTCGACGGCGAACAGCACCCGCTCGGGGTTGAGCCCGTGCAACAGGTACTGGAAGCCCTTGCCCTCCTCGCCCACGAGGTCCTGAGCCGGGACGAACAGGTCCTCGATAAAGAGCATGTTACACTCGACGGCCTTGCGCCCCATCTTAGGGATCGGCTTGGCCTCGATATTCTCGCGATCAGTATAGAACAGTGACAGGCCCTGGTGCGGCTTGGCGCACTGATCCTTGGGCGTCGTGCGCGCGATGATCAGGATCTTGTTGGCGCGCTGGGCGCCGGTCGTCCAGATCTTGCGGCCGTTCAGGCGGTAGCCGCCCTCCACCTTCTCGGCCCGGGTCTCAAGGCTCGAGGTATCCAGGCCCGAGTTCGGCTCGGTGACAGCGAAGCACATCTTGTCCTCGCCCGAGATGATCCGAGGCAGAAGGCGGTTGCGCTGCTCGTCGGAGCCGAACTTCACCAGCGGCATGGGACCGAAGATGTTCAGGTGAATCGCCGACGCGCCCGAAAAGCCGGCGCCGGACTGAGCGACCGTCTGCATCATCACCGCCGCCTCGGTCAGGCCAAGACCCGCGCCGCCCACGCTTTCCGGCATGGCCACGCCCAGCCAGCCGCCTTCAGCGATGGCGGCGACGAACGCCTCGGGGAACTCGCCGGTTTCGTCAGTTCGACGCCAGTACTCGTCGTCAAACGCGGCGCAAACCTTGGCCACGCCTTCGCGGATGGCCTCTTGCTCCTCGGTCAACCAGAATCCGGACATTGGCCTACTCCCCTGCGTGTTCTTGTTGCTTAGGTCTCGGGCTTCTCGAAGCGCCGCGCATCCATGGCGGCAGCGTCCGGGCCCAGGTTATCACCTGTCAGATAAGCCGCGACCATGTCAGCCACAAGCGGCGCGAACAACCAGCCATTCCGGCGAGCGCCCACAGCGAGCATCACCCCCGGCGTCCGGCTCCACCCCACAAGGGGGAGGCCATCTGGCGTGGTCACACGAACCCCGACCTCGACCTTTGCGCTTTCCAGATCGAGGTCTGGACGCAACGCGGCCGCCGCTCGTCGAAGGCCAAGGGTCGCCTCAAGGTCGGGGGTCAAGTCGTCGCGACCGTGCTCCATCGTCGCTCCGACCGCCAGGACGGCCCCAGGCGCAAGGTAGACGCCCTCACCGCGAACCACCGGCGCGCCGTCATCGTCGCGCGCCGCCAAGCGCAGGATTTGCCCCTTGATGGGCGAGAGCATCCGGGTTTCCGGAGCGATCTCCCCCTGTCGAAGTCCCGGCCCCGTGGCCAGGATCAGGGTGTCGAAAGGCTCGTCCCCGCCATCCGCCAGCTCAAGCACGCCAGCCTCGAAGCCGCGCACCGCAAGCGCTCGGAATACGGCGCCGGCTTCGCTGGCGGCCCCTCGCAGCGCCATCAGCCCCGCTCGCGCGTCGATGCGCCAGTCCTCTGCGATGAAGGCGCCCGCAGGCTCGCCCAGGGCCCCAAGGCGCGAGGCGACCTCGCTTCGCCAGGCGTCGGAGCCCTCGATCCGCACGCCATCCCGCTCCAGCCCAAGGCCAAGCGCACGCGCGAAGTCGGGCCAAAGGTCCCGCGCGCGCTTCATGATGTCGAGGTGGCTGCGCGAAGCGGGGTCGAACAGGGCTTCACTGACCGGCGCCAGCATGCCCGCGGCGACACCGGACGCGTTCGCGTCGCCTGGCGATGGGTCGAAGACCGTCACCCTGAAACCCCGTTGCGCCAACCGCAGGGCCACAGCGGATCCCAAGGCCCCGGCTCCCGCCACGGCGATGCGCGCGCCTGATCGAAGTTTCATGGCGCGCCACACACCTTTAGAGACCCCTGACGTCAAGCCCGAAACAACGCGTAAGGCCTGGGGATCAACCATAAAGATAAACCATACAGCGCGACACTTCAGCGCGAAGACCCGTTCCGTGCATCCTCGCGCGTGACGACGCAGCCAAGCTCGGTCTATATCCGTTAAGACTTACGGACAGCCGTTTACCGGTATCGAAGGAAATAAACGCGGATGAACGATCGACCCGCAGCCGAACAAGCCCATCCCGTTGATCTCTACGTTGGGGCCCGGCTGAGAATTCGTCGCAAGATGATGGGTCTTAGCCAGACCCAGGTTGCAGACGCCCTTGGCATCACCTTTCAGCAGATTCAGAAGTACGAGCGGGGCGCGAACCGCATCAGCGCCAGCAAGCTCTATGACGCGGCAAAACTGCTTCAGGCGCCAGTGTCGTACTTCTTTGAAGGACTCGAGGATACCGACGGCGGCGTCGATGACGGGTTTGCTCAGCGTATGACCGAGTTCGTGTCGACGCCCGAGGGCCTCGAGCTAGCCAGCCTCTTCCCGCGTCTCGCCGACCGGCGTCTGCGTCGCCGCGTGGTGGATCTCGTCCGCGCCATGGTGGACGACGACGCCCCCTGAGGGCCGGTCAGCCCCGTTCTTGGACCGTGCAAGACGGAACGACAGACCCCGCGAACAGCGGGGTCTTTTGGTTTTCAGAGGGGGAGAATTGTACGCGTCGCATGGTTCGAGCGTCCTCGATTTCCGGTCCTGTAGACTTTTCACGCCCTCCTTCCGCGTCCGCGAGGCGCATCAATCGCAAAAAACCCCGCCCCCACGGGCGTTTTGTCCCCGTGAATCGGCATTTTAACCTTTCCTAACGGGTGACAAACGCGATCGGCGTCGTCAGGCTCGAACTTCCCTGATTCACAGGAATGAGCTTGAGAAGATGAACGTTTCCGATCTGGTCGACGCCGCTGTCGCCGCCGACGAAAAACTGACGAAGACCCAGGCCAAGGCCATCATCGACGGCGTCTTCAAGTCGATCTCCGACGCCGCCGTGAAGGGCGAAGAAGTCTCGATCCCCGGCTTCGGCAAGTTCAAGGTCCAGGCTAAGCCGGCCCGCACCGGCCGCAACCCGGCCACCGGCGCGACCATCGAAATCGCCGCCAGCAAGAAGGTCGGCTTCACGCCGGCCAAGCAACTGAAGGACGCCGTCAACGGCTAAGCCTTCAGAGGGGGCCGGCCCTTCGGGCGCTGGTCTCTCGCTGCGACTTCGGGGTGCGACATCCAGCCTCGTGCGGATGTTGCACCCTAAGTCTTTTCAGAACAAAACAAGAACGATACCGTGCTCAACATGGCCGTTCTCGATCTTCGGCGCAAGCTCGCCATTCTATCCGACGCCGCAAAGTATGACGCATCCTGCGCATCTTCCGGGGCCGTCAAACGCAACTCACTGAACGGCAAGGGTGTAGGCTCGACGGACGGCATGGGCATCTGTCACGCCTATGCGCCCGACGGACGCTGCATCAGCCTGCTGAAGATCCTGCTGACCAACTTCTGCATCTACGACTGCGCCTACTGCATCAACCGGATCTCGTCGAACACGCCCCGGGCGCGGTTCACCGTGCAGGAGGTCGTCGATCTCACCCTCAACTTCTACAAGCGCAACTATATCGAGGGCCTGTTCCTGTCGTCGGGTGTCATCCGATCCGGGGACTACACGATGGAAGAGATGGTTCGGGTGGCCAAGTCGCTGCGGCTCGAGCATGACTTCCGAGGCTACATCCACCTGAAGCTGATCCCCGAGGCCTCGCCCGAGCTCGCGGCGGAAGCGGGTCTCTACGCCGATCGGGTGTCGATCAATATCGAGCTGCCGCGCGACGACAGCTTGAAGGCCCTGGCGCCCGAAAAGGACCCCACCGACATCAAGCGCGCCATGGGGCGCATGCGACTGGCCATCGACGACCATGCCGAGCCAGGGCGAAAGGCCCGCCGTCGCGCCTTTGCGCGGAGCCAGTCCACCCAGCTGATCGTCGGCGCCGACGAGGCCAAGGATGGAGATATCCTGTCACGCAGCGCCAACCTGTACGGCGCCTATCGGCTCAGCCGCGTCTACTACTCGGCATTCAGCCCCATCCCTGACGCCAGCCACCGGCTGCCGCTCGTCCGACCCCCGCTGCTCCGGGAGCACCGTCTCTATCAGGCCGATTGGCTGATGCGGTTCTACGGCTTCGCGCAGTCCGAGATCGTCGCGGCGGGCCAGGACCTCGACCTGTCGGTCGACCCAAAGACCAGCTGGGCGCTCAGGCATCGAGACCGGTTCCCCGTCGACGTCCAGATCGCGGACAAGGAGACGCTGCTGCGGATCCCAGGCCTGGGCGCAAAGGCCGTCGCCAGAGTGCTTGTCGCGCGTCGGGTCACCCGGCTGACGCTCGACGATTTGAAGCGGGTCGGCGCTGTGGTGAAACGCGCCAAACCTTTCGTCGTGACGGCCGACTGGCGTCCCGGCGCCCTGACCGACCGCGACGACCTGAAGGCCGTCTTGAGCCCGGCCGTTCAGTTGAGCCTGTTCTGATGCAAGTGGTTCGCCTCGCCTCAGAGGTCGATTTCGCCGGCTGGCGAAGGGCGGCCAGGGTCCTGCGAGCCCAGGGCGCGCGTCCCGAATCGCTCGTCTGGACGGTGGAGCGCGAGCTCTTCGATAATGATGAGCCGGTGACGGACGCGGCAACGACGTTCGCCGTTCCAGCCGCCTTCATGGAAATGGCTCAACAGGTCGTGCTGAACCGGTCGCTGGATCGGTTCGCCCTGCTCTACCGCATTCTCTGGCGACTGGAGCGCGAGCCGCGATTGATCGAGAACCCCGCCGATCAGGATATGGCGTGCGCCCGCGACATGGCCAAGGCCGTCAGCCGCGCCGCCCACAAGATGAAGGCGTTTGTCCGCTTTCGCCGGGTGGAGGACGCAGCCGAGGAAACCTACGCGGCGTGGTTCGAACCCGCCCACCGGGTGACCGAGGCGACAGCGCCCTTCTTCGCGCGCCGCTTCTCGAACATGAACTGGACCATCCTGACACCCGACGCCTGCGTGGCCTGGAACGGGGAGCGGCTATGGGTTTCGGAGGGCGCGGATCCCGCCGACGCGCCGTCCGAAGACGCCCAGGAAGCGCTCTGGCGAACCTACTACGCGTCGATTTTCAATCCGGCCCGTCTCAACCCACGCCAGATGCGCCAGGAAATGCCCAAGCGGTACTGGCGGAACCTCCCAGAGGCCGCGCTCATTCCTGGCCTTATCGAAGCCGCCCAAGATCGCGCCGCCGCCATGGTCACCACGCCGCCGCGTCCCCCGTCAGAACGCGTTCTGAAGGCCGCGCAGCGCCATGCTCGGGATGCGCCCTACAACGCTGGTGCGCCGACCACTCTGGACGCCGTGCACGCCGGCGTCAGCGTCTGTCGGCGCTGCGATCTGTGGCGGGAGGCGACCCAGGGCGTCCCGGGTGACGGGGCGCCAAGCGCGCCCCTGATGTTTGTCGGCGAACAGCCCGGCGATCAGGAGGATCTTGCGGGCAGGCCCTTGGTGGGTCCTGCAGGACGGATATTCGACCGAGCGCTCGCCGAGGTGGGTGTGCGGCGCGAGCAGACCTACGTCACGAACGCGGTGAAGCACTTCAAGCATGAACTCAGCGGGAAACGCCGCCTGCACAAGACCCCCACCCAAGGCGAGGTGAGCGCGTGTCGATGGTGGCTGGACGCGGAGCGGCGGTTGGTCAGGCCCACGGTCATCGTGATGCTGGGCGCGACCGCCGCCTTCGGCGTCATGGGGCGGCTAACGCCCTTCCGTGAAACCAGAGGACGCCCACTGCCCTTGCCGGACGGGGTCCAGGGGCTCGTGACCTTTCATCCGTCGTACCTGCTGCGCCTGCCGGACGCTGCGGCGAGAGAAAACGCCTACCACTCTTTCGTGGACGATCTTCGTCTGGCGAGCCGACTGGCCGGCCTGGCCGCGACATCCCGTTGAGGTCAGCGGGTAATCTCTGGGCCATCAAGACAGCGCCCAGGTCGTCAAGCGCTCGCGAGAGGGTGAACGACCAGCGCCGCAGACACCGAGGTGAGAAACGAAAAAAGCCCGGCTAGGCCGGGCTTTTCAAGGACTTGCGATGGTACCAGCTCTCGGGCTCGAACCGAGGACCTCTAGATCCACAATCTAGCGCTCTAACCAACTGAGCTAAGCCGGCTCATCGCGAGGCGTTGTCTTTAGTGGGATCGTCCGTCGGGATCAAGCACCGATCCCGATGTTTTGAACGGAAAACGCCCCGGAGCCGAAACTCCGGGGCGTCTCCTAACTTTCGCTGTGATCCAGGCCCTATTGCGGGACTTGGAACACCAGCGGGACGGTCACCTGGCCACCGTCGACGGGCGCGCCGTCGAGGGTCTTGGGCTTCATCCGGAACAGGCGCGACAAGCGGATAGCCGCATCGCCGAAGCCCATGTCCGCCGGCGATTCGGAAACCACCGAGCAGCCTTCCAGAGTGCCCTTAGCCGTCACGGTGCACGAGATCGTCGCGCGACCGCTGACTTCCATCCGCTGAGCACGGTCCGGATAGTACCGGGCCATGTCTTCACCCGAGGGCTTACGGGCCCAGTCGGGACGCGTGATGACCGACGCACGCGCCGGCGGGTTCGAAGGAACCGGCGGCGTGGGCGAGATCACCGGCGGAGCCGTTTGTTCCACCCGCTTTTCAACGGGAGGGATCGGCAGCGGCGGCGGCGGCGTCACGTCCGGCGGCGGAGCCACCGGCGGGCGCGGCTGAACCACGGCCGGAGGCGGCGGCGGTTCATTGGTCGGCGGCGGCGGCGGCGGAGGCGGCGGCGGCGGCGGCGGCGGCGGAGGCAGCTCCACAACCGTCGCGTCGTCCGAGTACTCCTGGAACACGGCTTCGAACTTCTGCTTCGCCAGGTAGGCGAAGAGCAGCGCGTGCAGACCAGCCACGACCGTCAGGGAGATACCAAAGGCACCGAAACCCTTCTTGCGACGTGGACCGTCCGAGGTGAGCGGATCGTAGCGGCGATGCTCGGGCGTATTTTGATCAGCCATGCATCACCCCCTACTGGCTATCATCCCGTCCGACGAGAGCCACGCTATAGAAGCCGTTATCCTGGAGGGTGTTCATCACCTCCATGAAAGCCCCGTAGCGAACCTTTTCGTCGGCCCGGATGAAGATGCGCTCCTTGCTCGGATCGCGACGGCCCATGTTCTTGGTGATGTCGTAGCCCAGCTCATCGATGCTGGTCTCGTTGTCACCAAGGTAGAGCTGCCCCGACTGTTTGATCGAGACGTAAACCGGCTTGGATGGAGGCGGCGAGGATTTCGCCACCGCCGGCGGCAGGTTCACTTCGACCGACACGGAGGCCAGCGGAGCCGCCACCATGAAGATGATCAGGAGCACCAGCATAACGTCCACGAAGGGCGTAACGTTGATCTCGCTGTTCTGTTCGACGTTGAACCTGTCGCCCCCACCGCCTGAAAGCTTGGCGGCCATGGGTGTTACGCCCCCTTGTCGAGCTGGCGCGAGATGGCGTTCATCAGTTCAGCAACGAAACCTTCCGAACGCGTGCCGTAGGCCGAGATGCGGGTCTGGAAGTAGTTGTAGAAGATAACGGCCGGGATAGCGGCGAACAGACCGATACCGGTGGCGAGCAGGGCTTCAGCGATACCCGGCGCGACGACGGCGAGGTTGGTCGTGTTGGTGTTCGCGATGCCGATGAACGACGTCATGATGCCGTACACGGTACCGAACAGACCGATGAACGGACCGCCCGAACCGACCGAGGCCAGGAACACCATGCCACCCGACAGGCGCTTGGCCAGCGAAGCTTGAACGGCGTTGATGGCGTAGGTCGCGCGGCTCAGGGTCGAGTCGCGGTGCTCGCCGGCGACGGCCAGACCGGCCTGACGCGACAGCTCAACTTCCTGCGAGGCGGCGGCGGCCATGTCGGCCATCGGGTTGCCTTCGAATTCTTCCGACGAGCTGATGCGCGCGATGTCGGCGATCGAGCGAGCGCCGCGGAAGGCTTCCAGGAACTTGTCCGACTGCTTGTTCAGCGCGGCGAACTCGAAAATCTTGGTGAGCAGCAGCACCCACGAGAAAACCGAGGCCAGCACCAGGCCGATCATGACGACCTTAACGACGACGCCGGCCTGCATGAACATGCCGATCGGGGTCAGCGAGTGAGCGGCCGGCGCAGCGGCCTCTTCGGCCGGAGCGGCTTCGGGAGCCGGGGCGGCGGCGGCGGCGTCCGCGGCCGGAGCGGCGGCGGCGTCGGTGGCCGGTTGAGCTTCAGCAGTAGCGGCGGCGGGAGCCGCGGCGTCCTGAGCAAAAGCCGGGGCGCTCGCCATCAGCGCCATGGCGCCGACGAGAGCGATGAAGGGGGTCTTCCGTTTAATGTCGAGCATCTGTCGCCAGTTCCTGATTGGTCTAGCACGTTTGGACCGAGGGTCGTCGCGCGAGAGCGTCTCCACCCTAACTCTGAATAGTCCGCCTGGAGGTCGATAGCTCTCACCCCGGGCGGACCCGCTTCGCTGCGCTCGACCCGTTACGCCCCTCACGAGGACCAGCCTCCAGAAGGATCGTTTCGAAGCGCGTGCAACCGACGCCCTTTTGGGGCTCCGGTCTTACCGCAATGTTAGAATTGCGGCTGGGGTCCTTTGGCAACCCCTTTTCGTACCGTCAAGGGTCTCATTTGGGCACAAATTCATCGTCACGCCCCCGACCCCCTGGCGTTCGCCGCAGTGCACAAAACGGTTTTCCGGATTTCGGGGCGGTTTTTCCCTGCCAACGAGAAAAACCATGCTGCACTGCAGCAAGGCAACAAAACGCGGGTCTTTGAAGAAAGGCGCCTGTCTGCACGGCAGATGGGAGCTTCGCGCCGCGCGAACAAGCTCGCATGGGGAAGAAACGGCGCCGAGGCCGACCGAGCACCGGCCGACCTGAAGGTCAAAGAGACTTCCGCTGGGAAGAACTGGAAAAAGTGGTGCCTGGGGCCGGAATCGAACCAGCGACACGCGGATTTTCAATCCGCTGCTCTACCAACTGAGCTACCCAGGCATCCGGGCTTTGGCGGGGTGAAACCGCCTTGGCGACCTCGCCGTGCAGCGAGGAGCCGGGTCTATAGGGGAGGCGCGAAAGGATGTCCAGCGCCGTTTTATCATTCCCTGTTGATGTCTTGGGATGGCGGATTTTCCTCGTCATCGTCGCCGCCCGCCACGACGTAGCGACCGCTCAGCCAGCGCTGCAGATCGACGTCCGCGCAGCGTTTCGAACAGAAAGGGCGGAACGCGGAATCAGCGGGTTTGGCGCAGATGGGACATTTCGCGCTCATCTCGCAGACACCTCAAATCGTTCAACAGGCCATGCAGGCGCGGCTTCGACAACGAACCGCCGACCCAGGCGCTCGGCGACGCCTTGGTCCAACTCGGCCTGGAACGCTTCGGCGACGGCGGGCGCACAGAGGGCCGTCAAGCGCCCTCCCGGGTCCGCCCTGCCCTCACGCCCCAGCGCACGCGCCAGACGTCGCGCCACATAGCGCGGCTCGGCGTCTCCATGGCTTGTGAGCAGCCGATCGAGAATCGGCGGTGCTCGCCGAGGCACGATCATCTCAAGTGTCCCGAACTTGCTGATGGGCCCGATGCCCACACCGGGATTGTCAGGCGCAAAGGCGCTACGGGCGGCCGTCGTCAGGGCCTGGGCGTCATGCCCCCGGCCGACCAGGTCGAAAATGATGATTCCCGCCAGGCCCTTCAGCCTGAGAACACGGGCGGCGACATTGATGGCGGCCATGTTGGCCAGACGCGCGGCGCGTTTGGAGTCGGCGCCGTCGCGGGCGCCCAGATCGACGTCGATCGCGGTCAGAGCCCGAGTCGGCTCCACTGCGATGTCCCCGCCGCCGGGCAGGCTGAACACTGTCGCTAGCGCATCGGCCTCGGCTTCCTCGACGGCGAGCAGAGCCTTTTCGCCCGTCGTCGGCGAACCAGCCTTCACGATCTGACGTAGCCGCTCCTCAAGCGACTGCCCCTGGGCCAGCACCCGCGGCTCGCCCCTGCCCCTCGGCCACGAAGCGCGCCACACCGGCCTTGTCCGCGCGAGACGGTGTCTTGATCTCGATCTCGACGACCCCGCCCTCCACCAGGGCCGGCATGTCAGGCCGAAGCGGCAAGATGAGATCCCGTCCGCCCGGCAACTGCACGAAGGCGGATGAGAAGGCCTTTTCGATCTTGCGCACCCGCGCCACGCCGCGCACGCCTTCCGCGTCCAGCGGATCGTCATCGGGCCATTCGATCATCAGCCGCTCGGGACGCCCGTCCAACGTCACAACGCCGACGGTCTCTCCCACCCCTTTGTAGAGATAGGCGCGACGCACGGAGGCAGCCTTGGCGCTCATGGGCGATAACCCAGTCCGGAAAGCAGGTTCAGGGTCTCATAGAGCGGCAGCCCCACCACGCTGGGATAGGAGCCCTGCAGGTCAGTGATGAATCCGCCCGCCAAGCCCTGGACGCCGTAACCGCCGGCCTTGCCCCGCCATTGCCCGCTGGCGACGTAACCGTCGCGCTCAGCGTCGGACAGGCGCTTGAAGCCGACCCTGGTCTCGACCAGACGGGTCGCCGTACGACCGCCGGGCGCGATCAGCGCAACGCCGGTGAGAACCTTGTGATTCCGCCCCGACAGGAGCTTGAGACAATAGAGCACATCCGCCTCGGTCTCGGCCTTGGGCAGGATACGACGACCCACGGCCACCACGGTATCGGCGGCCAGGACAAAATCGCCCGGCGCGCGCGCAGCGACCACCCGCGCCTTCTCGAGCGCGAGTCGCAGCGCGTGACGGCGGGGCGTCTCGTCGCGAAGCGGGGTTTCGTCGATGTCGGCGGGATCAACCCGGTCGGGCGTAACGCCGACCTGGGCGAGCAGGTCGAGGCGCCGGGGGCTCGCGCTGGCCAGCACCAGCGCCGGCCCGGCGGCCACTGGGGCGGCCGTCTTCGGAGCCATCGGCGTCTTACTTGAAGCGGTAGGTGATACGGCCCTTGGTCAGGTCGTAAGGGGTCATCTCGACCAGGACCTTGTCACCGGCCAGAACGCGGATGCGGTTCTTGCGCATCTTGCCGGCGGTGTGAGCGATGATCTCGTGATCGTTTTCCAGCTTCACGCGGAACGTGGCGTTCGGCAGCAGTTCGCTGACCGTACCGGGAAACTCGAGCAGTTCTTCCTTAGCCATCAGGCCTCTCAAAGGGACGAATCAGATAGCCGCGAGGGTACGCCCGACAGGGGTGTCGGGACGAGCCGTTCGCGGCGAGGCGCCTCTATAACGCAATTACCCCCCAAACGTCGATGGCGCGCCGAAACGTCGCTTGATCGCGGCCGCCAGGGCGTCCCGGACCTCGCGATAGGCCTCCAGGCGCGCCTCGCGGGAGCCGTCGGTCAGGGTGGGGTCGTGGGTCGGCCAGTACTCGATCTCGACCGCCCGATCACGGGAAAGCTCGACTGCCCGATGCTGCGCTTCCGGGGTCAGTGAGACGACGACATCGAAGCTGTCGTCCTCGAGCTGCGCGAACGTCTTGGGCCTGTGATCGGAGACATCCAGGCCCAGCTCGTCCATGACCACCACAACGAAGGGGTCGATCCCCTCCCCGGCCGGATCAGACTTGAGCCCACAGGAGTCGACATAGGCCCGCGTGCCATAGAATCTCTTGAACAGCCCCTCGGCCATCGGCGAGCGCACGCGGTTATAGTTGCAGGTGAACAGCACCGCGTCCGGCAACGACTGGGGCACGGTCAGCCCCGCCAGTGCAGCGCGCAGATCAGGGTGAACAGGCGACGCGCCGTATCAAGGTCGGTCTTGACCTTGCCCTCCAGCCGCTCGCGCAGGAGGTTGGAACCCTCGTTGTGCAGGCCCCGTCGCCCCATGTCCAAGGCTTCGATCTGCTGGGGCGAGGAGTTGCGGATGGCCGAGTAGTAGCTGTCGCAGATCAGGAAATAGTCCTTGATCACGCCTCGAAACGGCGAGAGCGACAGCAGGTGGCGGCGCGCGTGACCGGCGCTTGCAATGTCGAACGCTAGGCGATTCTCGATCAGCGACAGGCGCACATCGTAGGGGCCCTCGCCGGCTTCGGCAGGCTCGAAGTAGTTGCCCTCAAGCAGATCGAAGATCGCGACCTGGCGCTCCTGCTCCTGGTCGCGCGAAGCGGCCGCGAGGCTTTCCTCGTCGATCTCGATCGACTTGATCCGGTGGTTGGCGCGGGCGTCGGTGCTCATCTGGCGCAGGAGGTTCGCGCGTCAGTCGCCGCTTGGCAACCTCACTGACGCAGACAAGGCGTGCGCCGGCAGCCCTTCAGCCTTGGCCAAGGCCACCGTGTGCGGTCCGAGCACGGCGAACGAGGCTGGATCGCACTTCACGATCGAGGTGCGCTTGATGAAGTCGTAGATCGACAGGCCCGACTGGAACCGCGCTGCGCGGCTGGTCGGCAGCACGTGGTTGGAGCCCGCGACATAGTCGCCGATCGCTTCGGGCGTCACACGGCCCAGGAAGATCGCGCCGGCGTGCCGTACGCGGTCGGACAGGCGCTCGGGATTGTCGAGCGCGAACTCGACGTGCTCGGGCGCGATGGCGTCAACCAGGGCCGGACTCTCTTCCAGCGGCGCGATGATCACCGCGCCGTGGTCGCGCCACGAGGCCGCAGCGTCCTCGCCTGTGGCCAGGGTCTTGAGGCGCTCGGCGACGGCCTGTTCGACCGCCGCGGCGAAAGCCTCGTCGTCGGTGATCAGAATCGACTGGGCGGCCGGGTCGTGTTCGGCCTGGCTGAGCAGGTCGGTGGCGATCCAGTCGGGATTGTTGTTCCGGTCGGCGACCACGACGATCTCCGAGGGTCCAGCCAGGGCGTCGATGCCCACCACGCCGTAGAGGCGGCGCTTGGCGGCGGTGACATAGGCGTTGCCGGGACCGACGATCTTGTCGACCGGCTGGATGGGTCCCGCGCCATAGGCCAGGGCGGCGACGGCCTGGGCTCCGCCCACGCGCCAGATCTCGGTGACGCCGGCTTCCTTGGCCGCGGCCAGCACGGCCGGCTGCAGCTTGCCGGGCGGGGTGACCATGGCGATGCGATCGACGCCGGCGACCTGAGCCGGAACGGCGTTCATCAGCACAGTCGAGGGATAGGCTGCGCGACCGCCGGGCACATAGACGCCCACGGCTTCCAGCGGCGTCCAGCGCCAGCCGAGCTCGACGCCGGCCTCGTCGGTCCATGCCTGGTCGGCCGGGCGCTGGCGGCTGTGATAGGCGCGAATGCGGGCGGCGGCGAAGGCGATGGCCTCGCGGACGTCCGCCGGCGTCTCGGCCGCGCCGGCCTCGATCTCCTCGGCGGTCACGCGGATCGTCTCCGCCGTCAGGTCGACCTTGTCGAAGCGCCGGCTGTAGTCGAGCAGCGCCTCGATCCCCTGCGTACGGACGGCCTCGAGCACGCCAGCGACGGCGGCGTCGACATCAGCCGGCGAGCCGCGACGCTCGTCGAGGAAGGCCTTGAAGGCGGACTGGAAATCGGGGTCGGAAAACAGGAAGCGGCGCATGGCCTGCTAGATGCGGCTTTTTCCGACCAAGGCAAGCCCGAAAGCCTACGGAATGGCGGGGTCGCGCGTCCGGAACCGGTACATCAGGGCGCCGTAGACAATGGCCGCAATAGCCAGGCCCACGAACCAGGCGTAGGTATAGAGACCCATCCAGATGCTCCCGACGCCCCCGAAGAGATGCGGCGCGGCGGCCGCCAGGAAGCCCGGAATGTTGGGCGCGACACCCAGAAGCAGGGCCGCCGCGGCGGCGAGGTTCCAGCCCCCGCGATAGGCGTAAGCGCCGTCGCGGACATAGAGATCATCGACGTCCAAGCGCGCTTTGCGCACGATCCAGTAGTCCACGATGAGGATTCCGGCGATGGGCCCCAGCAGCGCGCCGTACCCGACCAGCCAGGTAAAGATATAGCCCTGGGTGGTCTCCAGGAGCTTCCAGGGCATGATCAGGACGCCGATGACGGCCGTGATCCAGCCGCCCATCCGATAGCTGATCTTGCTGGGCCAAAGGGCGGAGAAGTCATAGGCCGGCCCCACCAGGTTCGCTGCGATGTTGCAGCAAACGGTGTCGAGGCTGATGATCAGCAGGCCGACCACGACAGCGATGCCGCCGATGTCGCCCGCCAGCTGGACAGGATCCCAGATCGCCTTGCCGAAGATGATCGTGGTCGCCGAGGTCGTCACCACGCTGACCAGCGCCAGCAGACCCATCGGCACGGGCAGTCCCACGGCCTGACCGATGATCTGATCGGACTGGCGCCGCGCAAATCGCGTGAAGTCGGGAATGTTCAGCGCCAGGGTCGCCCAGAACCCGACCATGGCCGTCAGAGCGGGCGCGAACACGCTCCAGAACTGACCGGCCTTGGCCCCGCCTGCGCCGAAGGCCGAGGGTTGATGCAGGATGGGCCCCAGCCCGCCTGCCTTGTCCACGGCCCACCAGACCATCAGGGCGCAGATCAGGATCTTGATCGGCGCGGTCCAGGTCTCCAGCCGGCGGATCGCCGTCAGCCCCTTGGTGACGAACAGCAGTTGCACGCCCCAGAAGGCGAAGAAGGCCAGCAGTTGCCCGACGCCGATCCCCAGCAGCGGCAACGGCGCGCCCTCCAGCTTGCGCCCCGCGATGACGCCCAGCAGGATCAGCAGCGCCCCGCCGCCGATCCAGGTCTGGATGCCATACCAGCCGCAGGCGACGATCGCCCGGGCCACGGCGGGGACGCGCGCGCCTTTCCAGCCGAACGAGGCTCTCGCCAGAACGGCGTACGGGACGCCCCAACGCGCGCCGGCGTGGCCGATCAGCAGCATGGGAACCAGCACGATCATGTTGCCCAGCAGGACGGTCAGCACCGCCTGAGAGGCCGACATGCCCTGCTCGATCAAGCCCGACGCCAGCATGTAGGCGGGCACGCAGATGACCATGCCCAGCCAGAGCGCCGCGAAATGCCACCAACGCCAGTTGCGCTGGGCGTCAGCGGTCGGCGCCAGGTCTTCGTTCCAGAGGTCGCTGTCGGGCGCGCGCATGCCGCTCTCCGCGGGTGCGATCGGTCCCCAGCGCGCCGGCCCCCGCCGCGACGCGACCCGACCTTAGGAGCGGATCGCGCACGCTGGCAATTGGCGGGACGTCGTTATGGCGCGATCAGCTTACGCCAGCGCTGCGTAGGCCAGCGTCGCCAGCCCGGCGCAGAGCACGAAGCTGAGCGCGACCAGGGTGGCGCGACCCCAGTCGAAACAGGGACCGCCGTGCCGAAGCACCGGAGGCTCGGGCTTGGTGATGTCGCACGCACGGAAAAACGCAGACTGGGCTTCGCCCATCGAGTAGGCGGTCTTTCTGGCCATGAGGGCCTCCCTGACGTTCGCGCCTCTGTTGGACGCGTAATGTAAGGTTAACACCGCTCGCCCCTCGGGCGAATTGGCCACGCGATCACTAGCGCGTGGGAAGAATCACAGGCGCCGCGCCTGCCCCTCAAAAGATCAGAAAAAAGGCGCCGCTCAGGGTTTGAGCAGGCGCCTAAATCGAAGGCTCTTAGTCCGCGTGTCCCGGGGTTCGGGATGTCGACCAAGGATCGGAGACATCGGCCAGCGCGACATCGAGACAATCGACCGTCACGCGCATGTCCCCGCCGCCCGCGAAGGTCAGGGTCACCACACCGCCCGGCGCTTCCTCGCCCGGCTCGAAGCCGATCGACAGCAGCTCGACGACCGCGCCCTTGGCGTCGCGACGAAGCTTGCGCGCCTGGACGCTGGTCACATCGCCGAACTGAAGGGCTGAGCGCACGCGTTCGCCCCGCTTGCCCTTGCGCGCCTCCCAACGGAAGCGATTGCAGGCGATGGTCAGGGTGCGCGCCTGAGCGTCCCAGCGGATATCGCCGATCTTGGCGATCGCGTCCTGCAGGGCCGCCGACAGGACGCTCAGATCGTCAGCGTTGTGCGCCAGCAGTCGCAAGGGCTTGGCGGCCTCGGCCATGACTACAGTTCCGCCTCGCCGTCGCCCTTGATGCGACGGACCTGGGCGCCGCAAGCGCCCAGCTTCTCCTCAAGGCGCTCAAAGCCCCGATCGAGGTGATAGATGCGGCTGACCGTGGTCTCGCCGCGTGCGACCAGACCCGCGATCACCAGGCTGACCGATGCGCGCAGGTCGGTGGCCATCACCTCGGCGCCTTCCAAGCGCTCGACGCCGCGCACGCGCGCCTCACCGCCCGACACCGAGATGTCGGCGCCCAGGCGCATCAGCTCCGGCGCGTGCATGAAGCGGTTCTCGAAGATGGTCTCGCGGATGCGGCTCTCGCCCTTGGCCGTCGTCATCAAGGCCATGAACTGCGCCTGCAGGTCGGTGGCGAAGCCGGGGAACGGTGCGGTCTCGATGTCGACCGCGCTCAGGCGCTGGCCGTTACGACGGATGATGCAGCCATCGGCCGTCTCTTCGACGCCGGCGCCGGCCTCTTTGAGCTTGTCCAGCAGGGCGTCGATCAGGCCCGGACGCGCATTGCTGAGACGGACCTCGCCGCCGGCCATGGCGGCCGCCACGGCGTAGGTGCCCATCTCGATCCGATCCGGAATGACCGCGTGCGTCGCGCCGTGCAGACGCGGAACACCGGTGATCGTCACGGTCGGCGTGCCCGCGCCCTCGACCTTGGCGCCCATGGCGTTCAGGCACTCCTGGAGGTCGACCAGTTCCGGCTCGCAGGCGGCGTTGTGGATCACCGAAACGCCATCGGCCAGCACGGCGGCCAGCATGGCGTGCTCGGTGGCGCCGACCGACACGAACGGGAAGCGGATCTCCGCGCCCTTCAGGCCGCGCGGGGCCTGAGCGTAGACATAGCCCTCGTGCAGGTCGATCTTGGCGCCCAGCGCCTCGATGGCCTGAAGGTGCAGATCGACCGGACGCGCGCCGATGGTGCAGCCGCCGGGCAACGACACCTTGGCCTGGCCGGAGCGCGCCACCAGGGGCCCCAGCACGTTGAACGAGGCGCGCATCTGGCGAACCAGGTCATAGGGCGCAAAACCGCTGGTGATCTCCGGCGCGTGCAGCAGGGTCTGCTGGCCGTCCGGGCCATCGCTCTCGGTGACCTGCACGCCCAGGCGCGTCAGCAGCTTGCCCAGGAAGCGGGTGTCGGCCAGGCGCGGCATGTTGGTCAGGCGCAGCGGCTCGTCGGTGAGCAGGCTGGCCGCCATCAGCTTGATGGCGGAATTCTTGGCGCCGCTGACCGGGATCGTCCCGTTCAACTGCGCGCCGCCGATGATGGCGATGCGATCCATTAAGGTCCCTCGAACGCGCGGGGTGGGGACGCCGCGCGGTCCACATGTGAGGCGCGCGTTCTATCCGTTGCAAGAGGGCTTGCAAGGCCCTGACGGTCTAAATCGGCGCGGAGAGATCGTAGGGACGCTCGTCAGGCCAGAACAGCGCATGAGTCGTGCTGGCCAGATCGACCGCCACCTGCGCCAGATCGATCGCCTTGCGCAGGGCCGCAAGACCATCCTCGCCGAACGCCGCCTTGCCGACCTCGGTGTCGAACTGCCCGCCGTCGCCCGACAGGCGCACCGCCACCGCCCATCCCTCGCCGCCCGGATTCGGAAACGGCGCGGAAAGCGAGAGGGTCAACGCCCGCCGTTCGCCGGAGCCATGAGTTATCCCCAGCAACTTCCGAACATCGTTATATGGTTTCGGAGCGGCCTCCGCAGCGGCGATGGCCGCGTCCTCGCCGCCAAAATCCTTGCGGGCCGCGGCTTTTCGCTTGCGAAGATTGGTTCTGAGGGCCTCGGCCAGCTTGGCTTCGCGGGCCGCCTTGTCGTCGTCGATCGGCATGTTCCGGGCGTGCGGCGACAAAGTTGTTCGGTCAAGACGATTTTGGGCTTGGCGTTCGCGATTCTCCTCGCTATACGCCCCCTCCTCGTCGCCGCCGTAGCTCAGTGGTAGAGCGCATCCTTGGTAAGGCTGAGGTCGGCAGTTCAATCCTGCCCGGCGGCACCATGGGGACCCAAGCAAGTTTCTTTGCTTGGGTCCCCGCCATGCTTCCCAAACACAATGACGAGATGCGGCTCACCGGAGCCCCGTATCCCTTGGGCGCTCAAGGCGCCCGACATCCATGACGTCACGATCAGACCTCGTCAGCGGCCCGCGCGGCGGCGCGGGTCGGCGCCAGAATCGACGGACAGGTGCTACCCAGGGCGGCCCTTGGGACATGGGCCCGATAGCTCGGGCCTACGCCCGCTTTCGACAGAGACCAGAGTGATGACTCGAGACGTGAAACTTGGCGCGCTTCTCGTCCTAGCGCATCTTTGGGCCCTGGGCGCTTCGAGCACGGCGTGGGCGGAAACCCTGCGCGTTGGCCCCCAAAGCCCCTTCAAGACCGTCACCGCAGCGCTCGAAGCGCTCCCGTCGGACGGTGGAACCCTTGAACTGGCGCCAGGGGAGTATCGCGAGAAGATCACCATCACCAAACCCAACGTCCAGCTGATCGGTCGCGGACGCCATGCTCAGGACGTGGTGTTGGTGTGGAGCGACAGCGCCTTGACGGCGGGCGGGACGTCGAAATCATTTTCGGTCGCCGTGTCGGGCGATGGCTTTCGCGCCCGAAACCTCACGATCCAGAACGACTACCACCTGAAGGATCCCCGCCCCTCACAAGCGGTCGCGCTGCATCTGACCGCTGATCGTGCGGTTCTGGACAATGTCCGCCTCCTGGGCGCTCAGGACACGCTTTACGCCGCCAGCAAGAAGGACAAGCCCAGCCGGCAGTACTTCAAGAACTGCTACATCGAAGGGCACGTGGACTTCATCTTCGGCGACGCCAAGGCCTTCTTCGACCGTTGCCACATCCATGGCCTGGCCCATGACAGCGTGCTCTTCACGGCGCAGAGCAAAAACCGGCCCGATCAGGACAGCGCCTATGTCTTCGATCGCGGCCTGGTCACCGCAGCGCCCGAAGCGAAGGGAATCTTCCTGGGCCGGGCCTGGCGTCCGTTCGCCACGGTGGTCTTCCTGCGCACCCGCATCGAGGCCGATGTCGACCCCGCCGGCTGGCGCGAATGGACGCCGGGCAAGACCGATACGCTGTCTACGGCCTACTTCGCCGAATTCGCCTCGACAGGGAGGGGCGCGGCTCCTGAGCAGCGCGACCCTCGCACACACCAGTTGAGCGCCGAGCAGGCCAAGGTCTGGCGACGTGAGCGTTTCCTCGCCGGCGCCGACGGATGGCGGCCAAGGTAGGGCCTCGTCATCATCCCGGCTGAGCACGCTTCAGCCGCGCCATCACGATGAAGACGAGCAGGCTCGTGACCAGCAGCACCGCCGCCAACGCGAACATGGGGGCCAGCGCGCTGCCGGTGGCGTCGCGGACGATCGGAACCAGATTCTGCGCGATAAAGCCGCCTAGATTGCCGACGGCGTTGATGGTCGCGATGCCCGCCGCCGCCCGTGGGCCGCTGAGGAAGCTGGGCGGCAGGCTCCAGAACACCGGCTGGGCGGCGAAGATAGCAGGCGCGGCGATGCACAGCATGGCGAACTTCAAGGGCGCGCCCGGCACGATGACGCTGAGGCTCAGGGCCACTGCGGCCAGCAGGACGGGCCCTGCGATATGCCAGGCGCTGGCGCCGTGTCGCGCCGCGTGGCGCGGCACGAACCACAGCGCCACGGCGACAAACAGCCAGGGGATGACGTTGATGAAGCCGTTCATGGTGTTGGAGACCCCGAACGACTTCACGATAGTCGGCAGCCAATAGCTGAGGCCATAGGCGCCCAGCGGCATGCCGATATAGAGGCCGGCCAGCATCAGGACGCGCGGATCGAAGATCGCCTTCCAGGCCCCGCGATGATCGTCTACCTCCCCGCTCCGCTCGGCCGCGAGCGTCGAAGCCAGCCAGGACTTTTCGACATCCGGAAGCCAACGAGCGTCCGAAGGACCGCTCGGCAGCCGCCAGAGCACATAGGGCGCCAAAAGGACCGCCGGAGCCCCTGTCACCAGGAAGACCCATTGCCAGCCGGCAAGGCCGAGGAGACCGTCCATCCCCAGCAGAAGCCCGCCGATCGCCGCGCCGACCGCATTGGCGAACGCCGAGGCGATCATGAAGAGCCCGACCATACGGGCGCGGTGCGCCTGCGGGTACCAGAGGGTCAGCACGTAGAGCACGCCGGGGAAGAACCCCGCCTCGGCCACCCCGAGCAGGAAGCGCAGGACGTAGAACATCGCCGCGTTCTGGGTGAAGCCGAGCGCCAGTGTGACCAGGCCCCACGAGAACATGATCCGGGCGAACCACACCCGCGCGCCCACCCGCGCGAGAATCAGGTTCGCGGGCGCCTCGAACAGGAAGTAGCCGATGAAGAACAGCGAAGCGCCGAGACCATAGGCGGCTTCGCTCAGACCCAGCGCCGAGACCATGTCGAGCTTGGCGTAGGAGACGTTCTGCCGGTCGATATAGGCGATCAGGTACATCAGGCAGAACAGCGGCATCAGCCGCCGTGTGACACGCCCGACGGTGGCGCGCTCCAGGTCGCTGGACGAGTCGGACATGGATGATCTCCAGATAGGCGAAGCGCGTTTGAGCGGCGTTTGGCGGCGTGGTCGTGTTGCGCGCGGTGCACGGATCATCAAGGATCCGAAGAGCCGCCGTATCGCTTAGGCCAGTGGATCGAGCTCGATCAGAACCACGTCGTTGGCCCGCATAGGCAGGTCCACGCTCGTGTCCCCCGACACGCGCAGCAACCGTTCGATCTCCGGCCGGTCCTGGGTCAGCGCCTCGAGCGATCGCAACTGCGCCGGCGTGAGCGTGGTGGGCAGGCCCATCTCGATATAGGCGCTGTAGGCGTCGTTACGCTGATAACCGACCCGGCGCACCCGCAGCTGATAACGGCCTGGCTTGAGGTGGCTCAACCGGACCTTCAGCGGCTCGATGTCGGAGGCGGGGTGGGGCCGCGTGTAGAACGGGCGATTGCTGACCTTCTGGTCGGGCTGTCGCCAAGCATAGGCCAGAACCGAAACCCGATCCCCATCGCGCGCCGCGAAGACCTGATCGTCTTCACAGGCCAGCTCAAGCCCTTTCAGAGCGTTCAGATACTTGTAGGCGAACCAGGCCGGCTTGCGGATCCCTTGCGGATTCATCAGGCCAAAACCGCCTTGGAACGGCGCGGTCGGGGGGCCCGGTTCTTCGAACAGATCGGTATAGGTCCAGTAGCTCATGCCCTGGACGAGACCCTGGGTCCGCCGCAGTTTCTCGACGATGTAGGCGGCGCTGACATAGCTGTCGTGAACACTGTCACGCGGCGTATAGCTGGTGCTCCATTCGGTGAAGTAGAGCGGCAGACCCGGATAGGCCGAGGCCTCGATCTGCTCCCGAACGCGGCGCACATCCCCGACGACGGCGTCCGGTGACGGCGACAGCTTGGTGTCCTGCACGCCCTTCTCATCGAGAAAGCCGCCATCGACACCGTAGGTATGGGTGGTGACGAAGTCGACGGCCGAACCGCTCTTCTTCACATGGGCCAGGAACTCCGGAACCCACGCCGCGCCGGCCGTGGCGGGCCCGCCGACCCGCAGGCTCGGGTCGATCGCCTTGATGGCGCGGGCGGTGATGTCATAAAGCTCGAAATAGGCCGCTTGATCCGCCTTCTCCCAGAAGCCGTCGAGATTGGGCTCGTTCCAGACCTCGAAGAACCAGGTCCGCACCTCCTCGACGCCATACCGGGCGCGCAGGTGGCGGACAAAGGCGTCGATCAGGTCGCGCCAGGGACCAAGCTGCGGATGGGAGGTGTTGCCCTTCCAGTAGAAGATCGTCTGGTCGGAGGTCTTCATCGCTTCGGGCGTGAAGCCCAGTTCGATGAAGGGCTTGATCCCCTTGGCCAGCAGGGCGTCGTAGAGCTGATCGATCTTGGTCCAGTCGTAGACGATCTTGCCGTCTTGGATCTTCACCGTGCCCAGCACGTCGTGGAAGATCGCGTGGAAGCGAATGTAGCGGAAACCCAGCTCGTCGACGGTCGTCTTCAGCTGCGCCTGGCTATCCTCGCGGATCAGTGTGCCTGGATAGTCGGAGCCGATCGAAAGATCGAAGAAGCGATCGACCGGATGACCGGTTCGGCGCGCGTCGACGTGAATGATCCGCACACCGGGTCCGGCGTTCGCTACGACAGGCAGGCTCGACAAACCCGCCACGAGGGCCCGACGCGATAGCGACATACGTTTCCTCCTCGTCTTTGAAGGAACAGCTACACGCCGTTGATAGCGCTATCAATTGATTTTGCGGCATCGCTGCAATGGCCGCAACGGCGGATCCTCCGCCGTTAGCAAACAGGCTTCACCCGACCTGATCGAAGCGATCAAGCCGGATGAAATGCTTGTGGATCAGAGACTTATAGCGCCGTCTTGTACAGCGCCAGCAGTTCGCTCCAGGCCTTCTCCGCCGCAGGCTCGTTGTAGGCTTGGCTGCCAGGCACGGTCCAACCGTGGTTGGCGCCGACATAGACCTCGACGGTCGCCTTGATCTTGGCCTCGGCGAACGCGGCCTTGAGCTTGTCCTTGGACGTCGGATCACGCTTGTCGTCGTTGTCGGCGACGGCGACGAGATAGTCGGCCTTCGTCTTCGGGATCAGCAATTGCGGGCTGTCTGGCCCCTCGGCGGTCAGACCGCCGCCATGGAAGCTGACCACGGCGCCGATGCGCGTGGGGTTCGAGCCAGCGGTGCGGAAGGCCAGCGGCCCGCCCATGCAGTAGCCCTGAACGCCGACGCGCTTGGCCTTGTTGGTCTGCGGCTGCGCGTCGAGGAAGGCGACAAAGGCCACGGCGTCGGTAACCGCCGTGGTCGGCGTCACGGTCCTGGCCAGGGCCGAGATCGTTTCGCGATCCTGGGGATTGGCGAAGCTCATCGCCCCTTCCATCACCGGCGCCTTCTTGGTCCGGTAATAGAGGTTGGGGACCAGAACGACATAGCCCGAGGAGGCCAGACGACGGGCCATCTGGCGGAACACCGGACGGAGGCTCCAGATGTCGGGCCACAGCAGCACGGCGGGCCACTTGCCCTTGCCCTTGGGATAGAACAGCGCCGCGTCGGCCTCGCCGTCCGGCGTCTTGACCGCGACGTCCTTCTCCACGACGGAGTCGTCGGCGTGCGCGACTGTAGCGACGCCGGTCAGCGCGACGGTCAGCAGACCGAACCGGCGGCGAGAGATCGTCGGATCCTGAATGAGGCCGGGGTGGATTTCGTCATCGCACATGGCGGTCTCCTCCTTAGATTTGGGACCGGCACGCTATAACCGCGTTATCCGTTCGCCTATCCACTTTACCGGGCTGCCGAATAGGTCGCCTTGCCGGGGACGAGCAGGTCCTGTTTGCGACCGTCGCACACCGCGTAGCTGAACCCGGACTGGATCGCCCAGGCTCCGACCTCGCCCGCCTTGTTTACGGCCAGGAAACCAACCTGGATGTCCTTGGCTTGGGGCTTTTTCTTCAAGATCCGCTCGACGGCCTCACGGCAGGCCGCCTCGGGCGAGCGTCCCTGGCGCATCAGTTCCACCACCAGGAAGCTGCCGACATTGCGGATCACTTCTTCGCCGACACCGGTCGAGGTCGCACCGCCCACGTCGTTGTCGACATAGAGCCCCGCGCCGATGATTGGGCTGTCGCCGACCCGGCCGCGCATCTTCCAGGCCATGCCGCTGGTGGTGCAGGCGCCGGATAGGTTTCCCTTGGCGTCGATCGCCAGCATGCCGATGGTGTCGTGGTTGCCCGCCCCGCCCGGCGTGCCGAGCTGCCCCGTGGTCTTGCCGTAGTCCAAGACCTCACTGTTGGCTTTGGGATCGTATTTGGCGTCCTTTTTCCAGGCCTCCCAGGCGGCGCGGGACTCGGGCGTCAGCAGTTCCTCGCGGGGAAAGCCCTGCTCCAGCGCGAACTGCAGCGCTCCGGCGCCGACCAGCATCACGTGCGGAGTCTTTTCCATCACGCGGCGCGCCACCGAGATCGGGTGCGCGATATGCTCCAGCGCCGCCACCGCGCCGCAGTTGCCCAGTTCGTCCATGATGCAGGCGTCCAGCGAGACGTTCCCGTCCCTGTCCGGATAGCCGGCGCGGCCGACGCTGTGGTTCTTCAGATCCTGCTCGGGAACCCGCGCGCCGGCCTCCACGGCGTCCAGCGCCCGACCGCCCTTGGACAGGATCGCCCAGGCCGCCTGGTTCGCCGCGACGCCGAAGTCCCAGGTCGAGATCACCCCGGCGCCCTGCAATCGGACGGCCCCGTCGTCGGCGAACGCCGCCTTGGCGCCCATCATGGCCGATCCCGCCAAAGACGCGCCGATAAGCCCTCTGCGATTCAACATCGGTATGCTCCAACAGACCAGACCGAGTCCGTAACACGGCCAAACGAGAAACCATGTCCGCCCATCGCGTTCTGCTCGAAGTCTGCGTCGATACGCCCTCTGGATTGGCGGCGGCGATCGCCGGTGGCGCGGATCGCGTCGAACTCTGCTCGGCGCTCGCCCTGCAAGGTCTGACCCCAGCGCCCGGCCTGATGGCGCAGGCCGCATCGGCGCCGATCCCGGTCTATCCGATGATCCGCCCGCGCCACGGCGACTTCTGCTACGACGCGCGCGACCTGGATGCGATGCGGCGGGATATCGACGCGGTTCGAGGCTACGGCCTGCCCGGCGTCACGATCGGCGCGAGCCAGGCCAACGGCGCCTTGGATCTAAAGGTCCTGCGCAAACTGGTGGAACAGGCCGAGGGCCTGGGCACGACGCTGCATCGCGCTTTCGACGTGGTTCCGGACATGTCCGAAGCGCTCGAGATCGCTGTCGAGCTGGGCTTCGAGCGCGTGCTGACCTCGGGCGGCGCGCTGAACGCGCTGGACGCGACAGACAGGCTGGCCGCATTGGTGGAACAGGCGTGCGGGCGCATCAGCATCATGGCTGGAGCGGGCGTCAGGCCCGGCAACATCGCCGAACTGGTGCGCCGGACGGGCGTGCGGGAAGCCCACGGCTCGTTCGGCGGTCCGGTTCCAGGCGCCGATCCGCGCTCGCAGCTCGGCGCCATGGGCTTCGTTCCGCCCGAGCTTCGCGACACCAGCCAAGCCGCCGTTGCAGAGGCGGTCAAAGCGCTGCGCGCGCTCTAAGCCTCGATAATGTGCGGGATAAACCGCGAGCGGTCGCGGGTGACGCGGCTGCGATCCTCGCGTACGCCGACGCCCGCCGGCTGGTCGCCAATCACCCACGAGCCGACGACGGGGTAGTTCACGCCAAACTTCGGCGGCGGCTTCAGCGCCTGACGGATCCAGCCTTCACCGCCGTAGCCCTGGTCGAGCACCCTGCCCTTGCGACCGTCCTTCCAGAGCTCGATGTTCGCGCCCTCGCGGCTGAACAGCGGCTTGCGGGCGTAGCTGGCCCCCAGACGCTCGACCTTGGGATCGTCGTCGAAATAGGTCTCCAGCAGGTTGGGATGTCCCGGATGGCGCTCCCAAAGCAGAGGCAGCATCGCCTTGTTCGACAGCACCGCCTTCCAGGGCGGCTCGAGGAACAGGGTCTTCGAGGCCGCAATGTTGGCGGCGTAGGGCTCTCGGAGCATGTCCTCCCAGGGATACAGCTTGAACAGCGCGCCGATGATGTAGTTGTCCTGGTCGACGAAGCGGCCGTCCGCGTCGAGACCGATCGCCGTGGTCGGTACGAACTTGGGCTCCAGGCCCGCCAGCCGGCCCATGTCCTCCAGGAATCGCACCGTCTGACGGTCCTCGACGAAATCCGGGTCGCTGGCAAAGTGAACGAAGCCGCCGTTCGGGAAGATCGCCTTGAAGCGCTCGGCCAACTGGTCATGCAGGCTGTTGAACTGGTCGGTGGCGTCGGGAAGCGCGCCCTGCTGGATCATGTCCTCCAGCCACAGCCACTGGAACACCGCCGCCTCATAGATGCTGGTCGGGGTGTCGGCGTTGTACTCGTAGAGCTTGGGCGGCCCAGCCCCGTCGTAGAAGAAGTCGAACCGGCCATAGAGCGAGGGATCGCGCGCCGCCCACGAGGCCGCGACCAGGTCGCGGGCGGCCTCGGGGATCTGAAGCCGGGCCATCAGGGCGTCGCTTTTGACGGCGTCGTCCACAAGCTCCAGGCAGAGCTGGTGCAGCGCCTCTGTCGCGGGCTCCAGATGGCCCTCGACCTCCTCCAGCGTGAAGGCGTAGGCCGCTCGCTCGTCCCAGTAGCGGCGGCCATCGGCGTGGTGCCAGGTGAAGCCGACGGCCTCGGCCTTGGACTTCCAGTCCCGCCGAGGCTTGAGGGTCAGACGACGCATCAGGCGTTCGAGCCGTCCCGACCGACCTTTTGCTTGTCCTCGATGGCCAGCATGGGGGCCGGCAAGGCTTCGTCCTTGGGGGCCATCAGGCGCGCCAGCACGTCCTCTGCGCCGCTCGCGCCCGGCAGGATGCCCGCCGCCGCCAGCTTGGCGTCGAGATCCGCGCCGGTCTTGCGGTCTTCCGACTCGCTGTGCAGTCGGAACTGCTCTTCGCGAACCGCCTGGCGTTCCTTGATGCGCTTGAGGCTGTCGGCCGCAGAGCCGACCACGCCGCTGGCCGAACCCGAGCGCGAGATGACGGCCGCCTGCGCCTTCTGGACGCTTTCGTTGACCTTCACGATCTCGATCTCGCGGCGCAGCGCCTCAACTTTGGTGTCGGTCTGGGCGATCACCGTGCGCAGCTTTTCCTCGGCGGCGCGCAGCTCGTTCATCTGGGTCGATTTCTGGCCCGCATCCTTTTCGAGGTCGGCGATGCGCTGCGCCACTTCCAGCGCCAGAGCCTGGTCGCCCTTGTTCATCGCCGCCCGCGCAGAGGACTCGTACTTGCGCGACTGGTCCGTCAGTTGGGCGACCTCGGTCTCCAGCGCGCGACGACGCGCGACCAGCTTGGCCAGCTCGTCCCGGGCCTTGCCCTGGGCGTTGTCGGCGTCGCGGATTTCCTGGTCCAGGATGCGAAGGGCGTTGGCGTCCACCACCGTCTGCGCGCCGTCATGCGCCGCGCCGCGGAACAGGGCCGAGAGCTTGCTCCAGATCGACATTCGAAGTTCTCCGGTCTCTGTCTTCAGGCGGCCGCGACGCGGCTCTTTTCAAAGGAATCGCGCAGGTCGCTGGCGGCGGCGATGGCGTTATCGGCCAGGGTGCGCAGCTCGATGACCAGCGTCTGCAAGGTGGTCTTGGACGAGATCTCGCCCATCAGCTCGTAATAGTCGCGGCCGTCGACCGTGGTGATGCCGAAGTTCGACAGCGGCACGATCTTCTGAGCCTTCAGCAAAAACTCATTGAATTCCGCGCGATTGTTCTGCTCGTCACAGGCCCATAGTAGGGTCGAGACGACCAGTTGCAGCCCGCCGCCGCTGACATAGATCGGCAGGTCGCCGAACTCGTGCATGACGACCATCAGCACGGGCTCGACGCCCTCGACGACCGTCACGGTCATCTCGTCCTCGCGCACGAGCGCGCTTTCCACCAGCGCATCGCGCAGGGTGTGGATCGTCCAGGCGGTGTCGATAACGGAGTCCATGTGTCTGACGCCCTTGGGGGGATTGGGATTGGTCTGCAGCGCCGGTCCGCGGACCGACTCGACGACGATGGCCTGCACAGCCGAAAGAATGTCGGGCTTGCACGCCGCCGGCGCCCAGACCTCGATTTTCACGAAGCCAGCGTTCCGTCGCGCCTCGCGCCACGCCCGCGTTCTTTCAGCGGCCTGAGCGCTTCTCTTCAGTTTGGCAGGCATGTGTTACATGTACGCATAACATGTATGCTTGACAAGTCACCGTTCGACGTCATCCTGCGACCGACTTCACCCGAGGGCAAGCACGCTTTCGGGAAACCGGCCTCGCCCACCAGATAAGCGAGCCGGCCCAGGATTCGAGGCCTCGCCGATCGCGATGTTCGGAAAACTCTTCGGCCGCAAAGACCAACCCTCCGGCCCCGCCCTGCCCATCATCCGCAACGTGACGATCGGCCGGACCGTGGTGCTGGACCCGCTGGCCTGGCGACGGCTGGGCGCGGAGACCAAGTTCGCCCTCGACCGAGATACGCTGGAGATCACGGCCCAGGGCCTGATCCAGCTGAACGACGGCGCCTTCGTCCATCGCTTCTACACGGACGACGAGATCCTGTTCCAGGTCGTCTCCGATGATCGTGAGGGACAGAAGGCCAACGACTTCACCGTCTTCACGCCCTGGGCCAGCGAGTATCCGGCTGATCGCGCCGATCACGAACTGTGGAGCGAACGCCTGCGGTCGCGCACGTTCCAGCCCGAGGGCCTGCCGCCCTATACCCGCCTGTGGTTCGGCGACGAGGCGGAACGTCAGGATCCCGTCACGCTCTGGGAAGACGTCTACTACGCCCGTGACGCCCAGACGCCCGACCGCCGCCTCTTTCAGACGGTCATGCTGTTCCACCGGGAGCTTCTCGGCGGCGACGGGCGCGAACTCTTGCTGGCCCTGACCCTCGAGCCCGAGGACAGCAAGGACGTCAGTCACGAGACCATGATCGGCCTGCCGCTGTCGGTGGGCGAGTTCCGAGCCTAAGTTTTGACAGGCCACGCGTTCGATCCGCACGCGCCGGTCGACCGGTCTTCTTGAAGGAGCCAGCCAGATGTTCGACTTCATCGGTTTCAAGGCCGGAGCGATGGCCTTCCTGCTGGCCTTCGTGGTGGCGGGCCTGTTCACCATCGCCTTCAAGTACGTCTACCAGTGGGTGACTCCGTACAACGAGCGGGCCCTGATCCGGCAAGGCAACACGGCGGCCGCGATCGCGCTGGCCGGCGCCTTGATCGGCTATGTCCTGCCGCTGGCCTCGGCGCTCAGCCACACGGTCAGCCTGCCCGAGTTCGCGGCCTGGGCGACGCTGGCCGGCGTGATCCAGATCGCCGCCTTCACCGGCGTGCGCCTCGTCGCTCTGCCCGACGTCAAGGCGCGCATCGAAAACGGCGAGGTCTCGGTCGGCGTCTACCTCGCGGGTATCTCCATTGCGGTCGGCCTGCTCAACGCCGCCTGCATGACCACCTGAGGATCTCGCCATGACCGCTCCTCGCAAGCGCTCGAATTCGCTCAAGCTCAGCAGCATGCTGGCCGGCGCGGCCTCGCTCACCCTGGCCGGCTGCGACGATCCCTCGCCCCAGGCCAGTTGGGACCCCAACCGGGGCGAACAGGTCCAGGCGTTCAGCTACAAGAGCCTCGCCGAATGCCAGGTGGCCAACGAGGTCTCCGACGAGCAGTGCGCGACCTCTTGGGCCGCCGCCCAGAAGGACGACGCCGAAAAGGGACCGCGCTACGACGCACGCGCGACCTGTGAAGAGGTCTATGGGGCCGGCAACTGCGTGCCCCGCAGCGAGAACGGCCAAAGCTTCTTTGGACCCCTGCTGGCCGGCTTCGTGATCGGCCAGATGCTGGACGGCGGCGGCGGCTACTATCGCGGCACCGGCATGTATCGCCGCGACGACCGCTACGGCGGCGGCTACTACTCGACCTGGGGCGGCCAGCTCGGACGGGACTACGGCACCGGCAAGACGGTCATCAGCAAGACCAGCATCGATCCGCCGGATGTGATCCGCAACGCGCCGCCCAAGGTGCAGACCCGCACCTCCGTCGTCTCGCGCGGCGGCTTCGGCGGCGGGCGCAGCTACGCCAGCAGCAGCGGCGGCTTCAAGGGCGGCTTCGGCGGCTAAATCGCCGACCACCTCGTTTTTGCGATTGACTCGCAATAGCTCAGCGCGTTTACTTGCGAAGCGTTCGCAAGAACGCGTCGGGCCGCTCACCGAAGTCGGTTCGCCAGGGCGGGTGTCGGCCCCCTGCCAGGCGAGGAGATTTACGGCGTGCGGCCCGACCATTTCACCGATCTCTTCTCCGACGCCGCTCTGGAGGTTTGCGGCCCCGCCGGTCTGGCCGAGGGTGAGCGCGTCCTGCTCTGGATGCTGCGCCAGTGGGCTGCGGCCCGTGTGCTGCGGGAAGAACCCGGCGCGCGTCTTTCAAAGACCGCTGGAGCCCTGATCTCGCCTCGCCTGGCCAGCGCCTTCATCCTGATGATGAGCGCCATCGAGGGGCAGGTTCGTCGCCCGCTGCGCTTCTCAACGCCGGGCTGCCGCAGCTACGCCGACGACGAGCAACGCCTCATCGTGGCCTGTGGCGTCAGCCCGGCGAGTTTGGAGATGGCCGATCGCCTGATCGAGAGCCTCGTGATCGCGCCCGAAGCCGTGACCTTGATGGCCCGCTACCTGAACGCGGCCTTGGCGCAGGAAGGCATGGCCTTGCCAATGCGCCTGGACGAGCCCGTGATCGCCGTGGCGCCCCTGCGCCCAAGAACGCTGCACTAGCTCCGTCGGGAGGTGGAGCGTTACGCGCGGGCCCGAGTCCAGCCCTCGTCGACCAAGCGTTGCGCCAGGGCTTGGGCCGCCATGACGACATCGTTCCAGGTCACGTCGAAGCCGGCGTCGTTCCCGTAATAGGGATCGATGACCGCACGCCCGGCATGGCCCTCCACCAGGTTCATCAGCAACCCCACCTCGGCGGTCGCGTCAGCCGGGGCGACGCTCAGAAGGCCGCGCAGGTTGTCGTGGTCCAGCGCGTAGATGTGGGTGAAGGTCCGGAAGTCGTCGGGTCGAACCTGACGCGCGCGCAAACCGGTGATATCGACGCCGTTGCGGCGCGCCACGGCGATGGCGCGGGCGTCGGGAGCCTCGCCCTTGTGCCAGCCACCGGTGCCGGCGCTGTCGGCGGCGACGTCCAGCCCCAGCCGTTCGGCCTCCGCGCGAAACGCCCCCTCGGCCAGGGGAGAGCGACAGATATTGCCCATGCAAACAAAGAGAACCGCCGCCCGCGCCATCAGGCCTCCCCCCACCCGCCGCCGCCCGGCGTTTCGATGACAATCACATCGCCCGCAGACACCTCGACGAGGTCGGTCGCGCCCAGGGCTTGGACCTGGCCCTCCGCGCGCTCTACCCTCGCAGATCCCAGAACCCCTGCCGCCCCGCCCTGCAGCCCGAACGGCGCCACGCGGCGGCGGTTGGACAACAGGGTCGCGGTCATCGGCTCGCGGGATCCGATCCGGCGCACCACGCCGTCGCCGCCCCGGTTCGCGCCGGCCCCGCCCGAGCCGCGCCGGATCGAGAACGCCTCGACCAGCACCGGATAGCGCGCCTCCAGCACCTCGGGATCGGTCAGGCGGCTGTTGGTCATGTGGGTCTGGACCGCATCGGTTCCGGCGAAGTCCGGTCCCGCGCCCGAGCCGCCGCAGATGGTCTCGTAGTACTGTCGCCGATCATCGCCGAAGGTGAAGTTGTTCATCGTCCCCTGCGCCGCCGCCATGACGCCAAGGGCGCCATAGAGCGCGTCGACCACCACCTGGCTGGTCTCGACATTGCCCGCCACCACCGCCGCCGGATAGCGCGGGCGCAGCATCGAGCCCTCGGGGATCACCAATTCGACCGGCCGCAGGCAGCCGTCGTTCATCGGGATCTCGTCATCGACCAACGTGCGGAAGACATACAGCGCCGCCGCCCGACAGATCGAGGCCGGGGCGTTGAAGTTGGTCGGGACCTGATCACTGGTCCCGGTAAAGTCGACACGCGCGGTGCGGGCGGCTTGGTCGACCGTGATCGCGACCTTCACCACCGAGCCGTCATCCAGTTCATAGGCGAAGGCGCCGCTCTTCATCGTCGCCAGCACGCGGCGGACGGCCTCTTCGGCGTTGTCCTGGACGTGCGCCATATAGGCCTCGACGACGTCCAGGCCGAACTCGGCGACCATCCCGGTCAAGGCCTCGGCGCCGCGCGCGCAGGCCGCGATCTGGGCCTTGAGGTCGCCGATGTTCTGGTCGGGATTGCGGGCCGGCCACTTGCCCGAGGCCAGCAGGGCCCGGGTCTCGGCCTCACGGAAGCGGCCGCCTTCGACCAGCAGGAAGTTCTCGATCAGAACCCCCTCCTCCTCGACCGTACGGCTGCTGGGCGGCATGGAGCCCGGCGTGATCCCGCCGATATCGCCCTGGTGACCCCGCGCGGCGACGTAGAAGCGAAGCGCGCCCTCCGCGTCGAACACCGGCATGACCACCGTCACGTCCGGCAGGTGGGTGCCCCCGTTGTAGGGCGCGTTCAGCATATAGACGTCGCCGGGCTGCATGCCGCGCCCGTCGTCACGTCGCGCCTCGCGGATGGCCCGAACGCTGTCGCCCATCGAGCCCAGGTGCACGGGCATGTGCGGCGCGTTGGCGATCAGGTTTCCGTCGCGATCAAACAGCGCGCACGAGAAGTCGAGGCGCTCTTTGATGTTCACCGAATAGGCGGTGTTCTGCAGGGCGAACCCCATCTCCTCGGCCACGGCCATGAAGAGGTTGTTGAACACCTCCAGCATCACCGGATCGGCGTCCGTGCCGATGGCCTTGCGGCTCGCCAGAGCGACGGTTCGCTCAAGGACGAGGTTCAGTTGCGCGTCGACGCGCGCGCGCCAGCCGGGCTCGACCACGGTGGTGCCCGTGGCTTCGCGGATGATCGCAGGCCCCGGAACCTCGGCGCCGACCGCCAGCGCTTCCCGGTCGAACACCGGCGTGGCGTGGACCTCCCCCGCCATCCGCGCCTCGACGGTGGCGAGCGCGATAGGCGCGCCCCCCGCAGCGCTGGCGCTGAAGGTTGGGCGCTCGCCCGCATCCGCGTGGCCGATCGCCTCGACCGACAGGGTCTCGACGACCAGCGGCGTCGTCGGCGAGGTGAAGCCGAAGCGACGCTGGTGCAAATCTTCGAACGTCTCGCGGACACGATCATCCAGCGGCGTGACCAGCGGCGTATCCGTGCCGGCGTACTTGACCCGCAAGCTCGCCACGGTCTCCAGCGACGCCATCGGAACGTCCTGGGCGCGCAACGCGGCCTCAGCCTCGGCGGCGAGGCGTCCCGCGCGCTCGGCCAGGTCATCGGCCTGCTCCAGAGGGCGCTCGACCGTCTCCTCGCGGATAAGGCGCAGGTCCGCCAGGCCCATGCCGTAGGCCGAAAGCACCCCGGCGAAGGGGTGGATCATCACCTTGGTCATGCCCAGGGCGTCGGCCACGAGACAGGCGTGCTGCCCGCCCGCCCCGCCGAAGCAGGCCAGCACGTAGCGGGTCACGTCATAGCCGCGCTGGATCGAGATCTGCCGCACCGCCTTGGCCATGTTTTCGACGGCGATGGTGACGAAGCCCTCGGCGACCTCCTGCGGGGTCATCGCGCGGCCGGTCGCGGCGGCGATCTGCGCGGCCATAGCCTCGAAGCCGCGCGTGACGGCCTCGACGTCGAGCGGCTGGTCGGCGCTCGGGCCGAACACCTTCGGGAAGAACTCGGGCCGCAGCTTGCCCAGCATGACGTTGCAGTCAGTGACGGTCAGCGGCCCGCCACGGCGATAGGCCGCCGGACCCGGAACGGCGCCGGCCGAGGCCGGCCCCACCCGCAATCGCGCGCCGTCGAAGCTGCAGATCGAACCGCCGCCCGCCGCCACGGTGTGGATGTTCATCATCGGCGCGCGCATCCGCACGCCCGCCACGACGGTCTCGAAGGCCCGCTCGTACTCGCCCGCGTAGTGGCAGACGTCGGTCGAGGTGCCGCCCATGTCGAAGCCGATCACCCGATCGAACCCCGCCTCGGCCGCTGTCCGCGCCATGCCGACGACGCCGCCGGCGGGGCCGGAGAGGATGGCGTCCTTGCCCCGGAAGGCCCGCGCATCGGTGAGGCCGCCGTTCGACTGCATGAAGAGCAACCGCGTGTCGCGACCCAGCGCGTCCGCCACCTGATCGACGTAGCGACGCAGGATCGGCGACAGATAGGCGTCGACCACCGTGGTGTCGCCACGCCCGACCAGCTTCATCAGCGGGCTGACCTCGTGGCTGGCAGAGACTTGGGAAAAGCCGATCTCGCGCGCGATCGCCGCGACCCGCGCTTCGTGATCGGTGAAGCGGAAGCCATGCAGCAGCACGATCGCCACGGCGCGGAAGCCGGCGTCGTAGGCGGCTTGCAGCCCGACGCGAGCGGCGTCTTCGTTGAGCGGCTGCAACACCTCTCCCTCGACGCTCATCCGCTCGTCGATCTCGACGACGCGGTCATAAAGGGCCTCGGGCTTGACGATATGGCGCTCGAACAGCTTGGGCCGCGCCTGATAGCCGATGCGCAGGGCGTCGGCGTGTCCCTTTGTGATCGCCAGGACCGTCGGCTCGCCCTTACGCTCCAGGAGCGCGTTGGTGGCGACCGTGGTGCCCATCTTCACCGCGTCGATCACGGCGCCCGCAGGCAGCAGCGCCCGCACGCCCGCCACAGCCGCGTCGGCATAGTGCTCGGGATTCTCCGACAGCAGCTTGTGGGTCACCAGCGAACCATCGGGCCGGCGCGCGACGATGTCGGTGAACGTGCCGCCCCGGTCGATCCAGAACTCCCAGCCGCGAGCGGTTTGGTCGGTGGCGGTCATGAGGTGGCGGCGCTCCCTTCGCACCCCCGTCATAACGCCTCCACCACCCGTGTCATCCCGGAAGCCTCGCAGAGGCTATCCGGGACCCAGGGGTGACGAAGCGCCGTGCGCGCCGCCCCTGGGTCCCGGCTCCACGCGCTCCGCGCTACGGTCGGGATGACGCGCTTTGGCGGGGTTACTTCAGAACCCCCAGCAGTTCCGCCGCCTGCCACAGGCCCAGCAACAGGAAGATCAGCGCCGCGCCGATACGGACGTACTTCAGCGGTACGACCTTGGTCGCCGCCTCGCCCAGATAGACGGCTGGGACATTGGCCAGCATCATCCCGAAGGTGGTGCCGGCGGCGACCCAGGCGATCGACTGGAACTTGGCGCCCAAGGCCACGGTGGCGATCTGGGTCTTGTCGCCCATCTCGACAAGGAAGAAGGCGATGGTGGTGGTCAGGAAAACGCCATAGCGCCCGGCCGCATCCCCCTCCTCGTCATCGGCCTTGTCGGGGATCAGCGCCCAGCCCGCCATGGCGATGAACGAGATGGCGATCGCCCATCGGAACCAGGCGCCGCTCAGAAAGTCGGCGACCCAGTAGCCGGCGGTCGCGGCCAGAGCGTGGTTGGCCAGCGTCGCCACCAGGATGCCCATGATGATCGGGATCGGCTTCTTGAACCGCGTGGCCAGGATGATGGCCAGGAGCTGGGTCTTGTCGCCGATCTCGGCGATGGCCACGACGAGGGTCGAGACGAACAGGCTTTCCATGAAAACAGTCCTCGGGCCGGGCGCATGCCAATAGCGTCGATACCTCACCCGGCCCGGATGACGATCGGCGCCATTGGTCTCGCCAAGGAAGCTGCAAGTCCGCTTCCCTTCCCCGCGCCATGGATCAGAGATCCAAGTGTGTTGACGGCGGGGCCCGCTGATAGGCGCGGGCGGCTACTCCCCAAAGGTGGGCGGGCGTGTAGCGGTTTGTCGGCGTCGGGTCAATTCCTCCTCACCTCCACCACACCCGCATCGCGGGGGAGCTGGCGCGGCGCGTATCCGCGCCGTGACAGAGGGGGCGCTTCGCAAACAGCGCCCCTCCGTGGAGCCTGTCCTCCGGCGCGCGCTTCGCGCGACCCGGGGGCGGTCCCCCTACCCCTTTTCACGGGGGAGGATGCTAAACCGCCGCCGGCGCGTCGAAGCGCAGGACGTGGATCGCCACGCGCACCTTGCCGCCGACGAAGTTCCCGCTCACCGCCGTCAGCACCACCGGCGTATCAGCGTAGAAGGCCGTCGGCCCCACGACCCCGACATTGCTGGCGTTCTTGGCCACGCCCAGCGCGCCGCCGAACTTGCTGGCCTCGCCCGCGACGCCGCAGTTGTAGGCGGTCGCGCCGGTGATCGCGGCCGTGGTCCGGGTCGAGACCGCCAGCACGATGGCGCGGCTGGGGATGACGATGGTGGTCGCCGTCGACGCGCCCGAGAGCGTCACCTCCTGCTCGAGGATCTCCAGCCGGGTGTTGGCAAGACCGGGCGAGGTCGCGGCGATCGTGCTGCGGAACGTCGCCGACAGCGGCGTCCAGGCCGCGCCGTCGAAGGCGACCACCTGGTTCTCGTCCTTGACCCAGGCCAGCACGCCCTCGGCGGGGGCCAGGGCCTCCCAGGCGCCGACCTCGAACCGCATCAGGGTCCCGGCGGACTGACCCGCCCACGCCGCACCAGTGGCCCCGGCGGGCAGGATCCAGACGCCGCCCGCGACCGGAGTAGCAGGCTGCGCCGCGAGCGCGCGGCTTTCCACCGCCAGTTGGACCAGACCGTCCAGCCGGGCGAGGCTATCATTGATGGGAATGTGCTTCTGGGCCTGTGCGGCGACCACATAGGGCAGGCCAAGGCGGGGCGTGACATCGTCGAACATGGGCGGCTCCGAGCGGGGTTGAAATCCGCTCCAAGCATCGGGCCGCCGCGAAGGGCGGGGACGGAAGCTGTTCCGTCCCCGTGACCCACCCGGCTATTCGGCGGCGAAAGCCAAGTGTTTTCCGGCGGTAAACGCCGTCTTGGCGGCCAGTTCGGCCTTGGCTTGCTCATACTCCGCCGCGAACTTGGCGACGAGTTCGCCGGCGGTCAGCACGTTGTCAATCGCGCCGATGCCCTGGCCGCAGCCCCAGATATCGCGCCAGGCCTTGGCCTCCTGGTTGCCGCCCGAGCCGAAGTTCATCTTCGACGGATCGCTTTCCGGCAGGTTGTCGGGGTCGAGGCCCGCCTTGATGACCGACGGCCGCAGGTAGTTGCCGTGCACGCCGGTGAAGAGGTTCGAATACAGGATGTCGTCCGCCTTGCTGTCGACGATCATCTGCTTGTAGCCCTCGACCGCGTTGGCTTCCTTCGTGGCGATGAAGGCCGAGCCGACATAGGCCAGGTCCGCGCCCATGGCCTGGGCCGCCAGGATCGAGCGGCCCGAGGCGATCGAGCCCGACAAGGCCACCGGACCGTCGAACCACTGGCGGATTTCCTGGATCAGCGCGAACGGCGACAGCGTGCCGGCGTGGCCGCCGGCGCCGGCGGCGACCGGGATCAGGCCATCGGCGCCCTTTTCGATCGCCTTGCGCGCGAAGCGGTCGGTGATGACGTCATGCAGGGTGATGCCGCCATACGAATGGATCGCCTGGTTCACGTCCTCGCGGGCGCCCAGCGAGGTGATGACCAGCGGCACCTTGTACTTCACGCACATGGCGATGTCGTCTTCGAGGCGGTTGTTCGTCTTGTGGACGATCTGGTTCACCGCGAACGGCGCCGACGGCATGTCGGGGTTGGCCTTGTCCCAGGCCGCCAGTTCCTCGGTGATCCGGGCCAGCCATTCGTCTAGCTGCGACAGCGGGCGCGCGTTCAGCGACGGGAACGACCCGACGATGCCCGCCTTGCACTGGGCGATCACCAGGTCCGGATTGCTGATGATGAACAGCGGCGAGGCGATGACCGGAAGGCGCAGGCGGTCGCGCAGGATCGGCGGCAGGGCCATGGAGAAGCTCCCTTTTGGAGGTCGGCTTGAGACGCCGAATATCTGATCAGCGATCAGCTTAAACAACTGTTTGGCCTGGACGCAAGGCTTGACGGCCCTAGCGGCAGGGGCGCATCACGATCAAAAATAGAAGAATGCTGCAGTGCAGGAGAGAGACGCTTTGACCGAGGCGATGACGCCCCTGGCCGAGGACTTCGGCGCCCAAGGCGACGCGGCGACCCGCGCGCGCTGGATGGCCCTGGTCGAGAAGACCCTGAAGGGTCAAAGCTTCGAAGACGCGCTCACCGTCAAGACGCCGGACGGCCTGACCATACAGCCCCTCTACACGGCCGAAGACGGCGTGGCCGTGGCGCGCGACCTGCGCGCGCGGGACACGCATCGCCCCTGGGACCTGCGGATGCGCGCGGCCCACCCCGATCCGACCCGCGCGGCCAAGGACGTTCTGACCGACCTCGAAGGCGGCGCGGCTTCAGTGCTGCTGCAGATCGATCCGACCGGCGCGAACGGCGTCGCGGTCGGCTCGGCCGATGACCTCGGCAAGGCCCTGTCGGGCGTGTTGCTGGACCTCGCGCCCGTCGCGCTCGATGCAGGCTTCCTGGGCCCCAAGGCCGCCGACTGGCTGGGCGCGCTGGCCAAGGCCGCGCCGAATGCGCCGCTGGCCTTCCACCTCGATCCGCTGACGGCCTTCGCCCAGGCCGGCGCCAGCCCCGGTCCGATCGAAAGCCACGTCTTCAACGCCGCGACCGTGGCGACGCGGCTGTCGACGACCTACGCCAAGGCCAGCCTGTTCTTGGGCACGGGCCGCGCCGCGCACGAGGCGGGCGGCTCCAATGTCGAGGAACTGGCCCTGATGACGGCCAGCGCTCTTACCTACGCCAAGGCCCTGGTCCGCTCGGGCCTGACGACTGAGGAGGCGTTCGGCCGCATCGTCCTGGGCGTCAGCCTGGACGGCGAATACTTCACCGGCGTCGCCAAGGTGCGCGCGGCCAAGGCCATCTGGGCGCGGCTCACCGAGTCGTGCGGCGTCACCGTCGCTCCGACCATCGAGGCCCGCTCCTCGCGGCGCATGCTGGCCAAGGCTGACGCCTGGACCAACCTCTTGCGCCTGACCTCGGCCGGGTTCGCCGGCGCGGTCGGCGGCGCGGACGCCATCGTGCTGGACGCCTTCACCGACGCGATCGGCCTGCCCACCGCCTTCGCCCGCCGCCAGGCCCGCAACACCCAGCTCGTCCTGATGGAGGAGAGCCACCTGGGCCGCGTCGCCGATCCGGCCGGCGGCGCCTGGTACCTCGACAGCCTGACCGACCAGTTGGCCCGCGCGGCCTGGGCGTCTTTCCAGGCCATCGAGGCCGCCGGCGGGGTCATCAAGGCGCTGGAGAGCGGCCTTGTCGCTGACGCCGTCGCCAAGACGCGCGCGGCCCAAGAGTCCGCCTACGCCGACAAGAGCCGCAAGATTCTTGGCGTCACCGTCTTCCCCAACGCCGACGACAAGCCGCCGGAGGTCGAGACGCCCGATCCGTCCGCCTTCGCCGTCCAAGGCCCTGACGTCCGCCTGCCGGGTCCGGACAGCCACTGCCCGGCCCTGACGCCCGTCCGCTTCGCCGCCGCCTTCGAGGGAGCCTGAGCTCATGAGCACGTTCCCCGACTTCACCAAGATCGACTTCGCCGAAGTCACCGCCCCGGCCGCCCCGAAGGGCGAGGCCTGGAACACGCCTGAAGGCGTCGCTGTGGCTCCGGCCTTCGACGCGCAAGATGTCGCCGGGCTGGACTTCACTGGCGGCTTCCCGGGTGTCGCGCCGTTCGTGCGCGGCCCCTACCCGACCATGTACGTGACCAACCCGTGGACGGTGCGTCAGTACGCGGGCTTCTCGACGGCGGAAGACTCCAACGCGTTCTATCGGCGCAACCTGGCGGCCGGTCAGATGGGCCTGTCGGTGGCCTTCGACCTGGCCACCCACCGCGGCTATGACAGCGACCACGAGCGAGTGAAGGGCGATGTCGGCATGGCGGGCGTGGCCATCGACTCGATCCTGGACATGCGCACGCTGTTTTCCGGCATCCCGCTCGACAAGATGAGCGTGTCGATGACCATGAACGGCGCGGTGCTGCCGATCCTGGCGCTCTATATCGTCGCGGCCGAGGAACAGGGCGTCAGCCCCGACAAGCTCTCGGGGACGATCCAGAACGATATCCTCAAAGAGTTCATGGTGCGGAACACCTACATCTATCCGCCCGCGCCCTCGATGCGGATCATCTCGGACATCTTTTCATACACTTCGAGCAATATGCCGAAGTTCAACTCGATCTCTATCAGCGGCTATCACATGCAGGAGGCCGGGGCGACGGCCGACCTGGAGCTGGCCTACACCCTGGCCGACGGCGTCGAGTACGCCCGCGCCGGCGTCGCGGCCGGCATGAGCATCGACGCCTTCGCGCCGCGCCTGTCGTTCTTCTGGGCCATCGGCATGAACTACTTCATGGAAGTGGCCAAGATGCGCGCCGCGCGCCTGCTGTGGGCCCGTCTGATGAAGCGCGAGTTCGATCCCAAGGACGACCGCTCGCTGTCCCTGCGCACGCACAGCCAGACCTCGGGCTGGTCGCTGGCGGCGCAGGACGTGTTCAACAACGTCGCCCGCACCTGCGTCGAGGCCATGGCCGCCGTGAACGGCCAGACCCAGAGCCTGCACACCAACAGCCTGGACGAAGCCCTGGCCCTGCCGACCGACTTCTCGGCCCGGATCAGCCGCAACACCCAGCTGTTCCTGCAGATGGAGAGCGGTACGACCCGCGTCGCCGACCCCTGGGGCGGCAGCTACTATGTCGAACGCCTGACCTACGAACTGGCCCAGAAGGCCCTGGCCCATATCGAAGAGGTCGAGGCGCTGGGCGGCATGGCCAAGGCCATCGAGCAGGGCCTGCCCAAGCTCCGTATCGAGGAAGCCGCCGCCCGCACCCAGGCCCGCATCGACAGCGGCAAGCAGAGCGTGGTCGGCGTCAACCGCTACAAGCCCGAGGTCGCCGACGACATCCCGGTGCTGAAGGTCGACAACAGCGCAGTGCGCGCCGCCCAGCTGGAGAAGCTGGCCCGCCTAAAGGCCGAACGCGATCCGGCCGCCACCGAAGCGGCCTTGAAGGCGCTGGAGGACGGCGCGCGAGGCAATGGGAACCTGCTGGCCCTGGCCGTCGATGCCGCCCGCGCCAAGGCCACGGTCGGCGAGATCAGCTATGCGCTGGAGAAGGTGTTCGGTCGTCACCGCGCCGAGATCAAGTCGATCCAGGGGGTCTATATGAAGGAGGCCGGCAACGATCCGACGACGGCTCGCGCCAAGGCCATGGTCGAGGCTTTCGAGCAGGCCGACGGCCGCCGTCCCCGCATCCTCATCGCCAAGATGGGCCAGGACGGTCACGACCGCGGCCAGAAAGTGATCGCCACGGCCTTCGCCGATCTCGGCTTCGACGTCGACATCGGCCCACTGTTCCAGACGCCCGCCGAGGCCGCCCGCCAGGCGGTGGAGAACGACGTCCACGTGGTGGGCGCCAGCTCACTCGCGGCGGGTCACCTGACCCTGGCCCCGGAGCTGAAGGCCGAGCTCGCCAAGCAGGGCCGCGACGACATCCTGATGGTCGTGGGTGGGGTCATTCCGCCCCAGGACTTCCAGGCCCTTCGCGACGCCGGCGCGGCGGCGATCTTCCCGCCCGGCACGGTGATCGCTGAGGCGGCCATCGAGCTGCTGGATCAGTTGAACCGACAGCTGGGCTACACCCAAGCGGTCGCCTGAGCCGCTTGCCGACCGCGAGCGTCAATGTAACCCCCGGTGGCAAACCCGAAGGTTCACATGTCAAGATCGTTGAAGAGAACAACCCGTCTCCGCGTCGTCTTGGCATTGGTGTTCGCGTTTGTGCTCCCGGGACTCTTGCTGGGAGAGGCCTACTATCTTCTGGATCCTTCAGTAGGCCGCGAGGAGACGGGGCCTGGCTTCGCCGTGATAGGCGTTGTGTTCGGCTTCTTTTTGGGTTGGCCCTTTGTCCTGGGCGCGGCCGTCGCCTGGAGCATTCTGGACAGTCTGGAGAGACACTTTGCCTGGACTGCGGCCTTGGTCGGCGTTCTGACCGGGCTCGCCGTCTCCGCCTATGCCTTCCGCAATGGCATGTTTCAGACTCAGCCCGTCGCCTACCCTCTTTGCGCGGCGATCGGACTGGCGACAGGTCTTGGCGTCTGGTGGATCGCTTACGGTCGCCAAAGCCGGCTGCCCGTAAAGCTCGCGCCAAAGACGCGGCTCGTCCTCTAACCGCCCTTCTTGCGGAACATCCCACGCTTGTGTTGGAGCGCTCTAAGGCGATGTGGTCGGGCAGCCCTTAGCGGCTCAGGACTTTCAGCCCCTGCGCGACGCCGGCGCCGCAGCGATCTTCCCGGCGGGGACGGTCATCGCCGAGGCCGCCATCGAGCTGTTGGACCAGCTGAACCGGCAGTTGGGTTACACGCAGGGCGCGGCCTGACCAGCGAGTGTGCGACCAGCCTCAGGCATGCTAGACTAGGGTCATGAACGCCCTGGCTCGAGCGCTGGAGACCTCGCAACAGCACCGCTTCACGCTGGACGATGTGCTGCGCATGCAGGAGGCGGGCATCCTCGACGAGAGCGCTCGGGTCGAATTGATCGATGGAGCGCTGGTCGAGATGGCGTCCGAAGGGGAAGCCCATTCGCGGCTGAAAATGCAGATCGCGAAACAGTTCATCCTATCCTTCGGCGACGCAGTTCAGGTGATGATCGAATCGACCCTGAGGCTGTCGCCGACCAACGCGCCTGACCCAGACCTCTATCTCTATGATCAGGCGCTTTCGCTCGGCGAAATCAATGGGGCGAACGTGGGCCTCGTCATAGAGGTGGCCCAGTCAACCCTGCGGAGCGATCTGGCCTTCAAGGCCGAGCTCTACGCCCAACATGGTGTTCGCGACTACTGGGTCGTGGACGTGAACACCGATACGCTGATCGTACATCGCGGTCTGGCGGGGGGCGTCTATCGCGATGTGACGCATCACGCGGCGCGCGAGACGGTCACGGCGCTTGTCCTGCCAAGCGTGTCACTGTGCCTGGCTGAACTGCCCATCATTCGCTAACCGCCCTTCTTGCGGAACAGCCCTCGCTTCTTCTTGGAGCGCTCCAGGGCGATGTCGTCGGGCAGACCGTGGCGGGCCTCGATGTCCTTCTGCAGCGCCTTGGCCGCCATCAGGTGGCCGGGGAACAGCATGTCGACCACCGAGCCGGCGAAGGGCACCGCGTCGGTCGCGGTGTCGGCCAGCACATAGGCCAGCATCCGCGCGACCGTGGACAACGACGCCCCGGCGCTGATGGCGTTGAAGACAAGCAAGGCCCCCGCCCCGATGCTGTAGAGCGGGCCGACGCCAGGCACCCACGACAGCACGCCGTCAAGGCCCAGTCCGAAAGGTCCGAGCCCGATCAGACGGTCCGACAGGCCCTTGATGCTTTCGGCCGACCGCCAGGCGCGATGGGCCTTGGCGCGGCGATCTGTGTGACGGTCGGAATAGTCGGCGGAGACAGAGATGTCGTCGGTCATGCTGTGCTCAACGCTCCGTCCCTGTTGTCGTTACCGTCAGCCCAGGAAGACGACCCGTCGCTTCTCCTTGCCGGCCTGGATACGGGCCAGCAGGTCACGGTACTCTTGCGTCGCCTGGACCTCCTTGCGGGTCCCTTCAAAATAGATCGTGTCGTCCATGTGCTTGGTCAACATGTCGGCCGACCACTTGTGGCCGGTGAACAGCACGTCCGCCGCCTTGCCCGCCACGGGGATCGAGCCGGCGACGGTGTCGATCAGGATGATCGCGCAGATCTGGATGATGATCATCGGCGCGGCCCGCGCCCGCACCGCGTCCAGCACGATCAGGCCGCCCGCGCCCAGGCTGTAGAGCTCGCCCGCCCCCGGAATCCAGGTCAGCAGGCCATCAAGGCCCACGCCAAAGGGGCCCACCCCCACGACATTGTCGGAGAGCTTTTTCACCCGCTCCACATTGGCGCGGATGTTGTGCAGCTCGACGTGCGATTTCGCGAAGATCACCAAGGGGCTCCGGGACGCGGTAAACGTGGGCAATCTGCCTGAAGCACGGCCCCGCAGGAAGTGGCGGCGGGCCAGATTCCCGCCCTGAGCGAACAGCGTGATCAAAAGTCTCGCGTGCGGAGGGAGCCCCTCGCGAAAGACGAGGTTTGCGCCTAAGTTAATGAGAAGGTCCGCCAGGATTCTCGGATGCTGATCACGACTACGCCATTCATCGAAGGCCGCCCCGTGCAGGAGTACAAGGGCGCGATCTACGCCCAGTCGATCCTGGGCGCGAATGTCGTTCTCGACCTCCTGGCGGCGATCCGCGACTTTATCGGCGGCCATTCCAAGTCGTACGAACGCGTCCTGGCCCGCGCCCGCGAGGACGCGATGAAGAACCTCATCAAGGAAGCCGAGAAGCTGGGGGCCAACGCCATCCTGGCGGTCGACCTCGACTACAACACTGTCGGCCCGCAGGGCTCGATGATGATGGTGTCGGTATCCGGGACCGCCGTCGTCCTCTAGGCGGGGGAAAAGCCGCCCCTCAAGGATAGCTCCCGCCCAGCCGCTACGGGCCCCGCGGCGCGTGTCCCCAAAGCTTCCGTTGCGGCCCGGATGTTGACCGGCTCGGGGAGACGGCGCCCGGCGCGAATTGCCAGTTGCAGGCCTGCGAACGCTCCTGTATCGAACGCCCTCCCCCGCCGACGTGATTTGCGTCGACACCCGGATGGCCCGGTGGCGGAGTGGTGACGCAGCGGACTGCAAATCCGTGCACCCCGGTTCGATTCCGGGCCGGGCCTCCAACCACAACGCCCTAAAACTGCAACGCTGACCCGAACAGGGCGAGCGTATGCGCGCGCCTATTGAGTGTCATGGCACTCAAAGAAGCCACACATCTCGAGCCTATCGCGTAGTCTCCGCACTCGCCGACACAAGGCCCACGCGCCCGGCTCGCAGAGCCGGGCGCTGCCTTCCCTCACGACGTCAGCAGCTTCGCCTTGAGTTGGGCAAGGTCGGCCGGGGTCAGGCCCAGATCCTGTTCGACATAGCGCTTCCAGCCGCCGTCTCGCGCCGCGATGGCCTCAAAAGCCGCGTCGAGATAGCGTGCATCCACGCCCATCAAGGCCTGGACGACATCGGGCGGCAGACGACGAAACATGGCCGCCGCCGGATCGTCCGAAGCCGTCTGGGCCGACGGCTTGTAGTAGGTGTTCGACAGCAGATAGTCCTGCGTCACCGTTTCGCGCGGAACCCCGATCAGAGTGAGGATCAGCGCGGCGGCGACGCCGGTGCGATCCTTGCCCGCCGAGCAGTTGAACACCACCGGCGCGCCATCATCGAGCACTTGCCGGATCAGGGTGGCGTACTGCGGGGCGAAACTGAACGGCACCTGCTTGTAGAAGCCGGCCATCAAGGTGCGGGTGTCTTCGGCGCTGGGCGTTCCCTTGCTGAACAGGGCCATGAACGGCGCCATGTCCATCGGATAGTCGGTCTGGTGGACGCTCACGCCCATGGCGGCCGGCCACTGGATGGGCTGGGCCTGGCGTTCGTTGGTCGAACGCAGGTCGATGTTCGAGCGAATGCCCAGGGACTTGAGCTGCTCAAAGCCCTCGGGCGTGATGTGGCTCAGTTCGGCCGAGCGATAGACCACGCCCGACTTGACCGTGCGGCCATCGGCGGTGCGATAACCGCCAAGGTCGCGGAAGTTCATGCCGCCGTCGATCAGCAGCACATGGCCGTTCTCGACCCGGGCGATGGCCGGCGCGGTCTGAGCCAGGACGGGCGTGGCGGCCGGGAGGATCGCCGTGCTCAGAACGGCGCAGAACGCTACGCTTTGCAGGAGCTTTTTCACCGTGGATCTCCAGGTCAGAAGTTGAAGCGCAGGCCCGCCATGAAGCGGCGGCCGATCTGTTCGACTTCCGAGGGGTGCTTGGTGTCGCCCTCGTAAGCGATGTAGGTTTCGTTGGTCAGGTTCGAGGCGTCGGCGAACAGAGTCAGACGCGCGTTCAGCGCATAGCGCAGGGTCAGGTCTAGATTGCCGTAGGCCTTGCGGAACTCATCACCGCCCGAACCCAGGCCAAGCCCGCCCAAGGTGTCGGCCCAGTCGTCCCGCCATTGGTAGCTCAGACGCGCCGACAGGCCGTACTTCTCATAGGACAGAGCGGTGTTGACCACGGTCTTGGAGGTGCCCGGGAACGGCGCGCCCTTGCGCGCAGGGGTGTCAAACTCGCCGTCCAGCAGGGCCAGATTGCCGCTGACGCCCAGACCGTCCCAGGGTGAAGGCAGCTGGCGGAAATTCTGCTGATAGTTCAGCTCGACGCCATAGAGCTTGCCGTTGCTGCCGTTCAGGGTCGAGATGAAGTCATAGCCCGTGCGATCAATCCCGCCGGCGTCATAGGTGTCGTCAGCCACCTTGGTCCGCGCGTCGTAGAGCACATTGTCCACGTCGCGATAGAAGCCGCCGAGCGACAGAACGCTGTCGCTGGACAGGTAGTATTCGAACGAGACGTCCGCGCCCCAGGTGTATTCGGGCTTCAGGCGAGGGTTGCCGCCCGACACCGTGCCGGGTGCGCTGGTGTCGTTGATCGAGGCGCCCGTGCGGATCGCGCCGAACGAGGGCCTGGCCACGCCGCGCTGCACGGCGCCGCGCAGCACCATGTCTTGGCCAAGGTCGAACTTGGCGTTCACGCTGGGGAAGATGTCTGTGTAGTCGTTCTCGATCACCAGCGGGGTCACGGTGGTTCCAGCCTGGATGAAGCCGGCGATCTTCTGCTTCATGTGCTCGACGCGGGCGCCGAACACCACTTGGCCGCCGTCAAATCCCAGCTTGGCCATGCCGTAGCCGGCCGTCAGCTTTTCGTCGATGGCGTAGCGTGAGGTCGGGGCGATGATCGAGGACGGGTTGTAGCGCCCGGCCGCCGCCAAGGTCTGCAACTTGGTCTCCAGGTCCTTCCGCAGGCGACGATTGTCGAGATAGTTCAGGGTCGCGCCGAGCGGAAAGTCCGTCTCCCAAGCCTTGGTGGTCACATAGTCGGCCGCCTTCAAGTCGGCTTGACCGATGGCCGGCAGCAGCGCCGACAGCAGCACGGTCGGCTGGCCGATCGTGTTGCCGTCGATCTCGCGCTGGTCGTACTGGTAACCCGCCTTGAAGGTCCAGCGATCGTTTTCGCGGCTGAGGTCGCCCTTGGCGGTCCAGCTGTCGCCCTCAATCTCCGAGACGATCGGCAGGCCGATATTGAAGTCGAACGCGCCTTGGTCCACGGCCGTCAGGGCCTCGCCCCGCGCATAGGTCCCGGCGGTCGAACCGTTGATGGTCTTGTAGAGCTTGATGGTCGGGAAGTTGGGATCGTCCAGGCGATAGCTGAGCGAAGGGCGCAGCAGACGATTGAACTGCTGGTTCTGCAGCAACAGCGGCAGGTTGGTGTCGTTGCTCATCTTGGCGTTGTTCAGGCGCCAGCTGAACCGCCAGCCGTCGGCAAAGCCGTGCTCGCCGCCCAACGTGGTGAGCGCGTTCTTGGTGCGGTACTCGCCAAACTGCGCTGTGGAGCGCACCGGCACGCCGACCAGTTCGCCGCCCGTCGCGCCGCGCGTCCCAGACAGCGCGCTGCCCAACTGGAACGTGTAGTGGTTACGCTCCTCGTCGTCCTTGAACTCCGAATAGACCCACTTCAGGAAGAATTCGTGGTCGTCGCTTGGCCGCCAGGACAGCCCCATCGCAGCGCCGTTGTTCTCGCGCTGTAGGCGATAGTTGCGGGCGTCAAACGAGGACAGGACACGCGCGGCGTCATAGGCAAATTCGCGGTTGTCGGTGATCTGCGCGCGGCGATAGTGCGACACGGCGGCCATGACGCCGAAGGTGTCGTTGGACCAGGCGCCGCGCAGCGAGCCCTGGCGCTGCTCGCCGCCACCCAGATTCATCCGGCCCAGGCCAAGCTCACCCTGCAAGTCGGTTCCGCGACGATCGAACGGCGAATAGGTGCGCAGATCGATCTGCGCCACCACAGCTTCCGCCGGCAGGTCGGGGGTCAGCGACTTGTTGACCGCCAGCGAGCGTAGGATCACCGCGGGCACCGCGTCAAAGCGGAAGGCGCGGCCAGCGCCGCCTTCATCGACGCCGATCACCGGCACGCCGTCGAACGAGACGCTGGTCCAGCGGTTGGGCGCGCCGCGCACCTGTATGTAGCGCTCTTGGCCCTGGTCGCGCTGCACCGCCACGGCCGGCAGACGCGACAGCGCCGCCGCAGAGTTCTGGTCGGGGAAGCGGCCAACGGTGTCCGAGGCGATGACATTGACCAGATTGTCGGCCTGGCGCTGTTCGCGCAGGGCTGCGGTCTGGGAGTCGCGCAGCGGCGCGAAGATCACGACTTCTCCGGTGACCACCGGGGCCTCGGGATCGGCGGGTTGGCTGGCCCCCTGGACCTGAGCGCTGGCGGCGCCGGCCGACAACGCCAAAAGAGACAGGCCGGCCAGGGCGGCGCGGCGCAGATCGGCTCGACGGTTCATCAACTTGCTTGCCCCCAACGCTTGAAAATCAAGAGTGATGAAGCGACGCTGTTAGAACGTTTGTACTGCGAATTTTGAACGCTTCTATGACCGTTTGATCACAGCCAAACAACGCGAACAGCCTTGGCGATCAGAGCTTAATCACGCTAGATCAGCGCCGAAACCCAAGACCACACGCGATCGATCTCAGGCCCATAGCCCTTATGAATCGGCTCAACACTGACGATATTCCGGACCCCACAGCGGACCGACTCGCGGCTGCTGCGCTCAGCATGTGGCGCACGCACGGACGGGCGGAGATGAGCGCTCGCCAGGTCAGCCAGACCGCGAACGCCCAGGCCTCGCAGATCAACTACTACTTTGGCGGACTTGAACGGTTGTTATGTTCCAGCCAAGGCATGGCGATCCACGCTACGCGAGCGTGGTGCGCACGGATCTTGGCGGACTTTGAAGGCTTGACCCTGAGCGATGGCGGGGGCGATGGCGAGGCTAAGGCTCTCGCCGCGGGTCAAGTGATCGCTTCGGTGATCGAGGCCTGGCGCCGCGATCAAACCGACTTGGCCTTCGCCTGGACCGAATGCCAGATGCTGGCGGCGCGCCACCCTGACTACGCCCAGGCGGCGGCGCAATGGCGAGAAGTCTGGAGCGCGCTCTGGAGCAAGCTCTGCGAGCAGCTAGGCCTTGGCGACCACGCCGACCTGACCCTCGCGTTCTTCACCGGCGAGGCGTTCCTGCACCGCATCGTCTGGCGAGCGCCGTTTGATCGCGCCTGCCTGGGGGAAACCTGCACCGCTTGGGCCAGATTGCTGTTGAGCGGCGACTGCGGCCCCGGGCCGCTGCGGGATTTCGCCAGAACCGAAACCCAACGCTTCACAGCGCCGCTGTTGATCGCAGGATCCGCCTCGGCCCGCTTATCGGAAGCCGCCGCCGACCTCGTCGGCCAGGCCGGGCCGGCGGCGGTCACGCACAGAGCCGTCGCCCAAGTCGCTGGCCTGAACCTGGGGGCGGCGACCTATCACTTTCCCACCCGCGCCGCGCTGATGACCGCCGCCTGGCAGCATATCTATCTGCGCCTCCTAAGACCCCACCAGGCCACTGAGACCGGGCCGCTGGACCGCGCGACCTATATTGAGAGCCTGATAAGCTATGGCGGCGGCGAGGCTCAGCGTCCCGACGTGAACGCCATGGAGGCCCTGCTCTCCCAGGCTGCGCGAGACACAGCGCTTTGTGATATGGGCGCGATGATCCGCTACAGCCGCGGCCAAAGCAGCCACCTTCGCCTCGCCCGCCTTTCCCGCGCCCAGGGCGCGCTGACGCCGCAAGCCGCAGCGCTGTTCTCGATCGTGGCCCAGGGCTTGGGGCGAGACCTCTCGTGCATGCCGATCGAAGAGCGTCCCGCCCTCGCGCGGAGGCTGTTTACGCGGCTGCTCGACGCCGCCGGCGTGGATTGACTCATTGACCAACGCCCAACAGCGCGAGTTGCCGCATTTGGCGACACACTCTGTGGAGCGGCTTCAGGCGGAGGCGCGCCGCTCATTCTCGGCTCATCTAGGCTGACGAACTGATATCGGCCGAAAATCAATGACTTCACGTGTTCCATCACGCGATTGCTCGTTCTGAAGATGATAGGCGCCCACGAGAAATTTGTTTTAAATGGACATCGCTAGCGCGTCTTGATCAGGGCAATGCGCGCCAACCTAGGATACGCCCAGCATGCGCAAACTCAGCTTTCTTAGCGGACTCAGCGTCACAACGCTCATGATGCCGCTATACGGTTGCGAGCGCTCTAGCCCTCCCGCGCCAGAACCCCCGCAGACCGAGGTCACCATCGCTCAAGCGGAGTCTCCAGCTACAAAAGCGCTTCTAAATCAGGGACTTGAGCGCGCATCTAAGGCGTTCAAGGGACAGGCGATCGCCATTGAAGCCTTCACATCCCTCTCCCCCCAAGGGGAGGTCGTTTGCGCCAAGTATATCGCAATAAAGCCCAGCGCCGAAAAGACGGCGTATTTAATAAGCTCGCCAGTCGAAGTGGATTTAACGCCAAGCGAAACCAGCTCCAATTGGGTGGGAAAATGCTCACAGAAAATCAAAGACCTGCACCTCAATGACGTAGATGGCGAATTGAGCTCCGCAAGAAACACAGCCCCCACCGGACCAAGGACGCCAAAATTCAATATCCAATAGCCCATTTCCAATAATGGATTTCTTTTCATATATAATTATAATTTTAAATGAATAAAAATTTGATCAAATATTATAGATATGATCGCAATTTTTGCAGCTTAGTTCGACAGATATAGTTTTTTACATATAGACGCGATACAAAGATCCAAGCGGCCTGCGAAGAACATGTGCGCCATATTTGGCTGCGCCACAGCACGACCTACCCGGCGCCAAAATGAATAGCGAAGTGACATCAGTTAGAAATTTTGAGCTGTTAACTCTTGGCGAGTACACCGACCGCGTGGCACATGCACGACAAACAAAACTGGTGGGGCTTCAATGCGCGCAATCATCAATGGCGGCGTCACGCCGAAAGGCATAGTTAAGGTCAGCGGCGCGAAAAACTCCGCAACGCGCCTGCTTTCCGCAGCCTTGCTCACCGATAGTACGGTAGAGCTGAGCAGCTTCCCGACCCAATTGGTCGACGTGGGCCATAAGATTCGCTTCATCCGAGCGCTTGGCGGCCGCATCGATGTAGACGACGCGTCTGGCGCGATCGTGGTTGATAGCTCGAACTTCAAGTCTACCGTGCTTGAAGACTACGACTACCCTATCCGCACCACTTACCTCTTGGTGGCGGGCCAGATTCTCCGCTCTGGCGTCGCTCGTATTCCCTATCCCGGCGGCTGCAAGATCGGTAGCCGGGGCTACGACTTGCACATTATGGTCTGGCGCCAACTCGGCTGCGAGGTCGAGGAGCTTCCGGACTACATCGAGGTGCGCGGCGGACGCTTCAAGGGCGGAGAGATCCGCTTCCCGATCTCCACCGTGGGCGGTACGGAAAATGCGCTGATCTGCGCCGCGATCGCCGAAGGCTCGACCGAGATCATCAACGCCTACATCACCCCTGAGATCGAAGACCTGATCGACCTGCTCAAGCGCATGGGCGCGCAGATCGAGGTCTTCGGCAACAGCCATATCCGGGTCCACGGTCGTGGCGCACTTTCCGGCGCCCGCAAGAACGTAATGTATGACCGCATCGAGGCCCTGACCTGGATCGTCTATGCCATCATGACGCGCGGCGAGCTCCTGATCGAAGGCGTGCCCTTCGAAGCGATGCGCTCACCGCTTCTCTACATCGAGAGCGCGGGTGTCGACCTTCTGGCGAACAGCAACTCGATCTACGTGCACCCAGGCTGCATCAAGGAGGGCCGCGTTCAGCCCTTCGAGGTTCCCTGCGGCGCCCACCCCGGCGTGATTTCGGACATGCAGCCGTTCTTCACGATGCTGGGCCTGAGCGCCACCGGCGTCTCGCGCGTGTTCGACTATCGCTATCCGGAGCGGGTGGGGTACGTCCACGAACTCGCCCGCTTCTGCCAGCCCGGGGCGCTGGAAGCTGAGCATGGCAAGATCACTGTGCACGGCCCGGGCGTCTATCGCGCCGCCGAGGCGACCTCGACCGATCTCCGCGGCAGCATGGCCCTTATTCTCGCCGCGCTTTGCGCGGACGGCCGTTCTGTCGTCAACGACGCGCACATGGCGCTGCGCGGCTACAACGACCTGAAAGGCAAGCTGGCCAAGGTCGGTGTGGAGATTGAGGTGCAGGAGAGCGACGAACCAGCGCTCGCCGCCATCGCATGACGACGCGTAGCGTTTCGCGCGACATCGTCGACACCCTGGCGCGCCTCAGCGGCGCGCCAGCCGTGGAAGACGCCGATCTGAGGGGCTATAGCCGCTGGCGCGCTGGCGGGACCGCAAGGGTCGCCATCGAACCGGTTTCCGCCGAAGCGACGCAAGCCTGCCTTTCGTACCTGGCCGATAAGCCGTTGCCGAAGGTGATCGTCGGCGACGGCTCGAATATCCTGTTCGATGACGCCGGCTTCGACGGCGTCGTCATCCGCATCGGCGCAGCGCAGTCGGCGGTCCAGTTCGACGGCGAGAAGGTTCGCGCCCAAGCGGGCATATGGGTCCCGCAGTTTGTCCACCGCCTGTGCCAAAGGGGCTTGGGCGGCCTTGAACATGCGATCGGGATCCCCGGCACCCTCGGCGGCCTCGTCGTTATGAACGGCGGCAGTCGGCGGCTTGGCGTCGGGCGAAACCTCCTGCAAGCGCGCGGTTGCGACATCAACGGCGTGCCGTTCGAGCGTGATCACGCAGCTTGCCAGTTCCGCTATCGGGGATCCACGCTCCAGGACGACGGCCTGATCATCCTCGAGGCTGATTTCGCGTTCACGCCGGTCGATCGCCAAGCGCTACGCCGAGACATGATCTCGATCATGGTGGAACGCCGACGCAAGTTCCCCAAGAACCTTCCCAATTGCGGATCCGTCTTCCTGAGCGATCCGAAGATGTACGACGTGGTCGGCCCTCCCGGCGCCGCCATTGAGCGAGTGGGCCTCAAGGGCTTGAAGCTGGGCGACGCCCAAATCTCCCCCCTTCACGCCAACTTCATCGTCAATCTCGGGGCCGCCAAGGCGGGCGACATACTTGGACTGATCCACCATATCCGGACGACCGTTCACCAGCAGACGGGCTTCTGGATGGACGCTGAAGTAAGGCATATCGCACCGGACGGCCGCATTCGCCCAGCGCATGAGGCCGCCGCAGAGCAGGCCTCAAACGCCGTCCCGGCCTGACACCGTGTCATCACGTCTTGTAAAAATCGCGACGGTTTTGGCCTCGCGCGGGCTGACGCGGGTCTCTCAGGTCGTCGCGTTTCTGCTGCTGGCCAGGGTGCTGTCGCCCGAGGGGTTCGGCGCCTATGCGGTCGTGACCTCGGCCATCTTCCTGGCCGGGCAGATCGGGACGCTGGGTCTGCGTCAGGCCGCCGCCTACCGTATTGGCCAGAAAATCATGTCCGACGGCGAGGCCGTCGGCGTCCTCGCGGCATTCTGGCCCATCGCGGCCGTTCTATGCGCGGCCGGCGTCTACGCCTTGAACCGGGACAGCTTCGAGGCGCTAGGCCTGGGATTGACCACGGCGGCCCTGATCGCTTGCGCGGCGGTGCTGCTTCTCAACCTGATGCAGGGCGTGTTCCTGGGCCGGGGAGAGATCAGGGCCTTTGCCTTCTCGGACTCCGGCCCCCGCGTCCTGCAATCGGTGTTCGCCGCCCTGCTCTGGCTGTTTGGCGCACTGACCCTTGATACGGCTCTGTGGAGCTTTGCAGCCGGGTTCATCCTTCTGGCGCCCATGGTGATCTGGATGGCCGCCCGTCCGGCCAACAAGCTCGACCTGGCCATCGTGCAGGTTCCAGCCATGGTCCGCCACGGCTTCCTGTTCGCGGTCTCGGCATTCCTTGTCATGCTTCAGGGTCGCATCGGCGTCTTCTTCCTGTCGGGCGCCGATGGCGAAGTGGCCGCAGGCCAGTTCTTTGCGGCGCAACGCGCCAGTGAGATCTTCCTGGAATTGGCGACGGCCGCAGGCCTGGTGCTGTTCTCGGAAACCGCGCGCGGCGGCGCCACCCGTGAAAAGCTGGAGTCGGCCGTGCGAACGGCGACAGGACTTTTCGTCATGTTTCTGGGTGTCGGCGCGGTCGCCGCCGCTACCGCGCCCTGGCTTGTCGCGACCCTTCTGGGCCCTCAATACGCCGGCGCGACAGACGCCCTGAGGATCCTGGCGATCGGCCTGGCGCCCGCAGCGGCGGTAAGGATCCTCAATAGCGTCATTGCGGGCATGGGGAGGCCCTATATCAGTGCGGGCATCGTCTTCGGAGGAATGGCGCTAAACGCCTTAGTTTGTATGATCCTTGTCCCCAAGTTAGGCGCGTCCGGCGCCGCCTTTGGCTTAGTTGGGGGGCAGACCCTAGCAGCGGCCACCTACGCAGCGCTCTGTTGGGTCCAATTGCGAGCCTCGAAGCAAACCGAAAATATGCGACAGCCCTGAGAAGTGACAGAATGAAAACGATAAAATCGCCTCACTTCATAAACTTTACCCTCATCACCCTAGCCCCACTGGCATGGCTATCTGGCTTTGATTTCGTCGTTTTCCATGCTGCGGCCATATATATCTTATTGACAAATCCTAACAGCCTTAAGCCAACGTCGCTATTTGACCTTATATATCTCTTTGGCATCTCCATACTTTTAGCATCGCTTTTTCAATCTTCCTTGAGCGGAGAGGTTGAGTTCGCAAGAACATTCGCCGCAACAAACAATCTATCTATACTTTTTATTGGCTACATCTTTATGAAATCGGCCGAGACATTCCGCTGGTTTGATAAATCAAACAAATCGGATATGACCAGAATCAGCACAAGTATAAATTTGACACTTGTATTCATATTCATTATTTCGATCATCTCTGTAGTTGCCTTTACAGCTATCGTCTTCCTTGAGATTTCGAATTTACAGCCTATCAATAAGCCAAGTTCTCTCGAACTCACCGCTTATAGGTTTTGGCGTGAAGCCAAGGATGGACGATCTGTTGATCCCCATCGGATCTCACTCTACCCCCATTTCTCTTCTTGTGCGGGGGGGACTTTTGACATTCGCTCCTATGGCTATTTGCCTGTTCCTAGTACCGCTCTTCTGGATTCAACAGATATTGAGCTCGCGCCTGGCACAGAAGGGCCTTCCATTCACGATCGCCTTCTTCGCAGCGGGCTTCATATGTTACGCCAGCTACATTACCGTTCAGGACATTGACGCATACCCGATTGTCGCCCTCTGCCTCTTTACTTATCTAGGCCTTCTAAAAGCGTTGGCTCGCGATCTCACCTCGCCAGCGGCACGTAATAGGTCGAGCCAATCAAGCTCAATCCGCTCTGACATGACCACCATTTCTCATCCAGCCAAAACCGAGGTCCTGGGTTGATTCGAGGCTTGGTCTGAGTGGGCGCAAGAGGCCGGCGCGCGGAGCTTTCCGCCTACACAGCGTGCCGGCCAGCCCGTCCGTGGAAGGTGTTGGCGTATCCTCGTAGCGTCATCCAGCTGAGGCCCGAGTGGCGGCGCTCGTTGTAATTACGCCTCCAGGCTCCCAGCTCCGTGCGGACGCGGGGCAGCGAGCAGAAGATCGTCTCGTTCAGCAGTTCGCCGTGCAGCCGCCGTTGAAGCTCTCATAGCGCCCGTTCTGCTGGGGCTTACCCGGCGCGATGTAGTGCCATCCGACGCCGCTGTCGTCGGCCCAGGTCAGAATAGCATTTGACGCGTATTCGATGCCGTTGTCGCTGACGATGGTGTTGGGCCGACGGCCGCGCTGGGCACTGATCGCATTGAGTTCGCGGGCCGCCCGAGCGTACGATAGCGAGGCCTCAGCGACCAGCGCCAGACACTAGCGCGTGCAGTTGTCGATCGCCGTCAGGATCCTGAAGCGGCGGCCGTCGTTCATCTGGTCAGACACGAAGCCAGGCTCAAACGCTGGTTGGGGGCGAGTGGAAGCTCCAGAGCCGTCGCGGGCCCATCGCCCGTTTGCACCCGCCCCGCCGACGCACGGTCGGTTTCTCCTCGCGATAGAGCCGCTGGACCCGCCTTTTGTTGACGGCATGCCCTCGTTTGAGGAGCCCATGCAGCCGCCGATAGCCAAACCGGCGGCGCTCTTGGGCCAGGGTCTTCAGGCGCACCTGCTCGTCCGCTTCCTTGCTCGCGCAGTATCCCGTTGATCTACTCTTCCGTGTACCGTGATCGTTTCATCTGCCCGCCTTTGGTCGTAGCGGACTCCAGTTATTTTCGGAGGAGTTTCGGGGCCTCATGTGAGCTTGCATATGATTTAGCACGTAAAATGGCTGCATGTCGAAAGACGTGCAGCCACTTTAGATTCACCAACAGGCAAATTAGCTCAATTTGAAAAACTAACGCCTATGTACTTATAGATAATCTTCCTGGGGAACGAGAACACCGAAGATGAGAACAATTTTTCAATAATCGGAATAGATGCCCTCTTTACTCCCGGCATCAATAGTTCACCAAATCGAAGAGCTTGAGTCCCATCCCCCCAGACAATTGACCTAAGGGCCGCTTTGAATATCCTACGCTGCAATTCGCGGTCTGAAGCAGGAATAAGGGCTGCAGGACCAGCATCAGATAAGCATTTAAACATCGCCTCAGCATCGACCTCAGGCGCTAACGCCATCCTTCTCGCTAAGATCGAATACCTCATTTGAATAGAAGCCTTTTCCGGATCATATGAAACTCCGGAGAATTGAACATACCGATTATATAGAACCCTTGGCACCGTATAAAATTCGCAAACCTTGATCATACGAAGCCAAAGATCGTAATCTTGACAATATTTAAATTCTGGTCGGTATCCGCCAGCTTTGTCATATGCTGAGCGGCGGAACATGACTTCACCGTGAGAAAAAACATTGCCCAACACCAACCTGTCTAAACTCATTGAGTTAGCGTTGGGCGTCCGAGTCCTTGCGATGCCAGCCTGCTCTACAATGTTGTCGTAGTGAGAGCCGACGACGCCGACCTCTGGCCGGCTGTTCAGAACCGCCGCTTGCTCCGCGATACGATCAGGCGTCGAAACGTCGCCCGAGCCCTGGACAGCGATGTATTCGCCGCTGGCCTGGGAGATCGCGTTGATCATGCCGCGGGTGAAGCCCATGTTGGTTTCGTGCTGAATGATCTTCAGCCGCGGATCATTCCGCGCAGCATAGGTCTTGAGGCGCTCCGCGGTGTCGTCCGGCGAGCAATCATCAAATACGATGATCTCGAGGTTAGGATAGGTCTGATCCAGCAAAGACTGGAGCGTCCGATCAAGCAACGCGCCCCGATTGTAGTAGCCCGTAATGACCGTTACGCGTGGAAGATGTTCATCAGACATAGAGCCCTCAGCCACTGTAACGCACCATGCGGTAGATCGAATGGGGATTGGTAATCAGATACCGAACGCCAAGGCGCCGCGGCTCAAGAAGGGTGCGGAACAGCCATTCCAGGCCAGCCTTCTGAACCCAGACGGGCGCACGCGGCGCGTCGCCCGCCAAGTAGGAGTACAGCCCGCCGCAGGTCTTGATCCAGCCGACCCCACGAAGGCGTTCGCGGTTGGCGACGGACCAGAACTCCTGCTTCGGCTTGCCAAGGCCAACCCACAGAACATCAGCGCCGCTGTCGACAATGGCTTGGCACACTTCGGCGTCCTGTTCCGACGAGAAGTAGCCGTTTCGACGGCCGACGATCTGCAGATCGGGATAGAGCCGCTGCATCGCCTCGGTCGCGGCTAGGTTCTGATCTTCCTTGCCGCCCAGGATGAAGAACTTCAGCCCTGCGGCCTGCGCGGCCTCCGCAGCGTCGTGGAAAAAGTCGGTCGTCGCCGCGCGCTCCGGCAGCGGCGTGCGGGTGAGAAGGCGCGACGCATTCACCACCGACATGCCGTCGGCGTGGATGATATCGGCGCCGTCCATAGCGTCCGCGAAGTTGGGATCTTCGCCCGCCAGCGCGATACCCTGGCCATTAGACGAGAAAACCAGCTTCGGATCAGCCTTGGTCGTCCGAGCCGCCAGGCAGTCCTTGACCATGATCTGGGCGAGTTGAGCGCGGGTCGCAGCGACGGTGTTGAAGCCCCCAACCCGGACGAGCGGATAACCGTGATAGGCGGCTGTCATGGCAGAGCGGGTTCCTGCGTGGGAGTGTCAACTGACCGCCGCCACGCCACAAACTTCGCCAGACCCTCGGCCAGCTTGACCTTGGGCTTGTAGCCGCAGAGCGCGTGGAGCTTGTCGATATTGGCGTAGGTGGCGGTGACGTCGCCGGGCTGCATGGGGCGGAAGACCTTGTTGGCCTCGATCCCCAGCGCCGCTTCCAGCGTGGTGATCATCTCCATCAGGCCGACGGGGTCGTTGTCGCCGATATTGTAGACCTCGTGTCCCCCCTTGGCCGGCGGATTGTCGAGAACGCCGAGGATCCCATCGACGATGTCGTCGATATAGGTGAAGTCGCGGGCCATCTTGCCCTCGCCATAGACCTCGATCGTCTCGCCCTTCAGCATCTTCTCGGTGAAGCTGAAATAGGCCATGTCCGGGCGGCCCCACGGGCCATAGACGGTGAAGAACCGTAGGCCCGATTGCGGGAAGCCGTAGAGCTTGGCGTAGCTCTGGCTGAGCAGTTCGCACGAGCGCTTGGTGGCGGCGTACAGCGATACCGGGCTCTCGGCCGGATCACTCTCCTTGAAGCCGTCACCGTTCAGCGGACGATCGCCATACACGCTGGACGAGCTGGCGTAGACCAGATGCTCGACGCCGGCGTGGCGGCAGGCTTCCAGCACCGACAGATGGCCGGCCAGGTTGCTGCGCTCGTAGGCGAACGGGTTCTCGATCGAGTAGCGAACGCCGGCCTGGGCGGCCAGATGGATCACCTTCTGGGCGCCGGACGCCTTTACCAGGTCGGCCAAGGCCTCATGGTCGGCGATGTCCATGCGGAGCATCGTAAAGCCGTCGCGGCCGTCCAGGCGCGCCGCGCGGGCCTCCTTGAGAGCCGGGTCGTAGTAGGCGTTGAAGACGTCGACCCCGATCACCGCTTCGCCGCGATCGAGCAAGCGCTCGGCCACATGGTAGCCCACGAAGCCGGCCGCGCCCGTGACGATGATCGGAGGCATGCCTTAGCCGCGCCCGATGGAGGCGTAGGTAAAGCCGTGGCGCTCCATCTCAGCCTGCTTGTAGACGTTGCGCAGGTCGACCACGACCGGGGCCTTGAGCAGGCTCTTGACGCGATCAAGGTCGAGCGCGCGGAACTGGTCCCACTCGGTCAGGATCACCAGGGCGTCGGCGCCCTCGGCGGCGTCATAGGCGCCCGCCTTGAACTCGACGCCGGCCAGCATGTGCGCGGCTTCCTTGGCGCCTTCGGGGTCGAAGGCCTGGACCTTCGCGCCCATGGCCTGCAGGGCCGGCAGGATGTCGAGGCTGGGCGCGTCGCGCATGTCGTCGGTGTTGGGCTTGAAGGTCACGCCCAGCACGCCGATGGTCTTGCCGCTGAGGTCGCGGGTGCCCATGGCTTCGGCGACTTTCTCGGCCATAGCCTTCTTGCGGGCGGTGTTGACCTCGACCGTGGTCTCGATCAGCCGGGTCGGCGCGCCGTACTGCTGGGCCGTCTTCACGAGGGCGATCGTGTCCTTCGGGAAGCAGCTGCCACCATAGCCGGGGCCGGCGTTGAGGAACTTGCCGCCGATCCGCTTGTCCAAACCAATGCCCTTGGCCACCGACTGGACGTCGGCGCCGACCTTCTCGCAGAGGTCGGCCATCTCGTTGATGAAGGTGATCTTCATCGCCAGGAAGGCGTTGGCCGCGTACTTGATCAGCTCGCTGGTGCGACGGCCGGTAAAGACGATCGGGGTCTCGTTCAGCGACAGCGGGCGGTAGAGGTCGCGCATCACCGCCTGGGCGCGCTCATCGTCGGTGCCGACGACCACACGGTCGGGACGCTTGAAGTCCTCGATGGCCGCGCCTTCGCGCAGGAACTCCGGGTTCGACACCACGGCGAACTGGGCGTCGGGGCGGACCTTCTTGATGATCGCCTCGACCTCGTCGCCGGTGCCCACCGGGACGGTCGACTTGGTGACCACCACGGTGAAGCCGTCGATAAGACCAGCGATCTCTTCGGCCGCCGCATAGACGTACGACAGATCGGCATGGCCATCGCCGCGACGGGTCGGCGTGCCCACGGCGATGAACACCGCGTCGGCGTCCTTGATTGCCTGGGCGCCCTCGAGCGTGAAGAACAGACGGCCCTCGCGCACGTTGCGCGCCACCAGGTCATCCAGGCCCGGCTCGAAGATCGGGATCTCACCGCGCTCGAGGCGCTCGATCTTGCTCGGATCCTTGTCGATGCACGTCACCACGTGACCGAAGTCGGCGAAGCACGCCCCAGACACCAGGCCCACATAACCGGTGCCAATCATCGCTACGCGCATATTTTCCCCACCGCGCTCCCTGCCCAATCAGGCAGGACATAAAAGTTGAACTGAAGACCAGTCTGGTACGGCCGTGTACAAGCTGGAGTGTGACTACTTGGTTGAAATGACACCGTTGCGACGGGTGTTTGTTGAACTCCCGTCGCCGAACCATAGCGGTCGCCTTGAGGACCAATCCTCAGTAGGCGTTTTCGCCCATGAGCAGGTGCGGGACGGTCATGAGCAGGATCTTGATGTCGCCACTCAGGCTCCACCGCTCGATGTACTCGTTGTCGGCGTCAATGCGCGCGGCCATCGCCTCGACCGTGTCGGTTCCCCCGCGCAGCCCCTTGATCTGGGCCAGACCCGTGAGGCCCGGACGCGCCCGGAACCGCAGATGGTAGTTGGCGATCAAGGCCCCATATTGCTCATCGTGAGCCAAGGCGTGAGGGCGCGGTCCGATGATCGACATGTCGCCGCGAAGCACGTTCAGCAACTGCGGCAACTCATCGATGCTGGTCTTGCGAATGAAGCGGCCGATCGTGGTTATGCGATCGTCATCGCGCCTAGCCTGAACGACCTTGGAGCCGTTCTCCTGGCATCGCATCGAGCGGAACTTCAGGATCGTGAAGCTCTTGCCGTTAAGGCCGCCACGCGACTGCCGGAACAGCACAGGACCCGGCGACTCCAGCTTGATCAGCAGAGCGACGAGCGCAAGGAGCGGTGCGAAGAACAGCAGCGCGCCCCCCGCCACCAGAATGTCCATCGCTCGTTTCAGCGGATCCTTCGCGACGAGCGACACCTTCAAGGCGTGCGTTCGCTGTTCCGCTGTCGGATTAGATACGATCAGCACGTGGTCCCCACCAGTCTCAGCACCGGGTCTTTTGCCCGATATTTAGGAACGCTTTACTAAATCGCCGGTCGATAAACAACCGCCCCAAGGCCTTGTTAACCACGGTTTTCGCGGTCGCGTGTCTTTTTTGCGCGCAGCGCAGACATTTTAAGCCTTCCAGAAAGGCGCCACACGCATCCCGCGCGCTGACGGCAAGTCTAGTTTCGTCACTACTCGCCGATCAATTGTGGCAAAACGCACGTCCAGACCATGCAAGACTTTACGAAAACGTCGGGCAAGGCATTAGCCGACTCAAGGCCGCCACTGACCTCCGACTACGGGATCGTGACGTAGGCGTCATCACCGCCATTGCTCCGAGCGTCAAGACGGGCGACGATAGCAGATAGGCCTTTAATCGGGGCGGCGGTGATTTTTCGGTCGGACAAACAACTGAGACGATGGATGGGGGTGTTCGCCGCCATGCTCGTCGGGCTGCTTGTCATCCAGGCCCCTGTCGCTGCGGCGGACCGCATGCTCCATGCGATCGGCCAGAGTCACGCGGCAAACCCTTTCGCTGGCGCTTTGCTCGACCAGTACGAACACGACGTCTGTCATGGCCAGGATTGTCATGGTCAGGATGAAGAGCACGGGACCGGTCACACCGGTGTCCCCTCCAATGTAACGGCTGATAGCGACGCGAACAGCAACGCAGATTCCGAGGTCGCCGGACCACACCACCACCATCACCACGACAATCACACCGCCTACGGATTGACGATATCGCCAAGCCTGCCGGTGCGCTGGGGCTCATCGCGTTCGCTCTTCGGCGCCGAAGATGACCTGCGACCGGGCCTCGCCCCGCAGCTGCGGGACCGTCCCCCCAAAGCCCTCCTCGCCCACGTCGCTTAATCCGCGCGGCTTCAAGCGCCGCGCTCGCACGTTCGAGGATTCTTCATGTCCAGTTTCTTCCAAGGTCGGTCGCGCCGGCCCTGGTTGCTCGCCACGGCGCTTGCCTTGGCGACGCCCCTTTCCGCATTCGCGGCCCCCCTTGGCCTTTCGGACGCGCTCAGCCGCGCGGCCAAGGCCGACCCTGCCCGTCCAGCGCTGGCTTCACGGATCGCGGCTGCAGAGGCCGGCGTCCGCCAGGCGGCGGTCCGCCCCAACCCCGTCATCGGCGTCGAGGTCGAGGACCTGGCCGGGACGGGGCGCTACTCCCTGATCGATCGCGCTCAGGCCACGCTCTACTACCAGCAGAGCCAGGAGCGCGGCGGCAAACGCGAGGCGCGCACGTCCCTGGCGCGCAGCGATATCGCCCTGGTCCGCCTGCGCGATGATGTTCGCATGCTCGACCTGCTGCACGAGGTCGAGATCGCCTGGATCGAGGCGATCGCAGCCGAGGCGGATGCGCGTCTGGCGGCCGACCGCCTGGCCCTCGCCGAACGCGCCCAGGCCGAGGTCGACCGACGCGTGAAGGTGGCGCGCGACCCCCTGTTCGCAGGCGCTCGTGCGAACGCTCAAGTCGCTGAAGCCGCCATCGCCCTGGCGGAGACCAGGACGAGGGCCGCCAATGCTCGCCGCGCGCTCGCCGCGTTCTGGGGCGGCGGCGATATGGATCTAGAACCGGCTGCGCTTGAAGACCTCAGCGCGGCCGATCAGATCGCCGGTCCAGCCTCGCCCGTCGATCTGTCGCTGCTGGAGGCCCAACGGAGCCTCGCCGCCGCCAAGGTCCGGGTGGAGCAGAGCAAGTCCGTTCAGGACCCCACCTGGCGCGCGGGTCTACGATATCTGAACGACGGCGGCGACGTCGCGGCAATCGTCGGTGGTTCCATCCCGCTATGGCGCTACGACACCAATCGCGGCGCCATTGATCAGGCCCGCGCCGCCCAGACGGCCGCCGATCTCGACCTTATCGGGGCCAAGGCGACGCTGGAGCGGAAGATCGCCGCGACCCAGGCCGCCTTGAGCCAGAAAGCCGGCGTGGCGCGCCGCATCGTGGACGAGATCATCCCCGCCAACGCCCGCACCGTCGACCTCGTCCGCGAAGGCTTCAATCGCGGCGGCTTTTCCTATCTCGACGTCATCGAGGCCCAGAAGGCGCTGATCGAAGCGCGCCAGCGTCGCCTCGCCATTCTCAAATCCATTCAGCTCGACCGCGCCCAGCTGGACCGCCTGACCGGCGCGCACGCGAATCTGATCCCCGTTCCGGAGTCTTCCCGATGACCCGCCTTTCGCGGCGCCGCGTCGCCCCTCTCGTCCTGGCCATCGCCGGAACGCTCGCGCTCTCCGCCTGCGGCGAACGCTCAAAACCTGTTGAGACCGAGGGCCATGCCGCCCAGGCCGGCGACTATGAGCGCGGCCCTCACCGGGGCCGCATGCTTCGCGACGGCGACTTCGCCGTCGAGGTCACCATCTTTGAGGACGGTGTCGAACCCCAGTTCCACGTCTACGCCTATCGCAAGGACAAGCCGATCGCGCCCAAGGACGTCCAACTGTCCATCACCCTGTCGCGCCTCGACGGCGAGGTGAACCGCTTCGCCTTCACGCCCGTCGAGGACTATCTGCGCGGCGGCGGCATCGTTCACGAACCCCACTCCTTCGACGTGAAGGTCTCGGCGACCTACCAAGGGCGGTCGCATAGCTGGCGCTACCCGTCCTATGAGGGCCGCACGACGATCTCGGCGGCGGCGGCGAAGGCCGGCGGTGTCAGGACCGAGGTCGCCGGTCCAGCCCCGATCGCCGAACTGGTCGATATGGGCGGCCGGGTCGAGATCACCCCGGAAGGCAAGGGCGAGGTCCGCGCCTGGTATCCGGGTCGGATCATGATGTTGCGCGGCAAGCTGGGGGAGACCGTGCGCAAAGGTCAGCTGCTGGCCCGCGTGGAGTCCAGCGAGAGTCTGCAGACCTATGCCATCCCGGCGCCGATCAGCGGCGTGATCGTCGAGAAGAACCTCAATGTCGGCGACGTGACGGGCGACCGCGCCATCTTTGTCATCGCCGATCCGACCAAGCTGCACGCCGAGTTCTTCGTCTATCCGCGCGACGCCGAGAAAGTCCGGGTCGGTCAACCCGTAGAGGTGCGCAGCCTGTCGGGTGACACCAAGCTGCGAGCCGAGGTCGAGGCGGTGCTGCCCACCACCGATCTGACCAGCCAGACCTTGCTGGCCCACGTTCACCTGCCCGGCGGCGCCGACAGCGCCTTCCGTCCCGGCATGGGCGTCGAGGGCTCGTTCCAGGTCGGCGCGGCCACCGCACCGCTGGCGGTCCGCACCAAGGCGATCCAGCGTTTCCGCGACTTCCAGGTCGTTTTCGTCAAGGTCGGCGACACCTATGAGGTACGGATGCTCGAGTTGGGCCGCCAGACCCCCGAATGGACCGAGGTGCTCTCCGGCCTCAAACCAGGCTCCGAATACGTCACCGACGGCGCCTTCCTGATCCGCGCGGACATTGAAAAGTCCGGCGCCAGCCACGACCATTAGGGAGGCGACCATGCTTGAACGCATCATCGCCGCGTCGATCCGGCTTCGCTGGGCCGTGTTGGCGCTCGTGGCCCTGTCAGCCGCAGTCGGGATCTGGAGCTTCCAGCGCCTGCCGATCGACGCCACGCCGGACATCACCAACATCCAGGTCCAGATCAACACCGAAGCGCCGGGCTTCTCGCCCCTGGAGGCCGAGCAGCGCGTCACCTTCCCGGTCGAGACGGCCATCGCCGGCTTGCCGGGCCTGCAGTACACCCGTTCGGTGTCGCGCTATGGCCTGTCGCAGGTCACGGTCGTCTTCAAGGACGGCACAGACATCTATTTCGCGCGGCAATTGGTCGGCGAAAGGCTGCAAAGCGCCCGCGCCCAGCTTCCGCCCGGCGTGAACCCGGAGATGGGCCCGATCTCCACCGGGCTTGGCGAGATCTTCATGTACACGGTCGAGGCCAAGCCCGGCGCGCGGCGGCCCGACGGCAAGGCCTGGACGCCCGAAGATCTGCGCACCCTGCAGGACTGGGTGATCCGCCCCCAGCTGCGCAACACGCCCGGCGTCACCGAGGTCAACACGATCGGTGGCTTCGAGCGGCAGTACCACGTTACCCCCCTGCCCGACCGTCTGTCAGCCTACGGCCTGACCATGGGCGACGTCGTCACGGCCTTGGAGAAGAACAACGCCAATGTCGGCGCCGGCTATATCGAGCGCTATGGCGAGCAGTACCTGATCCGCGTGCCGGGGCAGGCCACCGGCGTCGAGGACCTCAAGGCCGTGATCGTGGCCAGCCGCAACGGCGCGCCCATTCGTGTCGCCGATATCGCCGATGTGGGCCTTGGCGAAGAACTGCGCACCGGCGCGGCCACCGAGAACGGCCAGGAGGTCGTGCTTGGCACCGTGTTCATGCTGGTGGGCGAGAACAGCCGCACGGTCGCCCGCGCCACCGCCGCGCGCCTGGAGGAGGCCGCCAAGGCCCTGCCGGCGGGCGTCACAGCCGAGCCGATCTACGACCGCACCAACCTCGTCGACCGCGCCATCGCCACGGTTGAAAAGAACCTGATCGAAGGCGCCATCCTGGTGATCGTGGTGCTGTTCCTGCTGCTGGGCAACATCCGCGCGGCCCTGATCACGGCGGCGGTCATCCCGCTGTCGATGTTCCTGACCATCACCGGCATGGTGCAGTCCAAGGTCTCGGGCAACCTGATGAGCCTGGGCGCGCTGGACTTTGGCCTGATCGTCGATGGCGCGGTGATCATCGTCGAGAACTGCCTCAGGCGTCTGGGCGAGGCGCAACACCGCTATGGGCGCCTGCTGTCACGCGATGAACGCTTCGCCCTGGTGGCCGGCGCCACCAGCGAGGTCATCCGCCCCTCGCTGTTCGGCGTGCTGATCATCACCCTGGTCTATGTGCCGATCTTCGCCCTCACCGGCGTGGAGGGGAAGATGTTCCACCCGATGGCCATCACCGTGGTCATCGCCCTGACCGCAGCCCTGGTGCTGTCGCTGACCTTCGTCCCGGCCGCTGTGGCGCTGTTTGTCACCGGCAAGGTCGAGGAGAAGGAAAACCTGATCATGCGCGGCGCCCGACGCCTGTATGAGCCGGCCCTGGAAACGGCGCTGCGGTTGCGCGTGGCCTTTGTCGCGGGCGCGGTCTTGCTTGTGGCCATCGCCGCGTTCGCCGCCTCGCGGATGGGCTCGGAGTTCGTGCCCAATCTCGACGAGGGCGACATCGCCATGCACGCCCTGCGCATCCCGGGCACCAGCCTCTCGCAGGCCATCGCCATGCAGACGGCGCTGGAAGCCAAGGTGAAGACCCTGCCGGAAGTCGATCGGGTGGTCTCCAAGATCGGCACGGCGGAGGTCGCGACCGATCCCATGCCGCCGTCGGTCGCCGACACCTTCATCATGCTGAAGGATCGCAAGGACTGGCCTGATCCGCGTAAGCCGCGCGCCCAGCTCGTGGCTGAACTGGAGGCGGTCGTCGCCAAGGTGCCGGGCAACAATTACGAGTTCACCCAGCCGATCCAGATGCGCTTCAACGAGCTGCTGTCGGGCGTTCGCGCCGATGTCGCCGTGAAGGTGTTCGGCGACGACCTCGACCAGCTTCTGGCGATCGGCGAGCAGATCGGCGGCGTGATCGAAGGCGTCGAGGGCGCGCAGGATGTCGGGGTCGAGCAGGTCACAGGTCTGCCTGTGCTGCAGATCACCCCGGACCGTGCGGCGTTGGCGCGGCTGGGTCTCAATGTCGACGACGTCCAGTCCGTGGTCGCCACCGCCATCGGCGGGACCGTGACGGGTCAGGTGTTCGAGGGCGACCGACGCTTCGACGTCGTGGTTCGCCTGCCCGAGGCCGTGCGGGGCCGCATCGACGACATCGGCCGCCTGCGTATCCCGCTGCCGGGCGCGATCGACCAGCCGCGCGGCTTCGTGCCCCTGCAGGACGTCGCCAGGATCGAGATGGTCATCGGTCCCAACCAGATCAGTCGCGAGGACGGCAAACGTCGCATCGTCGTCACCGCCAATGTGCGCGGGCGTGATCTGGGCTCCTTCATCACCGAGGTGCAGCGAAAGGTGGGCGCGGAGGTCGAGCTGCCGACAGGCTACTGGATCACCTACGGCGGCGCCTTCGAGCAGCTGATCTCGGCGGCCCAGCGCCTGCAGCTGGTCGTGCCGGCCGCGCTGCTGCTGATCTTCGGGTTACTCTATGCCCTGTTCCGCTCGGGGAAGGACGCGGCCATCGTCTTCTCCGGCGTGCCCCTGGCGCTGACCGGCGGAGTGGCCGCCCTGATGCTGCGCGGCATGCCGCTGTCGATCTCGGCCGGCGTCGGCTTCATCGCGCTCTCGGGCGTGGCGGTGCTGAACGGCGTCGTGATGGTCAGCTTCATCCGCACGCTGCGCCAGGAGGGGACCGACGTCGACCACGCCATCCGCGAAGGCGCTCTGACTCGGCTGCGGCCGGTGCTGATGACCGCGCTGGTGGCCAGCCTGGGCTTTGTGCCCATGGCGTTCAACGTCGGGGCCGGAGCCGAGGTGCAGCGTCCGCTGGCCACCGTGGTCATCGGCGGGATTGTCTCCTCGACCCTGCTGACGCTGCTGGTGCTGCCGGCGCTGTATCGGTTGGCCTACCGGCGCGGCGGCTAGGACGTTATCGAAGGGAGGACTCTGGCGTACTCTGCATAGCGCCAGTGTCCTCCGGTAGTCCGCAGTTGCGAAACCTAGGCTCAACGCGAGCGCAAGACGAAAGATAGGAATGGCGGAGACGGAGGGATTCGAACCCTCGATACCCTTTTGAGGTATGCCGCTTTAGCAAAGCGGTGCCTTCAGCCTCTCGGCCACGTCTCCTCCTGAGAGGGAGCGGTTCGATAGCGTGTTCGCTTCGCGATGACAACGGCGGATGTCGGAATTTTCCGGTGTTAACGTGACGCTCAGACGGGATCGCTAGGCTGAACGTGGTTTTCTCAACGACGAGCATCCTGCGTCCCGTGTCTCCTCACCTCCCCCAAGCTGAATCCCTCGCCTTCGCCCCCACGCCGGAGACCTCTTCTCCTCGCTCGGGGGACGGAGGAGGCGATCCGTCGGGCGCGGCGAAGCGAGGGCCTTTCCGGCCGGGTCGACTGGTGCCCTCGCGCGCACGGTTGGAAACACGGCTGCTGGCCCGCACCTTTCGCGCCGTCGACATCCTGATCGCCGCCGCCGTGGCGGTTGCGGTCACCGCTCTGGGCGCGCCCATTGTGGCGGGTCTTTGGGCCATAGCCGCCTTGATCGGCCTTCGCCTTGTCGGCGCCTACGCCTTCCCGAGGAAGCAGCCTCTGGCCGCGCACATGACGCGCGCAGGCCTGGCCCTCGGCGTCAGCCTGCTGATCGGGATCGGGGCCAACCTGGCGACCGGCGGGACCCAAACGCCTGTCGTGTGGACTCTTTTGGCGGCGTCCGGCGCCGTGGCCGGAGCGCACGTCGCCTGGTGGACGGTGATCGCCCGCGGCCGCGCTCAAGGGCGACTGACGCCCAATATCGTCGTTGTCGGCGCGACCAAGAACGCCGAACGCCTGATCGAGGCGGCCATGCGGACCGGCGAGGTCAATGTGCTGGGCGTCTTCGACGACCGCCTGGACCGCGCGCCCGAAAACATCATGGGTGTGCCCGTGCTGGGCGACACCGGCGCCCTGCTTGATCACCGCATCATGCCCTATGTCGACCGCGTCGTGATCGCGGTGGCCTCGACCGCGCAGACCCGCGTGCGGCAGCTGGTCGAGAAGCTGGACGTCCTGCCCAACCCGCTGCACCTGTTCATCGATATCGGCGGCCCGGCCGAGGACGATGCGGCCCTGGTCCGCATCGCCGCCGGAAGCGAGGCGCCGCTCTCGGGTTCGCCCGCCTCGACCCGTCGCGCCCTGCTCAAGCGCGCCCAGGATCTGGTGGTCGCGGGCCTGGGCCTCTTGGTCGCCGGACCGGTGATGCTGCTGGTCGCCCTGGCGGTGAAGCTGGACAGCCCAGGCCCCGTCTTTTTCCGCCAGCGCCGCCACGGCTTCAACAACGAGGCGATTCTCGTCTGGAAGTTCCGCTCGATGCGGCACGAGATGGCCGACGCCAGCGCCGCCCGCCAGGTCAGCGCCGATGACGACCGCGTCACGCGCGTGGGCAAGTTCATCCGCAAGACCAGCCTTGATGAGCTGCCCCAACTGTTCAACGTGCTGACGGGCGAGATGTCGATCGTCGGCCCCCGCCCCCACGCCATCGGCATGAAGACCGCCGGCGTGGAGTCGGCCAAGCTGGTCGCCCAGTACGCCCACCGCCATCGCATGAAGCCCGGCGTCACCGGCTGGGCCGCCATCAAGGGCTCGCGCGGTCCGGTCGACACGCCCGAAAGCGTCCGCCTGCGGGTGGCGCTGGACGTCGAATATATCGAGCGTCAGTCATTCTGGCTGGATCTCTACATCATCGCCGTGACCATCCCCTGCCTGCTGGGGGATCGGTCCGCCGTGCGCTAGGCCGCGCGGATGTTCTGGCGCGGCGTCCTCGGCTACCTGCCGGTCAATATCGTCCAAGGCGTGGTGGGCCTGCTCACCATCGTCCTCTTCACGCGCCTGCTGGATCCGGCGCAATACGGCGTCTACGCCCTGGCGTTCTCGGTCTTCAGCCTGGTGCAGACCGGTCTGCTGACCTGGACCGAGGCGGCCATGGCGCGGTTCCTGGCCACGCGGAGCGAGGACGGTCGGATCGCTGACCACTTCGCGACGCTTTATCGGCTCTGGCTCGGCGCAGCCCTGGCCGTGCCTGTGGTCGGCGGCGCGGTCCTGGCCTTAGCGCCGCTGAACGGACCCCTGCGTATCGCGCTCGCGGCCGGCTTCGCCGCCGTGCTGGTCAACAGCCTGGTGAAGCTGGCGCAGGAACGTCGTCGCGCCGCGGGCGAGGTCTCGGGCGCGGCCATGCTGTCGATGGTCCAGACCGCCGGCGGCTTCGCCCTGGGCCTAGGCTTCGCGCTGGCGGGCCTGGGCGGCGCGGCGCCGTTGCTGGGGATCGGGATCGTGTCCCTGGCCTGCGTCGCCGTGGTGCTGTCGCGCGAGTTGACGTTCATGACCGGCGGACGCTTCGACAAGGCGCTGGCGCGAACCTATTTCACCTATGGCGCGCCCGTGGCGCTGTCGCTGATCCTGGCCCTGGTGCTGGCCAGCACCGACCGCCTGCTGCTGGCGACCTTCCTCGACGAGGCCACGGTCGGCGTCTACCACGCCGGCTACTCGCTGGGCAGCCGCACGCTCGACGTGGTGTTCATCTGGCTGGGCATGGCCGGCGGTCCTGCCTTGATCCAGGCGCTGGAGCGCGGCGGCCAGCCCGCCCTGGAGGACGCCGCCCGCGAGCAGGCCGGCGTCATCGTGCTGCTGACCCTGCCCGCCGCCGTGGGCCTGGCGCTGGTCGCGCGCCCGCTGGCGGACCTGATGGTCGGCGAGGCCATGCGCGCTCAGGCCAGCCATGTGACGCCCTGGATCGCCGCCAGCGGCTGGCTGTCGGGCGTGACCACCTATTATCTGCTGCAGGCCTTCACCCTGGCGCGCCGGACCTCGTTGCTGATCGTCAGCATGAGCGCGCCGGCCCTGGCCAATGTGGCGCTGAACCTTGTCCTGATCCCGCGCCTTGGCCTCGACGGCGCGCTGATCGCCACGACGGTCAGCTATGGCCTCGGCGCCGTCGCGGCCTGGGCGCTGGGCCGCCGCGCCTGCCCTCTGCCGATCCCCTGGGCGGTGCTGGCCAAGGCCGCCGGCGCGAGTCTGGCCATGGCCGCCTGCGTCGCCATGCTTCCCGCGCCCGGCGGCCTGCTTGAACTGATCCTGAAGGCCGGCGTCGGCGCCGCCGTCTATGGCGCCCTGGTGCTGGGCCTTGATGTCGCCGGCCTGCGCGGCAAGCTTTCCCTGATCCTTCGTCGAAAGGCGCAAGCCGCATGAACGCGCCCGTCACTGATCTGCGCCTGGAAAACGCCGCCTGGGCCGCAGCGCAGCCGCGCCTGTCGGTGCTGATCCCGACCTTTCGCGACGACCCCAGCGCCCTGCTCAAGGCCCTGGACCAGACCAGCGCCGCCGTAGAGGTCGTGGTTCTGGACGACGGTGGCGGCGATGACGCCCTGGCCGAACGGATCGCCCGACGGATCGAGAAGATGCGCACCCCGGCCCGCTTTGTGCGCCTGTCGCGCAACGAGGGCCGCGCCAAGGGCCGCAACCGCCTGGCTTCGCACGCGCGCGGCGGCCACTTCCTGTTCCTGGACAGCGACATGCTGCCCGACACCCCCGACTTCCTGGACCGCTGGTCGGCGGTGGCCGACACCGGCGCGGCGGTGGCCTTCGGCGGCTTCACCCTGGACCAGACCCCTCAGCGTCCCGAGCACGCTCTGCACCGGGCCATGGCCCTGAAGAGCGACTGCACGCCAGCGCCCGAGCGCGCCAAGGCGCCGGAGAAGCACGTCTTCACCTCGAACCTGCTGGTACGCCGCGACGTCTTCGAGACCGTCGGCTTCGACGAGGGCTTCTCAGGCTGGGGTTGGGAGGATGTGGAGTGGGCGATGCGCGTCGCACGCCAGCATCCGATCCTGCACATCGACAACACCGCCACGCATCTGGGCCTGGACCCCGCCCCGGTGATGGCCGCCAAGTACGAACAGTCCGCCGCCAATTTCGCGCGCGTGGTGGCCAGCCACCGCGACGTGGTCAGCGCCTATCCCAGCTACAAGGTCGCCAAGCTGCTGAAGGCCGTTCCGCTCAGCAGCGTGTGGCGGCCGCTTCTGAAACAGGTGGCGCTGGCCGAGGCCGCGCCCGTCTCCCTCCGCGCCTTCGCCATGCGGCTCTATCGCGCGGCGCTCTACAGCGAGGCCGTCTGATGACGATGGAATTCGAAAAGGTCGACGCCTATGAGCCCGACCGCAGCCTGAAGGGCAAGCTGCGCCGCCGGCTGATCCGGCTGGCCCACCGCCGGCCGGCCAAGGTGGCGCTGGAGCGTCCGATGGTGTCGTTCAGCTTCGACGACGCCCCCGCCACCGCCTGCGAGGCCGGCGCCGGGGCTCTGGAAGCGCGGGGCCTGCGCGGCACCTACTACTTCGCGGCGGGTCTGACGGGCCGCGACGGCCCGATGGGCCGCTACGCCACGGGCGAGGACGCGCGCCGCCTGCATGAGGCCGGCCACGAGATCGCCTGCCACACCTACTCCCACCTCGATTGCGGTCAGTCGAGCCGAACCGAGACGCTGGCGGACGTGGACCGCAACGCCGAAAGCCTCGCGGCCTGGGGCGCCGGAGACCCGGTCAGCTTCGCCTATCCGTACGGGGATGTGGCCGCGCCGGCCAAGACCGCGCTGAGCGGCCGGTTCAAGACGCTGCGCGCCCTGCACCATGGCCTGATCACCGATGGCGTGGACCTTAACCAGACGCCCGCCGTCGGCATCGAGGGCGAGGATGGCGAGGTGGTCGCCAAGGCCTGGCTCGACAAGGCCAAGGCGCGCAAGGCCTGGCTGATCCTCTACACCCACGATGTGGCTGAGCAGCCGTCCCAATGGGGCTGCACCACAGAGGCGCTGGAGCGCCTGATCGATCGCGCTCTCGCCGACGGCTTCGATGTGGTGACCGTGGCTGAAGGCTCGCGCCGGATCGGGCTCTAGACTTCCTCCTGAGCCCGGTCGGAGAAGGCCAGCTTGGCGGCCAGCGAGACGAACAGCACCCAGCGGAAGTCGTTATAGACCACCGCGATGCTCTCGGTCAGGCTGACCAGGGTGAACACCACCAGGAACGGGAAGGCCAGCATCGCGCCGCGCTCGCGATAAACCGCGACTGCCGCCAGCGACATGGTCTGCAGGTAGAACAGCCCCCAGGCGATCAGACCGAACAGGCCGATGCCGAGCCACTGTTCCAGCCAGGAATTGTGGGCGTGCTGGGGAACGAACTTGGCGTCATTGACGATCCAGGCCAGCGGCCCCCAGCCGGACTTGTCGCTCCAGACCGCAGCATAGCCATAGCCCTGCCAGGGCCTCTGCTCGATCTGGCGCATGGCGGCGGTCCAGATCTCGGTGCGCCCCGTCAGGGTGGCGTCCTTGCCGAGAATCTCGAAGAGCACGTCCGAGGCCAGCAGCACGAACATCGCCAGCAGCAGCGCCCCGGTGACCCCTGCCCAGGTGGCGGCCGCGCCGAGGGCCGGCCCGCGCTGGACGATCCACACGAACCCCAGCGCCGTCATGCCCAGCAGGAGCGAGGCCAGCGCCGTCTTTGATTGCGACAGCAGCACCAGGCCGATGGCCAGGCCCGCGAACAGAGTGAAAAGCTTGGCGCGATCGGGGTTCAGCAAGGCCGCCGCGCCCAGCAGACAGGCCCCGAAGGCCATCAGTCCGCCCAGCCCGTTCTTCTCCATCCACAGCCCGCGCCAGGCGCCGGGAAAGATCTCGGTCATCACGCCGATCGAGGGAAGGGCCAGGCTGACCAGGTAGCTGGCCACGATCAGGAAGCAGTAGGTGATCGCGAACAACCGGGCCAACTCGGCCCAGCGGAAGCGAGAGGCCAGGGCCAGGCCCGCCAGGGTCGTGCAGCAGACGGCGAAGCCGCGGCGGATCGAGACATCCGGCTGGATCGACCAGGAGATCGAGGCCACGACCACGACCATCAGGATGATCAGAAACGGCTGTCGAACCGTCACCCGGACCATGTTCCAGGGCCGCCCCGTGATCAGCAGGAAGGCCAGACCATAGGCGGGCAGGAACGCCACACGCAGAAGGCCCGAAGCCGCCTCGTCGGCCTTCTCTCCAAACAGCGGCAAGTGCCAGCCGGCGCTGAAGATCAGCAGCATCACGACGGCCACCGCCACCGTGAGGAGCGAGGGCGAGACTGCTTGAGGTCGCCCCGCGCTCCAGCTCAGGGGCGCCGGCGCGTAGGTCACGGCAGGATGGCCTTCAGGAAGGCTGGTGGTTGCAGCGAGACCTTGTTGAAGAACAGCCCCGCGCAGCGTCCGCCGGCTGCGGTGATCGCATCGCGCAGCAGCGCAGGCTGGCGCACGTCGGGTTGGTCAGCGGAGACGACGAGGACGGTCTGGTCCATGTGCCGCGCGATAGTCGGCCCAGATTGCGAGCGATCGACCGAGGGGCAGTCCACGACGATGACCTCGGCGTGCTTGCGCAGCGCGCGCCAGTAGTCCGGCGACGGGATCACATGGGCCTGCTGGCGGCCCCGCAGGGCCTCACGGTTCAAACGCGCCACCCACAGGCGCGGTCCGCCCACGCTATGGCCGACCAGATACTTGGCGTCCGGCCAGACGCCCCCCTCGGGGTTTGGCGAGGGCGGCTGCACGGTGAAGAAAACCGACCCGTCCGGCGAGGCCGCGACCGGCGGGCCCAGCGGCCCGTAGCGTTGGGGATCGGCCGCCAGGGCGTGAAACTGGGTGGGATCGCTGAGATCCAGGTCGATCAGCCAGGTCTTGCGGCCCGCGCGGCGAGACGCAAAGCGCGCGAATTCGCGGGCCACGGTCGATGTGCCCTCCCCGCGCCGCGCCGCCACGAACTGAACGACGTGCGGACGGCCCGCCGGAGGCGCGCCCAGCGCGCTCCACAACTCCGTCATCTCGACGTTCAAATCCACCATCTACCGAATCGCTACGCGGCCAGGACTTCGCAAACTGCGATATTAACCCTGCGGGCGAAAGGCGACCAAAGCGCTCACCGCTTGACGGCCGCCGTCGCCAGCACCGGCATGCCCAGGGTGCGCGAGGCCGAGGCCGGGGTCTGCAGGCCCGGACGCAGGAACATCCGCACCAGACCCGCGCAGAGGGCGGTGAAACCGGCGAACATGATCGCCAGGGCCAGGACGGGCTTCTTCAGGCTCTTGCCGGTCGACGGCGCCACGGCGCGCTGGACGATGCGGATGTTGTCGCTGCTCTCGGCCGACATCTGCCGCTGGGCCTCGTCCTGCTGTTCCTTGACGGTGAAGTCGCGGACGTTCGAGGACAGGACGTCCCGGTCGCGCGACAGCTCGTTGAACTGCGGCTCCAGTTGCGCCAGGCGCAGGAGGCGCGAGTTCACGTCGGTCACCTGCTGGGCGTAGGCGGCCTGCGACTGCTGCAAGGCGGCGACCTCGGCGCGCAGATCGTTGCGGGTGGTGGCCAGGGTCTGCCAGATCGGGTTGGGCCCGCTGCGGCGAGCGCCCTCGCCGGCGGTGCGGCCGGCCGCCAGACCCGCCTCCAGCTGGGCGATCTGGGCGTTGATGTCGATCACCGGCTGGGCGCTCGGCGTATAGCGCGACAGCAAGCCTTCCCGGTCGAGCTTCAGCTGCGCCAGCTTGGTCGAGGCCGACATGTCGGTGTCCCTATAAAGGATCGTCTCGGCTGGCGTGCGCGCCAGCTCAGCCTCGACCGCGCCGAGGCGACCCGTGCGGTCCTGTAGCTGAGCGTCGATAGAGTATTTCTGCTGTTCGACCTGAGCCTGCAGCTGGGTGAGCGCGGTCTTCTGGGCGTTGAAGTCGCCGATGTCGTTGGTCATCAGGAACGACTGATAGGCCGCGTCCGCCTCGGACAACTTCTGCGAGAAGATGTCGCGCTGGCGCTCCAGAACCCGGTTGTCGCCGCCGATCAGCAGCGTGCGGCGGTAGATCAGATACTCTTCAAGCAGAGTATTCAGCACCTTCTCGGCCATCTCGGGGTTCTGGTGCTGATAGGCTAGGCGGATGATCGAGTTGTCCGGCGCGGTCTCGATCTTGAGGCTCTTGGCGATCGAGTCTCGCCCCTCGGCGATCAGCTTGCGCTTCTCCTCAGGCGAAGCCACCGCGTACTTGGCGGCCGAGCTCGGGAAGATGTTTCCAAAGCCGATCTTGCGGATCACGCGCTCGCGCAGCTCGCCACTGCCCAGAATCTCGGCTTCGGACTGAATCACCTCGTCGTTGGTCGGCACCGCGCCTCGGCCGGCGTCGCCGGCGCGTGGCTCATAGACATATTCCTGGCCCAGCCGCACGAAGAGGCTGGACTGGGCTTCGTAGCTCTTCTTCAGCGTCATGGCGAAGCCGACGCCGATCACGGCGATGACCACGAACACCATGAGCATAAGGAAACGCTCGCGCCACAGCAGGGTGACGAAGTCGCTGGGAGCGTAACGCGCTCGCGCGCCGGCGCCTCCCCCCGCCATGGGCGGCGGAGAGTCGTGCGGCACGCTGATCCAGGCGCTCGTCGACATGCGAATCCGGGCGGTCTAACTTGGCTCGCCACCCTGGGGCTGGCGGTCTTAAGGGTTCGTTACCCATTCCTGTTAAGACTTGTCGCATGCAGAGCCGCACGCACTTCATGACGGCCTTGGCCGTGGTCCTGATGGCCGGCGGGACGACCGCCTGCGGGCATCTCGACGCAGAGCCGATCACGCCTGCGCCGCGCCCGACCGCGACCTTTTCCAACATCGGTTACGCGGACTGGAGCGAGGAAGAGCCCGACTATCGCTTCTATCCGGGCGACGAGATCGAGATGACGGTGCCCTCGGCGCCGGAACTGAACAAGACCGCCACCGTGCAGCCTGACGGCCGGATCACCGTGCCGCTCGTACAGCCGGTCATGGCCGCCGATCGCACGATCGGCGAACTGCAAGCCTCGCTGAGCCAGGCCTATGCCGGCACCCTGCTGCGTCCGCAGGTGCAGATTTCGGTGAAGGCGACCGCGCCCTTGAAGGTGTTCGTGGGCGGCGAGGTCGGGAACCCCGGCGTGTTCGACATGGCCGGCGACGGCGACGCCTTGCGCGCCATCATCCAGGCGGGCGGGTTCAAGACCACCGCCAAGCGCAATCAGGTCGTGATCATTCGTCGCGGTCCCGACGGGCGGGCGATGATGCGGACGGCCGACCTTCTGAGGGGCCTGACCAGCCCGGGCGGCGCGGACCTGGTGCCGCTACGCCGCTTCGACATCGTCTATGTGCCGCGCAGCGGCGCGGCGGAGACGGGCCTGTTCATGCAGCAGTACTTCCGTGACCTGCTGCCGGTCAGCTTCAGCTACGCGATCAACGGCACCATCCGCTAAGCGGCGGCGAAGCGAAGGCGCATCGAGCCCGGAGAACCGGGCTCAGCCGTGGGCCAGCCACTCGCGCGCCTGACGCTGGGCTTCGGCGACCTCTTCGCTGGCCATCTCCTGCGAGAGTTCCTTGCGATAGACCTTGGCCTCGATCGACCCGCGCATGGCGGCCAGATTGAACAGCATGTGGGCCGACACATAGTCCAGCGGCGCGCCGCCCTGACCGGTCGAGTACAGCAGGCCCATGCGGAACAGTTCGTCGCCGGTGGACTGGGCGGTCGGCAGCGGCAGCGTGGAAACGACGGCCGACGGTTCATTCATCAACATCATGGCACATCTCCTCTCTCAAGCTCGCCCCGCCGTTCTGGCGGATCAGAGCCTGAGAGAAGAAAAGTCCACAGCCACTGAACATATAGTTAAGCGGCAAAACATCATGAAAATAATGTCGAGTATACTAGTTATTAGAGGTGATTACTGCGCGTAAAGGCCAGTATACAGCACGTTAACGAGCGCGCTGACCGAACAGGACTCTGCGAGCGTCTTCCGCAGCTTTTCCAGAGGCTTGCAGGCCGCCGGAGCGGAGTTCCGCGCCCAGCTTGAAGCCCTTCTGGACGGCCTCGCGCGCGCCGACGCGCTCGAACCACGCCTTCAGGTGCGGAAACTCTTCCAGAATGATGCCCTGATTTTTCCACGGCACAATCCAGGGCCAGATCATGAAGTCGGCGATGGACAATTGGCCGCAGACGAACTCACGTCCCTCAAGACGCTTGTTCAAGACGCCGTACAGGCGGTGGGTCTCATTGGTGTAGCGGATCACGCCATAGGCGATCTGGCGCTGGTCGGCGATGATCGCAGGCGCATACTGGCGGAAGTGATGCGTCTGGCCGGCCATGGGTCCGAGCCCGCCCATCTGCCACATCACCCATTGGTCGATATCGACCCGCTCACGCTCATTGGCGCCGTAGAACTGGCCGGACTTGCGGGCCAGGTACTGCAGAATCGCTCCGGATTCGAAGATCGAGATCGGCTGGCCGTCCGGCCCATCGGGGTCGACGATCGCCGGCATGCGGTTGTTGGGGCTGATGGCCAGGAACTTCGGCTTGAACTGCTCGCCGACGCCGATGTTCACCGGAACCATCTCGTAGGGCAGGCCCATTTCCTCCAGGGCGATGGAGATCTTCCAGCCGTTGGGCGTGGGCCAATAGTGCAGTTCGATCGGACGGCTCATCGGCCTCCCCTCCCGTAATCGTCGTTGTTCCCGAACATGGTCCCCGCCGCGCCGCCCGCCAAGGGGGCGGCGGGGCAAATCGCTGACAACCCCATTCAGGCTGGGTTCAGCCGCGCCCCCTGATCGTGCGCTCCAGGGTCGAGGGATGTTTTTGGCGGCGCCGGAGGGTGTTCGCCCGACCACGAGGAGAAGACGAGATGAAGCGTCTGCTGCTGACGATCGCCGCCGTGGCGTCTGTGGCCGGCCCGATGGCCCTGAGCGCCACCGACGCCGCCGCCCAGGACCGCGGACGCTGGGAACACCGTGACCGCGACCGTGACTGGGATCGGGATCGCGGCCGAGACCACGACCGAGGCGGCTGGGATCGCGATCACCGCGGCGGCTGGGATCGTGGCGACCGCTGGGATCGTCGAGACCGCTGGGATCGCGGTCGTCACAACGGCTACTACTATAACAGCCGCTGGTACTACGGCCCGCCGCCCTCGGCTTACTACAGCCATCCCGGCTATCGCCCAGGCTACAGCGCCTGGCGTCGCGGCGCCTATCTGCCCAGCTACTATCGCGGCCATGGCTATGTCGTGAGCGACTACTATCGCTACAACCTGCGTTCGCCGCCGCGCGGCTATTACTGGTACCGCACCGGCGACGACTATGTGCTGGCGGCGATTGCGACGGGCCTGATCTTCGACGTCATCGCGGGCCGCTAGAGGCTCGCGCGTCAAAACGGAATCGTTTTGACGCGATAACGAGGCTCTAAATCAAATACCTAGAGCGTGACTTACGCCGAAACCGGTTCCCACTTTCGGCGTCACGCTCTCACGACAAAGAAAAAGGGCCCGCAGCTTGCGCCGCGGGCCCTCGTCCGTCTTGGGGCTGATCGAGCGCCTACTCGACGCCCAGCTTCTTGCGCAGAAGCTCGTTGACCGTGCCCGGATTGGCCTTGCCGCCGGTGGCCTTCATGACCTGACCGACGAACCAGCCCAGAGCCTGCGGCTTGTCCTTCACGGCTTCGGCCTTGTCGGGATTGCCCGCGATCAGGTCGTCGATGGCCTTCTCGATGGCGCCGGTGTCGTTGATCTGCACCAGGCCGCGCTTCTCGACGATCTCGGCGGGACGGCCTTCGCCGGCCCACATGTGCTCGAAGACCTCCTTGGCGATCTTCGACGAGATCGTGCCGTTCTCGATCAGCTCGACCAACTGGGCGATGTCGGTGTGCGGCAGCGGCGAGTTCGTGAACTCGGTCCCGGCCGCCGACAGCTTGGCCAGCAGTTCGTTTGTGACCCAGTTGGCCACCAGCTTGGCGTCACGCCCCTTGGCCGCAGCCTCGAAGTAGTCGGCGCGGTCGGCGTCGATGATCAGCACGCCGGCGTCATAGGCCGAGAGGCCGTACTGGCTCTGCAGGCGCGCCTTCTTGGCGTCCGGCAGCTCCGGCAGGGTCTCTTCGATCGACTTCACCCAGGCCGGGTCCAGCACCAGCGGCAGCAGGTCCGGATCGGGGAAGTAGCGATAGTCGTGCGCCTCTTCCTTCGAACGCATCGAGCGCGTCTCGCCCTTGGTCGGGTCGAACAGGCGGGTTTCCTGATCGACCTTACCGCCGTCCTCGAGGATCTCGATCTGGCGACGGGCCTCGTACTCGATGGCCTGCTGGATGTAGCGATACGAGTTGACGTTCTTGATCTCGCAGCGCGTACCCAAGTGCTTGAAGTCGCCCGTGGCGCGGAACTTCTCATAGTCGCCGGGACGGCAGACCGAGACGTTCACGTCGGCGCGCAGGTTGCCCTTCTCCATGTCACCGTCGCAGGTGCCCAGATAGACCAGGATCGTGCGCAGCTTCTTGACGTAGGCGGCGGCCTCTTCGGAGGTGCGCATGTCGGGCTTGGAGACGATCTCCATCAGCGCGGTGCCGGCGCGGTTCAGGTCGACATAGGTCGCGTTCGGATCCTGATCGTGCAGCGACTTGCCGGCGTCCTGCTCCAGGTGCAGGCGCTCGATGCGCACGTCGAAGGTCGTGCCGTCGTCACGCTCGACGCTCACCACGCCCTCGCCGACGATCGGCTGGTCGAACTGGCTGATCTGATAGCCCTGCGGCAGATCTGGATAGAAGTAGTTCTTCCGGTCGAAGCGGCTCTTCAGGTTGATCTGCGCCCGCAGACCCAGGCCCGTCTTCACCGCCTGCTCGACGCAGAACCGGTTCAGCACCGGCAGCATGCCGGGCATGGCCGCGTCCACGAGGCTGACCTGCTCGTTCGGCCCCGCGCCGAAGCCGACGGCGGCGCCCGAGAAGAGCTTGGACTTGCTGGCGACCTGGGCGTGCACCTCAAGACCGAGGACCATTTCCCAGTCGCCCGTGCGGCCTTTGATGACCTTGGCGTTCTCGTTCATCGCGCTCACCACCACTTCTCGGCCTTGGCCGTGAAACCTGCCGCCTTTTCGACCGCCCCGGCGACCGAGAACACGGTCGCCTCGTCCAGCGGCTTGCCGATGATCTGCAGGCCCAGCGGCAGACCGTTGGCGTCAAGGCCGGCGGGCAGGCTGAGGCCCGGCAGGCCGGCCAGGTTCGTCGTCACCGTGAAGACGTCGTTCAGGTACATGGCGATCGGATCATTGCTGTTCTCGCCCAGGCCAAACGCCGCCGAGGGCGCGGTCGGGGTGAGGATCGCATCGCACTGGGTCCAGGCGTTGTCGAAGTCCTCGGCGATGCGGCGACGCACCTTCAGGGCCTTCAGGTAATAGGCGTCGTAATAGCCGGCGCTCAGCACGTAGGTGCCGATCAGGATGCGGCGCTTGACCTCGTCGCCGAAGCCCGAGGCCCGGGTGTTCTCGTAGATCTCGGTGAGGTTGGCGCCCTCTTCGCGCAGGCCGTAACGCATGCCGTCATAGCGGGCCAGGTTCGAGGACGCCTCGGCCGGGGCCACGATGTAGTAGGCCGGCAGGGCGTACTTGGTGTGCGGCAGGCTGATGTCGACGATCTCGCAGCCGGCTTCCTTCAGCCAAGCAATACCGTCGGCCCACAGCTTCTCGATCTCGGCCGGCATGTTGTCGACGCGGTATTCCTTGGGGATACCGATCTTCAGGCCCTTCACCGACTTGCCGACGAACTGGGTGAAGTCCGGAACCGGGATGTCGAGGCTGGTCGAGTCCTTGGGATCATGGCCCGACATCGAGGTCAGCAGCAGGGCCGCGTCCTCGACGGTCTTGGCGATGGGGCCGGCCTGATCCAGCGAGCTGGCGAAGGCGACGACGCCCCAGCGCGAGCAGCGGCCATAGGTCGGCTTGATGCCGACGGTGCCGGTGAAGGCGGCCGGCTGGCGGATCGAGCCGCCGGTGTCGGTGGCCGTGGCGCCCAGGCACAGGTCGGCGGCGACGGCCGCCGCCGAACCGCCGGAGCTGCCGCCCGGCGTCAGGGCCTTGGTCGAGCCCCGGGCGCGCCAGGGGTTGGTCACCGGGCCGAAATAGCTGGTCTCGTTCGACGAGCCCATGGCGAACTGGTCGAGGTTCAGCTTGCCCAGCATCACCGCGCCGTCGCGCCACAGCTGGCTGGTCACCGTCGACTCGTAGGTCGGAACGAAGTTTTCCAGGATCTTCGAGCAGGCCGTGGTCCGCACGCCGTTCGTGCAGAAAAGGTCCTTCACGCCCAGCGGCGCGCCTTCCAGGGGACCAGCCTCGCCCAGCGCCCGGCGGGCGTCGGACTTGGCGGCCATGTCTATCGCCTTGTCCGGGGTCTCCAGGATGTAGGCGTTCAGGCCGCGCGCGGCCTCGATGGCTTCGATGTGGGCGCGGGTCAGCTCGACCGAGGTGAACTCGCGGGCGGCAAGGCCGTCGATGGCGGCCTTCAGGGTCAGGTTCGTCAGGCTCATTATTCGACGACCTTCGGCACGACGAAGAAGTTGTTGATCGACTTGGGCGCGTTGCTGGTCACGCGGGCCGGATCGCCGCCCATGGTGACGACATCCTCGCGCAGCGGCAGGCCGGCCGCGACGACGCTGGTCAGGGGCTCGCAGCCGTCGGTGTCCACCTCGGCCAGCTGCTCGATCCAGGTCATGATGCCGTTCAGTTCCTGGGCCAGCGGCTCCAGGCGCTCTTCGGGCGTCGCGATGCGGGCGAGGCGCGCGACCTTCCGCACGGTGGCGGCGTCAATGGCCATGGAAGGCTACTCCGGATAAATAGTCAGCATTGACTGTTATTGTCGGTGGGTAGCGGGCGAAGGCCTGCGTTTCAAGGCGAACCTCTCCTTCAGCCTCACCCTGAGCCTGTCGAAGGGCGAGGCTGACGCACGGCGCGACGCCCTTCGACAAGCTCAGGGTGAGGACGTAAAAGACCGCCATGCCCGTTCTCGATATCGAAGACTTCGCCGCCGCCCTCCCCCAGTACGCCGCCGTCGTGGGTCTGGACCCCGGCGAGAAGACCATCGGCGTGGCCGTCTCCGACGTCACGCGCACCGTCGCCAGCCCTCTGGCCCTGATCGAGAAGACCAAGTTCAGCAAGGACGCCGAGCAGCTTTTCAAGCTGATGGACAGCCGGAACGCCGTCGCGATCGTGATCGGCCTGCCGATGAATATGGACGGCACCGAGGGCGTACGCTGCCAGTCCAACCGGGCGCTGGGCCGCAACCTGCTGCGCCTGAAGCCCGACCTGCCGATCACCTTCTGGGACGAACGCCTGTCGACGGCGGCGGTGACCCGGGTGCTGATCGACGAGCACGACATCTCGCGCAAGCGCCGGGACGAGGTCGTCGACAAGATGGCCGCCGGCTGGATCCTGCAGGGCGCGCTGGAGCGGCTTCGCGGACTTTGAGACCATCGCCGTCACTGAACTTTCGCCCAGGGCGAGAAAGTCAGGGCTTTGCGGCCGCGAACCGGCTTGGTTAATGTCGGCGAATTCGCGAACTCGGGGGCGGGCGTGGACTTCAGACGAAAGAACGACCGCCGTCGCGTGGTCGCGACCGGCGCGGCCTTGATCGCGGTGCTTGCGGCGGACATCGGTGTCGCTGGCGACGGCGGCGACTGCCCGCCCAACCCCGAGCCGGGCAAGTGCTACGAGAAGGTCTACAGCCCTGCCCAGTACGAGGATCAGGCCGAGCAGGTGCTCGACCAGCCGGCGCGCATCGAGACCCGCACGATCGAGGCGGTCTACCGGTTCGAAGAAAAACGACTCCCGACCGGCGACAGCGGCGACCAAGCCTATCGCACCGTCGTCGAGAAGGTTCTGGTCGCGCCGGCCCGGGTTGAGCGTTACGCCACGCCGGCGACCTACCGGATCGTCATGACTCGCCGAAAGATCCGCGACGCCAGCTTTGCGTGGGAGGTCATCGCGTGCGCGGCGGGCCGCACGCCGCCCCGGGTCGGCGGCTGAAGCAAAAATGCACGGAAAATCATCTCAAGTAACAACAGGTAGCGTCTAAAACCCTTTTTGGGTTCTAAACCTGCCCGGATCGGCGGATCCGAAAAGAAATTCGCTCAGCAGGTGAATTTTCGGGACAACATCGTTTTGTCTTTGGTTAAGGTTAATTGTCGCGTTCAGGGACCGGACTCCAAGTTCGTTCCACGACTTTACAGATTCCGGTTGAGGGCAAACGAGGGGGGCTCGAGTGACGAAGAAGGTCTTGATGGGATTGGTGGCGGTCGCCATCACCGGCATGTCGGTGAGCCCTGCGCTCGCGGACGGCCGCAACTATGCGCCGGCGCCGGCGCAGCGCAGCTATCCGCCGGTTCCGCCGCCGCCGTCCTATCCGCCCGCGCCGCGTCCGCCGTCGCCGCCGTCCGGCCCGCCAGTGGATGACTGCCTCTGCACGCGTCCGGTGGTGTTCTATGGCCCGACCACGGGCTGGGGCGACATCCGGGTCGCGGCCCCGGGCGTGCGCGTCTATGGCGAGCCGGTGGTCGTGCCGTCGGGCCGCATCGATATCCAGGGCCCGCCGGTCTATGTCGACGCCCCGCCCGTTCGCGTGGCCGCGCCGCAGATCTATCTGCACCGTCCCGAAGTGCATGTGCGTCCGTCGGCCGTCACGGTCGAGGCGCCGCAGATCCACTTCAGCGGCTGCGCCGACGGCGTGCGCTGCGAGCCGGCTCCGCCGCGTCGTTAAGACCCGGATCCGTCGCGAAGTTATCGAGGAGGGTGGCCCAAGGCCCCCTCCTCTTTCTTTTTGGGCTCAGTGTAGAGAGGCTCAGCGCTGCGGCGCGCAGAACGCCCGGGCTTCACGCGCCAGCGACAGGTCGCCGCCTTCCAGAGCCGCCTTTACCGCCTCGTCGCAGCGATTCTCGCTCAGCAGGCCCGTGACCTTGCCGCGCAAGGCGTCGGACCTGGCCGCGGCTTCCTTGAGCATCTGGGCTTCCTTGCGCTCGCCCGGCAGACAGGCCGAGTACCACTTGGCGTCACCGCAGCGGGCGATCAGCCGCGTCTGCCGCGAAGGATCGGCGGGCTTCTCGGAAACCGGCTTTTCGGGCGGCGGCTTGGCGCTCGCGGCCGGCGCCAACTCCACCGTGGCAGGCGGCGCGACCACCGGCGGCTGCCCTTCCAGCGGTTTCACCGTCATCTCGGTCGGCATCTGGTAGTGGCAGACCCAGCCCTTGTCGGTCGTCTGGCAGGACTGCAGCGTCGCGCGCGCCTCCTCCGACGGCGCGGAGGCCTGCAACAAAGCGAGCATAAGCAACAGCATGGCCGACCCCGAACGGCGCGTTCCAGAACGCGACCTCTACAGTATGCGCCTCCTGCGCCCCCCAACAAGCCAGGGCATGGATTGAGGCGACGATTCGGCCTGTTGTGGGCCACCGCCCAGCGCGGCCTTTCCTTAACGGTCAAAGCCGCCTAAGACGCGGGCTCATGACGGCTTCCGCCCATGACCCCGCCCGCGAGGCGATCGAGACGATCCGCGCCCGCGTCTTCGCCTTTCCCAAGCGCCATTTCCTGTCCGCAGGCGATCTGAACGCGCCCCAGGCGGCCGACCTCTTGGATCTGGCCGACGCCTTTGTCGCCCTGAACCGGCAGACCTCCAAGACCCTCGACATCCTCAAGGGTCGCACGCTGATGAACCTGTTCTTCGAGAACAGCACCCGCACCCAGAGCTCGTTCGAGCTGGCGGGCAAGCGCCTGGGCGCCGACGTCGTCAACATGAACCCCAAGACCTCGTCGGTCGCCAAGGGCGAGACCCTGATCGACACGGCCGTCACCCTGAACGCCATGCGGCCCGACCTCTTGGTCGTCCGTCACGCCTCATCCGGCGCGGCCAGCCTGCTCAGCCAGAAGGTCAGCGGTCACGTCGTCAACGCCGGCGACGGCCAGCACGAGCACCCGACCCAGGCCCTGCTCGACGCCCTGTCGATCCGCCGCGCCTTTGGTCGCGTGTCTGGCCTCACCGTCGCCATCTGCGGCGATGTGCTGCACAGCCGGGTGGCCCGCTCGAACGTCGCCCTGCTGCACACCCTGGGCGCCAGCGTGCGCCTGGTGGGACCGCCCACCCTGATGCCCGCCCAAGCCGAGCGCTGGGGCGTCGCCGTCCACCACGACATGAAGTCAGGCCTGGCCGGCGCCGATGTCGTCATGATGCTGCGCCTGCAACTGGAACGGATGCAGGGCGCCTTCGTGCCGTCCACGCGTGAGTACTTCCGCTTCTATGGCCTTGACCGCGAAAAGCTTTCCCGCGCCGCGCCCGGCGCCAAGGTCATGCACCCCGGCCCGATGAACCGGGGCGTCGAGATCGACTCCGACGTCGCCGACGATCCGGCCGTCAGCCTGATCCAAGACCAGGTCGAGATGGGCGTCGCCGCCCGGATGGCGGTGCTGGCCAGCCTGGCGGCCAGGATCGAGGGGGCTGGTCGATGAAGCGCCCTGCGTCCTTCGAGGCTCGCCTCCGGCTCACACCTCAGGATGAGGTTTTCAGCAGCAACGTTCCTCATCCTGAGGCGCCCGCAAAGCGGGCCTCGAAGGACGCAGGGCGCCTGCCCGAGATTGAACAATGAACGCCCCCCAGCCCCTCGCCTTCGTCAACGCCCGCCTGGTCGACCCGGAAAGCGGCTATGACGGCCCTGGCGGCGTCATCGTCTCCGAAGGCGTCATCACCGACGTGGCCAAGGGCCGCGAGTTCGGCAAGCTTTCCAAGGCCGTGCGCGTGGTGGACTGCGGCGGCGCGCTGCTGGCCCCCGGCCTGATCGACCTGCGCGTCCGCACCGGCGAGCCCGGGGCCGAGACCAAGGAAACCCTGGCCAGCGCCGCCAAGGCCGCCGCGGCCGGCGGCGTCACCTCGTTCGTCGTCCAGCCCGACACCGCCCCGGCGATCGACGACCCCAGCATGGTCGACTTCATCCTGCGCCGGGCTCGCGACGTCGACAGCGCCCGCATCCTGGTGGCCGGCGCGGCGACCAAGAGCCTCCTGGGCGAGCAGATGGCCGAGATCGGCCTGATGCGCGAGGCCGGCTGCGTCTATGTCACCGACGCGGGCAAACCCATCGTCGACAGCAAGGTCATGCAGCGCGTCCTGACCTACGCCAAGGGCTTCGACACCCTGCTGGCCCACCGTCCGATGGACCCGTGGCTGGGCAAGGGCGGTGCGGCGATCGGCGGCGAGTTCGCCGGCCGCATGGGCCTGCCCTCGATCTCGCCGATGGCCGAGCGCATCATGCTGGAGCGCGACGTCGCCCTCCTGGAAGCCACCGGCGGCCGACTGCTGGTCGACCAGATCAGCTCGGCCCAGGCGCTGGAAACCCTGGCCCGCGCCAAGAGCAAGGGCCTGCGGGTCAACGCCTCGGTGTCGATCAACCACCTGTCGTTCAACGAGCTGGACATCGGCGACTACCGCACCTTCGCCAAGCTGAACCCGCCCCTGCGCGGCGAGGATGACCGCCAAGCCCTGATCGAGGCTCTGGCCTCGGGCCTGATCGACATCGTCGTCTCCTCGCACAGCCCGGCCCCGGCCGAGGACAAGCGCCTGCCGTTCGACGAGGCCGCGCCCGGCGCGGTGGGCCTGGAGACCCTGCTGCCCGCCCTGCTGTCGCTGTACCACGAGGAGCGCCTGCCGCTGCTGGACCTGGTCCGCGCCGTCACCCTGGCCCCGGCCCAGCTGCTGGGCCTGCGCGGCGGCCGTCTCTCGCCGGGCGCGCCGGCCGACCTCGTGCTCTGCGACATCGACGCGCCGATCATCGTGGACGCCGCCCGCCTGGTGTCGAAGTCCAAGAACTCGCCGTTCGACGGGCGACGGCTGCAGGGCCAGGTGTTGATGACCGTAGTGGACGGCCGCGTGGTGCATCGGGCGGAGGGGTGAGATCGTGGAAGAGCGCGATGTGGACCTCGAAACGGCCCCGCCTCGTAGCTTCTCCTGGCGTACGCTCTGGATCTACGCAGGCTTTGGGCCGCTGATCGGTTCAAGCGTCGGTTTGCTCCTTTACATGGTTCCCCTGATCGGCGCCCAGACACGAGACGCATTCACGTTCACTGTTGAGGGCATGATCGGCCTCGTCTTCACCGCCTATCTGGTGGGATTGATCGTTGGCGCTCTCCCTGCCGCCATCACCGGCTTTGCCGTCTCCCGCCTGCACTATGCTGGTGAGCCGATATGGCGCGCGGTTGCGCTAGGAACCAGTCTCGGTGCGCTCACATCCTTGGCGTGGTTGACGGCGTTGAACGGCTTTCACGCGCCGCCCGTTGAGCTCCTCGTTTCGGTAACGGCCATCGGAGGCTTTGCCGGAGCGATATGCGCCCTGGTACAACAAAACAAATCAACACCCCGTCGCAATGGTTGAATTTGCGATATACTCTCCTTAAGGTCGAACCGTGCAAGATCTCGCCGCCATCGCCTATCTCACCCTCGGGATCGCCATCGTCGGCGGCTACCTCTTGGGCTCGATCCCGTTCGGGCTGATCGCCACGCGCCTGGGCGGCGCCGGCGACATCCGCCAGATTGGTTCGGGCAATATCGGCGCGACCAATGTGCTGCGCTCGGGCCGCAAGGACCTGGCGGCCATCACCCTGTTGGGCGATGCGGGCAAGGGCGTGGTGGCCGTGCTGCTGGCCCGGTACCTGACCAACGGCAACCCGGCCATCATCGCCCTGGCGGGCGGGTCGGCGTTCCTGGGCCACCTGTTCCCGGTGTGGCTGAAGTTCAAGGGCGGCAAGGGCGTGGCCACCTTCTATGGCGTGCTGCTCAGCGCCTGCTGGCCGGTGGGGATCGCCGCCGGCGCCACCTGGCTGGCCATGGCCTTCCTGTTCCGCATCAGCTCGCTGGCGGCCCTGACCGCAGCGACCTTGGCCGCGCCTTTCGCCCTAGCCTTCGACCAGCCCTATCCGTTCATGGGCCTGTGCCTGTTCATGGCCGTGCTGATCTTCATCCGTCACCGCGAGAACATCGCGCGCCTGCTCAAGGGCGAAGAGCCCAAGATCGGCAAGAAGAAGCCGGCGGAGGATGCTCCGCCCGCGCCCGACGCGCCGTGACGCCCGGCCGGCTCTCGGACATCCAGCGCTTCGCCTGGCTGCGCCTGGCGCGCACCGAGACCGTCGGCCCCGTCGCCTTCGACCATCTGCTGACCCGCTACGGTACGCCCGAGCGGGCCCTGTCGGCCCTGCCCGATCTCTCGCGCAAAGGCGGCCGCGCCGTGCCGCTGTCCCTGCCGCCGCGCGAGGCGATCGAGCAGGAGCTTGAGACCGGCGAGAAACTGGGCGCGCGCCTGATCTGCGGCTGCGAGCCCGACTTTCCGCCAAGGCTGGCGGCCCTGGATCCGCCGCCGCCCGTGCTGTGGGCGTTGGGGCGGGCCGAACTGCTCTCCCAGCCTAGCCTGGCCATTGTCGGGGCGCGTATCGCCTCGGCCGCCGGCCAGCGCTTCGCGCGCCAGCTGGCCACGGATCTAGGAACCGCCGGCCATGTCATCGTCTCGGGCATGGCGCGCGGCATCGACGGCGCGGCCCACGAAGGCTCGCTGGCGACCGGCGCGGTGGCGGTGCTGGGCGGCGGGGTCGGCGACATCTATCCGCCCGAGCACGACAGGCTGCACGCCCGCCTGGCCGCCGAGGGCTGCGTCGTCTCGGAAAGCGCGCCCGACCGCCGCGCCCAGGCCAAGGACTTCCCGCGCCGCAACCGGATCATTTCGGGCCTGTCGCTGGGCGTGATCGTCGTCGAGGCCGAGCTGAAGTCGGGCTCGCTGATCACCGCGCGCCTGGCCGCCGAACAGGGCCGCGACGTGTTCGCCGTGCCCGGCTCGCCGCTGGACCCGCGCTCGAAGGGCACGAACGACCTGATCCGCCAGGGCGCGATCCTGTGCGAAGGCGCCGAGGACGTGCTGCGGTCGCTGTCGGGCCAGACGCATCTGCGTGAACACGACCACCGCTACGAACCGGCGCCCGACATGGACATCGACCACGACGCGCTGCGCGAGCGGCTCGCTGCCCTGCTCTCGCCCACGCCCGTCTCGCGCGACGACCTCGTGCGCGCGGCCGCCGCCCCGGCCTCGGCGGTGATGGCGGCGCTGGTGGAGCTGAGCCTGGCCGGCCGCGCCGAGCTTCTGGACGGCGGATTGGTCGCGGGGGTCTAGCCTTCCGCTCCGGGCCCGGGCTGATACGCTGGCGTCAGACGCACCGGAGAGATTCGTGGACGCCGACCACCTGCAGCGGACTTTCGACGAGGCGGTTCAAGCTCACGGCGAAGGCCGGCTGGACGAGGCCGAGGCCGGCTTTCGCGCCGTGCTTGAGGTCCTTCCGAATGAGGGCGAGGCGCTGTTTGGCCTGGGCCTGACCCTGATGGGCCTTCGGCGCTTTTCCGAAGCCATTGCGCCGCTCAAGGCCGCCGCCGCCGAGCCGGGCGCCGAGCCGGTCCGTTTCCTCTGCCTGGCCCAGGGTCTCTACATGACGGGCGCGTTCGCCGAGGCGGCCGATACCTTCGCCGCGGTGGCGCACCAGGACGGGTTCAACGACGGCGCGCGCCTGACCTGGGCCCGCTCGGCCGCCTATGCCGCGCTGGACGACACCGACGCCGACAGCGCCCTGGCGCTCTATCAGCGGCTGGCCGGGTCGCTGGCCGAGGATCTCGACACCGTGGCGCGCGAAGGTTTTTCCACCCTCGTCGCCTTCGAGCGCCTGGCCGCCGCGCGCAAGCTTGGCCAATGGCTGGAGGCCCGCGCGCCGGACGATGCGATCCGGGCGCACGAACTGCGGGTGCTGACCGATCCGCAGATCGACCGCGCCCCGCCCGCCTATGTCGAGGCGCTGTTCGACGCCTTCGCCGACCGCTTCGACCACCAGCTGGTTGAGAACCTGGAATACCAGACGCCGACCCTCCTGGCCGGGATGGTCGGCGTCGCGGACCGCCACTTTACGCACATGCTGGACCTGGGCTGCGGCACGGGCCTGGCCGGCCCGCCCCTGAGGGCAAGGGTCGCACGCCTGACCGGCGTGGACCTTTCCACCGCCATGTTGGCCAAGGCGGCCGAACGCGGCGGCTATGACGCCCTGGTCCACGCCGAGGCCGTCGCCTTCCTGCGCGAGACGCCCGACCGCTTCGACCTGATCGTCGCCGCCGACGTGTTCAGCTATCTCGGCGACCTGAACGACATCCTGGCCGCTGCGGCGGGCGCGCTCAGCGACGATGGCCTGCTGGCCTTCAGCGTCGAACAGGGTGAGAGCGGCTGGCGACTGCTGTCCTCGGCGCGCTACGCGCACGGCGACGATTATGTCCGCGCGGGCGCCGCCGGCGCCGGTTTCGAGGTCCTGGCGCATCGCCTGGCGCCGCTGCGCCGACAAGCCGACGCGATCACGCCAGGCGGCCTCTACGTGCTTCAGAAGATGCAGGCCTAACGCCGCGCGGCGCTACACCTCGCCTCGCGACCTCCCCGGCATTGGCTTCGCCGCACTGACGTGTCGCCGGGGAGGTCGGGTTTCTGGAGGGCGGTTAGAGACTGCTGGCGAGCCTAGTCGGACCTTGCCGTCGCCCTCATAGAGCGGGCATGCTTCAGGCTATGCGCTGCTACTACATCCTCATTCACGGCAAATTAGATTGGCAGGGTGTTCCGAGAGGCGATGAAGCCTCTCAACCCATTGGATTCTTCTGTCACCGATACGTACTCGCATCGAATAAGTCAGATGCCGCTGAAAAGGCATTTCGACGTGTCCGCGCAAATTTGGGTGACTGGATCGGGGAAGGTGGACCGACGCTCGATCTCGCCGCCGAGGAGATTGCGGAGGCACCGACTTACAAGCTGCTCATTCCGGAAAACAGAGCACACGCTTTTTACGACGAAGAGTGAACGCCCCCTCACCACCCGCCTCAGCGGCTCCCGACGTCTGCTTTCCAGATCTCGCGGGAAGGTGGCGGGGTGACGCAGCTAAACGCTCAGATCCACCAGCAACCCGGTCCCCGCCGCCGGCGCGGCGCGCACGGCTTCTTTCAGCCGATCGGCGATTTCCGCGCGTTCGGCGTTGGAGGTCACGGGCTTGATCGGGCGGATCGGCGAGACATAGGCCTCGGTGGCGATCCGATTGACGGTCAGGTCCATCGGGGTCAGCACAGGTGGAACTTGCCACGCCAGTGTCGCGCAAGGGGCTTAACAAGCGCCTACCGGACACCAAAGCCTGACTGTTTTCCGGGTCCTTCGTTGACAGACCCCTAGTGAAGCCCCCACTTTCGCGCCGCTCGCCTGCAGGGCGATCTCTTTTTCCTGAACAAGAGTCAGAATGAACGTCGTCGTCGTCGAGAGCCCGGCCAAGGCCAAGACCATCAACAAGTACCTCGGGTCCGACTACACGGTTCTCGCTTCCTACGGCCACATCCGCGACCTGCCGTCGAAGGACGGCTCGGTCGAGCCGGACAACGACTTCGCCATGAGCTGGGAGGTCGACGCTAAGGCCTCCAAGCGCGTCAGCGACATCGTCGACGCCATGAAGAAGGCCGACCGCCTGATTCTGGCCACCGACCCGGATCGCGAAGGCGAGGCGATCAGCTGGCACGTCCTGGAAGTGCTGAACAAGAAGAAGGCGCTGAAGGACAAGACCGTCCAGCGCGTCACCTTCAACGCCATCACCAAGACCGCCGTGACCGAGGCCATGAAGGCCCCGCGCGATCTCGACATGGAGCTGGTCGAGGCTTACCTCGCCCGCCGCGCCCTGGACTATCTGGTCGGTTTCACGCTCTCGCCGGTGCTGTGGCGCAAGCTGCCGGGCAGCCGCTCGGCCGGCCGCGTGCAGTCGGTGGCCCTGCGCCTGGTCGTCGACCGCGAGCTGGAGATCGAGCGCTTCCGGACCCAGGAATACTGGACCGTCGACGCCGACGTCTCGGCCGGGTCCGACCCGTTCCTGGCGCGTCTGGTCAAGCACGAGGGCAAGAAGCTCACCAAGTTCGACCTGGGCAACGAGACCTCGGCCCTGGCCGCCAAGGCCGCCGTCGAGGCCGCCGTCTTCAAGGTCGAGGCCGTCGAGAAGAAGCCCGGCAAGCGCTCGCCCGCCCCGCCCTTCACCACCTCGACCCTGCAGCAGGAAGCCGCCCGCAAGCTGGGCTTCTCCGCCCAGCGCACCATGCAGGCCGCCCAGAAGCTGTACGAGGGCGTCGACATCGGCGGCGAGACGGTGGGTCTGATCACCTATATGCGGACCGACGGCGTCTCGATGGCGCCCGAAGCCATCTTCGAGGCCCGCGACGTCATCGGCGCGGTCTATGGCAAGGAGTACGTCCCGGACTCGCCGCGGATGTACAAGTCCAAGGCCAAGAACGCCCAGGAGGCCCACGAAGCCATCCGCCCGACCGCCATGGGCCGCAACCCGGGCTCGCTGCGCCTGGAGCCGGAGCTGGGGCGTCTCTACGAGCTGATCTGGAAGCGCACCATCGCCTCGCAGATGGAAAGCGCCCGCATCGAGCGCACGACCGTCGACCTGACCAGCGCCGACGGCCAGACCGGCCTGCGCGCCACCGGCCAGGTGGTGCAGTTCCCCGGCTATCTGGCGGTCTATGAAGAAGGCCGCGACGACGAGGGCGACGAGGACAGCGCCCGCCTGCCCGCCATCACCGAGGGCGCCAGCGCCAAGGTGCTGAAGTCGCGCGCCGACCAGCACTTCACCGAACCGCCGCCGCGCTATTCGGAAGCCAGCCTCGTCAAGAAGATGGAAGAGCTGGGCATCGGCCGTCCGTCGACCTACGCCTCGGTGCTGGGCGTGCTGCGCGACCGCGAATACGTCCGCATGGAGAAGCAGCGCTTCATCCCCGAGGACAAGGGCCGCCTGGTCACCGCGTTCCTGGAGCAGTTCTTCAAGCGCTATGTCGAGTACGACTTCACGGCCGCGCTGGAGGAGAAGCTCGACCTCGTCTCGGACGGCAAGCTGGACTGGAAGGAGTTCCTCCGCGAATTCTGGAAGGACTTCCACGCCGCCGTCGGCGAGATCGCCGAGCTGCGCACCACCAATGTCCTGGACGCTCTGAACGAGGCCCTGGGCCCGCACATCTTCCCCGACAAGGGGGATGGATCGAACCCGCGCCTGTGCCCGACCTGCGGCTCGGGGCAACTGTCGCTGAAGACCGGCAAGTTCGGGGCCTTCATCGGCTGCTCGAACTATCCCGAGTGCCGCTACACGCGCCAGCTGGGCGTGTCCGAAGGTGATGGCGACGCCGAGAGCGCCGACAAGCAGCTGGGCCTCAACCCGGCCACGGGCCTGGCGGTCTGGCTGAAGAACGGCCGCTTTGGCCCCTATGTCGAGGAGCTGGCCGCCGAAGGCAGCGGCGACAAGCCCAAGCGCTCGTCCCTGCCCAAGGGCTGGATCGCCTCGGCCATGGATCTTGAGAAGGCCCTGCGCCTGCTCTCGCTGCCGCGTGAGGTGGGCAAGCACCCGGACGACGGCAAGGTCATCACGGCGGGCCTCGGGCGCTTCGGACCGTTCGTGCTGCACGACGGCACCTACGCCAATCTGGAGAACGCCGACGAGGTGTTCGATGTCGGCCTCAACCGCGCGGTGGCCATCCTGGCCGACAAGCGCGCCGGCGGCGGACGTCCGCAGCGCGCGGCCGCGGCGGCCTTGGCGGAACTCGGCAATCACCCCGAGGACGGCAAGCCGATCCGCGTGCTGTCGGGCCGCTTCGGCCCCTACATCAAGCACGGCGACACCAACGCCAATGTGCCCAAGGGCAAGGACCCAGCCGCCATCACGCTGGAAGAGGCCCTGGCCCTGATCGCCGAACGCGCGGCCAAGGGCGGTGGGAAGAAGCCGGCCAAGAAGGCGGCGGCTTCGAAGTCCAAGGCCAAGGCCGAGGGCGACGCGCCGGCCAAGAAGACGGCCGCGAAAAAGCCCGCCGCCAAGAAGCCGGCCGCCAAGAAGGCCGCGCCGAAGGCGAAGGCTGCAGCGACGACCGACGACGGCGCCGCGCCCTGGGACGACGAAGGCTGACGCCTGTTCAGGGCTGAGGGACGGGAGTAGAGTTCGCCCATGACGACCTTGGAACGTCCCCTGCCTTTGCAGGTCGTGGTCGTGGCCCTGGTGCTGTGCTGCATCGGCGGCTTCGCCATGGGCCTGACCAACGCGATGAAGCTGGATCGCGGCGGCGCCGTGACCAGCCAGCAGCCGCTGGCCGAGACCTCGGGCGTTCCGATCAAGGACGCCGCCCCCGCCCTCGCCTATGAGCCGCCGCCGGTCGAAAAGCCCAAGCCCAAGACCGTCGAGGTCGAGACCGTCGAGCAGGAGGCCCCGCCGCCCGCCCCTGTGATCGAGACCCCGCCCCCCGCGCCGACGCCCGTCGCCGAAACCAAGCCGGTCGAACCCCAGGCGCCCAAGTCGATCGAGGATCTGTACTGAGGGTCTGCGCCCCCTCCGTCTCGCTGCTTCGCAGCGATCCACCTCCCCCGTTTCACGGGTGAGGATGACCTAGCCTCCTCCCTCGCAAAGCGGGGGAGGTGTCGCGATGCGGATACGCATCGTGACGGAGGGGGCGCTGGCGCCCACCCCGCGTTTCCCTAAGGCCGCCGAACGCGTTAAGGCAGGACATGGCCAAACTTCGCCCCACCAAGACCTTCAAGCCCAAGCCTCCGGCCGGCCTGCCCGATCGCGAGACGCTGCTGGCGTTCCTGCGTGACGCCGGCGAGACCGGCAAGGCCGACATCGCCCGGCACTTTGGCCTCAAGGGCGCCGATCGCCGGGCCCTGCGCGAGATGATCCGCGAGCTGGAAGCCCAAGGCGCCCTGGCCAAGCGCGGCCGCAAGGGCTTTGCGGAGGCCGGCTCCCTGCCCCCGGTCGGTGTGGCCGACGTGGTCGAGCGCGACGGCGACGGCGAACTCTATGTGAAGCTGACCAAGTCCGACGACGATGTGCCCAATGTCCGCCTCGCGCCCGGCAAGGGCGAGGCCGCCGCCGGCGCGCCGGGCCTGGGCGACCGCCTCTTGGTCCGCTTCGAGCGGCTGGAGACCGGCGAGTTCGAGGCCAAGCTGATCAAGAAGCTGGGCCAGAGCGCGCACAAGATCCTGGGCGTCATCCGCAAGCACCGCCGCGAGGTCCGCGTAGAGCCGGTGGACCGCAAGTCCAAGGAAAGCCTGGTCCTGGACCCCAGCGTCGCCCACGACTTCAAGGAAGGCGACCTCGTCCTGGCCCAGGTCGGCACGCACAGCGGCCGCTATGGTCCCAAGCCCGGCAAGGTGCTGGAGGTGGTCGGGACCGAGAACGACCCGCGCGCCGCCTCGCTGATCGCCATCCACAGCCACGGCATCCCGACGGGCTTCTCTGAAGCCGCCGAGGCCGAGGCCAAGACCGCCGTCGAACCGACCCTGGCCGGCCGCGAAGACCTGCGCGACCTGCCGTTCGTGACCATCGACCCGGTGGACGCCCGCGACCACGACGACGCCGTCTACGCCCACCCCGACGACGACGAGACCAATAAGGGCGGCTTCGTCGTCTGGGTCGCCATCGCCGATGTGGCCGCCTATGTCCGCCCCGGCTCGGCCCTGGACCGCGACGCGCGCGAGAAGGGCAACAGCGTCTATTTCCCCGACCGCGTAGAGCCGATGCTGCCCGAGACCCTGTCGAACGGCCTGTGCTCGCTGCGGGAAAGCGAGAACCGCGCGACCCTGGCCGTGCGGATGGTGTTCGACAAGTCGGGCCGCAAGAAGGGCCACAAGTTCGTTCGCGGCCTGATGCGCTCGGCCGCCAAGCTGTCTTACGAGCAGGCCCAGGCGGCGATCGACGGCCAACCGGATGACAAGGCGGGTCCGCTACTGGAGCCGATCCTCAAGCCGCTGTGGGACGCCTATCGGACGATGAAGATCGGCCGCGACGCCCGATCGCCGCTGGCCATCGAGAGCGACGAGCGCCGGATCATCATCCAGGGCGGCGAAATCACCTCGATCACCAAGCGCGCCAGCCTGGAAGCCCACAAGTTGATCGAGGAGATGATGGTGCAGGCCAATGTCTGCGCCGCCGAAAGCCTGGAGGCCAAGCGCTCGCCCCTGATCTATCGGGTGCACGATACGCCGAGCCTGGAGAAGGTGCAGAACCTCGCCGACTTCCTGCAGACCCTGGAGATCCGCTGGAGCAAGGGCGAGGCCCCGCAGACCTCGCGCTTCAACAAGCTCCTAGACGAGACGCGCGAGAGCCCCAACGCGGCGATCATCAACGAGGTGGTCCTACGCACCCAGATGCAGGCCCACTACAGCGCCGACAACATCGGTCACTTCGGCCTGAATCTCGCCAAGTACGCCCACTTCACCAGCCCGATCCGGCGCTACGCCGACCTGATCGTCCACCGGGGCCTGATCCGGGCTCTCGGCCTGGGGACCGATGGCCTCACCGATCAGGACATCGCCCAGATCAAGGACACCGCCGAGGTCATCACCCACGCCGAGCGCCGGGCCATGGCCGCCGAGCGCGACGCCACCGACCGCTACATCGCCGCCTTCCTGGCCGACCGTGTGGGCGCGACCTTCGAGGGCCGGATCACCGGCGTCACCCGCTTTGGCCTGTTCATCAAGCTGGCCGACACCGGCGCGGACGGCCTTGTGCCGGTCTCCAGCCTCGGCCAGGAGTTCTTCGTCCACGACGACAAGATGCACGCCCTGGTCGGCGAGCGGACCGGCAAGCGCTGGCCGCTGGGCATGGGCGTCGAGGTCAAGCTGGTCGAGGCCTCGCCCGTCACCGGCGGCCTGCTGTTCGAGATGCTCAGCGACCCGCTGCCGCCCGATCCCAAGATGCCCCGCCCGCGCCTCGGCGCGCGCCGTCAGGCGGCGGTGAAACCGCGCGGCGGCCTGCCCAAGGGCGTCCGGCGAGGGAAGCGGCGGTAGGGCGTCATCAAGATCCTCCCCCTAGCGGGGGAGGTGTCCGCGCAGCGGACGGAGGGGGAAGTCCTGATGACCTTGCCCCTTCCCCCTCCGTCGTCTCTTCGAGCCGACACCTCCCCCGCTAGGGGGAGGATTTGATCGCCGCCTCGAGCCGATCGGCCATCATCCGCTGATCCGCCGCCGACGGGTGCCAGTCGCACGCCCCAAGGTCCATGCCGGTGATCCGCACGGCCTTTGCGCCGGTGCGATCGGCGACCTCGGCGACATCCTCGGCGAAGCTGTCGCCGGCGATCAGGAACACGCGCGCCTTCGGCCGGCTGGCCTTCAGGTCCTGAATGAAGGCCACATAGCGGTCGCGATAGTCCTTGCGCAGCGCGGCTTCATCCTTCCACGGCTCGCCGAGGTTCAGCGGCGTGGAAAAGTCGTTGGTGCCCAGGCCGATCACCAGCAGATCGGGACTCCAGGCGTCCGTCGCGTCCACGCGCGGCTGCTCCTGGCCGGGGATCAGGCGCGGAAACAGCGCCGGCAGCGGCAGACCCCGCGCGCCGCCGTTGTAGTTACGAACCACGCCCCGGCCGGAGAAGGCCTGGATGCGATAGTCGGCGTCCAGCCGGCGGGCCAGGATCGGTCCGAACGCCAGGCTGGTGTCGGTCAGGTCATGGATCTGTTGCCCGGTGCAACTGCGGCTCGTCGAGCGCGAGCCGTAGCCCACCGTGTGGGAGTCGCCGATGAACTCGATCTTGCGCGGCCGCGCGGGGGCCGGCAGCGCCTTGCCACCCTCGCCGACGAAGAAGCCCTGGAAACGCGACGATCCCGACTGGCTCTCGGTCAGCTTGTCCAGCCGCACGACGTGTTCGCCCGGCCCCAGGCGGTCCAGCTTCAGGCGGGTCTGGCCTGACTTGGTCAGCTCGGCCTTGCGCACGCCGTCGATGCTGACCGCGAGGTGCTCGCCGCCGGTGTCGACGACGATCTCGACCGAGGGGCCGGTGAATCGGCCCTCGAAATAGACCCCCGGCCAGCCAAAGTCATAGGCGCCGTTCGGGGCGGGCGCGACGCGGCCGCCGATGTTGAGCGACAGCGCTGTCTGAGAAGCCGCCGGCGTAGACATCGCCAGGGCTGCGGCAAGGGGTAGCAGAAGACGCATGACGGCTTGATGCCACGCTCCATGACGATGTTCCAGCCTCGATCTCGGAGGCTGCCATCCCCGCCGAACTTGGCTATGCAGTCACCATGCGCGCCGAGATCGAACCCTTCCACGCCATCGCCATCAGCCGTCTGGCCCACCAGTTGAAGATGGCGGGCCGCTCGATCATCCATATGGAGTTCGGCCAGCCCTCGACCGGCGCGCCGAGCAAGGCGCTGGCCAAGGCGCATGAGATTCTCGACCAGGAAGCCATGGGCTACTGGGAGAGCCCGCTGCTGCGCGAGAAGATCGCTCAGCGCTATCAGGCGCTCTACGGCGTCACCGTCGAGCCTGAACGGATCATCCTGACCTGCGGCGCCTCGCCCGCGCTGGTGCTGGCGCTGTCGAGCGTGTTCAAGCCCGGCGACCGCATCGCCCTGGCCCGCCCCGGCTATGTCGCCTATCGCAACACGCTGAAGGCTCTGCATCTGGAGCCGGTGGAGATCCCCTGCGGGCCGGAAGACCGGTTCCAGCTGACGGCAAAGCATCTGGCCGATCTCGATCCCGCCCCCGCCGGTGTCATCGTCGCCAGCCCGGCTAATCCGACCGGCACGATCATCGAACCCGCCGAACTGGAGGCGATCGCCAAGGTCTGCCGCGGGCGCGGCATCCGGATCATCAGCGACGAGATCTATCACGGCCTTAGCTACACCGGCCGCACGCCCTCGATGCTGGAGTTCGCGCCGGATGCGCTGATCGTCAACAGCTTCTCCAAGTACTTCAGCATGGCCGGCTGGCGGCTGGGATGGCTGCTGACGCCGCCGGGCGAGGACCTGGAGCGGGCCCGCGCCTATGTCGGCAACCTGTTCCTGACCGCGCCCTCCCTGGCCCAGCACGCGGGCCTGGCGGCCATGGACTGCATCGACGAGCTGGAAGGCCACATCGCCGTCTATCGCGCCAACCGCCAACTGATGCTGGACGCCCTGCCGGCCCTGGGCCTCAAGGAAATCGCCCCGCCCGACGGCGCCTTCTATATCTGGGCCAATATCGCCCACCTGACCGACGACTCGCTGGCCTTCTGCGAGGACCTGCTGCGCGAGACGGGCGTGGCCACCGCGCCCGGCGTCGATTTCGACCCGGTCGAGGGCAAGCGCTTCATCCGCTTCAGCTTCGCGGTCTCGACGCCGGAGGTCGAAGAGGCCCTGCGGCGGATCACGCCGTGGTTCGAGGCGCGAACGGCGAGCGCGAAATAGAAAATCCTCCCCCCAGCGGGGGAGGTGTCGGCTCGAAGAGACGACGGAGGGGGAAGTCCTGCTGACCTTGCCCCTTCCCCCTCCGGTCCTTCGGACCGCCTCCCCCGCGAGGGGGAGGATTTGTAGAACCCCTACTTCTTCGCCAGATAGTCCAGCGCCATGAACGCGTGGGCCTTCACGCCGGTCTCGAACACGGCCTCGTCGACGTCGAAATAGGGCGAGTGGTTGACCGGAACGGTCTCGGCCGGGACGCCGGGCTTGCGGCCGCCCAGCTGGATGAACACGCCCGGCACCTTCTCGGCGTACATCGAGAAGTCCTCGGCGCCGGTGACCAGGGCGGCGTTGTCGTCGACCTTGCCGGGCGAAGCCTTTTCCAGGGTCCCTTTCACCCACTTGCTCAGGGCCGGGTCATTGTAGGTGACCGGATAGGGCTGGGTGAACGCCACCTCGGCCTTGGCGCCGTAGCGGTCGCCGATGGCGGTCACCGACTTCTGCATGCGGGCGATCAGGTCCTCGCGGCGGGCCTTGGAGAAGGTCCGCATGGTCCCTTCCATCTTCAGGTCCTCGGGGATGATGTTCTGGCGGAAGCCCATATTGATCGTGGCGATGGTCAGCACCGACGGCGAGACGCCGACATCGACCTGGCGGGCGGCGATCTGGTTGGTGGCCTGGATGATGTCGGCGGCGACGCTGGCCATGTCGATCCCGGCCCAGGGGCGGGCGCCGTGGGTCTGGCGGCCCTTGACGGTGATCGTGATGCGGTCCGACGAGGCGTAGAAGCCTTCGGGACGATAGTTCAGCTCGTGCGGATCGCCGGGGCCGATATGGATCCCGAACACCGCATCGACCTTGGGATTGTCCAGCGCGCCGTCGCGGATCATCAGCTTGGCGCCGCCCTCCTCGCCGGCCGGCGGACCCTCCTCGGCGGGTTGGAAGAGGAAGACCACCGTGCCCGGAATGTCCTTCTTCATGCCGGCCAGCACCGTGGCCGCGCCCAGCAGCATGGCCACGTGGGTGTCGTGACCGCAGGCGTGCATCACCGGCACCGTGCGGCCTTCCCAGGTGGCCTTGACCTTGGAAGCGAACGGCAGGCCGGTCTTTTCCTCGACCGGCAGGGCGTCCATGTCGGCGCGCAGGGCCACGACCTTGCCGGGCTTGCCGCCCTTGAGAACGCCCACCACGCCGGTCTTGCCCACGTTCTCGCGCACTTCGATGCCCAGGGCCTTCAGTTCCTTGGCGATCAGGGCGGCGGTGCGGACCTCCTGGTTGCCCAGCTCGGGGTTCTGGTGGATGTCGCGCCGCCAGGCGACGACCTTGGGCTGGACCGCCTTGGCGGCCGCCTCGACCTTGGCGGCGGACGACGCAGCCATCGCCGGCGCGCTCATCGCCAAGCCGGCGACCAGCGCCAGCGTCGAAACCCGTCCGATCATCACAACCCCTCCAACAAAAGCGGCGCGAGATTGGGACGCGTCGCCATGAGGGGTCAAGCCGCAAGCGGCCTTGACGCCACGTCGCTCTATGCAGACGCGCGGATGGGACTACCTTGAGCCTATGAGCCTGCCGCCCATCGACGCGAAATTCGACACGATCCATGACGGCGCGACGCGCGAGACCGGCGTGGCGCTCAAGCCCCGGCATGCGGCCACCCTGATCATCGTCCGCACCGACGGTCCCCAGCCTCGCCTCCTGATGGGCCGTCGCAACCGCGGCCACGCCTTCATGCCCGACAAGTGGGTGTTCCCCGGCGGACGCGTGGACCGCACCGATTACGACGCCCCCAGCGCCAGCGAGCTCGACGGTGAGGTCGCCACGCGCCTGGAGCTGGAGCCGCGTCATCCCAAGCCCGCGCGCCTGGCCCGCGCCCTGGCGCTGGCGGCGGTGCGCGAGACCTTCGAGGAGACGGGCCTCTTGCTGGCCAAGCCTGCGCCGGAGCGACCGGGAGCGGGTCCCTGGCGGCCGTTCTTGGCTCAAGGCGCCCTGCCCGACTTGGCGCCGCTCAGCTTCGTGGCCCGCGCCATCACCCCGCCCTATCGCCCCCGCCGCTTCGACGCCCGCTTCTTCATGGCCTCGGCCGAGTCCTTGCTGTCGCTGGACCGCCGTCCCGACTGCGGCGAGCTGGACGAGATCGCCTGGGTCGATTTCCAGGAAGCCATGGCGCTGGATCTGCCCAACATCACCCGCTTCGTGGTGCATGAGATCGGCCAGCGGCTGGCGGAGGCTGGACGTCCGGCTCCGTTCATGCGCTTCCTGAACGGCAAGCGCCATCTGACCCATCTCTAGCGGCACGGGCGCTGATCGGGAGGTTCAGTATGATCGCCGCCCTCATGGCTCTGAGCGTCGTCGCCGCGCCCGCCGACATCGACAAGCTGGCCTTCATCGGCGGCTGCTGGACGCTGGTTCGCCCCAACGGCACGAAGATCGAGGAACAGTGGCTGGCCCCGGCCGGCGGCGCGATGGTCGGCATGAGCCGCAGCGTGCGCGACGGCAAGCTGCGCCAGTTCGAGTTCATGCGCATCGTTCCCGGCGAGGACGGGACGCTGCGCTACGTGGTGATTCCGTCCGGCCAGGCCGAGACGGCGTTCGCCTTAAAGGACCTCGCCGCCGACGCCGTCACTTTCGAGAACCCCAAGAACGACTTCCCCCAGCGGATTCTCTACCGACTGGCCGACAGGAACACGCTGGTGGCCCGGATCGAGGGTTCGGTGAACGGCCAGGAGCGCTCGGCGGACTTTCCTTACAAGCGGTGCCCTGCCGGCAATTGACTTTGAGCCGCCGATGAGTATGTTCCGCGCCTCTCATTTCCAACGCGCGGGAACCTGCGCGACCACCGCAGGGATTCGACCATGGCCAAACCGGCTTCCATCAAGATCCGCCTGAACTCGACGGCGGACACCGGCTTCTTCTACGTCACCAAGAAGAACGCCCGCACCAAGACCGAAAAGATGGTGCTGAAGAAGTACGACCCGGTCATCCGCAAGCACGTCGAATTCCGCGAAGGCAAGATCAAGTAAGATCGCCTTTCAGCGCTACGACATCGAAACGCCCGGCTAGCGATAGCCGGGCGTTTTCTTTTGGGCCGCCCTACGGGCTCTCGCCGAACCAGAACCAGCGGAAGAAGGCGAAACCGCCCCAGATCACGGTGACCGTAAGAACCACCGGGCCGACGCAGAGCGCGACGAACGCGGCCAGCACGGCCGCTGTCGACAGACCGCCGGACGGATCGCCTTCAAGGCGTGCGCCCAACCAGAACAACGCCACGCAGGCCACCAAGGCCAGCGCCAACCAGCCGGCCGAAAAAGGCCGCCGTCTCGCGCGAAGCCTCCCCCTCATCGAACCCTCCCGCATAGGATGCATGCGAGAGGTTGCGCCCCTTGCGTGTGCGCGAGCTTAAAAAGTCGCCCTAACCGCCGTTAGCAACGCTGGCCATAAACCAGCGGCCGGCACTTGCCGTCGATGTCGGCGGGCGGCTTGACGCCGGTGACGGCGGCGATCGTCGGAGCGATGTCCACCGTATCCAGCGGCAGCACGCGCTCGTGCGGGGTCGCCCCCTTCCACCAGAACAGGATCGGCACGCGGCGGTCATAGTCCCAGGGGCTGCCGTGGGTCGACACATAGGTCGGTCCGGCGGTCGCGGGCACGCGATCGGGACGGAAAGCCACGACGATGTCGCCCACCCGACCCGGATAGACGCTGCGGCGCAGGCGCTCGGCCAGTGACAGTTCCTCAGGCGAGGCGTCGGCGGGCGCGGGCGGCAGGGTGAGCAGGGCGTTTGAGTCAAAGGCGCCCGCCACAGCCGGATCGCTGATGATCAGCGGCAGGGCGGCGGCGGTGATGCGCGCGCGGTCGATGTCGGACGTCGCCTTGCCGTCAGGGCCGACGACATAGATCTGATCAAGCCCGCCTTCAGCGTTCAGCGGATCCCAGGACAGGCCCAACTGGGCGCGGACCTGGGCGTTCAGCTTGGCGATCCAGGGCTTGCCGATCACGCGCTCATAGTCATAGCCCTCGCCATGCAGCCGCTCGGCCATGTCGGCGCCGCCGTGGTCGGCGCTCAGCGCCACCAGCACGCCGCCCTTCACCTTCTCCAGGCCCTTGAGGAAGACGCCGAGGCGCTCGTCCAGGCGGGCGATCTGGTCGCACATCTCCGGGCCGCGCGTACCATAGCGGTGGCCGATATAGTCGGTGGCCGACAGGCTGATCGTCAGGACATCGACCTGCGGGCCGTCGCCCAGGCCGTAGGCCTCGCGCAGGGCGGTCGCCAGCTCCAGAGTCACCTGATCGGTATACGGGCTGGCGGCGAGATCGCGGCGCTTGTCCGCCTCGGTGGTCGCCGCCGGGATCGGCAGAGCCGCGCGCCACTTGCGGCCGCCGGTCTCATAGTCGGCCTCCAGGGCCTTGCAGCGCTTGGCCGAGCCGCCGCCGGTCACCGCGTCCAAAGGGCTCTTGGCGTAGTTCCAGACGAACGGCTGCTTCTTCAGATCCGCCGCCAGCTTGGCGTTGAACGCCGCAACCGGCTTCAGACGCGCCTCGGCGGTCTGGCCCGGGCGGACATAGGTCGTGAAGCCAAAGCCCAGCTGGTACCAGAACTGGCCGTCGGCGGCGTGGCCCGACATGGTGATCGCGCCGCGATCCTTGCCCGAGACGCCGAACACGCGGCTGTTGGGCGAGACGGCCTTCAGCCAGTCGCCATAGGTCGTGGCCACCATGTTGGCCGGCGAAACCGCCCGGCCCTTGGGGTCATCGGCCAGGGTGACGCTGGGATCGGCCAGGCAATAGACGGTCTTGCCCGTTGCCTTGTCGTACCAGTCGTTGGCGCTGATGCCGGTCTTGTTGGGATGCTTGCCCGTCAGCAGGGTCGAGTGACCAGGGCAGGTCTCGGTGAAGGCGTGCGACTGGTAGCCGTTCGGATAGACGATCCCGGCGCTCAGCTGTTTCAGCCCACCGGTAAACTCAGGCCGATGCTGAGCATAGAGATTGGCGCTGAACTGGTCGATCGAGATGACGACCACCAGCTTGGGCGCGGGCTTGGTCGCAGTCGACTGGGCCTGGGCCGCGAAGCCGACGGAGACGGCGGCGGCGATCACGCCGCAAGTAAGCATCTTCTTCATGGCCAGCGATGTCGCGCGAAGCCGCCTTTCGCGCAAGAACGGAAGCGTTTCACCGATGCAATATGGGCTGGGCGCCCGCTGCTCAGGCGGCCTTGCCGACCACCGCGTTCCGACCCGAGGCCTTGGCCTGATAGACGCCTTCGTCAGCGCGCTTGAGCAGGGCTTCGGGCGTGTCGCCCTCACCCGCCGTGGCCGAGACGCCGATCGAGATGGTGACGTTCAGCATTTCGCGGCCATGGGCGACCGTGAAGGGCGAGCCGGCGACATGCATCCGGATCCGCTCGGCGATGCGCAGGGCGTCGGCCAGGGCGGTGTCAGGCATGATCACCACGAACTCTTCCCCGCCATAGCGGCAGGGCAGATCGATCGCCCGCACGTTCGAGGCCAGTCGCAAGGCGAACTCGCGCAGCACCTCGTCGCCGATATCGTGACCGAAGGTGTCGTTGATTTTCTTGAAGAAATCGATGTCGATCAGCAGGGCCGAGACCGGATCGCCGCCCAGTGTCGCGCGCTTGACCAGCGAGTCGAGCTGACCGGTCATGTAGCGGCGATTGTGCAGGCCGGTCAGCTGGTCGGTGACGGCCAGCTCCAGCGAGTGATCCAGGTTGTTGCGCAGATAGTCGGTGTAGCGCTTGCGCTGGATCTGCGTCTTGACGCGCGCGGACAGTTCCTGCGGGTCGATCGGGCGCGACAGGATGTCGTTCACGCCGATCTCCAGCGCCTTGACCATGCGGCCCCGATCATCGGGATCGACCATGGCCAGCACGGGCAACTGGCGGGTGCGCTCCTCGGACCGCAGCGCGGCGGTGAAGCGCAGACCATCGAAGTTCTTGGCCGCAGCGTTGACGATGACCAGATCGACCGGACCGCCGGCGCTGATCTTGGCCTTCTCCGGATCGCTCTCGATCACCGGGCGATGCTCGACGCCCAGTTCGGCGGCGACGCGTTGAGCCTGGCGTTCGTTGTCGTCGACGATCAGCACCCGACCGCCCAGACCGTCCAGACGGGCGGCGGCGCCGGCGATCACGCCCATGCGGCGGCCCGAGGCCTCGCGCTGGCGCAACTCGTCGATCACCAGCTTGAAACGGGTCAGGCTGCGCACCCGGGCGAACAGCATGACGTCGTCGATCGGTTTGGTCAGGAAGTCCGAAGCGCCGGACTCCAGACCCTGGATGCGGTCGCTGCGACCATCGAGCGCGGTGATCAGCACCACCGGGATGTGACGCGTGGCCGGATCTTCCTTGAGCTTGCGGCAGACGGTGAAGCCGTCCATGCCGGGCATCATGACGTCCAGCAGAATGATGTCGGGAAGGTCGCGCACGGCCATGGCCAGGGCCGTCGGCCCGTCCATGGCGGTGGAAACTTCGTAGTACTCGGCCGTCAACTTGGCCTCGAGCAGGCGGACATTGGCCTCGATGTCGTCGACGACGAGGATCCGGGCGCTCATGCAGGCTGCCTTTCCAGCAGACGCTTGATGGTGTCGAGGAAGTGCACGACCGAGATCGGCTTGGAGATATAGGCCTCGCAACCGCCCTCGCGGATGCGCTCCTCATCGCCCTTCATGGCGAAGGCGGTCACCGCCACCACAGGAATGTGGGCCAGGTCGTCGTCTTCCTTCAGCCACTTGGTGACCTCCAGACCCGAGATTTCGGGCAGCTGGATGTCCATCAGAATCAGGTCTGGCTTGTTTTCACGGGCGATGGACAACGCCGACAGACCCTCGCGGGTCTGCAGGGTCTCGTAACCCTGGGCTTCGAGCAGATCATGAAAGAGCTTCATGTTCAGCTCGTTATCCTCCACGATGAGGACCTTCTTCGTCATCCTTACCCCGACCATGCGGTCACGTGGCGACGCCTAGGGATTAGCGCCGTCTTCCAGAACCTGATCGCACGGATATCCTTAAGCCCGCGCTAATCGCGTTCAGCCCTAACGATCCGAGCTCATGGAACCGCGTTACTCCGACCTTCAGGCCTGCGTCATCTCACCCACCGCGCCTTTGGTCATCGTCGACGTCGACGAGGTCCTGGCGCAGTTCATGCGCGGGTTTGGCGCCTTCGTCGCCCGTCACGGCTTCGAGCTGCGCGTCGATCGCTTCGCCCTGTTCCAGAACATCTACCGGCCAGGGGAAAGCCAGCACCTGGACATGATCGCGGGCAAGGCCCTGTTCGACGACTTCTTCCGCGACGGGGCGGATGATCTGGACCCCGCGCACGGGGCGGCCGACGCCCTGGCCGACCTGTCGACCCGCGCCGAGGTGGTGATCCTGACCAACGCGCCCGAACACGGCCGCCTGGCGCGGGCCCGCTGGTTGAAGACCCACGGCCTGGACTATCCCCTGATCATCAACAGCGGACCCAAGGGCCCGCCCGCCGCTGATCTGGCGGCGCGCACGTCGGGTCCGGTCGTCTTCATCGACGACCTTTTGCCGCAGCTCGAATCGGTGGCGGAAAGAGCGCCCCGGATCGGACGCTTCCAGATGGTCAGCGACGAGCGCCTGCGCCCGTTCGCGCCGTCCGCGCCCGATCGTCATGCCCGTATCGATGAATGGCCGACCCTGAAGGTCGCCATCGAGGAGCGCCTTTTCCCATGATCCGTTTCGGCGTCGACTTTGGTGGCACCAAGATCGAGGTCGCGGCGCTGAACGCGGCCGGCGACTTTGTGGCGCGCGTGCGCAAGCCTAATCCCGGCAATTACGATGAAGCGCTCGAGGTCGTGGCCGCGCTGGTCGCGGACGCAGAGTCGATGGCCGGCGGCAGCTGCGCGCGGTTGGGCCTGGGCATTCCGGGTTCGATCTCGCCCCGCACCGGCCTGATCCGCAACGCCAACAGCACCTATCTCAACGGCCGTCCGTTCGGCGAGGACCTGGAGACGCGCCTGGCGCGTCCGGTGCGGATCGCCAACGACGCCAACTGCCTGGCGCTGTCCGAGGCCGCCGACGGTGCGGGCGCGGGCGCCTCCGTCGTCTTCGCCGCCATCGTCGGCACCGGCTGCGGCGGCGGGGTCGTGGTCGACGGCAAGATCATCAACGGCCACAACGGGATCGGCGGCGAGTGGGGTCACGCCCCCTGCCCTGGCCCAAGCCCGAGGAGTATCCGGGTCCCGCCTGCTGGTGCGGCCGCAAGGGCTGCCTGGAGACCTGGATCGCCGGCCCCGCCTTCGCCCGCGACGCTGGCTTCGCTACCGGGCAGGCGGCGATGCAGGCGATCGGCGAAGGCGACGTGAAGGCCAGCGCGGCGCTGGATCGCTATGTCGACCGCCTGGCCCGCTCGCTAGCCGTGGTCTGCGACCTGATCGACCCGGATGTCATCGTTCTGGGCGGCGGCATGTCGAACGTCGACGCCCTCTACGAACGCCTGCCCGCCGCCATCGCGCCGCACGTGTTCTCCGACATCTTCGAGACCCCGGTGCGCAAGGCCGTGCACGGCGACAGTTCGGGCGTGCGCGGCGCTGTCTGGCTCTGGCCGCCGGAGGCCTAGCCGCCACCATGAAGTCCCTGTGCCGCGACTGCGGGTGGACCGGCGCGACCAAGGTCGCGCGGTGTCCCGCCTGCGCCTCGCCGCGCACAGTGTTCCATGAAGAGCTGGGGACGCTCTCCATCGCCCACATGGACTGCGACGCCTTCTACGCCTCGGTGGAGAAGCGTGACGACCCGTCCCTGCGCGACCTGCCGGTGATCATCGGCGGCGGCAAGCGCGGGGTCGTGACCACGGCCTGCTACATCGCGAGGATGAGCGGCGCGAAATCGGCCATGCCGATGTTCAAGGCGCTGAAGCTGTGCCCCGACGCCGTGGTCATCAAGCCCAACTTCGCCAAGTACAAGGAAGATAGCCGGCGCATCCACGAGAAGCTCGACAGGCTCACCCCGCTGATCCAGCCGCTGAGCCTGGATGAGGCGTGGATCGACCTGACGGGCACCGAGCGCCTGCATGGCGCAACCCCCGCCCAGATGCTGGCCAGACTGCAGGCCGAGATCGAGCGCGACATCGGCCTGACGGTCTCGGTGGGTCTGGCCCCGAACAAGTTCCTGGCCAAGATCGCCTCGGAACTGGACAAGCCGCGCGGCTTTTCGGCCATCGGCGCGGCGGAGGCGCAGAGCTTTCTCGCCAACAAGCCAGTCAACATCCTGCCGGGCGTGGGACCGGCCACCGTCGCCTCGCTGGCCGAGATCGGCCTGCGCACCGTCGGCGACATCGCCGCCGCCGACCTGAAGCTCTTGGCCAATCGCCTGGGCTCGGGCGGGATGCGGCTGCATCGTCTGGCCCACGGCCAGGACAGCCGCATTGTCGACCCCGACCAGGCCCGCAAGACGATCAGCGCCGAGACCACCTTCAACGATGACCTGCACAAGCGCGAGGACCTGGAGGACGAACTCTGGCCCCTCTGCGAAAAGGTCGCCAAGCAGGCCCGCCAGGAAGGCGTCGCCGGCCGCGTGGCGACGCTGAAGCTGCGCACCCCCGACTTCAAGATCCATACCCGCCGCCGCACCCTGGCGGTGCCGACCCAGACAGCCCGCACCCTGTTCCAGGTCGCCCGCGAGCTCCTGGCCGCCGAGCCGCGCGGCCTTGCCTACCGCCTGATCGGCGCGGGCCTGACCGAGTTCGTCGACGCCGACACCGCCGGCGCTGACATGTTCGCCGACGAAGAGCGCCGGGCCCTCAAGAGCGAAACCGCCATCGACGCCCTGCGCGGCAAGTTCGGCGCCGCTGCAGTGGTCACCGGCCGGGCGCTCAAGGGGCGTTGACGTCCAGCCTTGCGCGAGGCGACCTTGAGCCCCATCTCGACGCTTCACCCTTGGAACCGTTCGCGCGCGGCCTTCGCTCTCCCAAACGTGAAGCCGAAAACCGAGGCGCCCCTGTGCTAAAGCGGCGCAGCGGTGCTTCGGGCTCTTCCAAAGCCGCCGCGTTTCCATATCTAATTCAGGCAGGCGGGTGATTTGCCCGCCGGGAGAGAACAAGTCGATGGCCGAGCGGAAGCAAGGCGGACAAGGCAACGGCGTTGGGTCGTCGGTCGTCACGGAAGTGAAGCCGAAGACGCAGAAGCCTTCGCTCTATCGAGTTCTGATTCTCAACGACGACTACACACCGATGGAGTTCGTCGTCTACGTGCTCGAGCGGTTCTTTAACAAGTCGCGTGAAGACGCTACTCGCATCATGCTGCACGTTCACCAGAACGGTGTCGGTGTCTGCGGTGTCTACACTTACGAAGTCGCAGAAACCAAGGTCGCCCAAGTCATCGACTCGGCGCGACGCCATCAGCACCCCCTGCAGTGCACCATGGAAAAGGACTGAGGAGCCTCCCCCGTTGCCCTCTTTTTCGCGCCCCCTGGAAGAGTCCCTGCACCGCGCCGTCGCGTACGCCAACCAGCGTAAGCATGAGTACGCGACGCTGGAGCACCTTCTGCTTTCCCTGACCGACGACGATGACGCCGCCGGTGTCATGCGTGCGTGCGACGTCGATCTCGCCGCGCTGAAGAAGAGCCTTTCGAACTATCTCGACGTCGAACTGACCTCGCTGGTGGTCGACGACGAGGAGGACGCCAAGCCGACCGCCGGCTTCCAGCGCGTGATCCAGCGCGCGGTGATCCACGTCCAGTCGTCCGGGCGCGAGGAAGTCACCGGCGCCAATGTGCTGGTCGCCATCTTCTCGGAACGCGAAAGCCACGCCGCCTACTTCCTGCAGGAGCAGGACATGACGCGGTATGACGCGGTGAACTTCATCGCCCACGGCATCGCCAAGAAGGCCGGGGCCTCCGAGCCCAAGAGCGTCAAGGGCGCCAGCACGGGCTCCAACGCCACCGAGGAGGACGGCGACAAGTCGACCACCAAGACCGGCGGCGAGGCGCTGGAGGCCTACTGCGTCGACCTCAATGAGAAGGCCCGCCAGGGCAAGGTCGACCCTCTGATCGGCCGCGCCAACGAGGTCGAGCGCGCGATCCAGATCCTGTGCCGCCGCACCAAGAACAACCCCCTGCTGGTGGGCGATCCGGGCGTCGGCAAGACCGCCATCGCCGAGGGCCTGGCGCGCAAGATCGTCACCCATCAGGTCCCCGAGGTCCTGGAGGGCGCCACCATCTACTCGCTCGACATGGGCGCGCTGCTGGCCGGCACCCGCTATCGCGGCGACTTTGAGGAACGCCTCAAGCAGGTGGTCAAGGAGCTGGAGAACCACCCCAACGCGGTGCTCTTCATCGACGAGATCCACACCGTGATCGGTGCCGGCGCCACCAGCGGCGGGGCTATGGACGCCAGCAATCTGCTCAAGCCGGCCCTGGCCTCGGGCACGCTGCGCTGCATGGGCTCGACCACCTACAAGGAGTTCCGTCAGCACTTCGAGAAGGATCGGGCCCTGGTCCGTCGCTTCCAGAAGATCGACGTCAACGAGCCGACGGTGGAAGACACCATCAAGATCCTCAAGGGTCTGAAGACCTATTACGAGGACTTCCACAAGCTGAAGTACACGGCCGACGCCCTGAAGGTCGCCGTCGAGCTGTCGGCCAAGTACATCACCGACCGCAAGCTGCCCGACAAGGCGATCGACGTGATCGACGAGGCCGGAGCTTCGCAGATGCTGCTGCCGGAAAGCCGCCGCAAGAAGACCATCGGCGTCAAGGAGATCGAAAGCGTCGTCGCCAAGATCGCCCGCATTCCGCCGAAATCGGTCAGCAAGTCCGACACCGAGGCGCTGAAGGAGCTGGAAAGCGACCTCAAGCGCGCCGTGTTCGGTCAGGACGAGGCCCTGAGCCAACTGGCCGCCGCCATGAAGCTGGCGCGCGCCGGCCTGCGTGAGCCGAACAAGCCGATCGGCTCGTATCTGTTCAGCGGTCCGACGGGTGTCGGCAAGACCGAAGCCGCCAAGCAGCTGGCCCAGACGCTCGGCATCGAGATGCTGCGCTTCGACATGTCGGAGTACATGGAGCGCCATACCGTGAGCCGCCTGATCGGCGCCCCTCCCGGCTATGTCGGCTTCGACCAGGGCGGTCAGCTGACCGACGCGGTCGACCAGCACCCGCACGCCGTGGTCCTGCTCGATGAAATCGAGAAGGCGCACGGGGATGTCTACAACATCCTGCTGCAGGTGATGGACAACGGCACCCTGACCGACAGCAACGGCAAGAAGGTCGATTTCCGCAACGTGGTGCTGATCATGACCACCAATGCGGGGGCCTCGGACGCCCAGCGCAACTCGATCGGCTTTGGCCGCAGCAAGGTCGAAGGCGAGGAAGAGGCCGCCCTCAAGCGCCTGTTCACGCCGGAGTTCCGCAACCGCCTGGACGCCGTCGTGGCCTTCAAGCCGCTGAGCGCCGACATCATCCGTCAGGTTGTGCAGAAGTTCGTCATGCAGCTGGAGGCCCAACTGGCCGACCGCAACATTACGATCGAACTGTCCGACGACGCCGCCGACTGGCTGGCCAAGAACGGCTTCGACGAGCTCTACGGCGCGCGTCCGCTGGCCCGGGTCATCCAGGAGCACATCAAGAAGCCCCTGGCCGACGACATCCTGTTCGGACGCCTGGTGCGCGGCGGCCACGTCAAGGTCGTGCTCAAGGACAGCAAGATCGACTTCGAGATCGACTCCTCGACCGCGCCCAAGGCCGGCAAGGCCGACGAGACCGAACCGGCGCTTGCCGAGTAGGCAGAGCCCTCAAGCGAAAGGCCCGGAGCGATCCGGGCCTTTTGGTTTCCACCTCGCCACGAAATTGTGGACGAAACCAGAACAAACGGCTAACGTGTGCCCATGACCGCTACCGGCTTCGACACGCTCAGCGCCTCCAAAAGGCTTCGCGAAGCCGGCATGGAACAGCCCTTGGCGGAAGCCATTGTCGAACTGGTGCAGCAGACGACCATGCTTCCTGACATCAGCGAACTTGCGACGAAGAGCGAACTCACCGCAACGCGCGCCGATCTCCAGACAACCAAGGTCGAGCTGAAAGCCGACCTCAAGAACGAGATTGCTCTGGTCAGAGCCGACATGGCCTTGATGGAGAGCCGTCTGCGCGTGGATCTCAGCGAAAAGATCCGCCTTCAGGGCTGGGCGATCCTGGGCGGCGTAGCCGTTCTGATGACCATCTCCACCGCCCTCATCAAGCTGATCCCCTAAAGCGCCGCGCTGATCTTGTCCGCCAGGGCCTTCAGCTCGCCGACATCGGCCATGCCGCCTTCGCCGTGACGGCCCAGCGCTTCGCCCTCGTAGCGGGGGATGACGTGGAAGTGCAGGTGAAAGATCGTCTGCCCCGCCGGCGCGCCGTTGAACTGGGTGACGACCACACCGTCGGGCTTGAGCGCCGTCACCGTCGCCTTGGCCAGTCTCTGGGTCGCGGCGATCAGGTCGGCCAGCACGTCGGGCTCGACCTCGAGAAGGTTACGCGCCTGGCTGACCTTGGAGATCACCAGGGCGTGGCCGCGCGACTGCGGGAAGACGTCCATGAAGGCCAGGACCTTGTCGTCCTCGAACACCTTCACGCTGGGGATCTCGCCCCGGATGATCTTGGCGAAGATGTTGCCCGTGTCGTAGCGTCCGTCGAGGCTCATGACCGTCTCCCTGTGACGCACGGTCGTAGCAAACGCGAAGGGGCGCGCAAACCATGGACACGAGCCTCAAGGCCTGACTGAGCCGCAGCAGAACAGTCGTAAGTGTCGAGCGAAGCTACGCGTGTCATCCCGGCCGGAGCGGAGCGGAGCGCCGGGACCCAGGGGGGGACCAAACGCGGCGCTCTTGCAACCCCTGGGTCCCGGGTCGGCTTCGCCGCCCGGGATGACACGGGTTATGGGGATTGGCGGGCGTGAACGCTCGGAATTGGCGGCGCCGAAGTCAACGAAATCAATGCCTTCTCACTTCTACGCCCAAACTTATCCTCTGCGTTGAAACCGCCCCCATACTGAACTCATCCCCGCCGCGGGGGAGGGCGTTTGGATCCGGCCCAACGGTCTGCTTGCAGACCGGTCTCTCGCAAGGAGTCACGGCGGCGGGGCTAGGTTGAGCGGGGCCGCGTGGTCTCGAAGCGGTTTCGACCGGGGTCTGTTCGTTGGATAGATCCGGGATCTCGGAAGAGGCCGCAGAGAGGCGAGCGCGGAGCGACAGGGCGGTGATCGTATAAGCCGCCTATCGTGGATCGTCGGGCTGGACACGGATGTAGCCGCTCCAGTTGATCCGCGCCCGTCCGGGGGCTCCTGGGGTCCCGAGCTGAAAGACGCTCACGCCCCCCATCCTCACGGGCAAGAACAACCTGGCGGAGCGGAAGCGCGAGCCGAAACACAAAACACCCTCACGGTACTCCGGGTTCGCCCGGCCGCTCCGTCGCCTCCCCAACACCTTCAGCGGTCACGCCGCGTGAAGCGGCGGACGCGCGCCCCAAAATCCTCCCCCAAGCGGGGGAGGGGTCGGCTCGAAGAGACGACGGAGGGGGAAGAGGCCGGTTCAGCAGGACTTCCCCCTCCGTCCGCTGCGCGGACACCTCCCCCGCTGGGGGGAGGATTGTTCAGCGCCCCTTCCCCATCGCGGGGAAGGATTCCCCCCGCCCCTCCCTTGACTTCCGTAGCGAAAGAAAACGAACACTGTCGCCATGACGCTCTACACCGACCTCGTGGCCGCCATCGCGCCGACTGAAACCGGCTATTCCGCCCACGTCTCCGACGACTGGAAGCAAGGCCGCACCACCTATGGCGGCTTGAGCGGCGCCCTGTGCGTCGAGGCCGCCTTGCGGGCCTTTCCCGAGGCCCCTCCCCTGCGCTCGGCGCAGTTCGCGTTCGTCGGCCCGGCCGCCGGCGAGTTGGCGATTTCGGTGCGGCCCCTGCGGCAGGGCAAGTCGACGCTGTTCGTCGCCGTCGACCTGATCGGCGAGCAGGGTGTGGCCACCCACGGCGTGCTGACCTTCGGCGCGGCGCGAGCCTCGGCCTTGTCCTACGAGGAAGTGCTCTGCCCGCCGGTGGCCCCGGCCAACGCCTGCGAGCTGTTCTTCCCCGAAAACCGCCAGGGCGCGCCGCACTTCTCCGCCCAGTTCGAGGTGCGCAAGGCCGGCGGCACGCGCCCCCTGGCCGGGGGTGAGCCGGAATATCTGCTGTGGATCCGCCACCGCGATCCGGCCGCGACCTCGATCTCGGCCCTGGTGGCGTTGGCCGACATGCCCCCGCCCCCGGCCATGGCGCTGTTCCCGCAGTTCGGGCCGATCTCGACCATGACCTGGTCGCTGGACATCGTCGGATTGCCCGAGGCGGACGACGACGGCTGGCGGCTGCTGCGCACCCGCGCCGAGACCATCGGCGACGGCTACTCGACCCAGGAAATGCACCTCTGGGACGCCAAGGGCCGCCCGCTGGTCCTGGCGCGACAGAATGTGGCGATCTTCGTCTGATCAGGGATGAATGAGGCGCTTGCCGCTTGGCGACAGGGGATTTTTGACCTCATGCTCCGCCCCGTTCGGCCGCCGGAGTCGCGGCCGCGTTTGGGGAAACGCTTCATGACCAAGTTCGCCATCCTGGCCGGCGCGGCCGCCATCGCCCTGCTCGCCGGAAACGCCTCGGCCCAGACGTCCGAAGCGGCGACCAAGGCGGCGCTGGAGACGATCAAGCAGCGCAACCCCGTCCTGCGCGCCGTGATCGCCACCAACCCGAACGCTCTCACCGACGCCAAGGCGCTCGACGCCGAGCGCAAGGCCGGCAAGGTCCGCTCGGCCCTGCACGGCGCGCCGATCCTCCTGAAGGACAATATTGAGAGCGCCGATCCCCTGCCCACCACCGCCGGTTCGCTGGCGCTGAAGGACAACATCACCGGCCGCGATGCTCCGGTGGCCAAGCGCCTGCGCGACGCGGGCCTGGTCATCCTGGGCAAGGCCAACCTGTCGGAGTGGGCCAATATCCGCTCCAACCACTCGATCAGCGGCTGGAGCGCGGTGGGCGGCACGGTGCGCAACCCCTACGCCCTGGACCGCAGCGCCTGCGGTTCGTCCAGCGGTTCGGGCGCGGCGGTGGCGGCGGGCTTGGCGCCGCTCGCCATCGGCACCGAGACCGACGGCTCGATCACCTGCCCCGCGGCGATCAACGGCCTGGTGGGGCTGAAGCCGACCGTGGGCCTGGTGTCGCGCACCCACATCGTGCCGATCAGCCACAGCCAGGACACCGCCGGCCCCATGACCCTGACGGTCGAGGACGCGGCCAAGGTGCTGACCATCATCGCCGGCTCCGACCCGGCGGATCCGGCGACGAAGGAAGCCGACGCCCGCAAGACCGACTACGCGGCGGGCCTCTCCAAGACCGCCCTGAAGGGCGTCACGCTGGCCGTGGCCCGCTTCTACACCGGCTATTCGCCCAAGACCGACGCGGTGTTCGAGCGGGCCCTGAAGGACCTGGAGGCCCAGGGCGCGACCCTGGTCGACGTCAAGGACTTCGATGAAGGCCCGATCGGCCGCGCCGAGGGCGTGGTGCTCTATACCGAGCTGAAGGCCGACCTCGCCGCCTACCTCGCCTCGACCGATCCCAAGAAGGTGCCGACCCGGACCCTGGCCGACGTGATCGCCTTCAACAAGGCGACCCCGAAGGAGTTCGAATGGTTCGGCCAGGAAAGCTTTGAGCGCGCCGAGAAGACCAAGGGCCTGGACGATCCGGAGTATCTGAAGGCGCTGGCGGACTCCAAGCGTCTGGCCGGCCCCGAAGGCATCGACAAGATCCTGAAGGACACCGGCGCGGTGGCGATCATCGCCCCGACCACCGGCCCGGCCTGGACCATCGATCCGCTGAACGGCGACAACTATGGCGGCTCGTCGACCACCCTGCCCGCCGTGGCCGGCTATCCGCACCTGACCGTGCCGATGGGCGACGTGTCAGGCCTGCCGGTCGGCCTGTCGTTCATCGGACCGGCCTGGAGCGAGAAGCTGCTGCTGAACCTCGGCTACGCCTACGAGCAGGCGACGAAGCACCGCAAGGCGCCGACCTTCAAGGCGACGATCGCGCCGTGAGTGATCAACTGCTGTGATCGGCGATGATACGCCAGCCGCCGGGCTCCAGGGCCATGATCAGGCTGGTGTATCCCTTGGCCGAGGTCCCGTTGGGATAGGCCAGCGCCCACCGGCCCACGTAAAGCGCGTGGGTCGGGTCCAGCAGGCGGAAGTCGACCGACGTGAAGGTCAGGACGCCGCGCTTGGCCGGGTCGCCGAAGTCATACTTGGCCTTGTAGCGAGCCAGCATGGCGGCCTTGCCGCGCACCAGGCCTTCCCCGGTGACGAAGCTGGTCTCGGGGGCGTCCGAATAGCTGGCCATGAAGCGCACGACGTCACCGGCGTTCCAGCCGGCGGCGCTATCGGCGATCACGGCTTCGACCGCCCGTTGCTGCGGCGAGACCTCGGCGAGGGCCAAGGACGGCGCGAGCAACAGCGCCAGGATCGACAGGAACTTCAGCATCAGGGCCTCTCCGGCGGACGCACCGCTCCGGTCAGTAGCGCGGCCGGATCGCCTCAATCGGCGGCGGCGGCGGCGTCACCTTGGCGCGGCTGGGGGTCGACGGCGACGGCGGACCATGGGGTCGCGGCGACGCGCAGGCCGTCAGGCCCGCCACGAGGACGCCGACGACCAGCACCGTCCTCAGCATCCGACGAGGCCCGCGCCGACGAAATTGCGGTTCGCGCCGACGCCCACGCCGCCGAAGTGCTGGCCCGCAGCGATGCCGACGCCGATCGCGCCGGGCGGGGTGGCCAGGGCCACGCCGTAGCCGCCGGCCGGGGTGAAGATGCCGAGGCCCGACTTGAAGCAGCGGTTGTAGCCGCGCGGGTCCCAGACCTCGACCTTGCCGTCGGCGCGGGTGAAGGCCCAGCGCTCGCCACGCTCGTCGCGGCCCGAGACAACCAGCTGTCCCGGTCGCGTGGCGTCGACGCCATAGGCCTGGCGGCTGAAGCCGTCGACCGAGCACGAGGACACCAGGCCCGGACGGCTCAGATCGCCGGCGAACTGGGCGGCCGACCCGCTCTGGGCGTTGTAGGCCGAAACGTCGGTGCCGGTTCCCCGGCCGCTGTTGACGAAGACCTGCGTCCCGGTGGCGCTGTCATAGCTCATGATGTCGGGCGCAGCGCCTGTCATCGGCGCACCACAGACCTCGCGTCCACGGCCCGGGCCACCCGGACCGCTCTGGGCCCAGGCCTGCGTGGCCACGAGGCTGGACACCGTCGCCAGCGCGCAGAGGGAAACGGCCAGCCGGCTACGAACAGACTTGCTCATCGAGGAGCTCCCCCTTGTTGAGGCGCGGGAACAGGCTCGCCGGCGGGCGGCGGACCGGAAAGTTCGGCCGGCGCCTGGGCGGTGACCCCTGCGGCGATCGCCGGCGCAGGCCAGTAGCTGTCGAAATCCAGTCGAGCGCGGTCACGCGGCGTGCGGTAGAGCTCCGGCGCCTCGAACCACGGGCGGCAGGTCAGCTCGCCGTTGAAGAAGCCCGTGACCAGGGCGCGGCAACCTTCGGGGCGCGCATAGACGCGGTTGTCGACCGCGCGCACCTGACCGCCGGCGTCGGCGTAGATGCCCGAGCGCATGACGCCCATGATCTTGTTGTTCGACGCGAACACGATGCCCGACGCGGCATAGATGCCCACATCCACGGCCTCAAGCTCACCCTCGACCACCCGCAGGTTGGCGTTCTCAAGCGTGACGGCCCAGTCGCTGTCGCGAACCACCGGACGCAGCAGCGTCGTCTCGTCGCCGCCGCCGACATAGATGCCGCGCGAGAAGCCGTCGACATACAGGCCGTCGATCTGGACCAGCTGCTGGCGGTTCATGCCGGCGATGATGAAGCCGGCGGAGTTGCGGGTTCGCGAGGAGCCCGTCCAGTCGCCCAGACGCACGACTCGGACGCCGCGCAGACGGCTGTCGCCAGACGTTTCCAGGGCCGCGCCGATGGCGGTGGCGGCGATCTCGACGTCGGCGGCCATGATCGTGCCGGTCGCCTTGACCACCGGCTGACGCGTGCGGCCGATGAAGGTGCTCTGGGCCAACTCAATGCGGCTCTCGCCCACGTCGAAGGCCGAACCCTCGCCGTCATAGCGGACGGTCACGCCACGCATCGCGATCTCGGTGGCCCGGCCGACAATGCACGAGGCGGCGCCGGCGCGGGTGGCTTCGATGCCCAGACCGTCCAGAACCACATACTGCACGCCGGGCTGGATCTTGATGCAGGGCTGACCGCTGCCGGCGATCAGGATCGGACGCGTGCGGCTGGGCGAATAGTCGCGCACCACGATGCTGATCGCCTTCGTGATGTTCAGCGAGTCGACGCAGGCGCCGCCATTGGTCGAGGTCAGGGTCAGCACGTCGCCTTCATAGAGGCGATAGAGCGTGTCGGAGATCTGGCCCGGATAGGCGTAGTCGCAGTTGATCTCGCGCGAGACATAGGCGTAGCCGCCATTGTTGTACGGAACAACGCAGCGGCCCTTCGAGCGGATCGTGCCCCGCGGACAGGGCTTGGGGCGCACGTCACGCACCTTGCAGCCGTGAGCCAGATTGGGCTGCAGCAACAGGCCGAAGCAGGGACGGATCTGCTGATCGATCTTGGCGTCCGGCGAGGCGACGGCCAGTTCGGGCGCGGAGGCGACGGCGGCGCCAAGGGTCAAGGCGGCCCAAAGCGCCAGCAGGCGGCTGAGGCGGCGCATCTAGTAATTCCCTTCGTTATACGGACGCCCGCCCCGGTCGGAGCCAGGCTGGTCCTGTCGCGGGTCACGGTCGTCGGCGCGCGGCGCGGCGCGGTAATCGTCTGCGCCATAGATCGGCCGCGGCTGCGGACGCTCGCCCGCCGCACGCGGCGGACGCGAGACTTGCGCCAGCAGTTGCTGCAGACGCCAGGCCGAAGGCTTGAAGCCGGCCAGGGCGCCGTCGATCTGGTAGACCACCGCCTTGGCCCGGTCCTGGTCGGCCACGCCCTGCAGACCCAGCGAGAAGAAGGTCGACATGGCGTACTTGGCTTCCGCCGACCCCTGGCGCTCGGCCTCCTCGTACCAGTGATAGGCGCGGGCGTAGTCGCGCGGCACGCCGACGCCCTCCGAGTACATCACCGCCAGCACCAGCTGGGCCTTGGACGAACCATTGACCGCCGCGTACTGCACGGCGCGCACCTTCTCGATCGGGGCAAGACGACCGGTGTTCGGACGGCCGATCATGCTCTGCAGCGTCTGAACCTCGGTGACGCTGAGCATCTTCTCGTCCAGCACCGCCGTGGGGATCACCCGCAGATAGGCCAGCGACTCGCCGACATGGACGAACGGCAGTTCGGCGATGCGATAGAGCGCCGACTCGCGCGCCTCGCCCGACAGGTCCGCCTCGTCGGAGTGAGGAACGCCAGAGTCCGGCGATTCGGGCGGATAAAACTCGTAGGGTGGAATCCAGCGCTTGGCCTTGGTCTCCACGAACGAGCCGTACGAGGCGCGCTGCGGCGAGGACCGTTCGAAGTCCTTCAGCATCACATAGGCCGACACGTCGCCGGTCTGCACCGCCAGGTAATTGTAGAGATAGGCGTCGACGTCGTTGCGGCGGAACAGGTCCAGGGCCGCCGGCGCGCCAGGCTGGCTGGGCTTGCCGTAGGCCTCGATGGCCTGGAGGTTGTCCGAGGGTTCCCCGAACGGGCCGAAATAGCCGTCGTGCATCCGCGCCAGGGTCCGGAACCCGTCAGCGCTCTGGGTCGAGAGGATGTAGATCACGCGGTTGCGGACCTTCTCTCGCTCCTCGGTCGACATGCGCGAGAGCAGGCGGTCCAGCGCGCCGTAGGCGCTGCGTCGCTCGAAAGCGCGGCAATCGTCAAAGCGCGAAACCGCCCGCGATTCCTTGCCGCGACGCTCGTAGGCGGCGATCGGCGCGTAGCCGCCGGAGTTGGCCAGCGCCATGGCGTACCAGACGGCCGCCTCGACCGGATCTTCCAGGTTCTTGTCGACGGCGCGCTGGCCTTCATAGCGTCGCGCCAGTTCAAGCTGGGCGAAGAAATCGCCTCGGAAGCCCCCCTGGCGAAGCGCCCGGATTTCCTGCTGCTGCTGGTTGAACTGCCCCGAGACGCCTTGCGCGACCTGCGGACGTGGACAGGCGCTCGCGCGCTTATGGAACCAGAAATTGGGGCCGGTGTCACACCCGACGAGCGGAATCACCACCGCAGCGACCACGAGCCCCACAGGCGCTCGGCGCAGCAAAGAGGCGCGGCTGGCGACCAGGCGCCCCGCTGCGTCGCGGAGCGAGCGAAGGCGCGCAATAGCGTCCCCGGCCTCGCGCATGAATCCCCCTTCAGCCGTCGCCGTTAACCATAAAACAACGATCTCTCATGTGCCTGGGATTGGCCACTGTCAAGGTCAGCTCAACCGACCGGCCAATGAAGTCTTCTTCGTGACAGCCAAGGTTCGCTTGGCACGCGAATTTGGGGGATTTTCGCACGTTTCCGCGCAGCGGAAACAACTAGGCGAAGTGTCGACGAGCCGCCTACTAACCTAGTCAGCGGGCGACTCGCCTCGTTTCAAGTCGTGTAAAGATTCGACGAAATCAACGTCCGGTCGGCATGTCCTTGAAAGCGACGTCCTTGTCCACGCGAACATCACCCGGCAGGCCAAGGACCCGTTCGGCGATGATGTTCTTGAGGATTTCGTCGGTGCCGCCGGCGATCCGCAGGCCGGGAGCCCACATCAGGCTTTGCTGGAAGGCCGCCTCGGCGGGCGCGACCTCAGGATCGGATAGGATGCCGTACTGGTCCTCCATCTCGACCGCCGTATTGGCCAGCTCCTGCAGCTGATTGGCCGAGATGATCTTGCCGATCGAGCTTTCCGGTCCCGGCGTCTGGCCGCGCGACAGCGCGGTCATGGTGCGGAAACGCGTGAACTTCAGGCCTTCGGACTGCACGTACCAGTCGGCCAGCTTTTCGCGGAACGACTGATCCTTGAGCGACGGGCCGGTGGGTCCCGCCAGCTCGCGGGCCAGTTTCATGATCTCGCGATAGTTGGGGCCCGCAGAACCGCCGACCGCCAGGCGCTCGTTCATCAGCGTGACGAGGGCGACCTTCCAGCCGTCGCCGACCTCGCCCAGACGCTGGCTGTCCTTGACGCGCAGATCGGTGAAATAGACCTCGTTGAACTCGCGCCCGCCCGACATCTGGTGGATCGGACGGCACTCGACCGCCGGATCCTTCATATCGATCCAGAACATGGTCAGGCCCTTGTGCTTGGGCACGTCAGGGTCGGTCCGGGTCAGCAGGATGCCGTAGTCGCAATAGTGGGCGCCGGTGGTCCAGACCTTCTGGCCGTTGATGACCCACTCATCGCCGTCCTTGACGGCGCGGGTGCGAAGGGCGGCGACGTCAGAGCCGCCGGCCGGTTCCGAGAACAGCTGGCACCAGATCTCCTCCCCGCGCACGGCGGGGCTGACGAAGCGCTTCTTGGTCTCGCCGTCCGAGAAGGCCATCACCGTGGGCACGCACATGCCCAGGCCGATCGTGAAGTAGCCGTAGCCGAGCCCGGCCTTGGTCTCTTCCTGGCCAAAGATCACCGACTGGATCGGCGTGCCGCCGCCGCCGCCGATCGCGGCGGGCCAGGTGATGCAGGCATAGCCGGCGCTGGCCTTGGTGGCCTGCCATTCCTTGGCGGCGGCCATGTGCTCGGGCGTGTTCGGCTTCAGCTCGCCCCACTTGGCGCGGTGCGCGGCGGCGTTCTCGGCAAGCCAGGCGCGCGCCTTTTCGCGATAGGCGGCTTCTTCGGTGGAATCGTTGAAATCCATGATCTTCCGCTCCTTAAGCCGCGTTTTTCTTTTCGAGTTCAGCCACCAGCCGCTCTTTCCAGACCTTCGGCGCCCCAGCCACGAGGCTCAGTTGGCGCGAGCGGCGGTAATAGAGGTGGCAGTCGACATCCCAGGTGAAGCCCATGCCGCCATGGACCTGGATGTTCTCCTTGCTGGCGAACCAGAAGGCTTCCGAGGCGGCGATGCGCGCGGCCGAGGCGGCGACCGGCAGCTCCGGCGCACCGTCGTTCAAGGCCCAGGCGCCGTAATAGGCGTTGGACCGCGCCACCTCGTTCTTGACGTACATGTCCGCCAGCTTGTGCTTGATGGCCTGATAGCCCGCGATGACACGTCCAAAGGCGTAGCGCCCCAGGGCGTACTCCTTGGCCATCTCCAGGCACCGGTCGGCGCCGCCCAGTTGCTCGAACGCCAGCAGCACGGCCGCGCGGTCGAGGATACCCTGCACGACCTCGAAGCCCGCACCGGCGTCACCGACCCGCTCAGCGGGCGCGCCGTCGAACATGATCTTGGCGACGCCGCGCGTGGGATCCAGGCTCTTGAGGGTCTCGCGAGACACGCCGGCGCCCTTCAGGTCGACCAGGAAGAGGCCCGGGCGGCCGCCTTCCGAGGCCAGCACCAGCGCGATATCGGCGACATCGCCGTCGGTGACCGGGATCTTCGTCCCGCTGAGCTTGCCGCCCTCGACGCGGCATTGCAGCGTCGCTGGGCCGACAACGCCGGGACCCTCAGAGGTCGCCAGGCAGCCGATGACCTCACCGGCGGCGATGCGCGGCAGGATCGACGCCTTCTGCGCGTCGGACCCGTAGGCCATCAGGCCCTCGGCAAGCACATAAACAGTGGAGGCGAAGGGGATCGGCGCCACGGCGCGTCCAAGCTCTTCGGCGATGGCGCACAGTTCGACGCGGCCCAGACCCAGGCCGCCATGTTCTTCGGGGATGCAGGCGCCCAGCCAGCCCTGCTCGGCGACGCCCTTCCAGAGCTTTTGGTCGAACGAGCGGTCGGCGTTGTCGAGCACGCCGCGAACCACGCCGACGTCGCAATGCGCGGCAAGGAACTTGCGCGCCTCCTCCTTCAGGAACTTCTGATCGTCCGAATAGTCGAAATCCACTGGAACCTCCCTGACTGCGCTCTCTGGCGCGTCACAGAAGGCACACTGAACGACGTTCACGCGAAGGGAAAGATTGACCCGGCGTCAAGAATTTCAGGTTCTTATGCCCCATAGTTTTACAACTTCGGACCTGTCGCGCGCCATGGCCAAGACCGTCTTTCAGAAGAACCAGCGGGTCTGGGTCGACAGCGTCGGATGCTGGGCGGTCGTCGAGCGGATCGTGCCGATCTGGGCCAAGGGCTTCGACGAACCGGTGCGGGTGACCTACGACGTTGGCCTGGGTCGCGAGTTCCAGGCGCAGGAGCTGAAGCCCGAGGACAAGGTCGACCCGCAGGAGAGCGGCGTGGCCTCGAACTGGCGGGTGCTTCGGGCCCGCAACAAGTGGCAGCAGGAGGGCGACTGCGCCCATCATCCCTATCCCGGGACCTATCCGGTCGTGGTCACCGACCCCAACGACTGGGGCGGCTGGCGGACGCCCGGCGCGGAGTATGATCGCGACCCACATAAGATGGAGTATCAGGCGCGACTGATCGCCAGCGCGCCGCGCCTCCAAGCGATCGCCCGCGAGATCCTGACTCTGGTGGCCGACAATCCCGAGGACGCTCCGCCCGCGCTGAGCGCCGTGGCGCAGAAGATCATGGTCATCGAGCGATACCTGCAGGAGTCGCCCTCAGCGCCGCCCGCCGGCGATTAAACCGCGTTCACGCCCTGATGCCATCGGACCATTTATTCGGCGCGGAAGACCACGGTCCCCTCGCGGACGTCGGCGCGCGGGATTAAGTAGGACGGATGCGCACCGACACGCCCCAAGCCGTGAACCTCGCGGACTATCGCCCGTTCCCGTTCGCCATCGAGACCACTCGCCTGATCTTCGACCTGCACCCCACGCGAACCCGTGTCACGGCCGAGCTTTCGGTCCGTCGGACCGGGGCCAAGGGCGAAGCGTTGGTTCTGAACGGCGAACGCCTGAAATTGGTTTCGATCGCGATCGACGGCCGGCCGCTGGACGCGAGCCGGTATGTCGTGGACGCCGAACATCTCACCATCGCCGAGGCGCCGGACCAGTTCGTGCTGTCGACCGAGGTCGAGATCGATCCCTCGTCGAACAAGGCGCTGATGGGTCTCTATATGTCGGGCGGCCGGTTCTGCACCCAGTGCGAGGCCGAAGGGTTCCGCACGATCACCTACTTCCCTGATCGTCCCGATGTGCTCTCGCGATACAGCGTCCGGATCGAGGCCGACGGCAAGTTCCCGCACCTGCTGAGCAACGGCAATCCGGTGGCTTCGGGCTCGCTGGACGGCGGGCGGCACTTCGCCGAGTGGTCCGACCCGTTCCCCAAGCCAAGCTATCTCTTCGCACTGGTCGCCGGCGATCTCGACGTCCTGGCCGACAAGTTCATCACGATGAGCGGCCGCGAAGTCGCGTTGCGGGTGTTCGTGGATCCCGGCCAGGCCTCGCGCGCGGCCTATGCGCTGGACAGCCTGAAACGCGCGATGAAATGGGACGAAGAGGCGTTCGGGCGCGAATACGATCTGGATCTCTTCATGATCGTCGCCGTGCGCGACTTCAATTTCGGCGCCATGGAGAACAAGGGGCTGAACATCTTCAACAGCTCGCTGCTCCTGGCCGATCCCCAGACGGCGACCGACCTCGACTATGAGCGGATCGAGGCCGTGGTCGCCCACGAGTACTTCCACAACTGGACCGGCAACCGCATCACCTGCCGCGACTGGTTCCAGCTGTGCCTGAAGGAAGGCTTCACGGTCTTCCGCGACCAGGGCTTCAGCGCCGACATGCGCGGCGCGGCCGTGCAGCGGATCAAGGATGTCCGCGCCCTGCGCGCCCGCCAGTTCGCCGAGGACGCCGGTCCCCTCGCCCACCCCGTCCGGCCGTCCAGCTATCTGAAGATCGACAACTTCTACACCGCGACCATCTACGAGAAGGGCGCGGAGATCATCCGGATGCTCAAGGCCATCCTGGGCGCGGCCGCGTTCCGGAAGGGCTGCGACCTCTACTTCCAGCGCCACGATGGCGAGGCGACGACGGTCGAGGCGTTCATCGCCTGCTTCGCCGAAGCGTCCGGCCGTGACCTCTCCGGCTTCTTTGGCTGGTACGAGCAGGCGGGCACGCCGTCGGTGATGATCGAGACGGCCTATGACGCCGCCGCCGGCGCGCTGACCCTGACCCTGACCCAGAGCACGCCCCCGACGCCTGGCCAGCCTGACAAGAAGCCGCTGCCGATCCCGATCGCCATCGGCCTGCTGGCTGCAGACGGACGCGTTCTTCGCGACACCGAGATCGTGCTGCTCGACCAGGCGCAGATGACGGTTCGTTGGGACAGCATCCCCGAGCCGCCGGTGCTGTCGGCGCTGCGCGGGTTCTCCGCACCGGTGAACCTGTCGACCGACGCCCGCCCGTCGGATCGCTACGTCCTGTTCGGGTCCGACACCGATCTCTTCAATCGCTGGGAGGCCGGCCAGACCTTGGCGCGGGATCTGATCCTGACGCGTGCGGCTGGCGCGCCCGATGAGGTGGGCGAGGAGCGCTACGCCGACGCCCTGGGCCGGGCGCTGGTCGATGACGCCGCCGAGCCGGCCTTCAAGGCCCTGTTGCTGGCGCTGCCCTCCGAGCCCGACCTCGCCCTGATGTTCGAGGCCGCTGATCCCGCCGCCCTGCACGCGGCGCGCGATCATCTTCGCACGCGTATCGCGGTGCACCTCGGCGACCTGTTGCGTCGCCTGCACGGCGAAATGCAGATCGACGGCGAGTTCTCCTCGGACGCGGCCGCAGCCGGTCGCCGAGCGCTGCGTAACGCCTGCGCCGAAGCGCTGTCGGCTGACCCGCACGCTGAGAACCTCACGCGCCTGCTGGGCCATTTCAGCGCGGCCCGCAACATGACCGACATGATCGGCGGGCTCTATCCGATGGTCGCCATGGGCGGGGTGCCGCGTGAGAAGGCGCTCGAGAGCTTCCACCACGCCTGGCGGACCGAGCCGCTGGTGCTGGACAAGTGGTTCGCGGTGCAGGGTCGCGATCCGAACCCCGACGCGCTGGAACGCGTAATCGCCCTGACCCAGCACCCGGATTTCGAGCCCACCAACCCCAATCGGTTGCGCGCGCTGGTCTCGACCTTCGCCAACTTCAACCCGGCGCGGTTCCACGATCCCAGCGGCGCGGGCTATGCGTTCCTGGCGGACGAGATCCTCAAGGTCGACGCCTTCAACCCGATGACGGCGGCGCGGCTGGTAGAGCCTCTGGGCGGGTGGCGTCGTTACAAGCCCGAACTGGGCGACCTGATGCGCGCCCAGCTGGAACGCATCGTGGCCCACCCCGACCTCTCCAAGAACGTCCTGGAACTGGCCAGCAAGGCGCTCGGCTGACGAGTCTTTGACGATGGTCGGCCACTCGGGATTGCGACCAATAGGCTCAACCGTTCGAAATCCGCCGCTTCGGCGGTGACGCGAGCGGCGGCGGTACGTTAGATTCACGACTTGGCGAAGTGACTCGCCATGGGGATCCACGGGAGTCTGGCGCGTTGAGCAAGGGCATGGGCAGACACGGGGGGCCGGCGGCAGCCGGGCCGACCGCGCCGTCGGCCGTGCGCGCCAAGGCTGTCAACGCGCCGTCGCAGGTGTTCGTCCGTATCGCGATCCTCGCGGCGCTGCTGCTCCTGGCGGTCTATACGGCCTTTGGCGTGCATCGCTTGCAACGCGAGGCCCTGGCCCAGCCCGGCGGCGCACCGCTGGCGGCGAAGGCTGACCTGATCGCCGGCCGCGTGGACGCCAATCTGGCGGCGCAACGCGCGGGCCTCTCGGCGGCCGCCGACCTGCTGAAACGCGATCCCGGCGCGACGATGGACGCCGCCGAGACGACCCTGCGCGCCGCCGGCGGCGAAGCTGCGGCCGTGGCCGTCGTCAGCGAGGCCGGCGTTGTCGCGGTCGCTGGTCGCGACGACGGCGCGGATTGGAAGGCCGCCGCCCTGGCCGCCGGCGCTTCGGGCCGGACCAACTGGGTCGGCTCGGTCGGAGAGACGGGTCGTCTCTATGTCGCCACCACGACGAGCTTGGATCGTGCGCGCGCCTTCGTGATCGCCAGCGGCGACGCCTCGCGCCTGGTCGCCGATCCCGAGAAGGGCGAGAGCGGCGCCCTGGCCCTGCCGGACGGCAAGCTGATCGCCGCGCGCGGACGCGGCGTCCAGGGCGCCGGCGCGCTTCGCGAAGCCTTTGCGCTCTCGGTCGAGGATCTGGGCGATGGTCCCGCCGCCGTACGCGGACAAGCCGCCGACGGCGCCTTGCTGGACGTGCCCGTTCGTCCCGTGGCGCAGGGCGCCCTGCTGGCGGTCGCCGCCGCGCCGACGCGATCGGTCGCCAACCTGGATCGGCAGGTCATGGAGGGCGCCTTCAGCCTTCTCGTGCCGCTGGGCGTCGGCATCGCCCTGGCGCTGCTGCTGATGATCCAGAGCCGCAAGGCCGAGGTGGCCCATCGCGAGTTCATCGACAGCGAACGCCGCTTCCGGCTCGCGGTGGAAGCCGCGCGGTGCGGGATTTGGGAATGGGACCTGAACGGCGACCAAGTCTATCTGTCCGACGTCACCGGCGCGATGTTCGGCTGGGGCGGCGGCGGCGTCGTTTCGGGGCAGGACCTCCTGGAGCGGATCTCGATCGACCACCGCGAGCGCGTTCGTCAGGCGCTGGCCAACGCGGCGATGTACGGCGCGTTCGACGTGTCGTTCCGGGTCCCGGCGAGCGAACAGGGCGCGCGGTCTCTGTGGATCGACGCCCGCGGCCAGGGCTTTGGAAAGCCAGGCTCGGAAGGTCACGCCCGCATCATCGGCGTGGCGCTGGACGTCACCGAGGAGCGGATCGCCCAGGCCCGCGCCCAGGCGGCCGAGAACCGCCTGCGCGACGCCATCGAGAGCGTGTCCGAAGCGTTCGTTCTCTGGGATCGGCAGGGTCGCCTGCTGATGTGCAACCGCAACTATCGCAGCGTCTTCTCGCTGGAGCCCAAGATCCTCAAGCCCGGCGCGGCCCGGGCCGAGGTCAACCGCTTCGCCGCCCTGGCGATCAAGCAGGACCACCCCGCGCCCGACGGCGCCAAGGGTGTTCGCGAAGCCGAAATGATGGACGGCCGCTGGATCCAGATCAGCGAACGCCGCACCGCCGAAGGCGGTCTTGTCATGACCGCCGCCGACATCACGGCCATCAAGACCCAGGAAGAAGCCCGCCGTCGCAACGAGGAACAGCTTCAGAACGCCGTCGCCGGCCTGGAGCGCAGCCAGGAGCAATTGGCCGAGCTGGCGCGCAAGTACGAGACCGAGAAGGTCAAGGCCGAGAGCGCCAACAAGGCCAAGAGCGAATTCCTGGCCAACATGTCTCACGAGCTGCGGACACCGCTGAACGCCATCAATGGCTTCTCCGAGATCATGATGAACGAGATGTTCGGACCGCTCGGCGACCAACGCTACAAGGGCTACAGCCAGGACATCCACTCGTCGGGCCAGCACCTGCTGGCGCTGATCAACGACATCCTGGACATGTCGAAGATCGAAGCCGGCAAGATGAACCTGAAGTTCGAGTCGATGCATCTGGAAGACGTCGCCGAGGACGCGGTTCGACTGGTGCGCAATCGCGCCGAGGCTGCGGGCCTCAAGCTGGACATCGACTTCCCGCAGCTGCCCGAGATCGAAGCCGACTATCGCGCCGTTAAGCAGGTGCTGCTGAACCTGCTGTCGAACGCCATCAAGTTCACGCCGCGCGCCGGCAGCGTGACGGTGCGCGCCGAGGTCCGCCGCGATCCGTTCGGCGACCTGATCAAGGTCTCGGTGACCGACACCGGCATCGGCATCGCGAAGGAAGACCTGGCGCGACTGGCCAAGCCCTTCGAGCAGGTGGAAAGCCAGTTCTCGAAGACGACCCAGGGCACCGGCCTAGGCCTGGCGCTGACCAAGTCGCTGATCACCATGCACGACGGCGTGCTGGAGATGCACTCGACGCCGGGCGAAGGCACCACGGTCAGCTTCACCCTGCCTGTCCGCCATAGCGATCAGAAGATCACCCGCGACTTCGTGGCGGCCTGAGGCGAGACCGTCCCAGGGGCGGCCTGGGGGGCTTTCATCGCAGCCAGACAGGCTCTAAGCGGAAAGCCGTGATCCCCGCGCTCGACATCGATAGCCTCGAACATCGCCTGGTCGCCGGCGACCGCGCCGCCCTGGCGCGCGCGATCACCCTGGTCGAGAGCCGCCGCGCCGACCACCAGGTCGCCGCGCGCACCCTGCTCTCACGCCTGATGCCGCTGACCGGCCGCGCCCAGCGGATCGGCATCACCGGGGTGCCGGGCGCGGGCAAGTCGACGACGATCGAGCGGTTCGGCTGCAATCTCGTCGAGGCGGGCCACAGGGTGGCGGTGCTCGCCGTCGATCCCTCGTCCGGCCGTCACGGCGGGTCGATCCTGGGCGACAAGACCCGGATGGAGCAGCTCAGCGTCCAGGCGAACGCCTTCATCCGCCCCTCGCCCTCGGGCGGCGCCCTGGGCGGCGTGGCGCGAAAGACCCGCGAGGCGATGCTGCTGTGCGAAGCCGCCGGCTTCGACGTGGTGATCATCGAGACCGTGGGCGTGGGCCAGTCCGAGACGGTGGTCGCCGACATGGTCGACATCTTCCTGGCGCTGCTCATTCCCGGCGGCGGCGACGAACTGCAGGGCATCAAGAAGGGCCTGATCGAGCTGGCCGACCTCCTGGTCATCAACAAGGCCGACGCTGATCCGGCCAAGGCCGAGCGCTCGGCCCGCGACTATCGCAACGCCCTGCATATCCTCACCCCCGCCCATCCGGACTGGACGCCGCCGGTGCTGACCGCGTCCGGCCTGACCGGCCTGGGGCTGGATGTCCTGTGGACCCAGATCCTGTGCCACCGCGAGGTGATGAGCGCCAACGGGGCCCGCGCCGCTCGCCGCGCCGACCAGGACGCCCGCTGGATGTGGGCCATGGTCCGCGACCGCCTGGAAGACGCCTTCAAGACCGCCCCGGCCGTGGCGGCGCTGGTTCCGGAGCTCGAGACGGCGGTGCGTCAGGGCGAGGTTCCCGCATCGGCGGCAGCCGACAGGCTGCTGGCGGCGTTCGGGTTGTGAGCCCCCTTCCCCGGGACGGGAAGGGTCGGGGGGCGGGGTGACGGCTGAGCAAAAGCTACCTCTTGCCCCCTCCGCGCTTCGCGCTCCTCCCCCAAAGGGGGGAAGAATGTAGGGCGCGCCCCTTCCGCCCCTTCTGGGGGCGGACGACCTGCGAAGCAGGTCAGGTGGCGGCCTGCTGACGAGCCGCTAGCGCGCCGTGCGCGCCGCCTGCTCCCACTCCAAGAACGCCGGGGTCTGCAGCAGCCGCGCGGCATAGGCTTGGGCCGGACCCGTGTCGCCGTAGTCCGCCAGGCGGACCTCGTAGGTTCGGAACCGCGTCGCCACCGGCGTGTAGAAGGCGTCGGCGATCGACCAATCGCCCAACAGGAACGGGCCGTGCGAACGGGCCAGCAGGCCGGTCCACAGCGCCACGATGCGGCGGACGTTCTTCTGCGTCGCTTCGGAAAGCTCAAGCGCGCGGAGCGGCTCGTCCAGCGCCATCGGGCATTCGCTCCGCAGCGCCTGAAAGTCCGAATGCATCTCGGCGCACGCCGACCGACCCAGCGCGCGCAGGGTGGGATCATCCGGCCACAGCTTCGCGTCCGGTAACTTTTCCGCCAGGTACTCGCAGATCGCCAGCGAGTCCCAGATCACCAGATCCCCGTCGCGCAGGGCCGGGGCCAGGCGGCTGGGCGAGATGCGGCCGATGTCGTCGCCGGTGGCCTCGCCCCGGCGCAGTTCGATCTCGGTCTCGGTGAAGTCGACGCCCGCCCGCTTGAGCGCCAACCACGGGCGCAACGACCAGCTGGACCACCGCTTGGTGCCGATCACGAGTTCCACGCCACGCTCCTGAAAGCTGTTTCGAAAATGCCGGATGGCGTTCCGGCTTAGCCTGCGTTTATGGTGCGCTCAACGATTAGAACAAATGTTCGAGGGAGAGAGAGTCCATGGCGCAACCCGCCACGCCGTCGCCCGTTATCGCGCCCGTATCGACGGCCTATCGCCGCTACGCCCTGTGGGTGCTCTTGATCATCTACACCCTGAACTTCCTGGACCGGCAGGTGGTCAACATCCTGGCCGAGCCGATCAAGCGTGACCTCGGCCTGGCCGACTGGCAGCTGGGCATGATGACCGGCCTGGCCTTCGCCATCTTCTACACGGTGCTCGGCATCCCGATCGCCCGCATCGCCGAGACCAAGAACCGGCCCTACATCATCGGCATCTCGGTCGCGGTCTGGAGCGCCTTCACCATGGTGTGCGGCCTGGCCCAGAACTTCTGGCAACTGATCTTGGCCCGCATCGGCGTGGGCGTCGGCGAGGCCGGCTGCACCCCGCCCGCTCACTCGCTGATCAGCGACTATGTTCCCAAGGAAAAGCGGGCCAGCGCCATCGCCTTCTATTCGATCGGCACGCCGCTCGGCACCCTGGCCGGCATGGCGATGGGCGGACTGGTCGCCGACGCCTACGGCTGGCGGGTGGCCTTCATGGTCGCCGGCGCGCCGGGCCTGCTGTTCGCGCTGGTCGCCGCCTTCACCCTGGTGGAACCGCGCAAGAAGCTGGCCGCCGAAATGGCCGCCCGCGCCAGCACTCAGATCAGCTTCGCCGCCGCCCTGGCGGTGCTGGCCACCAAGAAGACCTTCTGGCTGGTGGCCCTGGCCGCCTCGGTCAAGGCGTTCATAGGCTATGGCCACGCCCCCTTCACCGCCTCGTTCTTCTTCCGCGTCCATGGCGTCGAGATCGCCGAACTGGCTGCGAGCTTTGGCCTGAAGTCGGCCGGCTTCCTGGGCCTGGCCCTGGGCTTGATCGGCGGCACCGCCGGCGTGATAGGCGCTTGGCTGGGCGGGGTCTTCGCCGACCGCCTTGGCGCCAAGGATCTGCGCGCCTACGTCACGGTCCCGGCGATCGCCTCGCTGATCACGATCCCGATCTTCGTCATCGCCATGAGCCTTGAGGCGCCGATGGTGGCGATCAGCCTGCTGGCGATCAACGCCCTGCTGGGCACGCTCTGGTATGGCCCGGTCTATGCGACCGCCCAGAGCATTGTTGACCCGGCCCTGCGCGCCACGGCCTCGGCCGTGCTGCTGCTCATCATCAACCTGATCGGGCTTGGCCTGGGTCCGCTAGCCGTGGGCCTGCTCAGCGACATCCTGGCTGGACCGGTGGGACTGGGTGAGGCTCAGGGGGTGCGCTGGGCCCTGATCATCTCGGCCGGCCTGGGACTGGTCGCGTTCGGCCTGTTCTGGGCCGCCCGCAAGACCATCCGCGAAGAGATGGTCAGCTGATAGAAAATCCTCCCCCAAGCGGGGGAGGTGTCGGCTCGAAGAGGCGACGGAGGGGGAAGGTACCGGCTCAGAAAGCCCTTCCCCCTCCGGTCGCTTCGCGACCACCTCCCCCGCGCGGGGGAGGATTTCACCGCCCGAAAATCCCCTCTGGCGCTTTGGCTTCCGCTCGGTCACAGTCCCTCCAACAATTAGAACAAATGTTTGAACGGGAGAGACACAGGATGGCCGAGACCCAAGCGTCCGGCGGTGATCGGCCGCTCTACTCCAATGGCTACAAGGCCGCCGTACTGGGGCTGCTGCTAGCCACCTACACCTTCAACTTCATCGACCGGACGATCATCGCCACCATCGGTCAGGCCATCAAGGTCGACCTGAAGCTCACCGATACGCAGCTTGGCCTGCTGGGCGGGCTCTATTTCGCCCTGCTCTACACGATCCTCGGCATTCCGATCGCCCGCCTGGCCGAGCGCTTCAACCGGGTGACGATCATCTCGGTGTCACTGGTGATCTGGTCGGGCTTCACCGCCCTGTGCGGCGCGGCCGCCAACTTCGCCCAGCTGGCCCTGTTCCGCTTCGGCGTCGGGGTCGGGGAGGCCGGCTGCTCGCCGCCCAGCCACTCGCTGATCAGCGACTATTACGAGCCCAAGAAGCGGGCCACGGCGCTGTCGATCTATTCGTTCGGCATTCCGCTGGGCACGATGTTCGGCGCGGTGGCCGGCGGCTGGCTGGCCCAGGAGTTCAGCTGGCGCGTGGCCTTCGTCATCGTCGGCCTGCCGGGCATCCTGCTGGCGGTGATCGTCAAGCTGGTGGTCAAGGAGCCGCCGCGCGGCCATTCCGAGATCGTCGAGCGCCCGTTGGACGCCGAGAACGTGGTGGTCGAGCCGGCCAAGCCGGCGTTCTCACTGGCCAACGAGTTCAAGGAACTGTGGGCCGTCACCAAGATCCTGTTCGGCAAATGGCCGGTGCTGCACATGGTGCTGGGCGTGACGATCGCCTCGTTCGGCGCCTACGGGTCGGGCAACTTCGTGCCGTCGTACTTCGTCCGCGCCTTTGACCTCGGCCTCGCGCAGGTAGGCCTGATCACCGGCCTGATCGGCGGCTTCTCGGCGGGCGTCGGCACCCTGGTCGGCGGCTTCCTCAGCGACTGGGCCGGCAAGCGCAGCGCCAAGTGGTACGCCCTGACCCCCGCCATCGGCCTGATCCTCTGCACGCCGATCTATATCGCCGCCTATCTGCAGACCGACTGGCAGACCACCGCCCTGATCCTGCTGGTCCCCGGCATCTTCCACTATGTGTACCTCGCCCCGACCTTCGGCGTCGTGCAGAACTCGGTCGATCCGCGCCGCCGCGCCACCGCCACGGCCCTGCTGTTCTTCTTCCTGAACATCATCGCCCTGGGCGGCGGGCCGGTCTTCACCGGCTGGCTGATCGACCACCTGGCCCAGTTCCACTTCAACCATCCGGGCGGCGGCGTGATCGCCAGCCTGTTCGGGTCGTTCGGCGGCGAGGCGGGTCAAAGCTTCGCCAGCGTTTGCCCCGGCGGCGTCGCGCCCAAGGGCGCTTCGGCCGACCTCGTCGCCAAGTGCAAGACCACCCTGTCGGTGGCCAGCCAGCAGGGCATCATCGTCTCGCTGTGCTTCTACGCCTGGGCCGGCCTGCACTACGCCCTGGCCGCCATCGGCATGGTCAAGCACTTCGAGGCGCGCAAGGCGGCGTAGGGATCAAGATGCTCCCCCGCGTTGCGGGGGAGCTGTCACGAAGTGACTGAGGGGGCTATTGCGGGTTTCGCCTATCTTGCCCCCTCCGACCCTCTGGGCCACCTCCCCGCATCGCGGGGGAGGATCATCGTGAGCTAAGTAATAAGCCTCTTCCCTTGACTCCCGAGGCGGTCGGGCCGAAACGCCCGCCCATGATCAGCCGCTACGCCCGCCCCGAAGCCGCCGCCATCTGGTCCAGCCAGACCAAGTACAAGATCTGGTTCGAGATCGAGGCCCACGCCGCCGACGCCATGGCCGAGCTGGGAGTCATCCCCAAGCTCGCCGCCGAGACGATCTGGGAGAAGGGCCGCGACGCGGTCTGGGACAGCGACCGCATCGACGAGATCGAGCGCGTCACCAAGCATGACGTCATCGCCTTCCTGACCCACGTGTCGGAGATCGTCGGTCCCGAAGCCCGCTTCCTGCACCAGGGCATGACCAGCAGCGACGTGCTGGACACCTGCTTCGCCGTGCAGCTGTCGCGCGCCACCGACCTTCTGCTCGAAGACGTCGACCTGGTGCTCGCCGCGCTGAAGCGCCGGGCGCTTGAGCACAAGATGACCGTCTGCGTCGGCCGCAGCCACGGCATCCACGCCGAGCCGATCACGTTTGGCCTGAAGCTGGCCGGCTACTACGCCGAGTTCCAGCGCGCCAAAGAGCGCCTGGCCATGGCCAAGTTCGAGATCGCCACCTGCGCGATCTCGGGCGCCGTGGGCACCTTCGCCAATGTCGATCCGCGCGTCGAACAGCACGTCGCTGACAAGATGGGCCTGGCGGTCGAGCCGGTCTCGACCCAGGTGATCCCGCGCGACCGCCACGCGGCCTATTTCGCGGCCCTGGGCGTCGTCGCCTCGTCGGTCGAGCGCCTGGCCACCGAGATCCGCCACCTGCAGCGCACCGAGGTGCTGGAAGCCGAAGAGCCCTTCGACCCGGGTCAGAAGGGCTCGTCGGCCATGCCGCACAAGCGCAACCCAATCCTGACCGAGAACCTCACCGGCCTCGCCCGTCTGGTCCGCTCGGCCGTCGTGCCGGCCATGGAAAACGTCGCCCTCTGGCACGAGCGCGACATCAGCCACTCGTCGGTCGAGCGCGGCATCGGCCCGGACGCCACCATCCACCTCGACTTCGCCCTGCGCCGTCTGGCGGGCGTGATCGAGCGCTTCAACATCTATCCCGACAACATGGCCAAGAACCTGGACAAGCTGGGCGGCCTTGTCTTCTCCCAGCGCGTCATGCTGGCCCTGACCCACAAGGACGTCAGCCGCGAGGACGCCTATGCGGCCGTGCAGGGCAACGCCATGAAGGTCTGGCGCGGCGAGGGCCGGTTCCTCGACTTCCTGAAGGCCGATCCGGTCGTGTCCAAGGCCCTGACCGAGACCGAACTCGAAGAGCTGTTCGACCTTGGCTATCACACCAAGAACGTCGATGTGATCTTCCAGCGCGTCTTCGGCGAGCAGGGCTGAGCATGAGCCAGCCGCCGGTCCTGCGCCTCAATCCCGCGCTGGATCCGGCGGCGTTCGCGGACGCCTACGCCCTTGAGGGCGTGGTACGCATCCCCGAGGTGTTCGAGCCCGAGGTCGTCGATCGCCTGGCGGGCATCCTCGAACAGACCATCGACTGGGACATCATCTGCTCGAATGAGCGCGGCGGCGCCGAGGTGATCAGCCGGGCGCGGCGCGCCGAACTGGGCGACCAGGCCGTGGCCGACCGCCTGCACGCGGCCACCCTGCGGGCCCGCAGCGGCTTCGCCTATGTCTATCTCGGCTATCCGATGATCGACGCCTTCGTGGCGGGACGGGATCCGGGCCATCCGATCCACGCCCTGACCGCGTTCCTGAACAGCCCGGAGTTCATCGCCTTCGGCGCCGCCGTCACCGGCGAGTCCGGCGTCACCAAGATCGACGGCCAGGCCACCTGCTATCGTCCGGGCGATTTCCTCACCCAGCACGACGACACCGGGGTCGGCGAGCGTCTGGCGGCCTATACCCTGGGCCTGACGCGCCACTGGCGGCCTGACTGGGGCGGCCAGCTCTTGTTCCACGACGACCAGGGTGACGTCACGCGCGGCTTCGCGCCGGCGTTCAACGTCCTGACCCTGTTCAAGGTGCCCCAGTCGCACTCGGTGGCGCCGGTCGCGCCCTATGCCGGGGCCCTGCGCCTGACGATCACCGGCTGGCTCCGCAACGATCCGCCCAATGGACGCGGCTAAGCGGGGCTTCCCGCCGGTCGTCGACGCCAAGACTCGCGTCCTGATCCTCGGCAGTCTGCCCGGCGACGCCTCGCTGGCGGTGGGCCAATACTACGGCCATCCGCGCAACGCCTTCTGGCGGTTGATGGAGGGGGCAATCAACGCATCGCTCGTCGCGCGCGGCTACGAGGATCGCCTGGCCACGCTGCTGGCGCACGGCGTTGGCCTCTGGGACGTGATCGAGACGGCGCGTCGGCCCGGCAGCCTGGACGCGGCGATCCGCGAGCCCGCAGCCAATGACCTCATGGCCTTGATCGACACCCTGCCCGCGCTGCGGCTCGTGGCCTTCAACGGGGGAACCGCCGCCAAGCTTGGGACCCGTCTGATCGGCGACCGCGTCGCCACCCTGGCCCTGCCCTCCTCCAGCCCCGCCTACGCAGCGCGGACGTTCGCGGAGAAGGCGGCGGCCTGGACTGAGCTTCGCGACGGGCTGGGCTGGGCCTGAGGAACAGGCGCCCTCACCGACAGGCAACGCAACCTCAGCCATAGAAAAAGGGCCGCCCCGGTTGGGAGCGGCCCCTTCTCTTGTCCATAGCGACGCTCGGACCGACTACTCAGACTTGATCTGCTCGCGGGCCTGAGCCAGCAGCTCGGCCATCTTCATGCGGACCTCGCCCTCGGTGGTCGAGACGCCGGCGCCCTTGAGGTCCTCGAAGACCTTGCGCAGCACGTCCTCGTCGCCCGGCTGTTCGAAGTCGGACTTCACGACGGCGCGCGCGTACTCTTCCACGGTCGCCAGGCCCATCAGGCCGGCGGCCCATTCGCCCAGCAGGCGGTTACGGCGCGCGGTCGCCTTGAACTCCAGTTCCTGGTCGTGCGCGAACTTGCGTTCGAAACCCTGTTCGCGTTCGTCGAAGGTGGTCATGGAAGCCTCAAAGTCGCCAGCCTGTTGGGTCAGATCGGTCGATCTGGCCCAACAGGCTCTAATTCCAAATCATTTTGAGCATGATGGTCGCCAAAACCGGCGTCCACTTTCGGCTATCATGCTCCTACGCGGGCTGCATATATCGTGGCGCTCGTCGCTGCAATCGGCGGATAAGCCGCAGGCGACGTTTCGTATCTATCCTAGACCAAACTCCCGCCGTTGGTTTGCGAACACCGGCTCATTCGGGTACGGTCCTCAGGAATTTTTAAGTGAGCGGCCTTGAGTCGAACGCCGCGCGCAGCTATCCGCCGCGCGCGCTTTTCGTTTTCCGGGAAGATCCTGGGCTGAGGCGGCGCGCGATTCCGGAAAGGGCCTCGACGAGAGCCATGACGACCCGTCGCAAGAAGATCTACGAAGGCAAGGCCAAGATCCTTTACGAGGGGCCGGAGCCCGGCACGCTGATCCAGTATTTCAAGGACGACGCGACGGCGTTCAACGCGCAGAAAAAGGCCATCCTCGAGGGCAAGGGCGTCATCAACAACCGGATCAGCGAGTACATCATGACTCGCCTGAACGGCATCGGCGTCCAGAACCACTTCATCCGCCGCCTGAACCTGCGCGAGCAGCTGATCAAGGAAGTCGAGATCGTTCCGCTCGAAGTCGTGGTGCGCAACATCGCCGCGGGTTCGATCGCCACGCGCCTGGGCCTGACCGAGGGTCAGCCGCTGCCGCGCTCGATCATCGAATTCTACTACAAGGACGACAAGCTCGGCGACCCGATGGTCACCGAGGAGCACATCACCGCGTTCAACTGGGCCGCCACCCAGGAGATCGACGACATGATGGCCATGGCCCTGCGGGTGAACGACTATCTGTCGGGTCTGTTCGCCGGCGTCGGCATCACCCTGGTGGACTTCAAGGTCGAGTTCGGCCGCGTCTACGAAGGCGACTTCAGCCGCGTCATCCTGGCCGACGAGATCAGCCCCGACAGCTGCCGCCTGTGGGACACCGTGACCAACGAGAAGCTGGACAAGGACCGCTTCCGCCGGGATCTGGGCAATGTCATCGAAAGCTACACCGAGGTGGCTCGCCGCCTTGGCATCATGAAGGAAATGCCGACCGTCATTCAGGGCGGCGTGCACTAGAAAAACCCTTCTCCCATAGGGAGAAGGAGGGGCCCGCGCGTCCAGGGACGCGTGGGAGGATGAGGGGCTTCACCCCGTCCGGACCGCCCCGCAACCCCTCACCCTCCCATGCTGCGCATGGGCCCCTCCCTCTCCCTCTGGGAGAGGGTCGCGAAAAGGTAAGATGATGAAAGCCACCGTCCACGTGTTCCTGAAGCCCGGCGTTCTCGACGTTCAGGGCAAGGCTGTCGAGAACGCCCTGCATGGCCTGGGCTGGCCGTCGGTGAAGGACGCCCGCGTCGGCCGCGTCATCGAGTTCGACCTGGACGCCACCGACGCCGAAGCCGCCAAGGCCGAGGTCAAGACCATGTGCGAGAAGCTGCTCGCCAACACGGTCATCGAAAGCTACCGCATCGACGTGGCCTGAGGCCGGCGGGGGCGCAACGGACCAGCGCCGCGAGCCCCCACCGGACCGCTTCGCGGTCGTCCGCCCTCATAGGGGGCAGAAGGCCGCGACCATTCTTCTTCCCCCTATGGGGGAGGAGCGCCGCAGGCGCGGAGGGGGCCGTCAAGGTCCATCAAAAGCCCAACCCTACCCCCCAAAGCTGACCCTCAAGGTCGCCAGACTGGTCTGCCGGATCGGCTCCAGGTCCATGCCCGGATCGATCAGCAGCTGGGTCGACACGCCCAGCAGCAGTGACCCCACCATCAGCGCCGCCGCATCGGCGTCCAGCGTCTGCCGGATGACACCCTCGGCCTGCCCGCGTAACACCAGCGCCTCCAGACGCTCCTCCGCCGCCTTGTGGGCGACGGCGAACGGCGCGCGCAGGTCGGACATGTCGCCGACCGCGCCGGCCATCATCACGAAATAGGCCCGTAGCTCACCGTCCTGAGCCAAGGTGGTCAGGAACGCGTCGACAAAGCCCAGAACGGCCTCCAGCCCATTCAGCTGGTCCAGCCGCCGGTCGTCCATCTGCGCCTGGAGCCGCGCCTGCAACCGGGCGATCAGCGCCTCGATCAGCCCCTGCTTTGATCCGAACCGCTGGGTGGCCAGACCCCGGCTGTAGCCCGCCCGCGCGCCGATATTCTCGAAAGTCGCCGCCGCCACGCCTTGCTCGGCGATCAGTTCGGCGGCGGCGCGTAGCAGCTCGGCCTCCGACTGCTGGCGGCGGTCGGATTGGGTGCGGCGCTCGGGGACCTTAAGGGACGATGTCATCTTGTCGAACTTAGTTATTTGTTGGACAACAAGCAAATAATTGAGATGGCCGCAGAGCCATCCTCGGGAGGAGCCAGGAGGCCTGCATGACGATCTCGACCGACATCGCCAACACCATTATCGACCCCAAGGCCTACGCCGACGGCGACCGGATCGACCAGGCCTTCGCCCAGCTGCGCCGCGAAGCGCCGCTCGACATCGCCCAGCCTGACGGCTTCGATCCGTTCTGGGTGGTCACGCGCCACGCCGACATTCTGGAGGTCGAGCGCCAGAACGAGCTGTTCCACAACGGCGACCGCGCCACCGTCGTCACCACCATCGAGGCCGACAAGAAGGTGCGCGAGATGATGGGCGGGTCCCCTCACCTCGTCCGCTCGCTGGTCCAGATGGATAACCCCGACCACTTCGCCTATCGCAAGATCACCCAAGGTGCCCTGCTGCCGCAGAACCTGCGGGCGCTGGAGGCCCGGATCCGCGAGATCGCCCGCGGCTTCGTCGACCGCATGGCCGAGCACGGCGACCGCTGCGACTTCGCCCGCGACGTGGCGTTCCTGTATCCGCTGCACGTCATCATGGAGGTGCTGGGCGTCCCCGAGAGCGACGAGCCCCGCATGCTGAAACTGACCCAGGAGCTGTTCGGCAACGCCGACCCGGACCTGAACCGCACCGGCAAGTCGGTGACCGACGTCGGCGAGGGCGTCGACAGCATCCAGTCCGTGGTCATGGACTTCATGATGTACTTCAACGCCATCACCGAGGACCGCCGGGCCAATCCGCGCAACGACCTGGCCACCCTGATCGCCAACGGCAAGATCAACGGCGAGCCGATGGGTCACCTGGAGGCGATGAGCTACTACATCATCGCCGCCACCGCCGGGCACGACACCACCTCCTCGACCACCGCCGGCGCGCTGTGGGCCCTGGCCGAAAACCCCGACCAGTTCGCCAAGGTGAAGGCCGATCCGTCGCTGATCCCGGGCCTGATCGAGGAGTCGATCCGCTGGGTGACGCCCGTGAAGCACTTCATGCGCACCGCCACCGCCGACGCTGAACTGGCGGGCAAGAAGATCGCCAAGGGCGACTGGATGATGCTGTCCTATCCGTCCGGCAACCGCGACGAGGCGGTGTTCGACAAGCCCTTCGAGTTCCGCGTCGACCGCACCCCCAACAAGCACGTCGCCTTCGGCTACGGCGCGCACATCTGCCTGGGCCAGCACCTGGCGCGGATGGAGATGCGGGTGCTGTGGGAGGAGCTGTTCGCCCGCCTCGATCATGTCGAGCTGGACGGCGCGCCCACCCGCATGGTCGCCAACTTCGTCTGCGGCCCGAAGTCGGTGCCGATCCGCTTCAAGATGCACTGAGGCGGCGGCGATGAGCGCGGAACCCTTCAAGGTCTGGCAGTGCCGCACCTGCGGCTACATCTATGACGAGGAACAGGGCGACCCCGGCGAGGGCCTGGCGGCCGGCACCCGCTGGGCCGACATCCCGGCGGGGTGGGTCTGTCCCTTGTGCGGCACGCCGAAGTCGGACTTCGACATGATCGAGCTCTAGAAAAATCCCCTGCCCCCTTCCGCTCGAAGCCTCGCCGCACAATGTTCGGACGCAAGCGGAAGGGAGACCGTCTATGAGCGCGAAGTTCCACCTGGCCCAGGTCAATGTCGGTCGCCTGAAGGCCCCGATCGATCATCCGCTGATCAAGGACTTCGCCGACAACCTAGACCGTATCAACGCGCTGGCAGAGGCCTCGCCGGGCTTCGTCTGGCGCCTCACGGGCGACGGCAACAACGCCACCGACCTGGCGATCGACAACGATCCGCTGTTTATCCCGAACCTGTCGGTCTGGAGCGACATCCCCTCGCTCGGCGCCTTCGTCTATCGCAGCGGCCACATCGAGATCATGCGCCGCCGCCGCGAATGGTTCGAGCACATGGACCTCTACATGGCCCTGTGGTGGGTCCCGGCGGGCCATACGCCCACCGTCGAGGAGGCCCTGCAGAAGCTGGCGCATCTGGAGGCCCACGGCCCGACGCCGGCGGCCTTCACCTTCAAGGTCCCCTTCCCCGCGCCCACCGGCGAGGCGGTGGAGCCGGAGTTGGACGAATGCGCCTAGCGCCCAGAAGGCGGAGCGCACAGGCGTAACCGGACCGGAGCCCCGGCGGCGCGGGCGATGACGCCCTTGGCTTCAAGATCGAGCTGCACGGCCTTGAGCCACCAACCCGCCGTCTTCCCCTGAGGAAACAGGTCGTCTGGAAGGCGAGAAAGTAGCGCATCCTTGGCTGCGGCGACCGTCAGCCCGGGCGCTTCAAGTGGCAGAACAGACAGGAGCGCTTCTCGCATCGCGTCGTACTTGGCGCGATCGACCCGCTCGACGTGGCCGGGCGTACTGACGTTCTGGATCTCGATCTTGTCATCAGGCATCGACCTGGCCCTCCACGCGCACCGTCGGATTGCGGAAGCCCATGCGGATCCAGGCGCTGAGCAGTTTCATGTAGAAGGTGACCGAGTGGGTCTTCAGGTTGGGGATGTCATCGGGCAGCCCCGACGCATCTGGCAGGTCTCCCACCATGGTTCGAAGCTCTGGCCTTGGACGGACCTCGCGCGGCCAGAGACCCAGATAGAGACTGAGCCAGTGGGCGCCCTTCATTTCGAGGAAGATGGGTGTGTTGCAGCAACTGGCGACAATGCGCCGCGTGTCCGCCTCCGGCGACAGCCTGAACGCCCTCAGCCCTTCCTCGCCAGCGAGAATGCGGACCCGGTCCTTGCGATATTCGGCGAAGGGCGTGGCTCCATATGTGGTGAGCATGTTGGGGCCTCCGGGCAGCGCGGCGAGGCGCTTCGCGGCGGTCCGACAGCTGTCGCAGAGGCACTCCGAAACCAGGATCGGCTCGCCGGCCACCGCTAACCGGGTTTTGCCGCACGCGCAGGCGACAGAGGCGCAGATCGGGGCCGACTTGCTCATGCGACGTCTTCGGGACAGGCGAACAGCAGCCGGATGTACTGCTCAAGATGATCCAGGCTCTCCCGCGCCAGATCCGGGGCGCCCCCCGCTTTAGCAAGCACGAAGCCGCCCTGAATCACCGCCTGCGTATGGCGAGCAAGGCTTTCGGCCGTCCAACCTCCGGAAACGCCGCGCGCGACGCGGGCCTCTTCGATGTCGGCAACCAGCGTCGCAGCGTGACCGAAGATGCTGGCGCCGCAAGCGTCGCGGATTCCCGGTGAGCTCAGATAAACCTCCTGGACCATGGCGCCGACCAGACAACAGGACTGCGCCAGATCCTCGGTGATGATCGCCTTGCGAAACGCCACATAGGCCAGCACCCGCTCTAGCGGGTCAGCCGGCAGGTGATAGGGCGCTGCGGCGAAGAAATCCGAGGTGGTCCTGGCCCAGTATTCGGCGGCGGCGACGCCGAGGGCCTCCTTGCTGGCGAAGTTGTGAAAGAACGCCCCCTTGGTGACGGCCGCCATCCTGCAAAGGTCGTCGATACTCGTCGCCGCGAAGCCCTTTGCGCGGATCACATCCCGCGCGGCCTCTAATAGCCGGGTTCGAGCGTCACCGCGCTCAGGCGCGTGTTTCGTAGGTCGAGACATTCTCAATTTCATACCGATCGGTTTGTATGAATCAAGAGGCAAGTCGTCTCGCTGGCCAAAGCGGCCTACATGCTGCTTTCGCCGGCCCAGTGCGGAGCCCCCTGACATCCCGCCCGAACGGTGCTACACGCCCGCGCCATGAAAGCCGCCGTCATCGTTTTTCCGGGTTCGAACTGCGATCGTGACTGCAAGGTCGCCATCGAGCGCTCCGCTGGGGCGCGTGTCGACATGGTCTGGCACCAGGAGACGGCGCTGCCGGAAGACCTGGACTTGATCGTCCTGCCCGGCGGCTTCTCGTATGGCGACTATCTGCGCTGCGGCGCCATGGCCGCTCAGAGCCCGGTGATGAAAGAGGTCGTCACGGCCGCCGGCAAGGGCGTGGCCGTGGTCGGCATCTGCAACGGCTTTCAGGTGCTGACCGAGGTCGGCCTGCTGCCCGGCGCCCTGCTGCGCAATGCGGGTCTCAAGTACGTCTGCAAGCCGGTCGAGCTGGACATCGTCAACGGCCAGACCCGCTTCACCGCCGGCTATGGCGAACAACGCCAGGCGGTGATGACCGTCGGCAACGGCGAGGGCAACTACTTCGCCGATGAAGAGACGCTGGACCGTCTCGAAGGCGAAGGCCAGGTGGTGTTCCGTTACAAGGAAAACCCCAACGGCTCGGCCCGCGACATCGCCGGCATCGTCAACAAGGGCGGCAACGTCCTGGGCCTGATGCCCCACCCCGACCGCGCCTTCGACGCCGATCTGGGCTCCGAAGACGGCGCGGTGCTGTTCCGCAGCATCTTCCAGAGCGCTTAGTCGCTCAGCCCCCTGATCGGACGGGCGAGACCTCAAGCATCCTCGAGCCGCCGGTCGGCGCGATAGACAAAAAGGGCCGGCGGATTGACCGCCGGCCCCTTCTCGTTAGCGGCCGCCGGGCTTAGCCGCTTCCTTGCCAACGGCGTCCGGACTAGGCGCCGTCTTGCCGGGAGCCACCTCGGCGCCAGGCTTGAGCCCCTGCTCGGCTTGGCGCTCGCCGGTCTTCTGCTGCTGGTCGGGCGCCTTGCGGTGCTGGTCGTTCGGTTGTTGTTGCGGGATATGGGTCGGTTCGGCCATCGGACTTGTCCTTGCTGCTGACCGCGCGCTATCGACGCGGACAGGGAGAGAACGGCTCCGGGCGCTGCCTGTTCCTCCGAACAGGCCACTTAACTGCGGTTAAGTTTCAGAATTTTCGTGATTTTTTCGATCACTCACCCCTCTATGCAATGCGCGTCCGCCCTGCGGCCCGTCGGCGCGCCCTGCCCCTCTCTCCAAGGCAAAGCTTCGCCTTACACGGGACGATTAGGGTTAACTCGCACCACCTAAGGGAGATGAGTGGAACAAAAGTTTCCTCTCAGCGACACCTAGCGCCAGAAAAAAGAAACGGAAGGCTGCGGCGGGAGCCTTCCCCGACGCGCAGGGTTAATACACCATGGCCGATCCCGAAGTTCGGTTTCCCGAAACCTATGTCAGCGGCGTGCCCGTCTGGGCCCGGCGCCGCAAGCGCTCGGGTTTGCATCCGATCGTGAGCACGCTCGTCCTGTTGCTGGCCCTGTTCGGCGCAGTGATGATCGGTGTGTCCCTGCGCATGGGTTCGGTCGAAAAGGGCGGCGCCGTCGTCGACGGCTGGATCGCCCAGGGCAAGGCTCAGTGGGACGCGGCCGCCGGTCAGATCAAGGAAAGCCAGGCTTCGCCGAAGTCTTGAGGCCTGCAATCGCCTGAGGGCTGTGGCGGAATCTGATCGACCGGGTTAGAAGGCGCGCCCATGAGCACGCCCCAAAAGCCCATGGCCGAATTGGCCGCCGAGTTCGGCCTGAAACCCGCCGAATATGACGTTGTCCTCAAGCGCCTGGGCCGCGAGCCCAACCTGGTGGAGCTGGGCGTCTTCTCGGTGATGTGGTCCGAGCACTGCTCGTACAAGTCCTCGAAGAACCAGCTGAAGAAGTTCCCGATCGACGGGCCGCGCGTGATCTGCGGTCCTGGCGAGAACGCCGGCGTCATCGACATCGGCGACGGCGACGCGATCATCTTCAAGATGGAGAGCCACAACCACCCGTCGTACATCGAGCCCTATCAGGGCGCGGCGACGGGCGTGGGCGGCATCATGCGCGACGTGTTCACGATGGGCGCGCGGCCGATCGCCCTCTTGAACGCCCTGCGCTTTGGCGATCCCAGCCATCCGAAGACCAAGCGCCTCGTTGACGGCGTGGTCGCCGGCATCGCCGGCTATGGCAACTGCGTGGGCGTGCCCACGGTCGCGGGCGAGACCAACTTCCACAAGGGCTACAACGGCAACATCCTGGTCAACGCCATGTGCGTGGGCCTGGCCAAGGCCGACAGCATCTTCTACTCGGCCGCCCCGGGCCCGGGCCTGGCGGTCGTCTATTTCGGCTCCAAGACCGGCCGCGACGGCATCCACGGCGCGACCATGTCGTCGGCGGAATTCTCGGAGGATTCCGAGGAGAAGCGCCCCACCGTCCAGGTCGGCGACCCCTTCGCCGAAAAGTTGCTGATCGAGGCCACCCTTGAGCTCATGGCCACGGGCGCCGTTGCGGCGATCCAGGACATGGGCGCGGCGGGCCTGACCTCCTCGTCGGTCGAGATGGCCGGCAAGGGCGGCGTCGGCATCGAGCTGAACATGGACATGGTCCCGCAGCGCGAGACCGGCATGAGCGCCTACGAAATGATGCTGTCGGAAAGCCAGGAGCGCATGCTGGCGGTCCTGAAGCCCGGCCGCGAGCAAGACGGCCACGCCATCTTCGAGAAGTGGGGCCTGGACGCCGCCGTCATCGGCTACACCACCGACACCGGCCGCCTGGTGCTCAAGCACCACGGCGAGACGGTCTGCGACGTGCCGCTGGCCCCGCTGTTCGACGACGCGCCGCTGTATGATCGCCCCTGGGTTCAGCCGGCGCTGCAGCCGCGCCTCGACCCGGCCGCCATCCCTGCACCGATCGACTGGAACGAAGCGGTCCTGAAGATCGTCGGCTGCCCCGACATGGCCTCCAAGCGCTGGCTGTGGGAGCAGTACGACCGCCACGTCATGGCCGACACGCTGGAAGACAGCGCCACCGGCTGCGACGCCGGCATCGTGCGCATCCACGGCACGGGCAAGGCCATCGCAGTGACCAGCGACTGCACCCCACGCTACGTCCAGGCCGACCCCTATGAGGGCGGCAAGCAGGCGGTCGCGGAAGCCTGGCGCAACCTGACGGCCGCCGGCGCCCTGCCGATCGCCATCACCGACAACCTGAACTTCGGCAGCCCCGAAAAGCCCGAGACCATGGGCCAGATTGTCCGTGCCACCGACGGCATGGCCGAGGCCTGCCGCGCGCTGGACTTCCCGGTCGTGTCGGGCAACGTCAGCCTCTACAACGAGACCAATGGCGTCGCCATTCCGCCGACCCCGACCGTCGGCGCGGTGGGCCTGCTCGAGGACTACGACCTGCGCACGGGCTTTGGCAATGTGGCCGAGGGCGATACCCTGGTGCTGGTCGGCGAGACGCGCGGCGAACTGGGCGCCTCGATCTATCTGCGTGAGATCCTGGGCCGCGAAGAAGGCGCCCCGCCGCCGGTCGACCTCGTGCTGGAACGCAAGACCGGCGACTTCGTGCGTGGCCTGATCAGCTCGGGTCTCGTCGCGGGCGTCCACGACCTGTCGGACGGCGGCCTGCTGGTCGCCGCGGCCGACGTGGCCCTGGCCAGCAAGATCGGGATCACCCTCAACGCCACCAGCCAGCCGCACGCCCACGCCTATCTGCTGGGCGAAGACCAGGCCCGCTACCTGATCGCCACGCCCGACCCGGACGCGGTGCTGGAAGCGGCGAAAGAGGCCGGCGTGCACGCCAGCGTCGCGGGCGTCGCGGGCGGGGAAGCGTTTGCCTCGGACGGCCTGTTCAGCGTTTCGCTGGACGCCCTGCGCACCGCCCACGAGGCCTGGCTGCCGGGCTATATGAGCGCGCCGAAGGCCTGAGGTTTACCCTGAGCACGCGGCCTGTTCAGGCCGCGTGCGACCTTCCTGACCACCGCGCGACCGCCTCCAGCAGCTTGGCGGGGCTGATCGGCTTGCCCAGGTGGTCATCCATGCCGGCGGCCATGCAATTTGCGACCTGTTCAGGCAGGACATTGGCGGTCATGGCGATGATCGGCGTCGAGGCGCCGCGGGCGCCTTCCATGGCGCGGATCTCGCGGGTGGCGGTCAGGCCATCCATCACCGGCATCTGCACGTCCATCAGCACCAGATCGTATTGCCCCTGGCGCATGGCCTCGACGCCCGCGACGCCGTCATTGGCGGTCTCAATGGCGACGCCGAAGGGCTCCAGAATGGCGAAGATCAGCTCGCGATTGACCGCATTGTCTTCGACCAGCAGCAGCCGCACGCCCGCGTCAGCGTCGAGGGGCGAGGTTTCCGCAGCCTCCTGAGTCGGCAGGTCAGCCAGCGGGCCGCGCACCTCGAACCAGAAGGTCGAGCCCTGGCCCTCGACGCTGTCGACGCCGATACGACCGTCCATCCGCTCGATGATGCGCCGCGAGATGGCGAGACCCAGACCCGTGCCGCCAAAACGTCGCGAGACGGCGGCGTCAGCCTGGGAGAACCGGTCGAAGATGTTCTCGCGATGCTCTGGCGCAATACCGATGCCCGTGTCGGTGACCTCGCCACGCAGCACGGCCTGATCGCCGTCGATCGTCTGGCGCAGGGCGACCGTGATGGCGCCGTGCGACGTGAACTTCACCGCATTGGACAGGAAGTTCAGCAGCACTTGGCTCAACCGCGGCCCATCGAGGTTCATCGGCTTGAGGCCCCGAGGCGCGCGCACCTCGACCGCCAGCCCCTTGGCCTCGGCGCGTTCAGCCACAAGGCCCGCGCAGGACGACGCCATGGCGGCGGGATCGAACGGCGCGGGATCCAGTTCCAGCCCCCCCGCCTCAAGGCGGGAGAAGTCCAGCACATCGTTGACCACGCTGAGCAGGGTGTTGCTGGCGTCCAGGATATGGCCGACCTGGCGGGCGGCGGTCTTGTTGAGATTGCGCGAACGACGCAGCACCTCGGCGAAGCCGATGATCGCCGTCAGCGGCGTGCGCAGCTCGTGGGTCATGTTGGCCAGGAAATCGGACTTGGCCGCCGACGCCGCCTCGGCCATTTGCAGGGCCTTGGCGATGTCCAGTTCGAGGCGCTTGCGCTCGGTGATATCGCGCGAGGTGACCAGCAGAATGCCCGATCCGTCACCGAGCAGCGAGTAGGTGCTTTCGATCCAGATCCGCGAGCCATCCTTGCACAGGCTCTCGTAGTCGGCGCTGACCGGCTCACCGCCCGGTTCAAGGCTGCGGATGATGCCCTGCACCCGTCTGAAGTCAGCCTCGCCCACCAAGGCCGCGGGAGGTAGGGCCATGAACTCCTCGAGCGTGTAGCCCGTGATGCGCTCGATGCTGGGCGAGCTGTAGAGCCGCTCGCCCTGGGGGGACCACAGGGCGACATGGTCGGTCAGATTGTCACCCAGAAGCCGGTAGAGGCGATCGACCTCGCGATACTTGGCGAGCGCGACCTCAGCGTCCTCGATGGCGTCCTGCTTGGCGTCGAGACTGGCCTTGAGCTCGGCGTGCATGGTTTCGAGGCGCAGACGCTGGCCTGCCAGCCAGTACGCCAGAGGCGCGGCGATGACCGTCGAGATGACCAGCGTGGCCATCGGAACATGGGCCGCAGGCTCGTTCAGCAGCAGGATCGTGACGATGTAGTCCATCGCCATGGCGACGCCCACAATGAGGCAGACCGCGGGAACGGCTCTGAGGATCCGGACTCTGATGGCGGCCAGGTTAATCGCGGTGCTCCTGAGGTCGTCGGAATCACGATGACGCCCTCAAGAGTAGGGACAGATGTCCCCCCCAGCCAGAGCAGAGACAATCCGTCGCGGCCAAGATCGTGGCCGAAAACGCCTAATTCAGCGGCCAGCGCTCTTGGCGACGTCGTCCAGCGAGGCGTCCAGCGCCCGGCTGGCCTGCACCACCGTGGTCACCGAACGCTTGAAGAAGTCCTGCGGGATCGTCGCGAAGTCATCGCTCGGACGGTGGTACTCGGGGTGATCCTCGACCCCGAAATAGACCCACGGCACGCCCTTTTCGCCGAAGGCGTAGTGGTCTGACTGCGTGGTCCAGTTGTTCTGGGGTCCGTCGGCGTCGGTGTCATGACCCAATTTCAGCGCTACCGGCGCGGTCGCGGCGACGCGCTCGAGGATCGGACGCAGGACCGGGAACGGCGACGCGCCGGCGACGAAGAGTTCGTTCTTCGTGTTCTTGCTGAGCATGTCGAAATTGATGTTCAGCGCGATCGACTCCCGGGGAACCGGCGGCGCGGCCATGAAGGCCCTCGCGCCGCGCAGTCCGCTCTCCTCGGCGTCAACCACCGCGAAGACGACATCGTGCTTGGGGCGCTTGGCCTTGAAGGCCTCGGCCACCGCCAGCAAACCCGCAACGCCGGACGCATTGTCGTCGGCGCCGTTGTAGATCTCGCCGTTGCGGACGCCCAGGTGGTCGTAGTGGGCGGTGACCACCATGACCTTGCCGGGCTTGGTCCCCTTGATCCGGGCGATCAGATTCACGCCCTGCACGGTCGAGCCGTCTCGCTTGGTGAAGCTGAAGCCATGCTCAAACCGGTCGCCGACCGGCGCCAGCCCGATCTCGACGAAGCGCGAGAGTATGTAGGCGCGCGACTTTTCTGAGCCGGGCGTGGCCACGCCCCGCCCCTGCATGTCGTCAGCCGAGAGGATACGGACATCGTCGAGCGCCTTGTCGCCAGGGTCAGCAAAGGCCGGGGACGCGAGCGTCAGAAAGACAGCGGCGAACAGACTCAAGGAACGGCGAGAAGTGATCATGGGCGCTACATGGCCCCGAGCGGGCGCCACATTCAATTAATTCTCGGTCATGACGAGGACTGGTTATATGACTAGGGTTGTAGCCTGTGCGCCCGGCGTATGGCCGTTTTTAAGGAATCTCGGTCACATAGGGTGTTGAAGGATCGGAGTAGCTGTCCCGTGCCCATGTCTCACGCCGAGCTCGAAGCCCGCCTGGTCGCGGCCTTTCCGGATTCCGAGATCGTGCTGACCGACCTCGTCGGCGACAACGACCACTGGAAAGCTCGAATCGTGTCGCCGGCCTTCAAGGGCCTGCCGCGCGTTCGCCAGCACCAGCTGGTCAACCGAGCCCTGGCCGACGTTCTGGGCGGGACACTGCACGCTCTGGCCCTCGAAACCGCCGCCCCCGCCGAATAGGAGCCTTCGCACCGTGCGTTATCGTCCCTTCGGTTCCACGGGTGTCGCTGTTTCGGCGTTGACCTTGCGCCTGGCCGATAGCCCTCGGCTCCGGGCCAACGATTGGCGCGCCCTGGTGTTCACGGCGCTCGAGAACGGCGTCAACAGCTTCCAGATCGACGGCGACGCGCCCGAACTGCTGAAAGGCGCTGGCGAGGCCTTTGCGTCGGTCGAGCGTCACCTGCTGTTTCTGACCTGGCGGCTTCGCGGCGACGCCAAGCAGCTTGGCCCGCACACGCTGGACACCTTGCAGCGATCCGCCTTCGAGGGCCTGTCGCTGGACTATCTGGATCTGCTGCTGGTCAACGATCCGCAATCGGCGTCGCTGCCCATGGCTTTCGAGTCCGGTCTCCAGGACCTGCAGAAAGGCCGTGCGCTGAGGGGTCTGGGCGTCGCCAGTCGCGGCGACATCGATCCGGGCCTCCTGGCCAACGACCTGGTGACCGCCGTCTCGTCGCCCTACAATCTCTCGTCGGGATGGGCCGAGCGCCACCGCATTCGCCAGGCCTCTCAGAACGACTTCGCGGTGATCGGCGAGGACTTCTGGCCCCAGGCCCTGCGCGAAGTGGCCGACAAGGCGCCGCCCAAGCCTTCGTTCTGGCAACGACGCACCGATCCGCTGGCCGATGTTGGCGGCTACGAGTTCCTGACCAACACCCCCGGCTGGAGCGCCGAGGATATTTGCCTCGGCTACGCCCTGACCGAGCCCTCGCTCGCGACGGTGCGCGTCACCGCCGATAATCGTCAGGAGATCGAGCGCCTGGCCGCCGTGGTCGAGCGCGACCTGCCCACCGGCGTGTGCGCCCAGATCGAGATGGCCCGTTTCTCGGCCCAGGAACGCGAGAAGGCGGCCCGTCGCCCTTGACCCCGGCGCGCGCGGCGCCTAGCTGACAGAAGTCTTCTAGGATACCGACATGACCGACGCCGCCGCCTCCCCCGCCCTGGACTTCATCGCCAAGACCGTCGCCGATCACCCGGTGGTGGTGTTCATGAAGGGCGTGCCGGACCAGCCGCGCTGCGGCTTCTCGTCGGTGGTGGTGCAGATCCTGGATCACCTGGGCGTCGAGTTCGTCGGCGTCGACGTGCTGCAGGACGAAGACCTGCGCCAGGGCGTCAAGACCTTCACCGACTGGCCGACCATTCCCCAGCTCTACGTCAAGGGCGAGTTCATCGGCGGCAGCGACATCGTCCGCGAGATGTTCCAGTCGGGTGAGCTGAAGACCTTCCTGACCGAACAGGGCGTGATCGCCGCCTAAAGGCGGCCGTCTCGGCATGAGTCGCCTGTTCGTCCCGCCCTCGGACGCCTACACCCTGACCTTCATGCCTCAGGCGTCGGACATCGACGCCAATGGTCACGTCAACAACGTGGTCTATCTGGGCTGGGCGCAGGATCTGGCCATCACCCATTGGGACGCCTGGACCACGCCCGAGGAGCGCGCGCCCTGGAGCTGGGTCGCGCGCCGGCACGAGGTCGACTATCGCCGCGAGCTTCTGCCCGGTGAAGTCGCTACGGGATACACTTGGGTGGGCGAGCTGAAGGGTCCGCGCTTCGAACGCTTTATCCGCATCGATGGGCCCGACGGCGAGATGTGCGCCCAGGTCCGCACGGACTGGGTGCTGATCGACATCGTCGCCAAGCGCCCCGCCCGCGTGCTGCCCTGGATGATCGAGCGCTTCACGCCCAAGGGCTGAGACGCGCTCCCTCCTGCGCCAACGGCATGACGGCGCCGGGGAGTGCTCGCTCCGGCTCAGGGCGTGATGGGGTTGGCCACCACGATCCGATCGCGCGCCGAAAGGCCCAACTCAGCGTAGCTGAAAGCCAAGGTGGCTTCGCCCTTCGGTCCTCGACACGTCTCCAGCCGCCGACGCGCGAAGGCGACCACCGCGCGGCCTCGGTCGCGATCGACGCGGAACACGAAATCAGACTTCGCCGCGCAGCCTTGGGATCGCACGCGGATCAACAATCCCTCGCGGCCTGGCGTCACCGACAGCAGGGGCTCAAGCTCCGGCCAGGCCTCGCCGGGTTCGGGCGTCGATAAGGTCGGCAGGGTCGCGCAGCCCGCCAGCGAAAGGGCGGCGAGCGTCCACATGAAAACTCTGCGTGAAGGCACGCCGCTCACCGATCCTCAAAGCGCATGATCCGCCTTGAGGATCGCAGTAGCGCGGCGTGCTGACCAGAGGCCTGGATCAGCTCCAGGGGCCGCCGCGCTCGCCGCTCAGCGGCACGCTGGACGACGTCGTCGCCGCCATAGCCGGGCGACGCGCGCCCTGCTCCACGCCCAGACGCATCAGGGCCTCGACGCGGTTGTGCGTGGCCGGGTGGGTCGAGAACAGGTTGTCCGCGCCCTTCCCGGCCAGCGGGTTGATGATGAACATGTGGGCGGTGGCCGGATTGCGTTCGGCCTGGACGTTCTCGTAGCCGCCGCGGGCGTAGGCTTCGATCTTCTGCAGCGCGCGAGCCAGCGATTCGGAGTCGCCGGCGATCTGCGCGCCGATGCGGTCAGCCTCGTACTCGCGGGCGCGGCTGATGGCCATCTGCACCAGCATGGCCGCGATCGGGGCCAGGATGGCGATCAGGATCGCGCCCACCAGGCCGCCCAGGCCGCCGCCGTTGCCCTCTTCATCGCGCGAGCCGCCGAAGAAGAAGGCGAAGTTGGCCAGGGCCGAGATTGCGCCGGCGATAGTCGCCGTCACGGTCATGACCAGGGTGTCGCGGTTCTTCACGTGGGCCAGTTCGTGGGCCATGACGCCGCGGATCTCTTCACGCGTCAGAAGCTGCAAGAGACCCGTGCTGGCGGCCACGGCGGCGTGATCAGGATCACGGCCGGTGGCGAAGGCGTTGGGCTGGGCGCTGTCGATGACCGTGATGCGGGGACGCGGCAGGCCGGCCGAGCGGGCCAGCTCGACCGTGTCGATCACATAGTTGCGGATCAGCGGCTCGGGATGGCTCTCGTCGACCTCGACCGCGCCATAGGTCCGCAGCACGATCTTGTCGGCGTTCCAGTACGAGAACGCGTTCATGGCCAGGGCGAAGACCAGCGCGATCATCATGCCGGTGGCGCCGCCGATAAGGAAGCCAGCGGCCATGAAGAGGGCCGTCAGGCCCGCAAGCAGCATGTAGGTCTTGAAGTGGTTCATCGTCTTTCGTCAGTCGAAGATGTCGAACAGGTCGAAACGCTTTTTCTTGTGGTGGCCGTGCGAGCCGTGGCGACGATAGTCGTCGTCGTCATAGCGCTTGGCGCTATGGCCATGGCCATGGTCGTGATGATGGTCGGGCCGGCTGTAGGGCTTGGGCTGACCATAGACCGCCTGGGTCTCGTCGCGCTCCATGGCCATCAGCTTCTCGAGCTCGCCCCGATCCAGCCAGACGCCCCGGCAGCGCGGGCACATGTCGAACTCGACGCTGGCGCGTTGCACGGCCTGCATCGAGGCGTCGCAGTTGGGGCACATCAGAAGCGGCATTCAGAACCTCCGGTCCAAAAAGGATGCTCGGGTGTTCTCGATGTGAGGCGGCGCCTTTTGGGGAGGGGGGCTAGGCGGCCGGACCCAAGACATCGAGAACACCCGATGCGGTCCGACATCACGAGCACTTGCATTGCTCGCCAGAGGGGCCCGGTCCCGCTGAACCGCAATTAGGCGCCCGCGCGATCCGGTTCAAGGCCTTGGCGCAACAAAAAAGGCCCCGGATCGCTCCGGGGCCTTTTCCGTATCGGTTCGGATCCGACGCTTACGAAGCGTAGAATTCGACGACGAGGTTCGGTTCCATCTTCACCGGATACGGAACTTCCGACAGTTCCGGAGCGCGGACGAAGGTGGCCGACAGGCTCTTGGCGTCGACCGAGACGTACTCGGCGAAGTCACGCTCGTTCGAGGCGACGGCTTCGAGGACCAGAGCCATGTTGCGCGACTTTTCGCGGACCTGGATCACGTCGCCGGCCTTGCAGCGGTACGACGGGATGTTCACGCGCTTGCCGTTCACGGTCACGTGGCCGTGGTTCACGAACTGGCGGGCGGCGAACACGGTCGGCACGAACTTGGCGCGATAGACGATGGCGTCCAGGCGCGACTCGAGCAGAGCGATCAGGTTCTCCGAGGTGTTGCCCTTGCGACGGGCGGCTTCCTCGTAGGTGCGCGAGAATTGCTTCTCGGTCAGGTTACCGTAGTAGCCCTTCAGCTTTTGCTTGGCGCGCAGCTGCAGACCGAAGTCCGAAACCTTGCTCTTGCGACGCTGGCCGTGCTGGCCGGGGCCGTACGAGCGCGAGTTGACGGGGGACTTCGGACGGCCCCACAGGTTTTCACCCATGCGGCGGTCGATCTTGTACTTGGCGCTATGGCGCTTCGACATAGTCGTTCTTTCTAACGATCCGGGCCGGCTCCCCTTTCGGGGCGCGATCGCAACGGCGGCTTCGGGTCAATCCGTCATAAGGTCATCGCGCCGCGCGGCGAGCCGGCGGCGTGAAGGCGCGGTTTATGGGCGAGCGGCGGCGGAGAGTCAATCTTCCGCCGCCCTTGGGCCTACGGCCGCACCAGCGGGTTGCGCACGCGGATCTTGCCGCCCCGCTCGACGCCGAACGCGTCCAGCGGATAGCGCAGCTCAACGCCTTCGGCGATCAGGGCGCGGCAGTTGTCAGGGCGCTTGCGCACGAACGAGAACGCCGTGAGCCCGTCGCGGCGTTGGGTCTCGACCGAGAGGTCCTCCTGACGGGTGCAGCCGTTGGAGGTCACGCGCACCACCAAATCAGCGCCGTCGACCCGCGCGGCCATGAGGGGTTCCAGCGGCTGATTGCTTCCCTGCGCCGTGATGGACTCATGCCGCACCTCGTCGGCGTCAATGATTACGCAGGCCGAGGTGCTCAGGCCCAGGGCGACGACGGCGGCGATCGAGGCAAGTTTCATGCTGGTGTCCCCTCTTTTTGGTCAGCTTGACCGTGAGAGGACCGCTCGCCGCCTGAACCCAGGATGAATTACGGAAAAGTCACAACCGGGCGGCGTGGCCCGCCTCAGGCGCGGGCGTTTCGTCTGGCGTTCCCCAAGTGTCGAGCCAGGCCGAGACCTCGGCATGTGGAACGACCCGGCCAGCGGCAATATCCGCCAAGCCTTCGGCGTCAGCGGCCTCTTCGGAGGCGAACGTCGTCACGTCTTCGCTCACTCGAATATCAACGGAGGCTTAGGACGCTCACGCTTCAATCTCATCCGTCCCCAGCCCCACAAAACATAGGCAACCACAACGATCACTATGATCAGGCTCGGTCCTATCCACCATGGTGGTTCATTGCCCCCGCCAAGGGTCAACCAACGGCAAACGCCGACCACGGCTATCAACCAAACAAACCAGCCTGCGAAACGCCATCGGCTTCGATGGAGCGAGAACAGCCCAATGCCTGAACCAAACGCCAATATGAGGACGATGTAGGGGACCAGCTGCCCGTATCGAGCCAGCAAGCCGTAGACGACCCCCATCCAAAGTAAGTGGCCAAGAGCATAGATCAGCCAACGTGGACGGGAATCGGCTGTGATTGGATCTACTATCGTTTCGGCAGCGACCTCTCCGAAACTCTCTTCCCAAAGATCCCAGTCGATGTCGTCGTCGCCGTTCTCCAACTCGTCGGGAGCAGGTGAATTCACGAAAGGGTTCCGCCGAAAGCTCCACCAGAGAGTGTAGAAAAACGCGCGACTGGGCAAGTAGCTGTCGGAACTCAGCCCGCGCTATATGCGCGCGGCGTGAAACGCCACGTGATCGCCGATGAAGGTCGAGATGAAGAAATAGCTGTGGTCGTAGCCGTCCTGGCGGCGGACCGTGACCTTGCGACCGCCCTTGGCGGCGGCGGCTTCGATCAGCTGCGGCTTCAGCTGGTTTTCCAGGAAATTGTCGGCCAGCCCCTGGTCGATCAGGATATCGTCGAAGCTCGCCCCCTTGCCGTCCTCGATCAGGGCGCAGGCGTCGTACGGGCGCCAGGCCGCGCGATCCGCTCCAAGGTAGGCCGTCAGCGCCTTGTCGCCCCACGGGCAGTTCAGCGGCGAGACGATCGGCGAGAACGCGCTGACCGACTTGAAGAGCTCGGGGTGCTTCAGCGCGATGGTCAGGGCGCCATGGCCGCCCATCGAGTGGCCGAAGATCCCCTTGCGCGCGCCGTCCAGCGGGAAAGCGCCCTCGACCGCCCCCAGGAGGTCGCCGGTGACGTAGGAATGCATCATGAAATGCGGCGCCCACGGCGCTTGCGTGGCGTCGACATAGAAGCCCGCCCCCTGCCCCAGGTCATAGGCCGGATCGTCGGCGACGCCTTCCCCACGCGGCGAGGTGTCCGGCGCGACAATGGCGATCCCGTGCTGGGCGGCGTGGGCGTAGACCCCCGACTTCACCGTGAAATTGTCCTCGGTGCAGGTCAGGCCCGACAGCCAGACGAGATAGGGGAACGGCCCCTCGCCATCAGGCGTCCACACCGTGAACTTCATCGGCGTGCCGGTGCTGGTGCTGGCGTGCTTGCAGTAGCGGAGGGTTCCGCCGTGGACGCGGTGGGTTGAGACGGTTTCGACGGTCATGGGGAACTCCCGAGGAACGCCCCCTCCACCGCTTCGCGGTCCCCCTCCCCCGCGCGCGGGGGAGGATGAGAAGGCCGGTCAATTTTCATCCTCCCTCGTGAAACGGGGGAGGTGGCGCGGCGCGGCCACGCGCCGTGACGGAGGGGGCGTCGCCCCCCTAACTAGAACGTCACCACGGTCCGGATGCTCTCGCCGGCATGCATCAGGTCAAACGCCTTGTTGATCTCGTCCAGCGGCAGGACGTGGGTGATCATCGGGTCGATCTGGATCTTCCCGTCCATGTACCAGTCGACGATCTTGGGCGTGTCGGTGCGGCCGCGCGCGCCGCCGAAGGCCGTGCCCTTCCAGACCCGGCCGGTGACCAGCTGGAACGGACGGGTGGAGATTTCCTTCCCCGCCTCGGCCACGCCGATGATGATGCTCTCGCCCCAGCCGCGATGGCAGGCTTCCAGCGCCGTGCGCATGACGCCGGTGTTGCCGGTGGCGTCGAAGGTGTAGTCCGCGCCGCCATCGGTCAGGGCCACCAGGTGCGCGACGAGATCGCCCGACACGTCCTTGGGATTGACGAAGTGGGTCATGCCGAACTTGCGGCCCCACTCTTCGCGGTCGGGGTTGATGTCGACGCCGACGATCATGTTGGCGCCCACGAGCTTGAGCCCCTGGATGACGTTCAGGCCGATGCCGCCCAGGCCAAAGACGATGGCGTTGGCGCCCGGCTCGACCTTGGCGGTGTTGGTCACTGCGCCGACGCCGGTCGTCACGCCGCAGCCGCAGTAGCAGGCCGTCTTGAACGGCGCGTCGCGGCGGATCTTGGCGACCGCGATCTCGGGCAGGACCGTGTAGTTCGAGAAGGTCGAGCAGCCCATGTAGTGATAGATCGGCTGGCCCTTGTAGGAGAAGCGGCTCGTCCCATCGGGCATGAGCCCCTTGCCCTGGGTCGCGCGGATCGCCGTGCACAGGTTGGTCTTGCCCGAGAGGCAGCTTTTGCACTGGCGGCATTCGGGCGTGTAGAGCGGGATCACGTGATCGCCGACCGCCACGCTGGTCACGCCCGCCCCGACCTCGACCACCACGCCCGCGCCCTCATGGCCCAGGATCGAGGGGAAGATGCCTTCGCTGTCGAAGCCGTCCAGGGTGTAGGCGTCGGTGTGACAGACGCCGGTGGCCTTGATCTCGACCATCACCTCGCCGGCCTTGGGCCCTTCCAGGTCGACCTCGACGATCTCCAGCGGCTTCTTGGCCTCGAACGCAACAGCGGCGCGGGTCTTCATCGAGATGTCTCCCTCAGGGTGTTTCGGCGATCTTGGTACGCCTGTGCGGCCTTGTCGATAATCCCGCACGACGCAAAACATTGTTGCAATAGCGGGATAGTGAGCGCACCTGTCCGACATGAGCCGCTGGGACGGGATCGACGAATTCGTGGCGACGGCCGAGGCCGAGAGCTTCTCGCGCGCCGCGCGGCGGCTGGGACTGTCGACCTCCGGCGTCAGCCGCGCCGTCGCCACGCTGGAGGAGCGGTTACAGACCCGACTGCTCTACCGCACCACGCGCCGGGTCAGCCTGACTGACGCCGGGCGCGCATTTCTGGCCAGGGCGCGGCGGCTGATCGCCGAGCGCGACGAGGCCCTGGCCTCGGTGGGCGAGGACGACAGCGATCCGCGCGGCCTGCTGCGGATGACCTGCTCGACGGCCTACGGCGAGCGCTTCGTGGTTCCGGCGGTGAACCGCTTCATGCTGTCTCACCCCAAGCTGGCCCTCGAGATCGACCTCGACGACGCGGTGCGCGACATCGTCAGCGAAGGCTTCGACCTGGCGATCCGCTTTGGTCGGCTGACCGACAGCCGTCTAATCGCCAAGCGCCTCGCCTCGCGCACCCGGCGTCTGTGCGCGGCCCCGTCCTACCTGACCCGGGCGGGGGCGCCGCGCTCCATCGCCGACCTTGCAGGTCACGCCTGCATCCTGGGGGCGGCGGACACCTGGCCGTTCCGCGACGGCGAACGCGAGATCGCCTTCAAGCCGCAAGGACGCTGGCGCTGCAACAGCGGCCAGGCGGTGCTGGACGCCGCTCTCCTGGGGTTGGGCGTTTGCCAGTTGCCGAACTTCTATGTCGATGCGGCCATCGGCGACGGCCGCCTGGTTCCGCTGCTCGAAGCCAACCGCCCCGCGGACGAGGGCGTATGGGCCGTCTATCCGCACCTGCGGCTTCTGCCGGCCAAGGTCCGACTGCTGGTCGAGCACCTCGAAGAGGCCCTGAGCGGCGAGGGCTAGACCTTGACGATCGCGGGAAACCGGAACCGCCCGTCCAGCATCTCGGCCTTGGGCAGATAGGCGCGAAGATAAAGGGCGAAGGGACCTGCCGTGGGCGCAGGTAGCCAGTTGGCCGTCTTGTCGCCGCCCGGATCACTGCGGCCGATCCAGATGTCCAACGACCCGTCGGCGTTACGCTGAAGGCCCTTTGTGCGGTCGCCGATCGTGTAGCGATGGATCGGGTTGTCGGTGAAGAAGAACTGGCCGTCGGCCGTAGCTTCGTACATCGACAGCGACCAGAAGCCGTCCAGCGGCAATTGCGCCGGCAGGGTCAGGCGATAGAGGCCCTCGCCCGCGAAGGTTCCAGAGCCATCGTCGCCTGCAGCCTTCATGTACATGGCCTCGGCCACCGGCAGCGCGCCCAGCCCCTGCAGGGCGACGATGGCCCGATAGACATAGTCCTGGCCATAATCGCCCAGGTTGGCGCGTGGAACCGACCAGCCGTTGATGAAGGTCTGCCGCCCTTGGGCCAGAAGGGTGATCATCCGCGCCTGCTGGACGCCCGTCGCCGCAGCGGCCTCATCAAAGGGTCCCGCGCCCAGGAAGGCGGCGGTGCGCTTGAGGATCCGCAGGTCGGTCGGCGGGGCCGGATTGCTGGCCAGCAGCGCGCGCGCCGTGGCGAAGTAGTCGGCGGGCTTGGCGTCGCGCGCGGCGTAGGCGGCGACAGGCGCCCCCGCCGGTCCCTTGAGGCTAAAGCCGTCCTGCGCCTTGTGGGCGGCCACCAGATCCTCGCCGCCGTCGGTCAGGGTCCGGATCAGGAGCCAGGCATGCGGCGTCGCGATCCGCGTCGGATTGGGCCCGCTCGACGCCTGCCCGGGCCCGACCAGGGTGAAGGCCCCACCCTCGCCCCCGACGGTGCGGGTGCTCAGCACGACGTTGTTGTTGGTGAACATGTCCATCACCGCCACCGAGTAGTAGCGCTCGCCCAGAGGCGGGATGGTCAGGGTGACAGGGCCCTTCGTCAGGTCCAGAAAGGCCGACGAATACAGCGTGTCGTTATTGGGCGTGGTCACCCAGCGGGCCTTGTGGTCCGACAGGGTCCGGGTATGGGCCAGGGCGTTGATCGCCGCGCCGGGATTTTTGAGCAGCCGCGCCCGCGTCGTGGCCATCTCGATCAGCGGGAGGGCGTAGAGAAAGGCGTCCCGCGCCGCCTTGGCGTCGCCCTCCGCGGCCTGGACAGCCGACACAAGCGCGGGCGAAAGGCCCAGCGCGCCGGCCATGGCCAGCCATTCCCGACGGTTCATCCCGCCCTCCCCAACACTTGTTTGAGAGCAGTTGAACGCGGGACGCCGCGCGGCGCAAGCGCCGCGCGACGCTGATTGGGTTCAGGCGGCGTGCGAGAAGCGCGCGGCGTGGACCGCGGTTTCCAGGGTGATGATCGTGGCGTCCACCCGGTCGTGGGCGTCCGAGCCGGTCACCTTCTTGGCGGCGGCGGGCGACAGGGCCTCGCGCAGATGGCCAAGGGCGCGCGGCGGCGCGATCAGGATCACCTGGTCGATGCTGTTGTGCGACATCACCGCATCAACGCGCTTGGCGATATTGTTCAGGAACGCCTTTTCGGCGCGGTCGCGAGCGTCGCCGCTGTGGGTGATGTGGCTGGGCGCGCCGTGGTCGTGGTGCTCCTTGACGTCCGCAAGCCACTCGGGGCGGTCATGCAGCGGTCCGTCGATGCGACGCTGCTCCAGCAGTCGCGCGCGGCGGCCGTCGGCGACAACGACCAGGGTGATGGCGTCGGGGTTCATGGCAGGCTCCTTGCTGGATCACGAGCCTGACGGTGCGCCCGGAAAGACCGCGCGCGGATGATCGAGGTCAAAATCCGCGAGGCGGCGCGCCCTTAAGGAGCCCCCTTCTTGGCCTTCTCGGCGAGCTTGGCCAGGACCCGGCCACGCCCCTTGCTGAGCGCGGTGATCACGCCCCGGAAGGTACGGACCTCCTGGTCGCTCAGACGCGCGCGCGCCAAGGGCGCCCGCAGGTTGCGGACCATCGACGGCTTCTTCTCGGGCGGATGGTAGAAGCCGGCCTTCTCAAGCTCGTCCTCCAGGTGCCCATAGAGGCCCAGCAGCGCGGCCTGGTCGGCGGGCTCCTCGACGTTCTGCTCGAACTTGCGCCAGGGCCGGTCGTCCTGGGTCATCTTCCATTCGTAGGCGTTGATCGACACCGCCTGGGCTAGGTTCAGCGACCGGAACCGCTCGTCGATCGGGATCGAGACGATCGCCTGGCACAGCGCGATGTCGTCCGTCTCCAGCCCGGCCCGCTCGCCGCCGAACAGCAGGCCGACGGCGCGACCTTGCGCGACCTCCTCGGCCAGATGGCCGGCGCTTTCGCGCGGCGTATAGATCGGCAAGCGCGTCTCGCGCGGCCGGGCGGTGGTGGCGTAGACCAGCTTCAGGTCAGCGATCGCCGCCTCCAGGCTGTCGAACACCTTGGCGTCGTCCAGCGGCCAGTGCGCGCCCGAGGCGCTGGCCCACGCCCGCTCCTGCGGCCAGCCATCGCGAGGCCGAACCAGACGCAAGTCCGACAGGCCGAAATTGGCCATGACCCGGGCCACCGAGCCGATGTTCTCGGCCAGTTGGGGCTCGTTGAGGATCACGCAGGGCGGAACGGGCTTGGCGGGGGCGTCGGTCATGAGCGTCCTTTGCCGTCGAGCGGCGGCCGGATGCAAGCGCTTCTAGCGATGCGCTCGCGCCAGGGCCTCCAGCAACTGGGCCGGATGCAGCGGCTTGGCCAGGTGCAGGTCGGCGCCCGCAGATCGCGCGGCGGCGACGTGCTCCTCCATCGCGTTGGCGGTCAGCATGACGACAAGGATCGGCCACGCGCCGGACGCCTTCTCCCGCGCGCGGATCGCGCGGGTGGCCGACAGGCCATCCATCACCGGCATCTGCATGTCCATCAGCACGGCGTCGAAGCGCCCCCGCTCCAGCGCGTCCAGAGCCGCCTGACCGTCCTCGACCATGGTGAGGTCCACCCCGAACGGCTCCAGCACGATCTCGACGACCTTGCGGTTGGTGGGGTGGTCCTCGGCCACCAGCACACGCATGCCTTCCAGCGAGATCTCGCGATCCTCTTCGACCGCGACGTCGGCGACCTCGGCGCAGCGCGGGAGCGGCAGGACGACCTCGAAGCGCGCGCCCTGCCCAGGCACGGCGTCGGCGCTGATCGATCCCTGCATCATCTCGGCCAGGGCTGCGCAGATCGACAGGCCAAGGCCCGTGCCGCCGAACTGGCGAGTGATCGATTGGTCGGCCTGGACGAAGCGCTTGAACAGGCGATCGCGCACGGCGTCGTCGAAGCCCACGCCCGTGTCGCGAACCACGAAGCGAAGCGCCTCGCCCTGGCGGTCGACCTCCAGCGAGACCTCGCCCTTCGCCGTGAACTTCACCGCATTGGCCAGCAGGTTCGACAGGATCTGGCTGATCCGTCCCGCATCGCCGTCATAGGATCCTTCGGCGTCGGGCGACACCGACCAACGGAGCGACAGTTGCTTGGCCTTGGCCGCCGCAGCGTGCAACTCGGCCATGCTCCGCACCAGTTGCACCAGGTCGAACGGCGCGGGACTCAGCTGGAACTGGCCGGCCTCGATCTTGGAGACATCGAGGATGTCGCCGAGAACCTGCTCCAGCAAACGGCCCGACGAGGTTACGAGAGAGGCCAGTTCGCGGCGCGCCTGGGGGTCTTCCTCCTCGGCCAGGCGATCGCCGATGGCGATGACGCCGTTCAGCGGCGTGCGCAACTCGTGGGACATGTTGGCCAGGAACACGGACTTGGCCTGGTTGGCTCGCTCAAGCTCGGCGGTGCGCACGGCCACCCTCTGCTCGAGCGAGCGGAGCAGTTCCTCGTTACGCTCACGCTGTCGACGCAGCGCCCGGGCCAGGGACCCGATCTCGTCAGGCCGCGCTTCGAACGGGCGCGCGGCGGCGGGGTCTCCCTGCTGCTGGGCGTCGGCCAGAGCTTCCAGCGGGGCGGCGACCATCTGGTGGGTCAGGCGGTAGAGCAGCAGCACCTGCAACAAGACGCCGAAGAAGCCGAACAGCAGCACCCAAGAGGCGGTCTTCAGCGACGACCAGACGATGTCGCTGGATGGAAAGCTCATCAGGAACCACCAACCCGGCTCCACCAGGCGGCCATAGGCCACCAGGCGATCGCCGTCGGGCGACAGCACCGCCCCCACGTCGCGCTTCTCCGCACGGATACGGGCGATCAGGTTCTTGAGTTCATTCTCAGCCTCGAACCGGCGCAGCAGGTCCGCGTCGACAAAGCCGTTCCGCTGGAGACCTTGCGCGGCCACGACCTCGCCATCATCGGCGACGATCATGTTGGATCCGCCCGGCAAGGCGTCGGCGACGGCGCGCAGGAGGTAGGAGTCCAGCGACAGGCTAGTGCCGAACGCCCCCATGAACTGACCCTTGTAGTAGAAGGGCGTCATGCAGGCCGCGTTGAGCCCCCGGCCGCTGGGGTCGGAGATCAGCCGGCGCAGCTTGGTGCACTTCATGACCCGCTCTGGATTGTTCTCCGGCAGGGTCAGGGTGGTCATTTCCTCCTTGGAGATGTCCAGCGTGTTGGGCGCGTCACGCCGGTAGTACTGAAGCCGGTCCTGGCGAAGCGGCCCGAACATCACCAGACGCGTCTGCGGCGTGAAGAAATAGAAGTTGTCGTAGTGGCGGATCTGCGCCTCGCCGGTGGTCGCCACCACATCGGCGGCCGCGACGAACAGGGCCTGTTCCGGCGGACTTATCGTCGCAGCATCGCGCAGATAGGCGCCAAGGCCATGGGTGTAGTGGCCGCCGGTGCGGACGCCGTCGTAAAGCTCCGGCTCCGAACGCCGGGTGCCGTCTCCCTTTTCGGGATAGAGGCGCTGAAACTCCGCCCCCATCGGCTCATTGGCGGTGTGATCAAGGCGTCGGGTCAGCGACTCGCTGGCCGCGTCGTGAACCTTCACCAGATCGGAGAACAGCCGGTCCTCGGTCTTGACCCGCTCCCCGACATATTCGGCCAGATGCCGCGTCTGGGTGTCGGCGGCGCTTTCGCGCACAAAGATGAAGGCCGCCGCCGTGGCGACGCTGGTCACGGCGATCGACAGGATCGCCACCGTGGTCAGCAGCCGCCGCGCCAGCGGCGCGGTCACTCCGGCGATCGCACCCGAACCTTTGTCCAAGCCTGCTCCCTGGCCCGCCCCGGACCTCTTCACCCAAAACCGGATCCCGGAACGCCGAAGTTAACAGCGGCGTCGCACCGTTCGGCTTTTCCCCCGCGACGCAACAGTCTATAGCCTCCCGGTCCGCGCCGCGTGCTGGCCCTGTGCGCCAGAACGCCGCAGGCGCGCCACCGCCAGAGGAACATCCCCGCAATGGCCAAGATCAAAGTCGCCAATCCCGTCGTCGACATGGACGGCGATGAAATGACCCGCATCATCTGGAAGCTCATCAAGGACAAGCTGATCTTCCCGTACCTGGATCTGGAACTCGACTATTATGACCTGTCGGTCGAGAATCGGGACGCCACCGACGATCAGGTGACGATCGACGCGGCCAACGCCACCAAGAAGCACGGCGTCGCCGTCAAGTGCGCCACCATCACCCCCGACGAGCAACGCGTCGAGGAGTTCAAGCTCAAGAAGATGTGGAAGTCGCCCAACGGCACCATCCGCAACATCCTGGGCGGCGTGATCTTCCGTGAGCCGATCATCTGCCAGAACGTGCCGCGCCTGGTGCCGGGCTGGACGCAACCGATCATCGTCGGCCGTCACGCCTTCGGCGACCAGTACCGCGCGACCGACTTCAAGTTCCCGGGCAAGGGCACCCTGTCGATCAAGTTCGTCGGCGAAGACGGCCAGACCATCGAGCACGAAGTGTTCAAGGCTCCGGACGCCGGCGTCGCCATGGCGATGTACAACCTCGACGAGTCGATCCGCGACTTCGCACACGCCTCGTTCGCCTACGGCCTGAACCGCGGCTATCCGGTCTATCTCTCCACGAAGAACACGATCCTCAAGGCCTATGACGGCCGCTTCAAGGACATCTTCCAGGAGATCTACGACGCGCACTACGCCGAGCAGTTCAAGGCCGCCGGCATCCACTACGAGCACCGCCTGATCGACGACATGGTGGCCTCGGCCCTGAAGTGGTCGGGCGGCTATGTCTGGGCCTGTAAGAACTACGACGGCGACGTGCAGTCGGACATCGTCGCTCAGGGCTTCGGGTCGCTGGGCCTGATGACCTCGGTGCTGATGACGCCGGACGGCAAGACGGTGGAAGCCGAAGCCGCCCACGGCACCGTCACCCGCCACTACCGCCAGCACCAGAAGGGCGAGAGCACCTCGACCAACTCGATCGCCTCGATCTTCGCCTGGACCCGTGGCCTGGCCCACCGCGCCAAGCTGGACGACAACCAGGACCTGGCCAACTTCGCCGCCACCCTGGAGAAGGTCTGCATCGACACCGTCGAGAGCGGCTACATGACCAAGGACCTGGCCCTGCTGGTCGGCGACAAGCAAGGCTGGCTGACCACCGAAGGCTTCCTCGACAAGATCGACGAGAACCTGAAGAAGGCCATGGCCTAAAGCCTCTGGGCCCATAGCCCGTGAGCGAAACGCCCCGGAGGTCCTCCTCCGGGGCGTTTTTCTTGGCCGCGCCTCAGGCGCCCCTGACGCGCGAGCGGTCTTGCGAGCCGGGCCCAGACCTGATCTATCCGGCGTTAACCATTCGGGGGCGTGGCATGACTCTGCAGAAGCGGATCTGGGACCTGATCGTTCTGGCGATCTTCGTGTTCGCAACCGCTTTCGCGACCGCGCCGTGGTTCGCCTTCCGCGCCTTGAAAGCCGCCGCCCAGTACGAGGACGTGCAGGCGATCGGTGAGCTGGTCGACTTCCCCTCCGTGCGCCGCAGCCTGACCGCGCAGCTGGTCGTCGACGCGCCGGCCGCCAAGCCTGAAGCCCCGTCCCTGTGGCGCGATCCGATGAGCGTCTTCAAGAAGGCCATAGAGCCCATCGCGCCGCCCGAGCCCAAGGTCGACCGATACCTGACCGTGGCCGGCGTCTCGGCCCTGACGCGCGGCTATGCGCCCGGCAAGGCGCCGCCCGCCTCCGCCCGCGACGAGAGCCTCAAGGGCCAGATCCGCGACACCCTGCGCGGCCCCTATCCCGGCATCGCCTATTGGGATCCCAACCGCGTGCGCATCTCGGTCAAGCGCCCGGACGCCACCCGCAAGGTCACGATCTTCACCTTCGAGCGCAAGGCGCTGTTCACCTGGAAGCTCGTGCACATCCGCTTGCCGGGCGACGAGCGCCAGGGCTGATCGACGGATCGTGCTCGTCCTCGACGTCGCCGCCCGCGTCTGGCCGTTCTTTCTGCTGGTCGTCGCAGGCGTCTCCCTCAGCCGGCTGCGCCTGCTCGACGCGCGGATGACCCAAGGCCTGTCGGCCTATGTCTATTGGGTGGGTTTCCCGGCCCTGCTGATCCATTCCCTGTCGCGCCTGGGCCGGCCTGAACCCGAGTTGTGGTCAGGGCTTGCAGCCTATGCGGCCGTCGGGCTGGCGGTGATGGCGAGCCTGGTCGCCGGCGGTCGTGCGCTGGGCTGGAGCCGTCCCGAGCAGGCCGGGGCCGCGATGGCCGCCGGCGTGGGCAACAGCGCCTTCCTCGCCGTCCCCGTCACCGCCGCCGTGCTGGGCGGCGAGACCGCGCGCCTGGTGGCCGGCGCGATCGCGGCCGACTTCGTCGTCCTGGCGGCGGCGGGCGTCGGACTTCTGGGCTGGGCGGCAGGACGATCGGTGTGGCGTGCGATGGCGCAGGCCTTTCAGAACCCGGTCGTCATCGCTGCGCTGCTGGGCCTGCTGCTGGCGCTGCTGAATCTAGCCCTGCCCCAGCCCCTGGATCGCGCCATCGGCCTGGCCGCCGCCTCGGGCAGCCCGGTGGGGCTTGTGGCGCTTGGCGCGGCGCTGGGTCTTCCTCGGACCGAGGACGAGGCCGGCCCTCGCGCCGGGCCCGTTGTTCTGGCGGCTCTGGCCAAGCTCTTGGCCTTCCCGCTGCTGGTCTGGCTGTCGATCGGCCTGACCCCGGCTCCCGCCGAGTTCCGAGCCGGCGCGACCCTGGTGGCGGCCGCGCCGACGGCGGTGAACGTCTTCATCCAGACCCGCGCCTATGGCGTGTGGCCGCGCGGAGCCGCGAGGATCGTCGCGCTGACAACCGCCGTCTCCATCGTCTCGCTGTCGCTGGTGGCGATCCTGCTGACAGCCCGTGTCAGCTAGACCGCTAAGGTCCTCGCCAGGAGGACATCCTGATGATCAGCTATATCACCATCGGCGCCAGCGACCCCGACCGGGCCGGCGCCTTCTATGACGCGGCCCTGGGCGCGCTGGGCAATCAGCGGCTTTGGCGACAAGGCGACTGGATCGGTTACGGGCCAGACGCCGAGCACGCCACCGTGATGATCTGCTCGCCCGAGAACGGCGAACCCGCCAAGGCGGGCAACGGCATCATGATCGGCTTGAAGGCCGACTCGCCCCAGCAGGTCAACGCCTTCCACGCCGCCGCCCTGGCCCACGGCGGGGTCTGCGCCGGACCGCCGGGACCGCGCCCGACCTATGGCGAGGGCTACTACCTGGCGTATGTGCGCGATCCCGACGGCAACAAGCTTTCGGCGTTCTTCAAGGGGTGAGGCAGCCGGCGTCCGCCGTGGTTTGGCGGACGCCCTCTCTCAGGTCCTGGGCGAGAGCGGCAAGAACAGATCCGTCACCGCCTCGTGTTCCGGAACGTCCGGAAAGAAGCTGACGCGCTGGGCGAAGAACGGCGCGTCGCGCGGCTCGCGTCCGCTGCGCGGCAGCCATTCGCCGTAGAGGAACCGCGAGGCGGCGCGCAGGTCGTCGCTGGAGCCGATCTGGCGCAGCACGGCGCACGGACCGCCTGGGATCAGCCCCGCCGTCACCCCATCGGGGTTAGGCGCCACCCGCCCGGTCGCCGCGCACAGGTCCATCCGATGCTGGTCGGCCGGCGTGTCGTCCGGGTCGTCATGAAAAACGTTGAACGTCGCGCTCACACGCGGCGGCAGGCCGGCCGCTCTGCGCCAGGCGATGAACCGGCGGATCGTATCGCCCAGCAGAGCCGGATCACCCTCGTGCCGCATAACGGCGACGGGGGTGTCGGGAAAGTCGACGATTTGGACATCGTCGTCGGTGAAGGTCATGGTCTGTCTCCTGGCTTGAACCAGCGGCGACTGGGCCGCATGCCAAGGCTCCCAGCGCGGCGCTCGACGGAACGATGAAGGGCTCTGGTCGAACAGCCGGCGGAACGCGCGACTGAACGCTTCGGGGCCCTCGTAGCCGCTATCGAGCGCGATCCCCAGCACCCCGTCCTGGTCGCGAAAGGCCAGGCGATAGGACGCCCGCTTCATTCGCGCCAACTGAACGTAGGCGGCGCCCCCGATCCCGAACAGCCCCGAGAACTGACGCTGGAAATGGCGCCGCGAGAAGGCCGCGACCGCCGCCAGGACCTCGACGCTCAGGTCTTCGTCCAGGTGCGCGTCGATATGATCGAGCACCCGGCGCATCCTGGCGTGATAGTTTTCAGCGACGTCCGGCTTCATCCGCACCTCCTTGGCGGAGACAGACCTAAGGCACCCCGCCGGCGCGAACCTGACCGATCGTGCGGTTCTGCGCGCCGACAAGGAAGCTGTTCCAGGCCTTGATCGCGCCGTGGAAGCCGCCCTCGCCCTTCGACAAGCTCAGGGTGAGGACGAATGAAAGCGTCGGCTCGCACAAAATCCTCATCCTGAGCTTGTCGAAGGACGACGATTTCCGTCCCGATAAGCGCCACGGCACGTAACGCGCACAGCCCACAAAAAAGCCCACCGCTCCGCAACGGAGGGTGGGCCTTGTTATTTGGCGTCTGCGCCTGTGGGCCTTAGCCGACCAGAGCCGCCTTGACGGCCGCGAGGCCTTCCTGGGCCTTGCTGTCGTCAGGCGCGCCGCCCTGGGCGAAATCGGCCTTGCCGCCGGCGCCCTGGCCGCCCATGGCGATAACGGCGGCCTTGGCCAAATCGGCGGCGCTGAACTTGCTCGTCAAGTCGGCGGTGACCGCCACCGTGACGGCGGCCTTGCCGTCCGACGTGCCGACCAAGGCGACAACGCCACTGGTCAGCTGCTTCTTGAACTCCTCGGCCACGCCGCGCAGCTCCTTGCCGCCGACGCCGTCGAGGACGCGGGCGATCAGGGCCACGCCGTTCACATCTTCAGGACCCGAGGCCGCGCCGCCGCTGCCCAGGGCCAGCTGCTTCTTGGCCTCGGCCAGCTCCTTCTCCAGGCGCTTGCGGTCGGCGATCAGGGCGTCGACGCGCGAGGCGACCTCGGCCACCGGGGTCTTGAACTGATCGGCCAGCGACTTGGCCACGCCCGCCTGGTCCAGCAGGAAGCGGCGGGCCGCCTCGCCGGTCAGGGCCTCGATGCGGCGCACGCCGGCGGCGACGCCTTGCTCGGAGACAATCTTGAACAGGGCGATGTCGCCGGTGCGGGCGACGTGCGTGCCGCCGCACAGTTCCACGGAATAGGCCTTGGCCTCGTCGGCCAGCGACTTACCCAGGGTCAGCACGCGGACGCTGTCGCCGTACTTTTCGCCAAACAGCGCCACGGCGCCGGCTTCGATGGCCTCCTGCGGGGCCATTTCCTTGGTCTCAGCCGGGACGTTCTGGCGGATGACTTCGTTGACCTCGGCCTCGATGCGGTCGAGCTCGTCAGCCGTCAGCGGGCCGCCGTGGCTGAAGTCGAAGCGCATGCGCTCGCCATCGACCATCTGGCCCTTCTGAGCGACGTGCGGACCCAGCACATGGTGCAGGGCGGCATGCACCAGGTGGGCGGCCGAGTGGTTCGAGCGGGTGGTGTGACGACGGTCGGCATCAACGCCGGCCACGACCTGATCGCCGACCTTCATGTCGCTTGCCAGTTCGACGCGGTGGACGTGCAACTCGCCGGCCTGCTTCTGGGTGTCGATCACGCGGCTCTCGCGGCCATTGGCCTCGATGACGCCGGTGTCGCCGGCCTGACCGCCGCTCTCGGCGTAGAAGCTGGTGCGGTCCAGCAGGACCTCGACGGTTTGCCCGGCCGAAGCGCTCTCGACCTCGGCGCCGTCGACGACGATGGCCTTCACGACGCCGGTCGTTTCGGTGGTCTCATAGCCGACGAAGTCGGTGGCGCCGGCCTTTTCCTTGATCGAGAACCAGGCGGCCGCCGCGCCCTGCTGGCCCGAACCGGCCCAGTTGGCGCGCGCCATTTCGCGCTGCTTCTGCATGGCCGCGTCGAAGCCGTCGGTGTCGACGGTCAGGCCCTTGGCGCGGACGGCGTCCTGGGTAAGGTCCAGCGGGAAGCCGTAGGTGTCGTAGAGCTTGAAGGCGGTCTCGCCGTCCAGCACGTCGCCGGCCGAGAGGTTGGCGGTGGCCTCATCCAGAAGACCCATGCCGCGACCCAGCGTGGTGCGGAAGCGCTCTTCTTCCTGGCGCAGGGTCTCGACGATCGAGGCCTCGGCGCGGCGCAGTTCCGGATAGGCCTGCCCCATCTCGGCCACCAGGGTCGGGGCCAGGCGGTGCATCAGGGGCTCGTTGGCGCCCAGCAGATAGGCGTGGCGCATGGCCCGGCGCATGATGCGGCGCAGGACGTAGCCGCGGCCTTCGTTCGACGGCGACACGCCATCGGCCAGCAGGAACGACGACGAGCGCAGGTGGTCGGCGATCACGCGGTGCGACGGCGCCTGGGCGCCTTCGGCCTTGACGCCCGTCAGCTCGACGCTGGCGGCGATCAGGGCCTTGAAGAGATCGATGTCGTAGTTGTCGTGCTGGCCCTGCAGCACGGCGGCGATCCGCTCCAGGCCCATGCCGGTGTCGATCGAGGGCTTGGGCAGGCTGATGCGCTCACCGCCGGCCAGCTGCTCGAACTGCATGAACACGAGGTTCCAGATCTCGATGAAACGGTCGCCGTCCTCATCGGGGCTGCCGGGAGGGCCGCCGGCGATGTGGGGGCCGTGGTCGAAGAAGATTTCCGAGCACGGACCGCAGGGGCCGGTGTCGCCCATGGACCAGAAGTTGTCGTTGGTCGGGATGCGGATGATGCGATCATCGCCAAGGCCGGCGATCTTCTTCCACAGGTCGGCAGCCTCGTCGTCGGTATGGTAGACCGTGACCAGCAGCTTTTCCTTCGGCAGCTTGAACTCGCCGGTCAGCAGAGTCCAGGCGTGGTGGATCGCCTGTTCCTTGAAGTAGTCGCCGAACGAGAAGTTGCCCAGCATCTCGAAGAAGGTGTGGTGGCGGGCGGTGTAGCCGACATTGTCCAGGTCGTTGTGCTTGCCGCCGGCGCGGACGCACTTTTGCGAGCTGGCCGCGCGCGGATGGGCCGGGGTCTCGGCGCCCGTGAACACGTTCTTGAACGGCACCATGCCGGCGTTGACGAACAGCAGGGTCGGATCATTCTGCGGCACCAGCGGCGCCGACGGCGTCACGGCGTGATCGGCCTTGCCGAAGTAGTCGAGGAAGGTGCTGCGGATCTCGTTCAAGCTGGGCATGAGCGTCTCAAGTCTTGCGTACCGGTCCGGCGAGCGGCCGGAAGTCGGCCGCTGCATAGCGCGGTTTTCGGTGAAGGGGAAACAGGCTTGGAGGTGGGCGTGCTTACGGCCGCGCAAAAGAGCCGAGTTGCCGCATCTCCAGGCCGCGGGAGACGGCACTTCTTACGCCGTTACAACCCGCCCTTCCCGCGCCTCAACAGGCCAAGGCTTGAGCCGCGCGCCGGCGCACGGACCGCCAACGCAGGCGCCGTCCTCGACCTTGAACACCGCCCCGTGCCAGGAGCACAGGATCAGATCGCCGTCGGGCGTCAGGTAGCGGTCCAGTTCCTGGGCCAGCGGCAGGCCGGCGTGGGGGCAGCGGTCGACATAGCCGAACACCGCCTCGCCCCGGCGCACGATGAAGCCGTGGAAACGCGCCTCGCCGATCTGCAGCACATAGTTGCGCGCGCCGCCGTCGGTGATCAGGTCTAGCGGGCCAAGATTGATTCCGGCCCGGGTCTCCCAGATCCGCCCAGCTGCGGCGGGCGCAGTCTCGTCCGTCAAATCCGTTCGACCGTCTGCTCGATGGCGCCGAAGATCGAGTGGCCCTTGGCGTCCTTCATCTCGATGCGGATGGTGTCGCCGCCCAGCAGGAACGGCGTCTTGGGCGCGCCGTGCAGGAGGGTCTCGACGGTGCGGACCTCGGCCAGGCACGAATAGCCAAGACCGCCTTCGCTGATCGGCTTGCCGGGGCCGCCGTCGGCGTCGCGGTTGCTGACCGTGCCCGAGCCGACGATGGTGCCGGCGCAGAGGCTGCGGGTCTTGGCGGCGTGAGCCACCAGCGTGCCGAAGTCGAAGGTCATGTCGACACCGGCGTCGGCGCGGCCGAAGTCCTTGCCGTCCAGTTCGACCAGCAGGGCCCCATGCAGCTTGCCGTCCTTCCAGGCGTCACCCAGGGCGTCGGGCGACACCGCCACCGGCGAAAACGCGCTGGCGGGCTTTGACTGCAGGAAGCCGAAACCCTTGGCCAGCTCGCCCGGGATCAGGTTGCGCAGCGAGACATCATTGCAGAGCATGACCAGGCGAATGGCCGCCAGCGCCTCCTCGCGGGTCGCGCCCAGCGGCACGTCATCGACGATGACCGCCACCTCGCCCTCCAGATCACAGCCCCAGCTCGCGTCGGCCAGCGGGATCGGATCACGCGGGGCCAGGAAGCCGTCGGACGCGCCCTGGTACATCAGAGGATCGGTCCAGAAGCTCTCGGGCATCTCGGCGCCGCGCGCTTTGCGCACCAATTGGACATGGTTCACATAGGCCGAGCCGTCGACCCACTGATAGGCGCGCGGCAGCGGGCTGAGCGCGTCGTGCTCGTGGAAGCGCTCCTTAGGCACCGCGCCGTGCTCGAGGCTCTCGGCCAGGCCCGCCAGCATGGGCCCGCAGTGCTCCCAGTTGTCGAGCGCGGCCTGCAGGGTCGGCGCGATCGTCCCGGCGTCGGTGAACCAGGCCAGGTCGTTGGAGACCACCACCAGACGGCCGTCGCGACCACCCTTGAGAGACGCGAGCTTCATTCGGTTTTCCTCCGGGACTTTGAATTTTCAGCCATCCCCCCACATCGCCGGACCGCGCGCAAGCCGGATCGAGGCCGGCGTGCGTCCTGACGGGGGATCGCGAACGGAATTTTGGTCAGGACAGGCGAGCCTTGGGGAAGCCGGTCCAGCAGGCGTCGTAGTCGGGCTGCAGCGCTGCGGACTCCAGGGCCAGGGCCGTCGGGCGGAACACCCAGCGGCTCTCGAACATGAAGGCCATGGTCCCGTCGATCTTGTGCGGGGCCAGGACCGCTTCGGTCGCCTTCTTGTGGCTGGCGACGTCGGGGCCGTGGTCGCTCATGCAGTTGTGCAAGGACGCGCCGCCGGGGACGAAGCCGCCCTCCTTGGCGTCATAGGCGCCATGGATCAGGCCCATGAACTCGCTCATCACGTTGCGGTGGAACCACGGCGGGCGGAACGTGTCCTCGGCCACCATCCAGCGCGGCGGGAAGATCACGAAGTCGCAGTTGGCCGTCCCGGGCGTGTCGCTGGGCGAGGTCAGGACCGTGAAGATCGACGGGTCGGGATGGTCGTAGCTGACCGTGTTGATCGTGTTGAACCGCGACAGGTCATAGCGGTACGGCGTCAGATTGCCGTGCCAGGCCACCACGTCCAGCGGGCTGTGATCCAAGGTCGCGGCCCACAGCGCGCCTTGGAACTTCTGGATCACTTGCGTGGGCGCATCGATATCCTCGAAGGCCGCCACCGGGGCTTCAAAGTCGCGCGGATTGGCCAGGCCGTTGGCGCCGATCGGCCCCAGTTCCGGCAGGCGGAAGGCCGCGCCATAGTTCTCGCAGACATAGCCGCGCGAGGGCCCTTCGACCTCGACCCGGAAGCGCACGCCGCGCGGGATCACCGCGATGTGGCCGGGGCCCACCTTCAGCACGCCCATCTCGGTGACCAGGGTCAGCACGCCCATCTGCGGCACGATCAGCATCTCGCCGTCGGCGTTGTAGAACACCCGGTTCTGCATCGAGACATTGGCCAGATAGACGTGCGCGGCGATGCCCCCCAGCGTCGCGGCGTCGGCGTTGCCGGCCAGACTCACCAGGCCATCGACGAAGTCGGTCGGCGCAGCCGGGATCTCCAGCGGGCTCCAGCGCAGGCGGTTGGGCGTGGCAGGACCCGGAAAGGCCGAGACGAGGCTAGCTTGCGCATAGGGCTGATAGGCCCCGTGTCCGGCGCTGGGCCGGAGGCGATAGAGCCAGGTGCGGCGGTTCTCATGGCGCGGCGCGGTGAAGGCCGAGCCCGACAGCTGCTCGGCATAGAGGCCGAACGGAACCTTCTGCGGCGAGTTGCGCCCGATCGGCAGAGCGCCGGGATGCGCCTCGGTTTCGAAATAGGAGCCGAAGCCGGTTTGGTAGCGGAGGTCCATGTGCGTTCCCGTGCCTTGTTCAGCACTTTTCCCATGTCATCCCGGACGCCCTGGAAGGGCGATCCGGGACCCAGGGGGTGACGAAACGCTGTGCGCGCCGCCCCTGGGTCCTGGCTCTACGCTACGCTTCGGCCGGGATGACGCCGAAAGGTATTTTGAGGCGGCTGCCTCAGGCGTCGACGGTGATCACGCCGCGGCGGATCTGGTCCAGTTCGATGCTCTCGAACAGGGCCTGGAAGTTGCCGTTGCCGAAGCCTTCGTTGCCCTTGCGCTGGATGATCTCGAAGAAGATCGGGCCGAACAGGTTCTCGGTGAAGATCTGCAGCAGAAGGCCCTCCTCACCGACATTGCCGTCGATCAGGATGCGATTCTTCTTCAGACGCTCCAGGTCCTCGCCGTGGCCGGGGACGCGCTTGTCGACCAGCTCGTAATAGGTCTCGATGGTGTCCTGCAGCTTCACGCCGCGGGCGCGCAGCTTTTCGACGGTCTCGTAGATATTGTCCGTCGTCATGGCCAGGTGCTGGATGCCCTCGCCGTTGTACTGGCGGATGAACTCCTCGATCTGGCTCTTGTCGTCCTGGCTTTCGTTCAGCGGGATGCGGATGGCCTTGTCGGGCGCGATCATCGCCTGGCTGAACAGGCCGGTCGCCTGGCCCTTGATGTCGAAGTACTTCTGCTCCTCGAAGCCGAAGATCTGGTTGTAGAAGGTCGACCAGGTGCGCATCTGGCCACGCTTGACGTTGTGGGTCAGGTGGTCGAGCAGATCGAGGCCGACATTGTTCTTGGCTTCCGCCAGGGCCGCGCCCGGAACCTGCTCCCAGGCGTCATAGATCGTGCCGGCGTCGCCATAGCGGTCGACGAGATAGAGCAAGGACCCGCCGATCCCTTCCAGCACCTTGGCCTCCGCGCCTAGCAGCGAGCGCGAGGCGTCGGCGGCCTTGGCGCCGCGCTTGATCGCGTCCGCATAGGCTTGCTCAGCGTTCTCGACACGGAAGGCCATGCCGTTGGCCGACGGGCCGTGGTCGGCGCGGAAGTCGGCGACCTGACCGGTGGTCTCTTCATTGACGATCAGGTTCACGCGGCCCTGCTTGTAGCGGGTCGCGGCCTTGGTCGGATGCTTGCTGGCGGCGACGAAGCCCAGTTGCTCGATCAGGGCCTTCATGGCCGCCGGATCGGGGCTGGTGAACTCGACGAACTCGAAGCCGTCGAGGCCCAGGGGGTTCTGGTCGGTGACGAGAGTCATGCGGGCGTCTCCGTGTGCTTAGAGCGAAAGGGCCGCCGGCAGGGCGGCGATCAGGGCGTCGTTGTCGGCCGGGCGGCCGATGGTGATCCGGACCCAGCCGCCGGCGACGGGCGTCGGCCGGATGATGAGCCCTTGGTGCAACAAATGCGCGGCGGTGGCGTCCGGACCCGCCGGCGTCCGCAGGAACACGAAATTGGCGCGGCTTTCGGTGTGCTCGACGCCCATGTCGTCCAGCACCGCCTCCACCCGGCCGCGCTCGGCGATCGTCTGGGCGACCGTGCGCTTGAGGTAGTCCTGGTCTTCCCAGGCGGCCAGCGCGGCGGCCTGGCTGACGGCCGTGACGTTGAAGGGCGGGCGGATGCGGTCCAGATAATCGACCAGCTCGGGCGAAGACGCGACGCCATAGCCCATGCGCAAACCGGCCAGGCCATAGGCCTTGGAGAAGGTGCGGGCCGACACCCACGGACCGCCCCAGGCGTCCAGCAGGGCGAAGGTGTCGAAGGCCTCGTGATACTCGCGATAGGCCTCGTCGACGAACACGACGGTCGAGCGCGGGGTGGCCGCCAGGATCGCCTGGAAATCCGCCGCCTTCAGCGCGTTGCCCGTCGGATTGTTGGGCGTGCACAGCACCAGCAGCTTGGGGCCCTGGGCGGCGGCGGCGCACACGGCCGGAACGTCCATGTCGAAATTCGCCAGACGCGGCACGTCGATGATCCGCGCCTCGGCGCAGCGGCCGAAGATCTCGTAGGTCGGGAAGGTCGGGCTGGACAGCAGGATCGAGTCGCCCGGGTGCAGCACGGCCCGAAACACGTAGTCGATCAGCGCCTCCGATCCTGGCGAGATGACCAGACGCGCCGGCGAAACGCCCAGGCGTTCACCGATCGCCGCGCGCAGCACGTCGCTGTGCGGATCGGGATAGATGTGCGGCTCGGCCATCGCGGCCATCACCGCCTCGGCGACCTTGGGGCTGGGGCCCAAAAGGTTCTCGTTGCTGGCCAGCTTGGAGAAGGCGGTCAGCCCCGTGCGGCGTCCGGCCTCGGCCAGGGTCATGCCGGCTTTGTAGCCTTGCACGCCCTCCAGCGCCTGGCGCATCGGCGAGGCCCAGGCGGGCGTCAGGGGCTTGCGATCGAGAACCAGCATGCGGCCGCGCTCCAATGAGATGGGAGCGGCAGCTTATCGCGAAAGCTGAGACAGAACGTGGCGATTATGACCACGCGCAAGGCCACGACGGTCACGATATGCCAATGATCTGGATCAATTAGCGCAGTAAGTGATCAGGCGACATAATCAAGCGGCAGCGCCGTCTGATCCTTGATGGTGTCGAGCACGAATGAGGACCGCACGTCCTTGACGGCCGGCATCTTCAGCAGGCGCTTCATCGTGAAGTCGGCATAGGCGTCGAGGCTGGGCACCACCACCCGCAGCAGATAGTCGTAGCCGCCCGTCATGGCGTAGCAACCGACGACCTCCGGCTCGCGCAGAACCGCCTGCTGGAAGGCCTCGGCCGCCTCCTCGCTGTGGCGGTCGACCTGCACCTCCACATAGGCCAGCACGTCCAGCTTGGCCTTGCGGCGATCCAGCAACGCCACATAGCCACGGATCAAGCCCGAGGCCTCCAACTGCTTCACCCGCCGCAGACAGGGGCTCGGCGACAGCCCCACCCGCTCGGCGAGATCCACATTGGAGATCTTGCCGTCCTCCTGGAGGATCTGAAGAATCTTCCGATCGGCGCGCATCAGCTTCATCGTGACCGGTTTCCGCGTGAAGTTGGCATATCGTGACAGGCTAGCCGATTTTGAGCCTGTGTGGGAGACGCCGCTTGCGCGCGGCCGCGCTTCCCGCTCTACCATCCGGAACAAATCTAGCGCGAGGACCCCCGCATGCCCGAGAGCCCATTCGCCATCCCTTCCGGCAACAAGCCCCCGTTCAAATCGCCCTTCCAGAGCAAGGGCAAGCAAGCGGTCGCCATCAGCGTCGGCGTCGTGCTGCTGCTGCTGAGCTCCTGCGTCGTCGTCACCCAGAGCTCGACGGTCGAGCCGGGCAATGTCGGCGTGAAGATCCGCACCCTGGGCGCGTCGGCTGGTGTCGATCCCGAACCCCTGCCCGCCCGCTGGTACCTGCGCGGCATCGGCGAGCGGATCATCCAGTATCCGGTGATCCAGCGCACCTACGGCTATACCCGCGAAGCCGATGAGCGCGGCAACGAGAACGAAGAGATCACCTTCTCGGACAACACCGGCCTGCCGATGACGGCCGACATCTCGGTGACGCTGCAGGTCAATCCGGCCTCGGCCCCGAGCTTGTACCAGACCTATCGCCTGTCGTTCGACCAGCTGCTGGACGGCCCGATCCGCAATGACGTCCGCTCGGCCGTCGCCGCCGAGGCCGAGAAGGTCGGGGTCGAGACGCTCTACAGCGGCGGCCGTCAGATGGTGATCCAGAAGGCCTACGCTCGCGTCTCCAGCAAGTGGGCCCGTCACGGCGTCAATATCAGCCAGCTCGACTGGATCGGCTCGATCCGCTACCCGCAGGCGATCATCCAGCAGATGCAGGCCAAGACCCAGCTGGAGCAGGAAGCCCTGGCGGCCAAGGCGCTCGAAGCCAAGGAAACTGCCCTGGCCAACGCCGCCGTCGCCAAGGCGCGCGGTGAGGCTGAGGCCATCCGAATCAAGGGCGAGGCTCTGCGCGCCAATCCGCAGGTCCTGCAACAGCTGGCCATCGAAAAGTGGAACGGCGAGATGCCCAAGGTGACCAGCGGCGGCACGCCGTTCGTCAAGATCGACTAACGGGGCGCGGCGCGCCGGATGCTGACAAGCTTCGGCGCGCCGCCCTCCATCTTCCGCCGATCAGCGGAAGGATGAGATGCGTTACGACTTCGAAGCCGAGATCTGGCGCTCCAGCGGCGCTGGCGGCTGGTTCTTCGTCACCCTCCCCGCCGAGGCCGCAGACGGCCTTCGCGCCTTGAGCGGCCCGCGCGCCGGCTTTGGATCCCTTCGTGTGCGCGCCGAGATCGCGGGCCTGGCCTGGGACACCTCGGTGTTTCCCGACACGCGATCGGGAAGCTTTCTTCTGCCTCTGAAAGCTCAGGTTCGCCGGCGCGCTGGCGTCACGGCCGGCGACCGGACCCGCGTCCAGATCGAGCTCGCCATCTGACCCGGGCGTCCCGATCGGACGGGTGACAACCGCTTCATGAGCCATAATCAAGTTTCCCCCCGCCCCGTTCTGCGCCACGAGCGCAGCCGAAGCGCCGACGACACACGGCGGATATCGAAAGAGCGGGGGCTCATCTTGAAGAACGTCGAACTCTATGGACCCAGACAGTCCAAGCATCGCCGCACCTGGACCGCTGCGGCCATTCCGCTGATCATCGTCTTCTTCGCCGTGGGCCAGCTGGCCACGGTCCTCGGCGTCCTGATGCCGATGGGCTTCCATCAGGTCGATCTGGAAACCCAGTGGCTGCCGATGGTCATTCAGTTGCTCGGCTTCGGCTTGACCGCGCTGCTGCTGCTAGCCTGGGTGTGGCTGTTCGAGCGCCGCTCGCCGTGGGTGCTGGGCCTCAACGGTGAGTTTGTTCGGCGATACACGCGGGGCCTGCTGGTCGGGTGCGGCTTCCTGCTCAGCGTCATCGGCCTGATCTGGGCGACCGGCGGCTACCGTATCGAAGGGTTCGGCGTGTGGAGCGCGCCCGCGCCGATACTGTTCCTGCCCATCCTGGCGCTCTTTGCGGGCTTTGTGATCCAGGGCGGCACCGAGGAGCTGCTGATGCGGGGCTGGCTGATGCAGCTGGTCGCCTCGCGCCACGGCCTCATCCTGGCCATCGTCATCAACAGCGCACTGTTCGCCATCATGCACGGCGGCAACATCTCGCCGTCCAAGGAGCTGGTCCTGGCCCTGGCCAACCTCGTCCTGTTCGGTGTGATGATCAGTCTCTACGCGATCAAGGAAGGCTCGCTCTGGGGCGTCTGCGCCTGGCACACCGCCTGGAACTGGCTGCTGGGCGTCGGCTTTGGCCTGGAGGTCAGCGGCGGCCGGATCGCGGTGCAGAGCCTCGTCGTCGACCTGGCCCCCAAGGCCGGCGCGCCCTGGTGGCTGACGGGCGGCGCCTTTGGCCCGGAGGCGAGCGTGGCGACGACCATCGTGCTGCTGGCCGGTTGCGCCTATTTCGGCGCGACCGGCGCGTTCGCCGCTGCCCGCGCCCGCTCTGCGGCGTTCAACGAGACCCGCGTCTAAAGCGCCTCGCAGAAGAAGCGACCTGGCTCTGGGCCCTCGGGATACAGCATCGAGAAGCGATAGAGGACGAGCGTCCATTCAGCCTCCTCGAGGCTCACCCCGAAGCGTGCGGCGACCCATTCGGGCGTCGGCTCCTGAACCACGCCGTCGGCGTCCAGCGGCGGCGCGGTCCTCACCACGGCGCGAACGGGTCGGGCAGCTTGGCCCAGGCCTTGGGACCAAAGCCGAACTGCAGGTCCGACAACAGGCAGGCGTCAAAGCCCTTGGTCAGGGCCTCGCGATCCATGTTCTGGCCGATCAGCACGATCTCCTGGCGACGGTCGCCATAGATGGGCCTCCAGACCCTCTCGATCGCCGCCCGCCACGCCGGGTCGTCGGGCCACTGATCGCGCGGCGCGGTGGCCCACCAGCGACCGTGCGGGCCAAACTGGGTGACCGCCCCGGCCTGGCTCCAGCCGCCGACCCGATCCGTCCGGGTCGCCAGCCAGACAAAGCCCTTGGAGCGGATGACGCCCGGCCACTCGCTTTCGAGCCAGGCCTTCAGCTTCTCCGGATGGAAGGGCTTGGACGCGCGATAGACGAAGTGGCCGATGCCGTACTCCTCGGTCTCCGGCAGGACCTCGCCCATGAGCGCCTTCTGCCAGCCCGCCGCGCCTTCGGCCCGCACGGGATCGAAGAGGCCGGTGTCCAGCACGTCGCCCAGGGCCACAGCGCCGCGCTCGGACCGGACGATCCGCGCCTGAGGATTGAACGTGGCGATGATCGCCTCAAGCTGGCCCAGCTCGTCGGCGGAGACCAGATCGGCCTTGTTCAGCACGATGACGTCGGCGAACTCGATCTGCTCGACCAGCAGGTCGACGACCGTGCGCGTATCGCCCTCCCCCGCCGTCTCACCACGGTCGGCCAGCCGGTCGCGCGAGCTGTAGTCGCGCAGGAAGTTGAAGGCGTCGACCACGGTGACCATGGTGTCCAGCCGCGCCACGTCCGACAGGCTCTGCTCGGCCTCGTCGCGGAAATCGAAGGTGGCGGCCACCGGCATCGGCTCGGAAACGCCCGTCGACTCGATCAGCAGATAGTCGAAGCGGCGCTCGGCGGCCAGACGGCGCACCTCGTTCAGCAGATCCTCGCGTAGCGTGCAGCAGATGCAGCCGTTCGACATCTCCACGAGGGCTTCGTCGGTGCGCGACAGGTCCGCGCCGCCTTCGGCGACCAAGGCCGCATCGATATTGACCTCGCTCATGTCGTTGACGATCACCGCAACCTTCTTGCCCTCGCGGTTGGCCAGGACGTGGTTCAGCAGGGTCGTCTTGCCGGCGCCGAGAAAGCCCGACAGGACCGTGACCGGCAGGCGGCGGTCGATCCTCGCGACCGCCTGGGAGGGCGCAGCACTCATGGGAAGATCCAATATGTTATGTTATAACATATTGGTCAATTCCACATCGGCCGGCAAGTGATATGTTACACCGTAACAGATCCGATCGGGTCGGCGCGGCGCACCCTACTTCGCCGCTTCGATCTCGGCGCCCAGCCAGGCCTTGCGGAACGCCAACTGCGCCTCGGTCGGCTTGAGGTCGGCCTTCTCGAAGCGCACCACCTCCAGCGTCGGGTCGGCGGCGATGGTCAGCGGGGCCTGGCGAAGCTGGCCGCGCTGGAAGAAGGTCACGGTCGTCGCCTCGCCCGGCTTGAGGCGATCCAGAGCGTCGATCCAGTCGCTCTCGTTGGCGAACACGAAGCGGCCGATGCTGATGATCCGGTCGCCGACCTCGACCCCGGCGCCGTAGAGCGGGCTATTGGGAGCCGGCGGGGCGTCCAGTAGCAGCTCCGTCCCGCTGACCTTGACGCGCGCGGCGCCCAGCCAAGCCTTCTTGGGGGCCTTCGGGCGGAGCTTGAGCCCGGCCCGCTCCAGCAGCGGCGCGAAGTCCGGCAGGGCCGAGCCCTCGATGCTGGCCTTGAAAAAGGCGTCGGCGAAGGCCTGGTCTCCCGTCGTCTTGGCCAGGGCGGCGCGGACGTCAGCGGGCGTGTAGGGCTTCTCGGTGACGCCATGGGCGCGCCACATCTGCTTCATGAAGTCGTCGAGGCTGAGCGGCTTGTCGCGTCCGCGCAGCTGCAGGTCCAAGGCCAGACCGATCACCGCGCCGTACGGGTAGTACGAGGTGAAGATGTTCGGATTGACCGGATCCAGCGCTGCGGCTGCATCGACAAACGGCGCACGCAGGCTCATCTCCTGCGGCGAGCCATAGAGCCGGCCCGGACCGTTGACCACGCCGTTCAGCGTGCTGGACAGACCGGCGAGGTACTCGTCCGTCGTCGACTGTCCTGCCCGCCGGATCAGCAGCGGGCCATAGTACTGGGTGAAGCCCTCGGCCAGCCACAGGGACGGCGTCGGATTGGCCTTGGTGAAGTCGAACGGCTCCAGCTCGGCCGGACGGATGCGCTCGACGTTCCAGGCGTGGAACAGCTCATGGCTGGCCGTGCCCAGCTGGCTGAAATTGCCCCGGAACAACGACCGCGGCTGGCTGATGAAGGTGGAGTTGCGATGCTCCATCCCGTCACCGGTGATCTGCGGCATGTAGTCGGCGATGAAGGTGTACTCGCCGTAGTCGAACTTGGGCAGCTCGCCGAACACCTTGATGTGCTCAGGCACGATGGCCTTCAGCTTCTCGGCGAAGGTGTCAGCATCCGCCTCCGTTCCAGGATGATGGAGGGCTAGGCGGAAGGTGTAATCACGTCCCTTGTCGGTCACCTTCCACTCGCGCATGGTCATGGCGCTGAGCTCGGTGGGGCTGTCCATGAAGTACTGCAGGTTCGGCGCCCAGAAGCTGTCGGGCTGGCCCGCCACCGGAGGCAGCTGGGTGGCGATCTTCCAGCTGGGATCGGCGCGCTCGAAGCGAACGCGGATCGACTTGTCGTCATAACCGACCGCCCACAGGAAGGTCGCCGGCATGTTCAGGTGAGCGTGGGTCGTATCGATCTGCGAATAGGTCCCGTCACCGCGATCGGCATAGAGGGTGTAGGTGACCTTGACCGTTCCATCGTGCCCCGAAACCGACCAGCCGTAGGGCTCGGTGCGCTCGACCTTCAGCGGCTTGCCTGCGCCGTCGACGGCGGTGACCTGATAGACGTTCTTGGCGAACTCGTGGATCGCGTAGCGCCCGGGCGACGACCGCGACATCCGAAGTTGCAGGACGCCCTTGGGGACCTTGCGGAACGTCGCCGTGATCCGGGCCTCGCGGTGCGTGGCGTTCGGGAAGGCGACTTCGTACTGCACAGGGGCTGCAGGCCCTGGGTCCTGCGCGGCCGCCGCGCTGGCCGTGGCCAAGGTCAAGGCCGAAAGGCCCAGCAGAAGCTTACGCATGATTTCCCCTCGCGATCGCGGGGCGAACTGTGGCCAACCCCGGCGAGAGTCGCAAGGCGAGCACCAAAAGCAAAACGCCCCGGGAGCGATCCCGGGGCGTTTCGTCAGGTCTTGTCGGTCTTTCAGTTGGCCAGGCGGCGCAGGAACGACGGGATCTCCAGATCCTCGGCGTCATCGGCCTGAGGCGCCTCGATCGGCTGCAGCTGCGGACGCGCGCTCTGGGCCGAGCGGGCCTGGGGCTGCGGCGCGGAGGCCTGTTGCTCGTAGCGCTGACGACCGCCGCCGAACATCGAGAAGAACCCGCCCTGCTTCTGAGGACGACGCTCTTCGTAGTAGTTGTTCTCAGGGAACAGCGGCTCGTCGGCGGCGTCATCGACCAGCGGATCGACGATGCGGTTCACCGGCCGGGCCGGAGCCGCGGAAATACGCGGGTCTTCAGCTACGGTCGGCTCGTCGTAGTAAAGCTCGGCCTCCGGCTCAGGCTGGGGGGCCGACATCACGATCTCGGGTTCCGGCGCGGGCTCGGGCGCGAAAGCCACGGGACGTTCGACCGGGCGCGCGGCTTCGTAGCGGGCGGTCGGGCGGGCCGGCTCGGGCTGCGGCGCGGGACGCGAGGTCTCGGCGATCAGCGGGGCGGCGGAGGTGTTGCGCGACACGGGCTTGGGCTCGATCTGGGCGATCGAGGCGCCGTCCATGCCGGTGGCGACCACCGACACGCGGATCACGCCTTCCAGCGACGGATCGAAGGCCGCGCCGAAGATGATGTTGGCTTCCGGATCGACCTGGTCGGAGATCGCATTGGCGGCCTCGTCGACTTCCAGCAGGGTCATGTCCATGCCGCCGGTCACGTTGACCAGAACGGCCTTGGCGCCCTTCAGCGAGACTTCGTCCAGCAGCGGGTTGGCGATGGCGTTCTGAGCGGCCATCAGGGCGCGGTCTTCGCCGGTGCCCTCGCCGGTGCCCATCATCGCCTTGCCCATCTCGGTCATGACCGTGCGGACGTCGGCGAAGTCGAGGTTGATCAGGCCCGGCAGGACCATCAGGTCGGTGATCGAGCGAACGCCCGAGTGCAGCACCTGGTCGGCCATGCCGAAGGCTTCGGCGAAGGTCGTGCGCTCGTTGGCGACGCGGAACAGGTTCTGGTTCGGAATGACGATCAGGGTGTCGACGTAGCGTTGCAGCTCCTGGATGCCGCTGTCGGCCAGGCGCATGCGGTGACGGCCTTCGAAGTGGAAGGGCTTGGTTACGACGCCGACGGTCAGGATGCCGCGCTCACGAGCGCACTTGGCGATGATCGGGGCCGCGCCGGTGCCGGTACCGCCGCCCATGCCGGCGGTGATGAAGACCATGTGGGCCCCGTCGAGATGCTCACCGATCTCCGGGAAGCTCTCTTCGGCCGCGCTCATGCCCACCTCGGGGTGCGCGCCAGCGCCCAGGCCTTGAGTGATCTGCACGCCCAACTGGATGCGACGGTCCGTCTTGGCGAACTGAAGCTGTTGAGCGTCAGTATTGGCCACCACGAACTCCACACCCTCGAGGCCCGCCTCGATCATGTTGTTCACGGCGTTGCCGCCAGCGCCGCCGACCCCGAAGACCACGATACGCGGCTTCAGCTCGGTCGTGCGCGGCGCGGAAAGAGAAATAGCCATGGGACCCTCGCGTCCTTACGCCGAAATCGTCAAATTAGACCTCGGCGACACCCAATCGCCGGGGATGCCTCGACGATCGTGTTAACAGAACAACCACCATCGTTAATCGGCAGTTAACTGCATAATCTGAGTCGTGGTCTGGTCGAGCGGGGCCGTTGGATAAATTGTGGCCTATCAACAGAATCCCCCAATGAACCAAAGGTCCTACGGGGATCCACAGGCGCGTGCGACCGAACGCCGCTGAGGCTCAAAACCTCCGTCTACAGCCGCTTCCAGGCAGCAAAAGGCCCGGTCAAGACGCTCGACCGGGCCCTAAAAGTTAAACTGTAGTGTTACTCACGCTTTAAGACTTCGCGCGCTTTTGTCGCGGCTTAGAGATTGTCGCGCAGCCAGGCGGCCGCCTTGGCCATCGGGCTGGCGTTGGGGTCGATGGGACGCTTGCGAGCCACGCCGCCGGCCAGGGCCTTGGACGAGACCGCCTCGCGCGGGCCAAAGGCGGTGCGGTGCAGCACGCCTGCGGCGGCGCAGAAGGCCGGGCCCGAGGCGGCGTCGGCCAGATGCGGCACCCGGCGCGGACGCCCCAGGCGCACGGGACGGTCGAACACGCGCACGGCCACTTCGCGCACACCAGCCAGCTGGCTGGCGCCGCCGGTCAGCACGATGCCCGCGCCCGGCTCGACCGGCGCGCCCGAGGCCTTCAGGCGCTCGCGCAGCAGTTCCAGGGTCTCTTCGACGCGCGGCTGGATGATACCCTTGAGCAAGCTGCGCGGGGCGATCACCGGACCCGCGCCCGGATCGTCGCCGCGCGGCGGCGCCTCGATCATCTCGCGGTCCTCGTTGGCCGAGGCGATGGCGCTGCCATGCAGGGTCTTGATGCGCTCGGCGCCGACCACAGAGGTCTGAAGGCCGCGCGCGATGTCCTGGGTCACGTGACCGCCGCCGACGGCGAGGCTGTCGACGTGGCAGAGCGCGCCGTTGTTGAACACGGCTACCGAGGTCGAGCCGCCGCCCATGTCGATACAGACGGCGCCCAGATCCATCTCGTCCTCTTCCAGGGCCGCCAGGGCCGAGGCGAAGGGCGCAGCGACAATCCCCTCGAACGACAGGTGAGCGCGCTCCACGCAGTGGGCCAAGGTATGGAAGATGTTCTCGTTGACCGAGACCACCAGCAGCTCCAGACCCAGGGCGCGGCCGAACATGGCGCGGGGATCACGGATGCCGCGCTGACCGTCGACCGACCAGGCGATGGGCAGCAGGTGGATCGGCTTGCGGCCCGGAATGCGGACCTGGGCCAGGGCCGAGGCGATGGCGCGCGACAGGTCGCCGTCGCCGATCGGACGGGCGCCCAGCGAGACCTGGGTGTGCACGCGGTGGCTGGCCAGCTGGCCGCCGGCGGTGCAGACGCTGACGCCCTGGACGCTGACGCCGGCCACGGTCTCGGCGCGTTCCACGGCCTGGGCGATCGCCTGGGCGGCCTCGTCCAGATTGACGATCGCGCCGCCGCGCACGCCGCGCGACTGCACATAGCCCACACCCGCGGTCGTCAGAGTGCGGTTATCCCGGTGGACGCCATCAGCCTTCATGATGAAGCACGTCACCTTCGACGCGCCCAGATCGACGGCCGCGATGGCGGGCTGGCGCACGAGCGTCGCCTTCAGGCCTTCACGGGCCTGTTTCCGATCCTCCATTCGCGACATCGCTATTGCCACCTCAGCCCATCACGTCACTTACGCCCCGTCAGCCGCAGGCTGCCCGGGCAGCACCGCGTCGCGGGGTCTCACAGCCACCATTTCGGGGTCGCGCAGATCAATCCGCGCAAAACCCATGTCCAGGATTCGCTGCCGTTGGTCGAGCTGATCCAATTGAATCAGCGCGGATTCTTCGTCGATGGCCGGCAGCTGGATCAGCGAGCCGTCCTTCAGCCGCAGATCCCAGCGGCGCTCGTCCACCCGGACCATCGCTTCCAGCCGGTCGCGCAGGCGCGGACGCGAGGCGACGGCCGGCAGGATCAGGCCGGCGGCCTGATCAGCGCCCTGCCCCACCACCAACGGCAGTTGCGGGAACCGCGCCGGATCGGCCTCGGTGATGACCTGGCCTTCGCTGTCGATGACCTTCATGCGGCCATGGTTCTGCCAGACCGCCAGAGCCGGCCGTTCCTCAACCGCGATCAACACGGTGTCGGGCAGCATGCGCACGACCTTGGCGTCCTTGACCCAGCCCACGCCCTGGACGCGGTCCCGCACGTCGGCGAGGTCCATGCCGAGGGTCGGCTGGTCCAGGTACAGGCCCGAAGCCTTGAGGATATCGGCCTGGGCGGTCGCCGAAGCGCCGCGAATATGGACGGTCTTCAGCCTGAAGCCGGCGGAGGCGAAGGTATTGTCGACGCCGCGGGCCATGGACGCGCCGAGGCGCTCGGCGCGATGGCCGGTCGCGAGCATCACCACAAGACCAAGACCCAGGGCCGCGCCGGCCACGCTGAGGGCCACCGTGGGCGACAAGCCCACGCCGCGCGCGGCGTGCAGCTTCGCAGCCGGCTGAGCCTTGCGGGGCGCCGGCTTACCTTTACTCGGACTTGCGGGCGCTTCGGCCCGGGGTCGCCTAGGCTTAGGCGGTCCCCCCCGCACTACAGCGGGCATAAGCGTCCTCCACGATCCACAAAACTAACTGGTCAAACGGGATCCCGACGTGGTCGGCCTGCTCGGGAGCGAGCGAGGTCGGCGTCATGCCGGGCTGCGTGTTGACCTCTAGAAGGACCAGAAGGTCGTTAATGTCGTCATAACGAAAGTCCGACCGGGTTACCCCTCGGCAACCAAGAGCGGTATGGGCCAGCTCGGCCATACGCATGGCGCGATCCCTTACAGCATTGGGGATTGGGGCCGGCAGGACGTGGATTGAACCGCCTTCGGAGTACTTGGCTTCGTAGTCGTAAAAACCTGTGGATGCACGGATATCGGTCACCGCCAGCGCCCTGGGACCATTTGACTCACCCAGAACGGCGACCGCCAGCTCCATCCCCTGGATGTAGGGTTCCACCATCACCTCTTCGCCGAAGGTCCAGGACGGCGCACCGACCTCCTCGGGCGGACGATTGGCGCCTTCCTTGATGATGAACACGCCAACGGACGAGCCTTCAGCGTTCGGCTTCACGACATAGGGGGGCTGCAGCACATGGTCGCGCGCGACATCGTGTCGGTTGAAAAGGCCGCCACCCGGCACTGTGACGCCGGCCGCGGCCAGCACAGCCTTGGCCTTGGCCTTGTCCATCGCCAGGGCCGAAGCCAGCACGCCTGAGTGAGTGTAGGGCAGCTTCAGCGTCTCCAGAACGCCCTGCACGCACCCGTCCTCGCCCCACTCGCCATGCAGGGCGTTGAACACCATATCCGGCTTGGTCGCCGTCAGCACCTGGGCCACGTCCGGACCCGGATCGATCCGAGTGACCTTGGCGCCCAGCCTCTCCAGCGCGTCGGCGCAGGCCGCGCCCGACACCAGACTGACCTTGCGTTCCGACGAGGGGCCGCCGAGCAGGACGGCGATGTGGCGGCCGGCCAAAGGGGCGTCAGCTTGGGGCTGCTGGGTCATTTTCCGGGAGACTCTTTGGAAGGCTGCGACGTTCAGCCACTCCTAGTCAGCCCGAGCGCGCCTGCCAACCGCAAGACGCTGAACCAAGTCATGTCATCCCGGCCAAGCGCGAAGCGCGCAGAGCCGGGACCCAGGGGCCACCGCATTGCCGTCAGCCCCTGGGTCCCGGACAGCCTCTGCGAGGCTTCCGGGATGATGTCGGTTTGGAACCTAGACCGACGCCTACTTCGCCGCCGGAGCCGCCGGCTTCAGCGCGCGGAAGTCCACGTCGCTGTCGGCCACCAGATAGACCAGCGACGCCCAGGCGGCGACGTTCTGGGCCAGTTCGTCGGGGCGAACCTTGTCCAGCGTGTCGTCCATGGTGTGGTGGTAGTCGAAGTAGCGACTGGCGTCCTGGTTCAGGTTGATGACCGGAACCCCGGCCCGCTCGATCCCGGCGACGTCCGCGCCGGCGCCGGCGGCGGGCGTGCGATCCACATAGATCTTCAGCGGGGCCAGCACGCTGGCGGCGGCCTTGACCACCGGATGGTCCAGCGAGCCCGCCGGCACCTGCAGGCTGTAGATGCGGTCCGCGCCCGTGTCGCTCTCGCCGGCCAGGACCATCTTGGTCAGTTCGTCCTTGTGCGCGGCCAGATAGGCCTCCGACGAGCCGCCGCTCTCTTCCGAGCCCCACATGACCACGCGGATCGTGCGCTTGGGACGCTTGGGCAGGTCGCCGATCAGCTTGGCCGCAGCCGTGGTGATGGCGATGCCGGTGGCGTCGTCCAGCGCGCCGGTGCCCACGTCCCAGCTGTCCAGGTGGCCGCCGATGACGATGACCTCATCCGGCTTTTCCGAGCCCTTGATGTCGCCCGAGATGTTCCAGGCCACGTTGTTGGGGTTGACGCTCGACTCCAGCTTGAGCTTCACCCGCATCGGGACCTTGCGGGCGGCCAGGCGCTCCAGCTGCTCGGCCTCGGGCACGCCTATAGCGGCCGCCGGGATGGTCACCACGCCCTCGCCGTTGGCGGTGCCGCCGGTGTGGGGAACAGTGGAGTCGGACGTCGAGATCGAGCGGATCAGCATGGCGACCGCGCCCCGCTTGGCCGCCTCGACCGGGCCCACCCGGCGCGAGATCCCCGCCACGCCATAGCCGGCGCCGTTCTGGGTGCGGACCATCGGCTGGGTGATCACCACGATCTTGCCCTTCAGCGCGCCTTCGGGCGCGGCCATCATGTCGGCGAAGGTCTTGAACAGCGCCACCTCGGCCTCGAGACCGCCGGCCGGCGTCGAGACGGTGCGGCCCAGGCCCACCGCGCCCAGCTTCATGGCGTAGGGCGCGACCAGCTCGGCGCTCTCCTCGCCCCGGCTCCAAGAGGGCTTGGCGAACTCATCGACCTTGATGTTGGTGAAGCCCAGCGCCTTGAGCTTGGCGACGCCCCAGTCTTTCGCCTTGGCCATGGCCGGCGAGCCCACAAGGCGCGGGCCGATATTGGTGGTCAGGTCCTCGGTGATGTCCCAGGCCAGATAGTCGCGCAGGGCCTTGTCGCGCAGCGCCTCGGCGGTCTTGAGGTCCTGGGCGTGCGCAGCGCCGCAAACAAGGGCGAAGGCGGCGGAAGCAATCAACAGACGACGGAACATGAGCAAGGAGTCTCCCCAAAGGCGCGGGAGTCATAACACCGGTTCGCGCCACGGGGAGTCAGCAATGGGGTTGGGGGGATCAGATCCTCCCCCGCGATGCGGGGGAGGTGGCCCAGAGGGCCGGAGGGGGCCAGTTCGGCCAACCTCCAGCTCGCCCCCTCCGTCGGCTTCGCCGACACCTCCCCCGTTTCACAGGGGAGGATTTGGCCGCCCTACCCCGCGCGCCCGATCCGCTTGATTTCCCAGTCCAGCTGGACGCCGGTCTTGGCCAGCACGTCGGCCCGCACGGCCTCGCCCAGGCCTTCCAGGTCGGCGGCCGTCGCCTCGCCAGTATTGATCAGGAAGTTGCAGTGCAGGGGCGAGAACATCGCCCCGCCGAAGGGCTTTCCGCGCCAGCCGGCCTCGTCGACAAGCTTCCAGGACGAGTAACCCGGCGGGTTCTTGAAGGTCGAGCCGCCGGTCTTTTCGCGGATCGGCTGGGTGGTCTCGCGGCGGGCGGTGATCTCGGCCATGCGGGCCTTGATCGCCTCGGGCGCGTCCGGCGTCCCCTCGAAGATCGCGTCCAGCACGATCACCGGCTCGCCGTCCTGCAGGGCGCTGTGGCGATAGGTGTAGTGCAGGTCCTCGACGCTCAGTTCGCGGACGACGCCGGCGTGGTCCATCACGCGCACGGACTTGACCACATTGACGGTCTCGGAGCCGTAGCAGCCGGCGTTCATGATCACCGCGCCGCCGATCGTGCCGGGCACGCCGACATAGAACTCCAGCCCCGCGATGCCGGCCTCGGCCGCCTTGCGGGCCAGGATGGCGTCGGGCACGGCGCTGCCGGACCGGATCCGATTGTCGCCCAGGGCCTCGACCGTGTTGAAGCCCTTGCCCAGACGGATGATGACGCCCTCGACGCCACCGTCGCGGACCAGCAGGTTGGAGCCGACGCCGATCGCCATGACCGGAACGCTCGGGTCCAGGGCCTTGAGGAAATCCGACAGGTCCTGCTCGTCGGCCGGCAGGAACACCACGTCGGCCGGACCACCGACCCGAAACCAGGTGAACGGCGCCAGCGGCTCGTCGATCAGCAGTTTGCCGCGGACGGTCGGGAGGTTTGCCTTCCAGCTCACTTGGCCAGCGCTTCCAGCTGCCCCGGCAAGGCGTAGGACCAAGTCG